>JBBRNH010000040.1:0-42027 GCA_038230415.1 Cytophagales bacterium | reverse complement strand
GTAGGTTTCTTCGTTGCACCCCCAAACGGCTGCCATAAAAACAACACCCAGCAGCAGGCGATAAAAAAGGCTGTTCATATCGGTACGTGTATGATGTGTGGGGCGGTGCATTATTGGTTGGGTTGCCGAAATGCCCGCCGACCCGAAAAACCGAGTATCAGGCCCACATTGGCTTTCAGGTAATAATCATTGCGGAGACCCGCCGTGCGCCCGTCGAGGCCATCGGTCAGGGGTTGGTTGTAGTCTACCGTACCCCGCACGCCGAATGTCCGCGTAAACTGGTATTCGAGACCGGCCCCGGCGGTTAATTTGGCATAGTATTTTTTTGTTGATTCGGTGGGCTGGCCGCTTGCGTGCGTTATCACGCCCCCACCCGCATACAACAGGGGCGTAAGGTGCTGGTAAGGCAGGGGGCGGTGCATGATGTTGACAGACAACTCGTTAAAGCTCGAATTCAGGAAATTGCGGGTTGCCCACGTTCCCGTGCCGGCGTTGAGTTGAACAGCCCACCGGGGCCGCAGATACACATCGAGCGACAGGCCGTAGCCGAGTTTGATGAGCGGCCCGGCATAATCGCCCTGGTATCGCCAGGCCGAGCCGTAGGGCTGAAACACGAGCCACGTAGCCCCAAGCCGATCCTGAACGCCAAACACATCGGTTGTCGCCATCTCATTACGTTCGGCTTCGTAGGCTTTGAGGGCGGCAGTGGTTTTGGTTTTTAACTGGGGCGACGCGCCCGATGCCGTCCACAAACTATCCCGAATACCTTCGATCACCAACGAATGAACGGCTTTCTCGATGGCTTCGGTCACGGCTAAATGCGCCGGTTCAGTAGTGGTGAAGCCGGTTTCTGCTTCGAGGAGCCGTTTGAAGGTGACGTACCGAAAAATACCGCCATCTATTGATTGCGACAGAATAGTTTTTGAGGTGTAAATCGTTTTGAGAATTTTGCCGGTTTTGGTGGCAACTGCCCGCAGATACACCGTTACCCGGTCTTGCCGGTATTGGGTTGACCCGCCCGTGCCAAAATAGCGCAAGCCGGCCCCGCCCGTAATAATGTTGGCATCGTAGCTAACCACGCCCCCCTCCATAATCACCCCGGCAAAGAGCAGGGGAGGCAGGTTGTCGGCCTCGCTCTTGAACTGCGCCATGCTCGACCGGATGATTTTTCGCTCGTTGAGGAGGTTGCTGACGTTTTCGCGCTCAATCGGCACAAACCAACCGCTTTCCTCCAGGGCTTTGAGCAAAATATTGGTGGTTCCCTGGGTTACGGCGGTCGAGAAATTAGACCCCGTTTCGGTCAGTTTATATTGCCCCGTGAGGTCTCTGAATTTATAGACAGCCGCGTAGATTTTCTCGTTGGGTTTGGGCAGGTTCCGCAGATTGCCGGTCACTACGGTTTCTTCGCCTAAGCGGGCCGGGCGGGGGCCGCGTGGCTGATTCATGTAGGCCGCGCAGCCCGCGAGCAGCCAGCCCAAACCGGCAGCGGCAGTCAGGCGGATTATGGGTAAAAAGAGTCGGGTTGGCATGGTATAAAATAGGTTGGATGATGAAGAGTAATCAAGACACGGGGTGACTTGCCCGGTCAATAATACGGCACGGTGATGGTGGTTTGCCCGCCCTTGCCGTCTGTTACCTGAATGTTCACACCGTTGACTCCGTTAGTGATAACCACCTGTAAATCACCAAATTGGAACGTACCTTCTTTGAGACCCTGCTCGCCAAATTGCCGGGTAAACAAATTGCGCGACAGTTGGGAGAGGAGTTGGTTTTGGAGCGTTTGCGAGAAATTAGTGAGCGAACTGGCATCCGAAGCCGACCGGCCAGCCGCCGTTTGGCTACTTGACTTGGCCGACGGATCTTTGCTTTTATCCTGCGCCTGCGCCGAACTCAGCATCCAGGAATAGTTGAAGGTGTTGCCGCCAAACGATGGGTTCACGGGCCGATACACTAAGCTCTGCCCCGTTGCGGCCCAGCCCGCCAACAAACAGCCCGTAAACAGCAAGACACGTAGCATGATAAGATTGGTTTAGGGTAGATAAACAAGGATTAGTTAATAGACTCCGGTGCCGAGTTGGTCGTCGGTGCCGAGTTGCGCCTGTACCGACTGCAAATCGGCAAAATAATACCGAACGGCTTCCACGGCCTCCAGCGCGTAGTCGTCAATGGCATCGCGCCGGGCCGGCACAAACTGCTGCCAAACCGTCTGGTTATCAATCACTATCGAAATCACACTGGCTAACCCGGTGCCGGGCGTGGGCAGGTCTTCAATCGTGATAACAAACTCGTTCTGAACGGGGGAGATTTTCGGTCTTGTGCTGCCCGAATCGGGTTTGGCGTTGGCACCTCCGCCACCATTGGGCTTGGGTGCTTCGGCCACCACCGCCCGTTGCTGAACGGTCCACTGCTGGTAAAACGAGTCGAAAAAATCACGGCCAATTTTGGTGCGCGTTACGTCAATCACAATGCTGCCGGGGCCGTCTTCGTCCATGAGTCCTTCCACCAATGAATCTTCGACCATCGTGTCCTGTAGTTCATCGCCGTAGTCCTGGGCCTGGCACACCACCACGCCGGTCAGCATCCAAAACAGAAAAAACAAAAGCCGGGATAGTGTAGGTATCATGGTCAGAGGATTCCGTTGGTGAGCATAATTTTCATACCCCCCGTTTGCTCGATTCGCATCTGCACCCCCGCGCCCACCGACAAACTACCCGCCCGGATGAGTTGGTTGCCATCGCCCCGTTGGATGAGCTGCACGTCGGCATTAGACGACCGCACGTCGGGCAGGCTCAACACGTTTCGGTTGCCCATTTGCTCCACGAAGTAACGATTGCCGTTACCAATCAGGTTGAGTTCGAGTTGGTTGCCATCGCCAACCTGCCGGAGAT
The DNA here is from genome assembly GCA_038230415.1 of Cytophagales bacterium. Lineage (GTDB taxonomy): Bacteria > Bacteroidota > Bacteroidia > Cytophagales > Spirosomataceae > JBBRNH01. The sequence continues at coordinate 39,139 of JBBRNH010000040.1, read as the reverse complement.
TGGTGGCGTTGCCATCGCCCCGGCTGCGGAGGGTTAGCTGATTGCCCGACCCGGCCTGCACAATGCTCGCGTCTGACCCGGCTGGCACCGTGCCGTTGCCCGCCAAAATTGCCTGCTGAACAAACGGGCTGTTACCCGCCCCCGTTTGCCCCCACAACACTGGCGACTGGGCGTTTGCACCGAAAATGGCGGCTCCGGCAAAGGCTAAAAACAAGACGAATGGTTTCATGAACGGTGTTGATTTAGACGCTGTTTCGGGTCAAAAAAGAACACAATCGGGCTTCGGCAGTAACACCCACCGCCCGCCAAAGCCCGATTGTGCCTGACTACTTAGTTCTGTTGCAGCACAAACGCGGTGTTTGAGTTGCCGCTCTGACCCACAACAAACAGTTGGTTGTTGCCCGTTTGTGATACCGTCATCCGGTTGTTGTTGCCGTTCTGCCCAATGGTATCAAACCCGTTCAGGCCGCGAATCCGCTGGCCGGTGCCGGTCTGATTCAGGTCAGCGTAGTTGGTGTTGCCCGTCACTTTCAGGTCAATAATGTTGTCGCGGCCCATTTGGTAGGTGCGGCTGTCGTTACCCGTGCCGTTCTGCTGCACCCGCGAGTAGTTATACAAACTAACCGTTGCATTAACCCCCGTTTGTGTAATAGCCAGCTTGTTAGAGGTGCCTTCCTGCCGACCCACCATTATGTTCCAGTTGTTGTTCTGGCTCATAGTTGCCATGTTGGCATCGCCAATCTGAGTCAGGTAGGCTAAGTTGTCGTCGCCGGTCTGATAGATATACGCGGTGGTAACGTCAACCAGGTTAATGACATCCGTCTGGTTGGTCAGTTCCGTGTAGTTGCGGTTGCCCGTTTGCGTGATCTCGGCAATCACCTTCGTGCCAACGGCACTGCGCTGATTGGTTTTGATTTCGTTAAACGCGCCAAACTGATTGGTCGTTATTGACGAGCTGTTCTGCGACTGCATCATGTTCACGAGGTTGCTTTCACCTTTCTGGTAGGCGTTGATAGCGTGGTCGCGGCCATTCTGGTTCGAGTTTACGCGGTTCAACCGACCCTCCTGCCGAATCCGGGTGAAGCTCACCGCCGAACCCGGCCCGTTGCCATTCTGCACGGCGTTGATCGTGTTGTTGAGGCCCGTCTGATTCAGGTCAGCCGACGAAAAGCTCCCGTTTTGGTCGAGGGTAGCGGTGTTTTGAGCTAAGCTCAGGGTTGCGAAGGCCATCAGGGCCGCGCTGGTCAAGAGTAAATTTTTCATTGGTTTTAATTGGGTAAGCGTGAATACTAACTTTACTTCGGAGTGCTGCATTACCGGCGGTTGCGCCGTTTTGGAGTGCGGACATTGGGGGCCGACGGCGGGGTGTAGGGGTGCCGCGTCAGTATGTTCTCGTGCGTTGCCGACGACTGGTTAACAGTCATGGTTGTGGCCTGACCGTTCTGCGCGAGTTCGACCACGTTGGGGCCGATACTCTGCTGATTGATCGTTGTTTGGGTAGTAGAATCTACCCGCAGGCTAACCCGGTTGCCCGGCTGTTGCCTGCTGTTGCTGGTATGGGTGTTGCGTTGATTGATGGAGATGCTGTTGCCTGTGCCTTGTTGCGACACCACCGCCCGGTTGCCCGAACCGCCTGATTGATTGATCGTGACGGTATTTTGGGCAAGAGCCAGCGAAACCAGCAGACAGGCCGGAGCCGTCAGGAATAGTGTTTTCATGGATTTGGTTAATTTATTGACAGACAGACGTTTACCTGTTTTTTTTACTCCATCGAAACGACATGATCCGGCCACAACGGGTTGTGCGTCAACCCACTCATCGGAGAAAGCAGCAGGAGCAAGCAGGAAATCGCAGACAATACGTGTCCCCGGTGGGGGCTGTGGCTTTAGCGGGCCACCTTAACGTGCAGACAGTGTGTATTCATAATTCAGGGTGCTTCAATACTGTTGGCGGAAATGAACGGCCAATGCCTTCGGGAGAAACCCGTGCTGACATTGCCGAACAAAAGTAGAGGGCGGAATAATAAGGTTAGCTACCGTTTAGTAAACATAGTCTATCTATTAATGTATTATCAATTGAGGTTATCTTCATAGGTTATCTCTGGAACGCGGGTCATTCATGTTGGCACAGGATTTGCAAAATGAGTACGTGTAAATCAAACCTACACAATTCAGTATGAAAAAAGTAACCATCGCCCTGAGCGCATTACTCCTCGCTGGCTCACTCGCTTTTACGGCCTGCAAATCAGACGCTAAAAAAGAATCACGCACCGAAGACGCTATCGAACGCACGGGAGAAGCCGCCAAAGCCGATGCCGAAGACGTGGCTACCGACGTACGCGACAACACCCGGAAAGCGGGTGATGAGGCCCGTGCCGATATGAAGCAGACCGGGGCTGATTTCCGCCAGGAGCGCGACAAGGCCGTTGCTGATATGCGCGACGAACAGCGCAAGGTAGATGCCCGTTTAGAGCAACTACGGGCCGATATGAAACGGCAGGGTAACAAGGTGAAGGCCGACACCCGCGAAGAAACCGCCAAACTCGATGCCCGGAGCAAAGAATTAGGTGCCGATATCAGACGCGCCGGTGATGCTACTGCCGATGCCTGGCAAGAAATCAAAAAGGGATTCAAGCGTGCTGGCGATAGGCTAAAATAGAGCCGCGCCCGGCTGCGTTTTGCGCCTGATCGTGTCATCGTCAGAGACCCGCAACCGGCTTGCCAAAAAACTATGCCCCGGTATAAACTCAACCCATGAGTCTGTACCGGGGCATAGTTGTAGATAATTTTCTACAATACGGCTGGCCTCAAGAATGCCTCACACAGATAATTCTGGTTCAGCACAAATTTTTTGTGACCAACTCAGCTTACCGCATCAACAGCACCCGGCCCGACGTGGCCCGGCCCAACGAGGGGTTTGGGCTGCTATCGAATTGACTTATACCGTTGTCTCGATCCGGGCAAAACATACCAAATTCCGTAGTTTTGTGGCTCATTTTCGCCCGGTCATGATCTCACCCGCCACTGCCGCCGACGTGCCGGCCCTGAACCAGTTAGTAAACAGTGCCTACCGGGGCGATAGCTCGCGCCGGGGCTGGACCACCGAAGCCGACCTCCTCGACGGTATCCGTACCGACGAAGCCGCCCTGCATCAGATGCTGCAAACCCCCGCCGTTACCCTCCTCAAATACAAAACAGCCGATGAGCAACTCATCGGCTGTGTGTATCTCGAAAAAAAGGGAGACGCGCTTTATTTAGGTATGCTCACCGTTTCGCCCGATGCCCAGACCAAGGGCCTCGGCAAGCAGTTGATGGCCGCTGCCGAAGCCCTTGCCCTTGCCCAACAGTGCCACCGCATCACCATGACCGTGCTGCCGATGCGCCACGAGTTGATTGCGTTTTATGAACGGCGCGGCTACCATAAAACCGGCCAAACTGAGCCGTTCCCGCACGATAACCCCCGTTTTGGCCTGCCCAAACAGCCGCTTGAGTTTATGGTGATGGAGAAAGAACTGGTCATCGCCACTCGCGCTTGAGTTCTTTCACCTCAAAATCGAACGAGAGTTCGGTCAGGCATTTGAAGTGACCCAGCGGGCAGCGGTCATGCCCCGTTGCCGAGCAGGGGCGGCACGACAGACCGTTATTTTCTAAAATCAGAAACGGCGTTTTGTAGGGGTAGCGGCCAAACAAGGGGGTACTGCTCCCCCAGATCGAATAAATTTTCTTGCGAAATGCAGCCGCCACGTGCATCAAATCGGCATCGTGGCTAAACACAATCCGGGAACCGGCAATGAGCGAGGCCAACTGATTGGGATTGTATTTGCCACAGGCGTTGTAGATCAGCCGATTACCCACCGCCTGTTCAATCGCCAGGCCGACGGGCGCATCGTCTTTGCTGCCCACTAAGACAATGGGATAATTAATTTTTCGGCATAGTTCAATAAGCCGGGGCGTGGGTAGTCGGCGGGTGGTACGGGCGGCCCCAATCAGTACGGCCACGTAGTCGCGTTGGTGAGTTGGCGGGAGCCAATCGGCCTCGACCTGATCTTTGTACGGAATAAAGTAGTCTAAGCCCTTGCCGTCGTTCTGCACACCAAACGGCGCAACCGTTGCCATAAACCGATCAACGATGTGCTGATTGGGTAGCACGTTTACTTTCCAGCGGGTCATTAGCCGGGTTTGCCACCGGATGGTCTCATAGCTTATCGAGCGCGTGGCTACCAGCAATTTTAGCAACGCAGTACGGGTATCGTTCTGGAGGTCAATGATATAGTCGTAGCGTTCGGCGCGAAGCTGGGCAACGAGTTGCAACGGGTTTGTGTCGGCGTAAAAACAGCGATCAATGTAGGCATTGTCGGCCACCGCCGACTCGCAGACGCGGCTCGTGAGGTAATGGATTTCGGCCCCCGGCACCTGTTTTTTCAGGCAGCGTATCACCGGCGAGGTCAGCACCACATCGCCGGGGGTGGCAAGGCGCACGAGTAGGAATTTGACCGGAGTTGGCATGAGTCAAAGATAGACGAATTGCCCGAATTACGCGGCCCAGGGTACCGTTGTCATATCGAGCGGCTGATCGTTCATGCACCGGAAATGCCCCTGCGGGCAGCGTTTATAGCCAATTTTTGAACACGGGCGGCAGGCTAACCCGTTCACCTCCCAGACCACCTGTTCGGTTTGGTAGGGCAGGTGACCAAACTCCCGCACGATGTTTCCGAGGATGATAACCGTTCGTTTTTTGAGTGCCGCCGATACGTGAACCATGCCCGTATCATGAGCAAAGACATACCGCGCCTGCCGGATGAGCGAAGCCGATTGGTTAAACGAAAACTGCCCGCAAACGCTCACAATCAGTGAATTGCCCAATGTTTCGGTGATGCATCGGCCCATCTCAGCATCTTCTTTACCACCAATGAGCAGCAAGGGTTCCCCAACTTTAGCGCACAAGTCGAGGAGTTTGGGCAAGGGCAACCGGCGCGTGGCATCCTGCCCGCCAATGGCAAAGGCCACATAACCGTTGCGGTGGGTTTCGGGCAAAACCGATAATGAAACCTCGTCGGCGGGCGGAATAAAATAGTCGAGTCCCCGGTTGTCATTTATTACCCCAAACCGGGCCACCGTTGCCAGAAACCGATCAACAACGTGCAAGTCTTTGGGCAGGATATTGATTTTAAATCTGGTCAGAAGCAGCTTTTGCCAGTTGAGTTTATCGAACCGATACACCGGAACACGGTCCATCAAGGCAGTCAGTCGCCAGGTGCGGAGGTTATTGTGCAGGTCAATCACCGCGTCGTAGCGTTCGGCGCGGAGCTGGGCGGCCAGGTCGGTCAGGTTGGTATCGAGCAGAAAATACTTGTCGAAATATGGGTTGGCTTCGGCCAGAAACCGATTCTGTTTTTTGGTCACAAAATGCACCTCGGCACCCGGCAACTGGGTTTTCAGGCAGCGCGGCACCGGCGAGGTCATAATAATATCGCCGATAGACGAGAAGCGGATAATCAGGAATTTCATAGCACTCAATTGTACCAAAAACGCGGCTTCACCTTCGTCCGGCTCGAACTCTCTTTACATTCGGCGCAGGGCGGGGGCGGAATACCGGGGTCAACGGGCGGGTAGTACTTCAGCGCGGGCGGGGCCGTGATGCCCGAACGGTCAATAATGACCGGCACCAACGAACTGGCCGACGCGCCGAAATACCCAAAGACGGTTTCGTCGGGGTTGGTGATACACGTTACGTTGCCGCGCAGACTGGCCGGTGCCGAATCGAAAATACCGCCGTTGGCTTTGGTGAGTCCTTCGGCCCCTTTCCAGAAGTCGTAGGCTTCGCGGGTCATCGAGAGTTGTTCAACTTCGGTGTAGTAGCGGTCGCGGCCATTGTAGGGGGCTTTCAGAATAAATTGCTTTACGATGGCGCGGCCATTGATGAGTGCGTCAGAGGCAATGCTGATGCAGTTGGTGCCGTTGCAACGGACAATATCCCAGCATAGCGAACAGCAATAATAGCTATATGACACACTTTGGCGGTTGATGGTTTGGCTCCGAATATCGCAAATGATGGTTGGCTCAAAACTCGTGTACCGCCAGCGGTAATAATCGCCCGTTGTTTCGGGGTCTTTGGTATCCACGTACACATTAAAGCCCCGGTCGGCGGTAAGCGTACCGGCGATAGGCGTTTCGACAAACTCCGAATACGCCCGGTCGATTTTGGCAACGGGCCGGATGCGTTCGGGGTTCGATGCGTATTCGCGGCCATTGACCCGGATGTGGAGCGTGTAGCTCCGGCCTATTTGTCCCCTGAAATTGGCGGCTGTCTGGTATGACCCCGCGCTGGTTTCGGTCAGATTTTGGCGGGTGTTGGCTTCGTCGGTGATCCAGACCACGGCCTTCCCCACCAACAGATTTACCGACGAGTTGGTGTAGTCAGCGGTGTAGGTAAGCAGCACGGTATGGGGGCCGGGCTGATCGGTGAGCAGACCGTCAACCACCAGCGCGGGCGGAATGCTTTTGACATCGGGCTGGTAGGGCGTAACGCAGGCCGTGAAACTGACGGTGAGCGTAAGCAGAAATATGGAAATGAGTTTCATTGTATCAGTTAGTAAGCCGCCTTAGTAAGCACCCATTGGTCAGGGTACTCATCCCAGATTTGATCTATTGTCAATGTCTGTGTCATTGCAGAAATGTGTTTGTCGTATTGAACCAACCGAAATCTAAAACCGAAAATTCCAGGTCAGCGACGGGAACGCCGAGCCGAAGATAGACAGCTTGAAGGCATCTTTGTTTTGGCGCGGGTCGAACCGATAAAACACCGAATAGGCATTCTTGCGGGCATACACGTTATACACGGCAAAGACCCAACTGCTGTGAAACTTCCGTTTTTTGGCCTTTTCAGGGTCTTCGTCGAAGTTCATCGAGAAATCGAGCCGGTGGTAATCGGGGATGCGCTCCTGGTTGCGGTTCACAAAGATCGGCACCACCACGCCGTTCACGCGGGCGCGGGCGTAGGGCTGCGTAATGGGCCGCCCGGTGCTGTATGTGAAATTCAGCGACAGACTGAAGCGCAGACTGGGCCGGTAGGTTGTGGTTACGTTTACCGTGTGCGGCTTGTCATAATTGGCCGGATACATGAAGCCGTTGTTGACCTGCTGACTCACAAACCGGCTGTCTATCGTCAAAAACGTGCGGGCGTAGGTATAGCTGGCCCAGCCCGTCCAGGTGCCTTTGTTCTTGCGGGCCAGCAGTTCCAGCCCGTATGCCTGGCCTTTGCCCTGCAACAGGTCGGTTTCGGGGAGTTGGTTCAGTTGCAGGTTGGCCCCGTCGCGGTAGTCAATGGCGTTGGTCAGTTGCTTGTAATACACCTCGCCAGATAGTTCATACACATTGTTGGGCGTGTTTCTGAAATACCCAACCGACAGTTGGTCAGCGATTTGCGGCTTGATATTCTGATCCGAGAGTTTCCAGCGCGAGGTGGGCAGAGCGGCAGTGGTGTTGGTAACGAGGTGGATATACTGCCGCATCCGGTTGTAGCCCGCTTTGATGGACTGCCCGTTTCCGAGGCTCCAGCGCAAGGCCAGCCGGGGTTCAATGCCCGCCGAGGTGTGATACACGCTGCCCGTGCCGTAGGTGGTGGTGCTGGTGGCCGTGCCAGGGCTACGCGGGAGGTCGCTACCATACACATTGGCCGTGAATGGCCCCCGGTTCAGCAACGCCGAAAACCGCAGCCCACCCAGCAGGGAGACCTGCTCGTTGAGTTTCCATTCGTCCTGCACGTAGGCCGCCAGTTCGTAAGCCTGCTCGGTGGGGAGCGTGGCCGGGGCCACCACCGACCCCGCGCCGGGTGTGAGCCGGTTGGGTTGCAGATAATAATCAATGGCACTCAGGCCGAACATAAACTGATGCTTCTCAGAAGGCGTGAACGTCAGGTCGGTTTTGAGTTGGCGGTGTTGCACCTCGGCGGCCAATGTAAAGGCGTTGGCCGAATCTGACGAACTCGTCTGGTTTTCGTAACGGCTGAAAATGGCGTTGGTCGTCAGGTTCAGCCGGGGGTTAATAAAATAATTCCAGCGCAACGTTCCGGTGGTGCTGCGGTAGCCAATCAGCGTTGACGACGCATTGACCTCAACCGTTGAGAGCGAATCAGACGGGAGCTTAAACTGGTCGTTGCCAACGTAGCCGGTGAAGGTCAGCGTATGCTGTTCGTTAAATTGGTATTTAAGTTTAGTGGTCAGGTCATAAAAGTTGGCTTTGGTGCCGCGCAGACTCGGCGGCCCTACTGCAAACAGAAAATCGTTGGCCGACAGCCGCCCGGCAAGCAACACCGAGAATTTTTTAGAGACCGGCCCTTCTACATTCAACCGGCTCGAAATCAGGCCGATACCGCCGTTCACGGCCCAGCGTTCTGTTTCAGGTTCTTTGATTTTGATGTCTAACACCGCCGATGCCCGCCCGCCGTAGGTGGGTGCAATGCCGCCCCGTTGCAGCGTTAAGTTACTAACCACGTCGGGGTTGAAGACCGAGAAAAAGCCGAGCAGGTGGCTGGTATTGAACAACGGCGCGTCGTCTTGCAGCACCAAGTTTTGGTCAATCGAACCGCCCCGGATATTGAGGCCCGTTGCGCCCTCGCCCACCGTAGTCACGCCCGGCAACAGCAGCAGACTTCGGATCACGTCAACCTCACCTAAGAAGGCCGGAATCCGCCGGATGCTTTTGATACTGAGGTTGGTAACGCCAATCTCGACCTTCTTGATGTTCCGGTCAACGGCTTCGGTCTGCACCACCACTTCCTGCAAATACTGGGTGTCTTCGGCCAGTTCGATGTTGAGCAGCGTGAGTTTTTTAAGGGTAACGGACTGAATCTGAGCCAGAAAACCCACGTGCGAAAACCGCATGGAGTAGGTTCCTTCTTCGAGCGAAATCACAAAAAAACCGTCTTTGTCCGTTGTTGTTCCCCGCCGGTTGTCCTGCACAAAAACGGTGGCACCGGCAATGGGTTTCTGCGTACCAACTTCACGGAGGTAACCCGTGACAGAGTGAATTTTTTTGGCGGATTGTGCCAGGGCAGCACTGGCACAACTGACTAACAAACAGAAAAGCAGGGTAACGCGGAGCATAGATAACGGGTCAAAACAATACGCAAAGAAACAAAATAGTATCGTTATACTTGACCGATAGCACGCTGATGACGCAGATTTAAAGGATTTACGCAGATTGGCTCAAAAAAGGAAATCTGCGTGAATCCCTAAAATCTGCGTCATCGGCGTTCCATCATCTCGTCATCTGCGTTCCATATCATCAAAGTTGTTCCGTTGCCCGATAAGTCCTAAACTTGACCCCGAAATACTAAACCCTGATTCTTCATGGCAAAAATTAACATCGGTGTCGTCGGCACGGGCTTCATCGGCCCGGCCCACATCGAAGCCCTCCGTCGGCTGCCCAATACCAACGTGTTGGCCCTGTGCGAAGTCACACCCGAACTCGCCCGCCAAAAAGCCGACCAACTCGGTATCGAACGCGCCTGCACGTTTGATGAACTCCTGGCGATGGACGATATTCAATCAGTACACATCTGCACGCCTAACTTCCTGCATTACAGTCAGTCGAAGGCGGCACTGCTGGCGGGCAAGCACGTGATTTGCGAGAAACCCCTCGCCAAAGACCTCCACGAAGCCGAAGAATTGGTGGCCTTAGCCGCGCAAACCGGCTTAGTCAACGCCGTGCATTTCAACCTGCGCTACTACCCCCTCGTGCGGCAGATGCGCGTGGCCCGGCAAAAAGGCGATCTGGGCGAAGTGTATTCCGTAATCGGCTCGTACTTACAGGATTGGCTGTTCTACGAGACGGATTATAACTGGCGGTTGGAGCCGGATAAATCGGGTGATTCACGGGCTATTGCCGACATCGGTTCGCACCTTATGGACGCGCTCGAATACATCACGGGGCTGAAAACGGTGGCGGTTATGGCCGATTTCAACACCATTCACAAGACCCGCAAAAAGCCCCTGAAACCCGTCGAAACGTATTCGGGCAAGCTGCTCACGCCCGAAGACTACGCCGACGTGCCGATCACGACCGAAGACCACGCCAACGTGCTGCTGCGGTTCGACAACGGCAACCGGGGCGTTATTACGGTCTCGCAAGTGTCGGCGGGGCGCAAAAATCAGATGAAATTAGAGATCGCCGGCTCGAAACAAACCTTCGCCTTTAACTCTGAAACGCCCAACGAACTCTGGATCGGCAACCGCGACGGAGCCAACGCTCACCTTCTCCGCGACCCCTCGCTGGCGCACCCCGAAGCGCGGTCGGTGATATCGTTTCCGGGCGGCCACAACGAGGGCTTCCCCGACACCTCCAAGCAGATGTTCCGCGAGATTTATGCGGCCATCGAAAGCGGCCAACAGCCTGACAATCCGACGTTTCCGACCTTTGCCGACGGCTACCGCGAGTTGCTGATCTGCGAAAAAATCCTCGAAAGCAACCGGGCGCAGGCGTGGGTGGCGGTGTAGAGAAATCCGTAACTTGCGGGCAGACTTAAAACTGACAAAACGATGAAAGATTACCGCGAAATTATTTCCGTCAACCCGAACATTCGGTTCGGGAAGCCATGTATTACGGGGACACGGATTTCAGTGGGTGACGTGTTGGGCTGGCTTGCCCGAGGAATGTCGCATGAAGACATTATTGAGGATTTTCCCGAATTGACTAACGAACAAATTATCGCTTGTCTGGCCTTCGCTGCTGACCGGGAGCGCAATGTTAAGGTTGTTGTGTCGGTATGAAAGAACATCCGTTCGCGCTGCTTTTCGATGAAAACCTTTCGTATCGAATCGTGAAACGGATTCTTTATCTGTTTCCGGGCAGTGAGGCTGCTAAACGGCTTAAATTGGTTGAGAAAGAAGACCCGCTGATTTGGGAGACAGCCAAAGCCAAAGGCTTTACCATTATCACGTATGACGATGATTACGAAATTTTGAACCAGTTACGTGGCTGGCCCCCAAAAGTAATTTTAATTCGCTCCGGTAATCTGGATAACAATCAGGTTGTTGCGATGCTTGGATCGAATTTTAATGCGATTTGCGATTTTCTCCTTGACAGAGAGTTTGATGCGAGGGGTGTGCTTGAACTCTATTACGCTGGCTCAGACTGACCGACTAACGAACAAATTATCGTTTGTCTGGTCTCCTTTATTGCTGACCGAGACCACAACGTTTTAAGTACTGGAAAGTTAATTCCTTAGGTTGAGCAGTTTGGTCTAAACAACTAAAAACATGGTTGATTACAAACACATTATCACGATTGAACCCGGAAAACGGGGTGGAAAACCCTGTATTCGCGGTATGCGGATTACGGTAAGCGATATTTTGTGGTGGTTAGGTGTAGGGCAAACCCCGGAAGACATTATGGATGATTTTCCCGAATTAACCCGTGACGATATTCAGGCCGCTCTGCTTTTTGCGGCTAATCGCGACGAAACGACAATCCTGATGGTTGCCTGATGCGACTCCTCTTTGACCAAAATATCTCTTATCGGGTCGTAAAACAACTCAAACCTGTTTTACCTGACATCGTTGGTGTTCGGGAAGTTGGTTTGTTGAACGCTGATGATTACGAAATATGGGAATACGCCCGTCAGAAAAACTACACCGTTGTTACCTTCGACCGGGATATTCCGATGATTGGTTCGGTGCGGGGATTTCCACCAAAAATTATCTGGCTTCGTATTGGCAACACCAATAATCTAAAACTCATATCACTGATGATTAACAGATTGGCTGAATTTGAGTCGTTTCTTAACCAGCAACAGAACGGCTGTTTGCTGGTTTATAACAGCCATACTACGGATACCATACTACCAGAAACTCTATGAAAACCATGAAAGGCCCTGGCATTTTTCTCGCTCAGTTTATGGGCGATGCCGAACCATTTAACACCCTCGACGGCGTGGCCCGCTACATGGCCGGTCTCGGCTACAAGGGTATTCAACTCCCCACCTGGGATCCCCGCGTGATTGACCTCCAACAGGCCGCCGACAGCCAAACCTATTGCGATGAACTGCGGGGTAAACTCATGGACATCGGCGTAGAAATCACCGAACTCTCGACCCACTTGCAGGGCCAACTCGTGGCGGTGCATCCGGCCTATTCGGCCATGTTCGACGGCTTTGGCCCGGCAGACCTCGCCGGGAAACCCAAAGAGCAGCAAGCCTGGGCCACCAACCAACTCATGCTGGCTGCCAAAGCGTCGAAGAACCTGGGGCTAACGGGTCACGTCACGTTTTCGGGCGCGTTACTCTGGCCGTTCATGTATCCCTGGCCGCAGCGCCCCGCCGGACTTGTTGAGACGGGATTTAAGGAATTGGCAACGCGCTGGCTCCCGATTCTGAACGCGTTTGACGAAGCGGGCGTGGACGTGGGCTACGAACTGCACCCCGGCGAAGACCTGCACGATGGCATCACGTTCGAGATGTTTCTGGAAGAAGTGGGCAACCATCCCCGCGCCGGCATCAACTACGACCCCAGCCACTTTGTGTTGCAACAGCTTGATTATCTGCAATTTATTGATTTTTATCACGAACGGATTTTTGCCTACCACGTGAAAGATGCTGAGTTTAACCCGACCGGCAAGCAGGGCGTGTACGGTGGTTTTCAGGGCTGGACCGACCGCGCCGGGCGGTTCCGGTCATTGGGCGACGGGCAGGTTGACTTTTCGGGGATATTCTCCAAACTGGCGCAGTATGACTACGACCGCTGGGCCGTTTTAGAGTGGGAGTGCGCCCTGAAACACCCTGAACAGGGAGCCGCCGAGGGTGCGCCGTTTATTGAGAGCCACATCATTCGCGTTACGGAACGGGCCTTCGATGACTTTGCCGGCACCGGAACCGATGATGCGTTTAACAAACGGGTGTTGGGGTTGTGAGAGGTTTGGGTAGTTTCGTCCGGTAGATGGAGTCGAATTGGCCGGACGAAACTATAGTAAGCTGATTATTGTGGACTGTAAATGGAAGGTCAAGAAACAGACATGAACTACGCAGAACGGATAGAAAAACTTCTCCGACCGAAATCGCATACAGACCGAACCGTTTTAGACCTCTTTGCTGGTTGTGGCGGGTTGTCGCTTGGTTTCGAATCTGCGGGTTTTAAGACAACAGGCTACGAAATGGAAAAAAGATATGTTGAAACGTATAATAGAAACTTAATAGGTGTGTGCCATGAGCAACGACTGAATTCGGATACTGATTTTGAGCCTACATATGAGGTCGTAATTGGCGGGCCTCCGTGTCAGCCGTTTAGCGTGGGCGGCAATCAGAAGGGTATTGATGACGAACGAAATGGTTTCCCCGCTTTTATAAATGCGGTCAGAAAAGTAAAACCCAGGCTGTGGTTGTTTGAGAACGTCCGGGGTATGCTTTATGCTAACAAATGGTATTTAGAAGAAGTGATTGATGAACTCAAAGCCGAAGGATATCAAATTGATTACAAACTGCTGAACGCGGTGAACTATGGTGTACCGCAAAATCGGGAACGGCTGTTTGTTGTCGGCCATAAATCAACATTTCACTTTCCTAAGCCTTATCTGGCGAAACTCACTGTTGGTGAGGCAATTGGTGAGTTAATCGAGACAACCCAAGATGAACGTAAGATTTTAACAGCGTCAATGGATCGTTATGTGGCAAACTACGAAAAAGCATCGAGTTGCATAAACCCGCGTGACCTATATCCTCACAAACCGGCCCGAACACTGACCTGTCGAAACACAGCCGCCCCAACGGGTGATATGCAACGGGTGAAACTCGCAGATGGTCGCCGACGACGTATTTCGGTGCGCGAAGCAGCCCGATTGCAAAGCTTCCCGGATTGGTTTGAGTTCGCTGGTACTGAGACAAATCAGTATTATCAGATTGGAAACGCCGTTCCGCCCATGCTGGCGTTGCACCTGGCCGAATCGGTAATGGCGCACCTCAATAATACTGATCCAATGATTTCATTGGGCAGCAAACCAAAATCAGTACCTCATCAGCAACTGACTCTTTTCTGACGATGGCCTATATTACCAAAAGTAAAAAATCGGCCCCTGTTAGTTTATTGATAGAGCAAGCCATAGAAATACTTGTATCAGTGGGTATTCCAGTGGCTGATAAAACAGAACGAAGTCTGGAACGGATGGCAATAGCACTTCTGGCCGTGGCTGGTGTGACAAAATCATGGACAACTGCAAAAGGCTATGATGACCAACGATTTTTAAAAACGAGGGATATCATCAATTTTCATAATGCCAATTTTGAGGAAGCAATCTCAAGCGGCTCGTATGACAATATTCGCCGAAAAGATTTGAAGCTACTTGTCTTAGCCGGGTTAGTTCTTAACAGTGCCGAAAATCCAAATGCCGCTACGAATGACCCAACACGGGGTTATACGATAGAGCCAGGTTTTAAGAACCTGATTAAACGCTATGGCACCGCCGGTTGGCAAGTATCTCTCGGTAGTTATCTGGAAGATAGGGTTTCGCTGAAGGATCAGTTAGCCCGAAAACGAAATATTCAGAAAGTGCCGGTTGTGTTACCAGGTGGTAAGCAGTTAGAGTTTTCCCCCGGTCAGCACAATCTTTTGCAAAAGCTTGTAATCGAAGAATTTCTACCACGCTACGGCCTGAATTGTCAGGTGCTGTATGTTGGTGATACGATAAAGAAACTGTTACACATTGATGAAAAGAAGTTGAAACAGTTGAATTTCTTTGATTTATCGCACGATGAGCTGCCAGATATAGTGGCCTACGATCCCAGAAAAAACTGGCTTTATCTGATTGAAGCCGTACACAGCACTGGTTCAATCAGTGAAATTAGGTTGTTGGAACTTAAAAAAATAACGGAAAAATGCAACGCCGACATCATTTACGTCACTGCTTTTCTAAACAGAGCCGAGTTTCGGAAATGGGCTACCGAGATTGCATGGGAGAGCGAGGTATGGATTGCTGACAACCCCGACCACCTTATTCACTTTAATGGTGATAAATTTTTGGGGCCATATAGCCCTAATATTATACACTAATCCCGCAATACCCGCACCGTGACTGACAACTGCCCCACGTGCCGCATGGTGTGTTCGGCGGCATGAACCAGCAAACCCAGCACGGTAGCCGGTAGCTGCGCCCGGCCAACGCCCCGCGCATCGGTCAGCATGGCCGGGTCGGTGGCGGTCAGTTGAGCCATCGCCCGGTCTATCTGTTCCGAAAAAGCGGCTACGAGTTCGGCGGGGGTTTGACCGTTAGGCTCCCCTTCGGCGTTCAGATACGCCAACTGAGCATCAATCAGAGCCTTTGCGCGGGCGTAGGTCAGAAGCCTGTCTAATACACCCGTCAGGTGTTGCAGGTGAAACCCTACCGAAGCCAAACCCGCGCCCGACCGGGCTGGCAATCGTTCCCAAAGCAGTGCTTCGGGGAAATCGGCCATAAGCGCGGTCACTTCTTCACGAGCTTGCAACAGCGCGTGAGCAACGGGCTGAAGCAGAGCCGGAACGTCGGGCAACGGCCCGCGCAGCCAGACTTCAGGTTTATTTTGGGTCATTTTGATACAGTAACAGAGTGAAAAAGTAGCAGAATAGCAAAGTTTTATAGCCTTCCTTTGCTACTCTGCTACTCTGTTACTCAACGCCCACCAACTCCACATCAAACGTTAAATCCTGCCCGGCCAACGGGTGGTTGGCATCCAGAACAACGGTATCCTCGGTCAGGAACCGAACAATGACCGCCGTAGGCTGCGGGTTGCCGTCTTCGTGCATATTGAGCGTCATGCCTACTTCGAGGGGAATATCAGCCGGGAGTTCGGCCCGGTCGAGGGTGAAGATGTATTCTTCGTTGGCAGGGCCATAGCCATCTTCGACCGGGATGTTTACCGATTTGTGATCACCGACTTCCATACCCGTAATGCCCTCATCAAAGCCTTTGATGACCTGCCCGCTGCCGAGCCTGAACTCCAGGGGGTCGCGCCCGGCTGAAGAGTCAAAAATTGTACCGTCGGCCAACGTGCCGGTGTAATGAACCCGGACAGTGTCGCCCGTTTTAGCCTGTGCCATACTGGTTTTTTTGTGTTAGTTAGTGGGCAAAGCTACGGCGTTTGCTCAAAATGGACATAAAAACGGGTAAAAGTCAGCCTACACGTAGTGAGCGATTCAGCGTCGGGTGGGCCGTTCACTCGAAAACAAGGCATTTAAATATCCTTCCGGCATACCGACAGTTGAACAGGTAGTTTGACGCAAACTATACAACTGACATGACAAAAAATGAAGACATCGTTGACGCACTCAACGAACTCGTAACCATTAATAATGACCGGATTCAGGGCTACGAGAAAGCCGTGGAAGATACCGATGATGCCAATCTGAAAGATATTTTCCGGCATTATGTGATGCAGAGTCAGGGCTTCCGCAGCCAACTTGCCGATCACATCGTGCGGATTGACGGGGCTGCCGTTTCTGATGCCACCCATACCGACGCAGCCAGCAAACTGCATCGCGCCTGGATTGATATCAAAGCCGCATTGACCGGCAAAGACCGTAACACTATTCTGAGTTCGGTAGAATTTGGCGAAGATGCCGCCGTTGAAGCCTACCGCGATGTGATTGGCAAAGACCTGCTGCCAGCCTACATAAAAGAAGTGCTGATGAAGCAGTTAGGTGACTTGCAAACCGCCCACGACCGGATGAAAGCCCTTCAAGGTGATAGGTAGTAAGTGATTAGTTGGCTACCGCAGACATAATGACCCGGTAGCCAACTTGCCACTAACCACGTTCTCATAGCAACGGCGTAACGGTTACAGAGCCAGCCATCCATCTGATTACGGCAAGGCAAACGCTACGTATTGGTTGCCCTTTGGCTGACCTAATTTTGCTCCGCCACAGGCTACTACCACAAACTGTTTGCCGCCAACCTGATAGGTGCAGGGCGTGGCAAAACCAGCCGCCGGGAGTTTTGTTTGCCACAAGATACGCCCGGTTTTTTTGTCGTAAGCCCGGAACATACCGTCTTTCGAGGCCGCTATAAACAGCAATCCGCCCGCCGTAACCACCGGCCCGCCGTAGTTTTCGGTGCCGGTTGGCGCAGCCGCTCCTGATTCTACATCGTTAGTTTTCAGACCATTGCCGCTGACCGGCGGGGAGTCGCCGAACGGCACTTTCCAACGGTATTCGCCGGTGTTGAGGTCAATGGCGTTCAGCGTTCCCCACGGCGACCGGATGCCGGGGTTGCCCTTGCTGTCCTGAAATTTGGTGTAGCCGCTCATTTTGTAGGGGACAAAGGGGCGTTTTGTCCCGGCGATGGCTCCTGATAGTTCCTGTTTTTCGTCGTTAAACAAAAAGCCAACCAACGCCCGTTTCTCGTCGTCGGTGAGTTGCGTAAAGCCAGGCATCATGCCCTTGCCGTTCGAGATCGTCCGCGTCACATAAGTGCGGGTACGCCGGTCAATGTTCACTAAAGACGGGTAGCCACTGTTGGGGTTGCCTTTGCGCTCGTCGCCGTGGCACACCGCACAGTTCTGCACGTACAGCCGCTCGCCGGTGCTGAGGTGAGCCAGTTCATTGGGAGTTGGTACGGCCTCCATCCTGAAAAGCCACGCACATTCGTTGCTGTTGACATACATAATACCGTCAGGATCGGTGGCAGCTCCGCCCCACTCGCCCCCACCGTCGAGGCCGGGGTAAATAATGGTTCCCTGCTTACTGGGAGGCATAAATGGCCCTGTTCTAACCTGCCGAAAAACCCGTACCAGCGAATCATGCTCCGGCGAAAGCGGGTTTATGTCGGCTTCGGTAATGGTTTGGCGGGCAAACGGCGCGGGTTTGGTGGGGAACGGCTGGGTCGGCCACGATTTTTCGCCGGGCAGGTCAGACTGCGGCACGGGCCGTTCGTCAATCGGGAAGAGCGGCTTGCCCGTTACGCGGTTGAACACAAAGACGTGGCCCGATTTGGTGATCTGGGCTACGGCATCCACTTTTTTACCGTTTTGCGTAACGGTCAGCAGGTTGGGCGGGGCCGGAAAATCACGATCCCAGAGATCATGGTGAACCGCCTGAAAATGCCAGAGCCGTTTGCCGGTGCGGGCATCGAGGGCCAGCAAACAATTGGCATACAGGTTTTGGCCGGGCCGGTTGCCGCCGTAGAAATCAAACGCTGCCGAGCCGGTTGGCACATACAGAATGCCGCGCTGCCGGTCAACGGCCATGCCGCACCAGTTGTTGGCCCCGCCCACCTCGAAGTTTTGGTAGTTGGTTTTGCCCCAGGTTTCGTAGCCCGCTTCGCCGGGGTTGGGTATTGTCCTGAACGTCCAGACTAATTGGCCGGTCTTCACATTAAAGGCCCGGATGTAGCCCGGCGCGGCATCGGCTCCTTCTGACAAACGGACGGGCATCACGATGAGGTCACCGAAAACGGTGCCGGGCGTGTTCGAGAGAACAAGTTTGTTTTTGGCCTGTTCGCCCAGTCCAACGTGCAGATCAACGCGGCCACTGTCGCCGAAACTGATGATTTTTTCGCCCGTGCGGGCATTGAGCGCGTAGAGGTGTGGCCCAATCGTGTACAAAATCCGGTTGTCGCGCCCGTCGGTCCAATAGGCCACGCCCCGGCTCGTGCTGTGCCAGGCTTTGAGTTGTTCGCTGAACCGCCAGATTTCGCGGCCCGACGCAGCATCGAGCGCGAACGCCTGTACCGCCGACGTTACGCCATATAGTACGCCGTTGACCACAATCGGGTTTACCTGCATCTGTCCCGAATCGGGGGCGGCATACCGCCAGGCTTCCTGCAAGGTTGTCACGTTTTCGGTGGTGATCTGGGCTAATGCCGAGAAGTGGCTGCGGTCGGGGCCGCCGAGGTATTCAGGCCAATCCTGCCCGGCAGGGTCGGCGGTGGGCAGGGCATCGCGGCTGGCAAAGAGCGCGACGATGGCAACGGCAGCAACGGCGAAAAGGATGATTGGTTTCATAGACGGTTAAAGCAGTAAAGACCTGAAAAATACGCAGGTAGTTGAGAGGACTCAGTGATGATGCCGTTTGTTTGACTCACCGAATCTTTATGTTCAGAGCCTGTCAGGATCAAGCTCTTAACAACACCGGCAATGCAGTAATCCCAAACCGGCGTATGGCTTGACATAAATGCGAGTAAACGGGCGTGAATACGGGCTGAATTTGTTGAAATTTGGACGCTATTAATGTAGCGTGACGGATGTAAATAAATGAATTGAACCGCTTTACCACGATTCAGATGCGCTTTTCTACCCAACGGGTTTTTCTGTGGCTTTGTGGCTTGCTTATTCCGGGTGTTGCCTGCGCTACCCATCAGGTTGGTGGCCAGTTAGAGATGCGGGCCGTGAACGACCGCCCCGGTCATTACCGGATTATTGTGACTAACTACCTCGAAAAGGGAGTACGGGCCAATGCCCAGACTGCCGGTGCGTTTGGCATTTTCAGAAAGCGCGATAACGCCCAGATCGCCACCTATTCTACCCGCGAAACAGGCCAGCGGCAGGACGTAATTTATGCCAATACCTACTGCGCTCAGCAGCGAAACCTGAGTTTTGTGATGGTTACGTTTGAGGCCGACGTTCAACTCGACCCGGTGGTTTATGACGATCCGGGCGGGTATTATATCTCCTACCAAACCCGCAACCGCAACGGCGGCATTGATAATATTGTTGATCCGGTATCGGTGGGATTCACGCTGTATCTTGAATTTCCGGCCCTGTTGCAAAACGGGCTGCTGTTCGAAAACTCATCGCCCCGGTTCTCGCCCGTCAACGGCGAATACCTGTGCATTGGTGAGTTATTTACGCTTCCGTTTGCCGGCACTGATCCCGATGGCGACGAACTGCGCTACGCCATGTCAACACCGCTCAACCTGAAAAGCACCAATCAAAATATGGGCAATGTAGTCTCGCCGGGGCCGTATCCAGCCGTGAACTGGGTGTCGGGTTTCTCGGCAGATAACGCCATTCCGGGCAGCCCGGCCCTGTCTATCGATTCCCAAACGGGGCAGTTATCGGTAAAAGCCTCACGGTTGGGTTTATTTGTATTTGCCGTGACGGTCGAAGAATACCGCAACGGGGTGAAGATCGGGGAAGTCCGGCGTGATTTTCAGTTCTTAGTCGTTGACTGTCCGCCAACGGTAACGGTTGACCCAACGGTGACTATCAAAGACCAGCCCGCCACGAATCAAAGCGTCACCGTTTGCCAGGGCGAACGGGCTGTTTTGCAAGCCGTTAGTAATCCAGAGTGGAACTACCAGTGGCAACGCGACGGGATTAACCTTGCCAGCGCAACCTCAGCTACCTACAATGCCCGCGAACCGGGTGAATATACGGTGCTGGTTTCGCCCAAAACGCAATGCAGCAAGGTCGGCGCATCCGAAAAACTGACCGTTACGGTTGTCGGCAGCCAGGCCAAATTGCGCGATGCCGGGCATCTGTGCGCCATAACGGGTTCAGTTACGCTCACAGCCAGCACACCAGAACAGGTTCGGTATCAGTGGTTTAACACCGGACAGGCCATTGCGGGTAAAACCGACTCAACGGCCACCTTTACGCAACCGGGCCAGTATTGGGCCGTGCTGACTTATCCGTTGTTGGGTTGCACGGCCCGCACCGACACAGCAATCATCAGCCGGTCAGCGGCAGTGTCGGCGGTGGTTAGATCAGCATCGGGCCAAAACCGGATTTGCCCGCAGGATTCGTTGTTCCTCAACGGCACGGGCGGCATTCGTTACATCTGGAGTTATAACGGGCAACAACTTTTGGGCGAAACAGGCGCGCAATACCGGGCCAAAAATACCGGAACTTACACCCTTACGGCCATTGACGGCTACGACTGTATTGGCGTGGCAACCCCGGTACTGCTCGTGCCGGTGCCGCCCATCGTGGCCCGGTTCGATTCTATTCCGGGTGTGTGCGGCAGCAACAACCCCAATTACGCGCTGCAAGGAAATCCATCGGGTGGTGTTTTTTCGGGAATGGGTGTGCAGGGGGCCGGGTTCAGCCCGCAAGTGGCCGGCTTGGGCATTCATACGCTGACTTACGCCGTGAAACCCGCGCCAGAATGTGCCGACGTTTTAGCTACCCGAATCGCTGTTGTGGCCCCTATTCCAACCATCACCCTGGCCGACACCATCACTACCTGGCGCGGCAACACCATCGCGCTCAAACCGACTTATACCGGCGAGCCGAACTGGTTTCGGTGGGCATCGGCCATTTTTTTAGACAATCCGCAATCACCTGCCCCGACCGTACAGGCTGTTAATCAGGAAGTTGTGTATATCGTTGACGTAAAAAACCGGACCGGCTGCACCGCTACTGACACTATTCGGATTTTGGTGGTTGACCGGGTTTGGGTGCCGGACGTGTTTACGCCCAACGGCGACGGACAAAACGATGTCTGGGAACTGCCCGGCATCGAGGCTTACCCCGATGCTGAACTCACCGTGTTTACTCGCTGGGGCGAGGTGGTTTTTTGGTCTCCCGTCGGCCCGGAAAACTTATTCGACGGAACCATGAAGGGCAGTCCGCTGCCGACCGGGGTATATACCTACGCACTTCGCACCATTCCCGGCCAACCGCCATTGCGCGGCCACGTGTTGCTGCTGCGGTAGAATTTGAGCCATGCCGATACTCACTGCACTCGCTATCTTGGTCAGGATTATCGCCAGTCCTTTGGCAAACGTGTTTCAGAAGCAGCTTACCCACCGCACCGCCGACCCGTTGTTTATCACCACCGTTACCTACGGCTTTCTGACGCTGGCGTGTCTGTCGTTCTGGCCCCAAATTCAGGTTTCGGGCTTGTCAAATACGTTTTGGGGCAGTATGCTGGCCTGCGCGGGGCTGGCTGTTGTCGGTAATGTGTTTCTGGTGCGGGCCATGCACCTCGGCGATCTATCGGTGCTGGGGCCAATCAACGCCTGGAAAGCGGTGGTGAGTATGCTGGTGGCGGTGGTGCTGCTGGGCGAAATTCCGGGCTGGGCGGGGCTGGCGGGCGTGGTGCTGATTGTGGCCGGAAGCTACGTGGTGCTGAAAACCAAATCCGCATCTATTACTACCCCGGAAAACGCCCCGGAAATTAGTTTATCAACGCCCCGAAATCGGCTGGGTGTGCTGGCCCGGCCCGATGTCCGACTCCGGCTAATTGCCTTAGTTTGCTCCGGGATAGATGGCGTTTTTCTCAAAAAAGCGATTTTGCTCAGTACGCCCTTCACCGCCTTTTTCGGTTGGTGCGGGCTTGGTTTCGTGCTGTCGGGCGTGTGGGTGATTGCGTCGTTGCGGGGGCAATGGCGGGCGCAAACCCGGTTGCTGGCTCAGGAGTGGCCGCTGACGGTGGGTGTTTTTGCGTCGGTCGGGCTGATGCAGGTAGCCACCAACTACGCTTTTTCGGGAACGCAGGTTGGCTACGCGCTGGCCCTGTTTCAGACCTCGGCGTTGCTGAGTGTGCTGTTTGGGTATCGGTTTTTTGGCGAGACCGACATCCGGCGCAAACTCATCGGTGCAGCTATCATGGTAGCCGGGGCGGTGCTAATCGTCTTTACTTCTTGACAATTACAAATTCTACGCGCCGGTTTTGCTGCCGGCCCGCATCGGTGTCATTGGCGGCAACGGGTTTGGTTTCGCCGTAGCCTTTGCTGGCAATGCGGTCAGGTTCAATGCCTTTGCCGATGAAGTATTCGCGCACGGCATCGGCCCGATCCTGCGAGAGTTTGGCGTTAATGGCATTGCTCCCGGTGTTGTCGGTATGCCCGCCGATTTCGATGGTGATCTTCGGATTATCGTTGAAGGTGCCTACCATCCGGTCGAGTTCAGGGCCGGATTCGGGGCGGAGTTCGGCCTTGCCCACGTCAAAGAAAATATTGTTGAGCCGCACCGACCGACCCACTTCTATCGGCACCAATTTGAGTTCTTTCCCTTTGATTTCCTGAAACCCTTTGGCTGGCCCGGTCAGGTCCACGTTGTCACCTTCGGCAATAAAATCGGGGGCAATGGCCCGCATAGAATATTTCTGGCCGTAGGGCAGCACAATTTTGTATTCGCCGGTGGTGGGGTCTGAGTTGGCTTCACCGGCTTCGGCACCGTCGGGCAGGGTTTGGTAAATGATGCGGGCGGCAACGGGCAGGCCGGTTTTCTGGTCAATCACCCGGCCCGAAATCAGGGCAACGGGGTTGGGCCGGGTGGGGTCTTGCCCGGCAGGATTACTACCACCATTTGGGTTGTTGGGATCGTTACCCAAACCGGTTTTGGCAGGGTCATTATTACCGGCCAATGTGGGCGGTGGCAGGGTTTCGTTGAGGTTAATCCTGACCACATCGCCCTTGCCAAGCGTGTTTTTGAACGTGGTTAGGTAAGCAAAGTCACCAGCCGCCGACAGCGTGTAATAGGCATCATAGCCGTCGGTGTTGATGGCCGGGCCGAGGTTTTGGGGTTTGCTCCACCGTTTCCAGGTTTTATCGATCCGCTTGCTGACCCAAATATCGTTACTGCCCTGCCCACCGTCGCGGTCGCTGGAAAAATACAGCGTAACGCCATCAGGAGCCAGAAACGGCGTGGTTTCGGTGAATTTGGTATTGATGTCCGGCCCCAAATCGAGCGGCTTGCTCCACGACCCGTCTTTCATTCGGAAGCTGACATACACGTTGTCTTCTTTGCTGTTTTTCTTTTCGCTGAAGGCCATCAGCAATGCTTTACCGTCAGCCGACAAAAACCCGCAATCGAACTGCCCCGCGCTCATCCGTTCGTAGCTGCCGATGTTCATTTTTTGGGGACTGCTCCAGCCATTGGCCACTTTTTTGCTCATCGAAAAACCGCGCGTTTCGTAGGTTCCGTTGTTGTAAGCTCCTTTAACGAGCATGGTGTTTCCGTCGGGCGTAATACTGTACGCGCAATTATACACCTCGCGGTTGAGCGGGTTGGGCATCCGGCGGGCGGGTCCCCACTGCTTGCTTAACTCGTCAAAATCGGAGTACCAGATGTCCTGACTGCCTTTGTCGCCGTTGGTATTTTGGGGGTGGCTGATGCGGGCAAAATACAGCGTTTTGCCATCGGGCGAAATCATGGGGTTAATCTCGTTATAGGTCGAATTAACCTGCGGGCCAAGGTTTTCGGGCTTCGGCGCGGTTGGCTGGGCGAGGGC
This sequence comes from Cytophagales bacterium, assembly GCA_038230415.1. Taxonomy (GTDB): domain Bacteria; phylum Bacteroidota; class Bacteroidia; order Cytophagales; family Spirosomataceae; genus JBBRNH01. The sequence goes on along the minus strand of JBBRNH010000040.1, from coordinate 15,006 downwards.
TGGTTGAGCAATAACAGCGACCAACAACACATACGGACTGATATGTTTTGTTAGGATTAAGTACTTGAACGAAAAATAACTATTCATAAATTTCTTTTCGGTGGCCTATTGCCACGATTGTAACAACTAAAGCACCATCATCAATGTCGTAAATAATTCGGTAATCTCCACGCCGGATTCTGTAAGCATCCCTCCCTTTCAACTTTTTACAACCTGCCGGGCGAGGGTCGCTTGCCAAAGACCAGATTCCACTGATTAGTCGCTCGGCTACATCGTCGGGCAATTTATCTAATTGTTTTTGTGCTGTTTGCGTAATGTCAATTCGATACTCAGCCATTACGTTTAGCTCGTTGGGCCACATAATCAGCAAACGGCAAGATTGTCTCTTGTCGGGCTTTCACGGCATCATACAGCTGGATATCATCCATTTCTTCCAAATCGGCCAGCATCTGCTCATACACCGAAAGTGGCAAAACGACTGATAATCTGTTACCAGCCTGATCGGTCAAAAAATAGGGTTGGGCTTGTGTCATAGCTTATTAACGAAGAAAAATGCGAATTAATTGATCTGATTTATCACTGCTTCTCCTCAAATATCACCGCCACCTGTATCGGCCCCGGCTCCGGTTCTGCACGTTCGCCTTTTCTATCGTGAGTAGTTCATGGCGTATCGGTTCGTATGCCCTTACTCGCAACCCGGTCAGTCTTCCAGCACAAAATAATCTTCCGGGCTTTTGCCGTTTCTATCGCGAAACTGCCGGATATCGGCCTTTGTGGCCCCATTGTCTGACCAGAGGTAGATTTCATGCAGCACAATGGCTTTCCGGGGCATCTGCACGGCGCAATGCCGCATACGGTTTGTTATGCCCGAGTTATCATATTGATCAAAATTCACGTATCCATCGGGGTCTATCCGCAAGACCATTGGCTGCCCCCGTATCATGCCCCTGAAACTGCGGATAAACCGTTGCCGGGATGCCCTCACCAACCCGATGATATGCGGGAAATTAGTGGTCGTTGGGGTCAGTGCTTCATCTACCTTCGCCCATTCGGCGTTCATAAACGCGGCATACTGCCGAAAAACGTCGTTATCTGTCCCGGCAGACATATAAAGCATCGTGTAATCGTGCTGGGCTGGCTGGCTATCATACAGATCCCCTTTGCTGCTGTAAGCCGGTTTTTGGCCCACATAAATGCGCTCATACGTTCCATAAAGTGCATCCTCGTAGGGCGGTCCCCAATCGGTAGTGACCGCGCCATCCGGCTCTACCGGGGTACCATAACGCCGGGTGATCGTGATGGGCAGTTCGGGTAGCGCTCCCAACCTCACCCGCCAGTCGGTACGGGAGCCGTTCCACGTGTGGATTTCGTGAGATTTTACCACATACCTCATCCCGTTGTATGTGCCTTCATAAAGCACTTTTTCGGTGGGCAAACCGCACCCGCCAACGAGGAAAGCAAGGAGCGGAGCCATACATTGATAAAGGTAGCGTTGTTGTTGGCGCATCAGTTTACGGGGTTAGCGTGGTCAGGCACGAGATGCTCGGTAGCCAGTCCGTCGTAAGGCAGGCTACTTTTTCGGGTTTGTTAGAATATGTAGAACCAGTGAATGGATTCCCGGTTTCAGCCGCCGGTTGCCGCAGCGTAATTTCGGCAAAATCATGGACTCCTACGGCAGGGTGGACGAGGATGAACACGGGCGTTCGCCGGGCGTTGGCGTTGGCCGCGATCACCAAAAAGAGCAATAGTGGTACAGAGCGCATAGAGGTTTTGCAGTGCCGGTAATCCTGCCGACGCATTGGTTAAACGTATTCCAGTACGGTTTGAAACGTCACGTATTTTTCGGCGTAGCGGTGAAAGAGCGCGTCCTCAAAATCAGAGACATACTGGTTTTGGTAGGCCCCGGCATCGTCTAAATCGGCAAATCTGAATTGCAGGGTGTAGGTTACGCCCCCGGTATCAATCTCGGTAAGCAGACGGAGTACGTTGGCCGCAACGGGCAGATTGGTCTGGATGGCGGCTGGTAAAACATCGGTTTTGATCCAGTGCAGCCATTCGCCTTCGATGGCCGGGTCGAGGTTGACCGTGATATTGAAAAGAATCATACCCCAAAGTTGGCCGAAACTTTGGGGATTCGGGTGTTATTTTTGCCGAAACAAAGTCAAACCAATCATTCTCTGATGTTTTACACAATTTTAGTCAAAGCGCACTCCGGTCTGCGCTGGGTGGTATTGCTGCTGTTGGTGGCGGCAGTGATTACGGCCTTCCGCAAGTGGCAGGGCCGCACAAGTTATTCGGCTACCGATAACAGACTGTATCTCTTCGCCCTGATTTCGGTGCATATTCAACTCGTGCTGGGCTTAGTGCTGTATTTCATCAGCCCCAAAGTAAACCTGAGCAACATTAGCAATAGCCTGACCCGCTTCTACACCGTTGAACACACGGTGGGTATGTTACTCGCCATTGTGCTGATTACGGTAGGCCGGTCACGGTCGCGCCGGCTGAGTGGCGACGCGCTGAAACACCGGACAGTCGCCATTTTTTATGGTATCGGGCTACTGCTGATCTTAGTCTCGATTCCCTGGCCGTTCCGAAATTTGGGCGCGGGTTTGTATTAAGGGTTCACAAAGCCGGGCCGCAGCAACGGGCGAATTGGTAATTGCAGTTTGTTTTAAATCGGCCCGGCTTTGAATCATTTCCCGTAATACAGTTGGCAGTTGGCTGGCCTATTCAGCAATACAAAATGCGCGTAACGTATTCTGTATTGTTAGCCGATGCGCTTTGCCTAATTCTGAATGAATAGCTTACAGTGAAAATTCGGATGAGTCTTGTAAATGCAATTCCTTTGGCTTAGGTTTGTGATAATGGCCTAAATACGTACGTGCATTTAGACGATAGTCTCTATTGAGTGGCGACATCCTAAAGTGACAAGACTTACCATAACTTGATATTCAAAAAAAATAGCTTAATGGAATTAAAAAATACAGAGGTCATTGACGAGATTATACTTGACAATGCAAAAGACAATGATGAGCAAGACGATTTATCAGGCAAACGAAAAATTTATACAGAACAAGGCGACCCTGAAATTGATTCTTTATACAAACGTTTCAAAAGTGGGAGGTTAAACGTTCAACCAGAGTTTCAACGACAATTTGTTTGGGACGAAATTAAAAGTAGCCGTCTAATAGAATCTGTACTTTTAGATATTCCTATTCCAATCGTTTACTTGTCAGAAGAAAAAGACGGAAAAGAAAATGTTATTGATGGACAACAAAGACTAACTTCTTTCTTTTCGTTCATTGATGGAAAATTTCCCGATGACAACGAATTCAAATTAAAAAAGCTGAATGTTTTTACTGAACTCAACGGGAAGAAATTCAACCAACTCTCGGAGGAGCTACAATATAAAATTACTACCTACAAAATAAGAGTCATTAAATTCAGAAAAGAATCTGATGGCGATTTGCAATTTGAAATTTTTGCAAGATTAAACTCGGGTTCAGTACCTCTCAACGATCAGGAATTGAGGAATTGCGTTTTCAGGGGAAGATTCAATGAGACAATTAAAGAATTATCGCAAGACAAAGACTTTAAATATCTTTTAGGTATCACAACATCTGATAGAAGAATGAAAGATAGAGAACTTGTTTTACGTTTTGCTGCATTTCATTTTAACACTTACTTAAACTACTATGCACCAATCAAGAAATTCCTAAACGATTCAATGGAGAGATACCAAAATATTTCCCCTACCGATGAAGCTAATTTTAGAAACGCTTTTAAAAATACGGTTCAAATAATTCGCTCTCTTCTTGACAAAAAATCTTTTAAGAGATTTTATCGTGGCGACGAAAAAAATAAAAACGGGACATGGGAAACACAAAAATTCAATGTTTCACTTTTTGACATCTTAATGTATTCATTCGCGAGGGAAGACAAAAATATAGTCTTCCAAAACCTTGACAGAATTAGAGAGGCATTAATTGAGTTAATGACCAAAGACCAAGATTTTATTGACTCAATCGAACTTTCTACAAGCAGTAAGAAAGCAGTTCTGAATCGTTTTGACAAATGGCGTTTCACTTTGCAAACAATTCTTGGAGTCGGAGCAAAAGAACCAAGATGTTTCACACTTCAATTGAAGCAAGAGTTATACAATAACAATGATACTTGTGCAATTTGTGGAAATAAAATTAGTAGCATTGATGATGCAGCAGTTGACCACATTGAGCAATATTGGACAGGTGGCAAAACAATTCCTGATAATGCAAGACTGACACATCGTTATTGCAACAATGCAAGACCAAGAATTGAGAAAGTGACTACTACATAGACGAGACAAAAGAGAAGAGCAACAACAGGTGACGTGGAGTTTTATACAGGTGTATTTCAAATTATCGCATGACAAGATTACCATAGATGGTTGGCACTATTAATCAGTCAGTTAACTCGCGTAGCCGGTTGAAGTACAAGCTTGGCAAGTGGTGTTCTGAGAAGATATAGTTCTGTTTTGAAACCACAACTTATTGAATAGAAGAAGATTAATGCTCTAAAATTGGGGTGATCTGATAATTCTTGTGGAGGTGTCTGTTATCACGCTTACGTTGAGACTATAATCCTTGATTATAAGCTGTAGAAGCACACTGAAGTGGTAAGGTGTTAGCCACTCTACAAGAATTGTCAGAGTACCAAATTGGGAAGCGATAATTAAAATTACACCCATAAACTTTTGGTTGTTATCTTGTACATTTGTCTTTCAATCAACAGCAGTTCCGGGATTGACGTTTTTCAAATCTCATGTCTGCACAAAGCCTTGTTCGCTGTGCATAATTAAAACAGACTATGAAACCATACAAGAGAATAATTAGACCATTATCGTTAAATCATTTTGGTCATTACCATTTATTAGATCATCGATATTGTACGGAAAGAGTACAATTAATACATGCCTATCACATTATAGAAGACGATTTCAGAAAGTTATTTGACTATGTTGAGTTACATGACAATAACAATTCAACTTTTTCACACAGAATCTTTGAATTATTGCTTAGAACATGTACTGAATTTGAAAATAATTGTAAAGGCATTTTAATTGACAACGGCTATACCAAAAGTGAAAATTTTAACATTAAAGACTATCTTAAAATTAATTCGGCGGCAAGACTAAATGAATATGAAGTGCGATTAAATGTTTGGTCACCTCAAGCGTTAGTAATTCAGCCATTCTCTGAATGGAATAATTCTGCTTATTCGCCTTTGATTTGGTATCAAAATTATAATCATGTAAAACACGACAGAAGTTTAAGCTTTCATGAAGCATCGCTACAAACGTTGGTCAAATCAATGGCAGGACTATTCACTATCTTGGCTGCACAGTTTTACCATCAAATATTTTCTCAATTCCAAGTTAACGTAATGACTTATGTTGATGATGACGAGTTTGCGTCAGCTAATGACAGTATATTTTCTATAAAATTTCCACAAAGCTGGACTAATAACGATTTTTACTCGTTTGACTGGGAAACTATCAAAAGTGAGGTTCATCCATTTGAAAAATACAACTTTAATTAACTACACGCAACGTTAGGTTTTATGCAAGTTGGGTCGGATGAAAGTAATTTAATAGTTGGAACTCTATTAAAAACTGCGCTGAATTTGGGCAAAGTTTTTTGAATTTTCCCTTCTTTGCAAAGCCCGAAACCACTTCCGACACCACAAACACCTAAAAACCAGAAATAAATTAGTGAGATAATTAATAAAGAATCGCATTCAGAGGGCTGGCAATCAGCATTTACCGTTGCGTATAATCAGACAGGGGCAGGCTGTCGTTCGGCCCTTTTACCGATGCCAAAATTCGTTCTACCTCCCGTTGCCGGACGGTATCGCCTGATTTTTCAAAAGCCATCATCAGGTTGCGGAGCATCCGCCGAACAATGTCCATGTTGGAGCAGGGCTGATAAAAAAGGTCGAGTCGGCGGAGGTTCAACTGACCCACATAATGGTCAATATCTTTGGTGGAGAACACCAGCCCCCGGTTAAAAACATTGATATAAAACTGAACACCCGTGTCTTTGTAGGTCAGCACGAATAGGTTAGGCAGGTTTACGCCGTAGATCGGCATCCCGATTTTCTGGGCAATCATCATGTAAATCAGGCAGAGGGAAATCGGGTTGCCCCGGCGCGACTCCAGCACCACGTTAATCATTGAGTTGGCCGGGGCATGAAATTGCTTGGAATTGGGCGTAAACCGCAGCCGCCCGAAAAACGCGTGATTCATGGCCTTCACCTGATCAATGGGGTGCATATCGGGGCTGATGTCGGGCCAGATGTCGAAGTATAACTGCTCGATTTCCTGCCGCAATTTGTGCAGTGAGAGCGCGGGATATTGGTAGGTTGCCACAATCCAGAGACCTTCCAACAAGTCCATTGCCCCGCCGTTTTGCCAGTTCAGGATGCGCTCCTGCACCGATTCGTACTGCAAATCATGAATGATTCCCTCGACCTTTTGCTGAAAAATTGGGCTGAAACTGCCTTCCCACTGCGTTTCGAGGAGGGGGATGAGGGGGGTGCCGAGTTCCCGGATTCGGGCTTCAACGTGCGTCGCGATCTCCTGATCGTCATCGTCTAAAAGCGAAATAAGGGCCTTAATCTCGTTCTCGTTCATTCGTCAGCGAGGGTAGTTGTTGCGGTTTTGTAGTCGGAAAGCGGGCGTTATTTCATAGTTTTGTCCGGTTTTCGGACTGTGATAGCCGGGCCACTTTTTCCTGCTATCGGCAAGTAACAACAAAAACTTGATAAAAATCGGTTTGATGCCCACTGTCCTATCTCCCAAAATATTAGTCACTGGCGGGGCCGGTTTCATCGGTTCGCATACGGTGGTTGCTCTGGCCGAAGCCGGTTTTGACCCCATTATTGCCGATAACTTCTCGAACTCCAAACGGACGATGCTGGCCGGACTCCGGGCTATTTTGGGCCGCGATGTCACGTTTTACGAGGCCGACTGCAACGACCAAGCCGCCATGTCTGCCATTTTTGAGCGCGAGTCGCCATCGGGAGTCATTCATTTTGCAGCCAGTAAAGCCGTTGGTGAATCGGTACAGAAACCGCTACTGTATTACCGTAACAACCTCGATTCGTTGCTGTTATTGCTGGAATTGATGACGCGCTACAGCGTTCGTGATCTGGTGTTTTCGTCGTCCTGCACGGTGTATGGTCAGCCCGAAACACTGCCCGTTACCGAAGAAACGCCCCGGCTACCAGCAGCCTCGCCCTATGGCAACACAAAAGCGATTTGTGAAGACATCATCCGGGATACGGTGCGGGCCAATATGCCGGTGAAGGCCATTGCCCTGCGGTATTTTAATCCGATTGGGGCGCATCCATCCGGGCAGATTGGGGAGTTGCCACGGGGTGTGCCGGCCAACCTCGTGCCGTATCTGACGCAGGTAGCCGCCGGACTCCGCGACAGTCTCACGCTTTTTGGCGATGATTACAACACGCCCGACGGCACCTGTGTCCGCGATTTTATTCACGTCATGGACTTGGCCGATGCCCACGTATCAGCGTTGCGGTTATTAAAAGAAACCCCCGCCGAAACGCATTACGACGTGTTTAACGTGGGAACCGGGCAGGGCATAACGCTTCTCAAACTCATCGAAACGTTTGAGGCCGTGACCGGCATAAAACTTAGGTACAGCATTGGTCCCCGCCGGGCGGGAGACATCGAACAAATTTACGCCAACGTGGATAAAGTAAATACCGTTATGCACTGGCAAGCCAAACGCTCACTCGCCGATGCCCTGCGCGATGCCTGGGCCTGGCAGCAAAAACTATGAAAACAATTGTTATCACCGGCGGTGCCGGCTTCATCGGGTCGCACGTGGTGCGGCTGTTCGTGACCAAATACCCCGATTATCGGATCGTCAACCTCGACAAACTCACCTACGCGGGCAACCTCGCCAACCTGACCGACATCGAGAACGCACCGAACTATGTCTTCGTCAAAGGTGACATTACCGACGCGGCCTTTTTAGACAGCTTCTTTGCCGAAGCCCGGCCCGATGGCGTGATTCACCTCGCGGCAGAGTCGCACGTGGATCGCTCTATCACCGACCCCATGTCGTGTGTGATGACCAACGTCGTCGGCACGGTGAACCTGCTGAACGCGGCCAAAGCCTGCTGGAAAGCCGGTGAGACGATTGGGGGCGCATCCGGCTTCGCGGGCAAACGATTCTACCACGTCTCGACCGATGAGGTGTATGGGTCGCTGCACAACCCCGACGAATTTTTTACCGAAAGCACCGCCTACGACCCACAATCGCCATATTCAGCCTCGAAAGCCGCGTCTGACCATTTCGTGCGGGCCTATGGCAATACCTACAAAATGCCCGTTGTGTTAAGCAACTGCTCTAACAATTACGGCCCGAATCACTTCCCGGAAAAACTCATTCCGCTGATGATTCACAACATCCGGCAAAACAAACCGCTGCCCGTGTATGGCAAGGGCGAAAACGTCCGCGATTGGCTGTACGTGGCCGACCACGCCCGCGCCATTGATACCATTTTTCACAACGGCAACGACGGCGAGACGTATAACATCGGCGGCTTTAACGAGTGGAAAAACATTGATCTGGTACACCTGTTGTGCAACATCATGGACCGCAAACTCGACCGGCCCGCAGGCACCTCGGCCAAACTCATCACCTACGTCACCGACCGGGCCGGGCATGACCTCCGCTATGCCATTGATGCTCAGAAGATTATGAACGAGTTGGGCTGGCAACCGTCGTTGCAGTTTGAAGAAGGCTTAGAAAAAACCGTTGACTGGTTCTTGGTCAATCAGCAATGGCTCGACGATGTGACATCGGGCAATTACCAGAGTTATTACCACGAAATGTATCAAGATCGGTAAGCATGAAAGGCATTATTCTCGCGGGCGGCTCCGGCACCCGGCTTCACCCGCTTACCCTCGCGGTCTCTAAACAACTCATGCCGGTTTATGACAAACCGATGATTTATTACCCGCTTTCGATTTTGATGCTGGCCGGGATTCGGGAGATTCTTATTATTTCGACTCCGCACGACCTGCCCCACTTCGAGAAACTCCTCGGCGATGGCTCCCGGATTGGATGCTCGTTTAGCTACGCCGTGCAACCCAGCCCCGACGGACTGGCACAGGCGTTTATCATTGGCGAGACGTTTGTGGGCAACGATAAAGTGGCCCTGGTGCTGGGCGATAATATTTTCTACAGTTCCGGCCTCTCTAAACTCCTCCAGGCCAACAGCAATCCAACTGGCGGCATGGTGTTTGCCTACCAGGTGAATGACCCCGAACGCTACGGCGTGGTTGAATTCGATGATGCGTTTAACGTACTCTCTATCGAAGAAAAACCGACTGCTCCGAAGTCAAACTACGCCGTTCCGGGATTGTATTTCTACGATAATCAGGTGGTTGATATTGCCAAAAACATTGCGCCATCGCCACGCGGAGAACTCGAAATTACCGATGTAAACCGGGTCTATTTAGAACGCGGGGAGTTAAAAGTAGGGGTGCTTGACCGGGGAACGGCCTGGCTCGACACCGGCACGTTTACGTCGCTCATGCAGGCCGGGCAGTTTGTGCAGGTCATCGAAGACCGACAGGGGCTGAAAATCGGCTGTATCGAAGAAGTCGCTTACCGCATGAAATTCATCGGGGCCGACCAACTCGCTGAGATTGCCCGACCGTTGGTGAAAAGCGGCTACGGTGCGTATTTGCTGAATTTGATAAAGTAAACGCTGAGATTTACGCTATAAGTAAATCACTTACCATCAGCACTTAAGAATAGTTGACGTAATTAAAAGTCGAATTGATCAATCCGATCTGGTTTATAAATCGCGTGTAATAACCTAAAGAAAAAGTGACCTGTCAACTTGTTAGTTGAACACAGTTTTTACAAATATGGAAGAGAGAAAAAGCGAACGTCCTTTTAAAGCTTCACTTAAAAAGTACATTTCGGAGATTCTTGTTATTTTCATTGGTATTTCTATTTCCTTTTTCTTTGATGAATGGAGAGATAATAGGAGAGACGATGAAATAGTAGAAAAACATTTAACTATTTTGAGAACAAATTTAGCACAGGACACGCTGAATTTAACAGTTATGATAAAGCATGGCAACAAATTAGTGAACAGTATTAATAAATTGACTTATTTTAGACTTGATTCACAAATAACAGATAGCATTGATTTTTACATTGACAACGCGGCAAGTTATTTGATTTTTAAGTCAAATCAAATGGCTTATGAAGAAATTAGACAAACTGCACACACGAGTTTAATCAAAAATGATTCTTTAAAAACATTCTTCCTATCCTATTACACATCAACAATACCTTATTGTACAGAGTGGTGTAAGATAGATGAAACGCACACGATGACGCAGTTAATCCCAGAAATGAGTATCTATTTCCCAGTTGTAACTGACTCATTAAATGTCATTTCTTCACAAGAAAAAGCCAAAAGTGTAAGGCTAAAAAAATTGAGAAATCTACTCTTAGCAAACTCTGCTTACAAGAAAGCAACCATAGATGCATTTGTTCTCACTAAAAAAGCCTCTATTGGTCTCCTTAAAAAAATTGATGACGAATTGAAAAAATAACAGAGCCGGAATGGGTTCGATGCGCTAAATAAACCATAAAACCAGGATGCAGGCAGGCCAAAAAATCATCACCGGCGACGACTACCGCGCCAGTCTTCTGGGTCGGAATCTGACCGTTTTCCTGCTTGGGCAGCGTGTGCCGGAGCCGTCAGAACACCCCATTATCAAGCCTTCGGTTAATGCCGTTGCCGAAACCTACGACCTCGCCCTGCGCGAACCCGAATTAGCCTCGGCGATTTCGCCCTTCACCGGCGAGCCGATAAACCGGTTTCTGCACATTGCCACCAGCACTGCCGATCTGGTGCGCCAAAACCAGATGCAGCGCAAAATGGGCCAGAATACCGGCACCTGTTTTCAGCGATGCGTGGGCATGGATGCGTTTAACGCGCTGTTCTCGACCACCTTCGACATGGACGCGCAGCACCAAACGGCTCATCACGAGCGTTTCAAGGCATTTTTGACCGATATGCACCGCCATAACTACGTGATTGGCGGGGCCATGACCGACGTGAAAGGCGACCGCAGCAAGGCTCCGCACGAGCAGGCCGACCCCGATTTGTTTGTGCATATCACCCGCCGAACCGCTGAGGGCGTGTATCTCACCGGCGCAAAGGCCCACCAAACCGGCTGCCTGAACGCGCATTGGCTCGTGGTGATGCCCACGATGCGGCTTACCAATGCCGACCGCGATTATGCCATTGTAGGGGCCGTGCCGGTTGATGCGCCGGGTCTGACCTACATCGTCGGGCGGCAATCGTGCGACACCCGCAGTGCCGAAGGCGGCACGATGGACGTGGGCAATGCCCGGTTTGGCGGGCAGGAGGCCATGATTATTTTCGATGATGTGTTTGTGCCGAACGATCTGATTTTCATGGATGGCGAGGTTGATTTTGCGGCCACACTCGTGGAGCGGTTCACGGGCTACCACCGCCGGAGTTACGTCTGCAAAAGCGGTGTCGGCGATGTGTTGATTGGCGCAGCCGCCACCATCGCCGACTATAACGGGGCCGAAAAAGCCTCGCACATCAAAGACAAATTGGTGGAGATGACCCACCTGAACGAGACCATTTACGCCACCGGCCTTGCGGCCTCGCACCAGGGATACGCCACAGCATCGGGCGCGTTTCAGCCCGACGATATGCTCGCCAACGTCTGCAAGCACCACGTTACGCGGTTTCCGTACGAAATCAGCCGGTTGGCGCAGGATTTGGCGGGCGGGCTATTGGTTACGCTCCCGTCAGAAGCCGACTACAATAATCCCGAAACACACGACCTGCTCGAAAAATATTTGCGGGGCAAAGCCAGCGTTCCCACCGAAGCGCGGTTCCGAATGTTCAGGCTGATCGAGAACCTTACTTTAGGCCGCAACGCCGTTGGCTACCTCACCGAATCTATGCACGGGGCGGGGTCTCCGCAGGCCCAGCGGATTCAAATTGGCCGGTTAATGAACATCGAAGAGAAGAAACAGTTGGCAAAAACCTTAGCGGGGATTCACGAATAGGCCATCGCCCTTTGGCCCCATATAACGCCCCCAACGGCTGTTTTTAACCGGGATTTTGGCGAGTTTCCGCCGGGCTACGCGCACCTGCAACGGCACCACATCGTAGCTGCTTCTGCCGGGGAAACTCTTGGTAATGGCAGCCGTGGTGCCAAAAATCACATCGAGTTTACCGTCGTGGTCGGCATCGCCGAGCCAGGGCGTGATGGCGAAGTTGGCTCCGGGCAGCGAGTCGGTGAGGTTATACTGGCGATTATTCTGAAAATCGTAAATTTTGAGGTGCGCGAAGGCCCGCCATTTCCCGCCTTTCTCGCGGTCGTCGTTCACCACTAAAAGCGCGTCGTCGTGGGTGTCGTTGTCAAAATCGGCCACGAGGGGCGAGGCATAGCTGAAGCTCCCCGCCGAAAATTGCTGCACCATTTTGCCGGTTTTTCCGTCGAGCAGAAACGCTAACCCGTTGGAATAGAACGGATAAACGCCAACGGCATAGTTCACAAAGAAATCAGGAATGGTGTCTTTCCCCACAAAAAAGCCCGGAGCCGGTACGCTGAACGTCTCGCAGTTGGGGTAACTGAATTGCCAGAGTTGTTTGTTCGTCGCTCCGTCAATCGCCAGGGTTCGGCCTGCCACGGTGTTCAGCACAAAGTCAGGAACGGCATCGGCAGTGAGGTTGCAGACAACGGGCGGGGCGCAGAAACCCTTGAACCGCTCTTCGGCCAGCGGCACGGCTGCCGACAAATCGCTCCGCATCAACGCGCCGAGGGTAGCCCGGTAAAAATGCCCGCCAATAGCTTCACCACCCGTGCCAAACAGCAATGTCCATTGGCCGGGAGGTTGGTTGGCCTGTTTCACCAACACCGGCGAGCAGTAGGTTTCGCGGCCATCGGGCATCCGGGCTTCGCGCAATACGTTTCCGGTTTGGCTGCTCAAAATTAACAGCCGACCAACGGGCCGGGGGCGTGTATTATCAGGAATAGTGGCATCGCCCCCGTTGGCAATCAGCAAATCATCGAGCCTGTCACCGTCTAAGTCCGGCACGAGTTGGGCGTTGGTGAAGTTGAACCAACCGGCTTTTTTGTGGCCCATTGGGTCGTTGGTTTCCAGAAATTCCCAAATCAGCCGCCCGGTTCGTCCGTCAATGGCCTGTAACTCTGCCGACCGCCCGCCGATAATCACGTCGGGCGTTTGGTCGCGGTTGATGTCGAGAAACGTGGCCGAGCCAAAAATCTGATTGCGGGCGGGCCGTCGCCAGAGCAGTTCACCATCGCGCCCGTCAAGGGCAATAATGGCCGTGTCGGAGCGGTGCCATTCGGTGCTGCCCGCGCCCATCACCACGTCGTCAACCCCGTCGGCGTTGAGGTCGGTCAATTGGGGCGACGACAGGGCAACGGTTCCGGGCAGGCTAACCGTCCAGTTGGCATTGGTGGTTTTGGGCGGTTTGGGGGTTGTTTGGCACGAAACGAGACCAATCAGGGCCAATAGCCATCGGTTTCTCATAAGACCATGAACGGTTGAGGGCTGAAACACAGCACAAAAATTACCAGGGCCAGCCAGCCCAGTACCTTCCGTTTGGTATCTAACGGCTCCTGCAAGTCGGTTTCTGGGTGGTAAACACCTAAGAACCGGCCCAGCAAAAAGCTGAACACCAGAAACCCGGAGTAGCCCTGCGCGGTGGGGAAGAGGTACGAAACGGCAAATTGACCGACCACCACGCTCAACGTAATGAGCCACTTGGTGAGGGTGTTTTCGGTGATTCGCGAAAAACAAAGCGACAGAAAAAACACGTACAGCGCGAAATTGCCGAACAAACTCCAGAAGGCTTCGCTGCGGCCCATAAAAACGGGACGGCCATCTACCTGAAACTCATCCACATTGAATGTTCCCAGGCCGGCATAAAACACAAAAGCAACAAACAACACCGGAGCCACCACCCGAAACCGCCTGCTGCCGATGAGGGCATACAGCACGTGACCGCCATCGAGCTGACCAATGGGAATCAGGTTCAGGGCCGTGAAAAACAGGGCCAGATAACCGGCCAGCAAATACGGGTAGTGCATGATCTCGAAAGCGGGGGGCAACAGCGCGGGGTCGGCCACGTAGGTTTTGAAAAACCAGAACAGCACGTTATCACCAATCACCAATACCGCGCCTTTGGGCAGGTTCAGGGCGGCAAATTCGGCGTAGCGCAGGCCCCACTTTTTATATTCAGGATGGATCGTAAAAATATAATCGGCGGGCGGGAGGTGCGTAAAACCGTACCATAAAATCAGCACGGCCAGCGCGAAACCCGCCAACGGCCCGGCAATGCCAATATCGAAGTATTTCCGGCGGCTGTTTATTAACTCTTCGATGCGGATAAACGCGCCCATTGTGCCAATGGCCTGCCCTAAGCCGCCTAACCAGAGCGGAATATAATACGGTAACGTTACGCGGACGTTGTTGGCTCGTGCCACAAAATAATGCCCGAATTCATGCACGGTGAGCGTTGCCAAAAACGGCAGCGAGAAGTTCAGCCCGGCCCAGAACTCCGGCCAGCCCATGCCTTTGTACGCACCAACCGTAAACCAGGTTCGCCCAAACATCCACTCGGCCCCCGATAAGGTGGTGGTGATGAGGGTGATAACAAACAAAATAATCTGTAACAGCAGTCGGCGATTCATAAAACAATGTGTGAGGTATTATATATGATGTATTATAGATGTGTGATGTATTGTATATAATGTACTAAGTAGGTGCTTGTAATTATGTTTCATTAAAATCACTAAACTCAATTTTCAGGTGGATACCTACATTCGCCAAGCACCGATTCACGGCATAAGCCAGATCATCAGCTTGCCCATAATCCTGGGGGCGCAACCAACCC
>JBBRNH010000039.1:0-42782 GCA_038230415.1 Cytophagales bacterium | reverse complement strand
TCCTAAAACAGGAGGGGGCTAACCTACGGGAGCAAAAGCCAAAGGCTTTTTTAGCCCCCTCCTGTTTTAGGAGGGGCGGTTCGACGGCTCGATTGGGGGTGGTAACGCGGCATAAATTGAATGTCGGCATTGTATTTCAGTTGCCGATACACGTAGCGCACGGCGGCAATCACCGGGTTTTGGGTGTTTGTCAGCGAGTTACGGGTCATGGTGCTTGGTTCGGCAGTGTCATTTTCCTGAGCGAGTAACGCCTTGAAATCCCGGAAAAACAGTCCCTTCCCCTTGTTTTGCAGAAACGAGATGCACATCCGGTACTCGGTTTTGTCGCCCGGCAGGCCCTCGGCGTAGCGGCCAAATTTTTGCAGGAATGAGCTTCGGCGCAGGTGCGGATGATCGCTGTACATATAAATTTTGGTGTAATCGAGGCCCCAGCGCGGCAGGTGCATCGCCGAAAATCCGCCCTGATACGGAGTCATGTACGGATACGGAATATAGGCATAAAACCGGGCGAAGTCCAGGGTTGAATCCTGTTCCATACAGCCCAATGCGGCCCGCAGTTCGGGGATAAAGGCGGGCTGCGGCACAAAATCTTCCTGGATATAGAGCGTGTAGGGCGTTTGCACCGCGTCCTGCCCTTTGTTAATGTTATGGCCCAAACCGCCGTTTTGGGGCGTGGTGACAAGGACAAACTCAAATTCGTCGCGCAGGTGCTGCAATACCGTCAGGTGTTCGGGACGGCTGCAATCGTCAGAAACCACAATACCGCCAAATGAGCAGTTGAGACCGGCAACCGCTTCGAGGAGTCGGCGGAGCGACTGGCTGCGGTTGTAGTGCGTGATGAGCAGGGTGATGGGGGCGAAGTGGGTCACAGCCAGCTTGTTATTAACCTACGAACGACTTAGTTTTTAGACGTTTTGGTGTCGTGGGGTGGGTGCGGAGTCAGGTACGAGAACACTCGTCCGGCTTCGGTGCGAATCCGGTTGCCGATGGCCTGCCAGAGCGTTCCGTCGCGGAGGAGGCTGCGCGGCCCGGTCCAGACCCGTGCCGACCGGGTTTTCAGGGCGGCCACCGTGCCGTGCTGCATCATGTCGAAACACAGCCGCCCGTCTTCGCCCCGCGTGTTGTGCATGATGTAGCCTGCCGCCAGCCCCGCCGATTTCAGATACCCCATGCTGATGCCGTAGGCGTTGAGGTAGGGCCGTTTGGCGTGCCGGAGTTCAGCCACGAGGTCTTTCATAAGTTCGTGCAGCAGCAGTTGCCAGCGCGGAATGTCGGGCGTACCGATGAATGAGTACCGCCCATACACGCACACCACACCGGGACGCTGGAGTTTGCCGAGCATGGCATCGAGCCAGTTGGGCGGATACAGGCAATCGGCATCGGCCAGGAGAATATAGGTGCCGAGCGCGGTCTCCTGCCCCAACTGCCGGGCCGGGCCGGGGCCTTGAATGGGCTGAAACAACCGCCTGATGTGCAGGTTATTCATCGTATCCTGGGTCCGGTCGGCAGAGTTGTTGTTGATGGCAATAATCTCGAAGGGAACCGTAGTTTGCTGACTCGCCAGGGTACTCACGCAACGGAGAATGTTGATTTCTTCGTTATAAGCCGCAATCAGAATCGAAACCACCGGCGTTTCGGCAACCGGACGGGCATCTAACCGGGCATTTATTTCGTCGAAAACAGCCTGCGGCACCGCGTCGAACCCCGCAAAGGGGTAGTCGTAGGGGGTTATCCAGCCCGGATTTGACAAGAACGACATACGTTTCTACAGTTAAGACCAACTAATGATTATTACCCGGATTACGAGCGGCTTGGGCAATCAATTATTTCAATACGCGCTGGCCCGCAGCCTTGCACTGAACACCAACAGCCAACTGTATCTCGACCTGAGCTACTACCAGCAGCAATACGAGACCGACACCCCCCGGACGTTTAAACTCGACGCGATGGGCTTAGCCTACCAGCGGTTCGATACGTCGCCGTATCGGTATATGGTAAAGGCGGCCCGGTTGCTGCCCGCCCGCTGGCTGAATCCACTCATCACGTTCGTCAGCGAACCGCATTTTCACGCTGACCCCGCCGTGTTGCACACCCGCGCCAGGATCATCAGTCTGAGCGGGTTCTGGCAGTCAGAACGCTATTTTGCCGACCACGCCGACCAAATCAGGCGCGACCTGACCGCCCAATCCCGCAGCGGCCACTTGGTTACGGCCTACAAAAATGCCATCGAACGCGCCGATGTACCCGTTTCGCTGCACATTCGCCGGGGCGATTACGTGACCCACCCCGCGTTCAGCCGGTCGTTCGGGTTCATCGGCCTTGCTTATTACCACGCGGCTATCGGGCAGCTACTCCGTCGGTTTCCCGCCCTCAACCTATTTATTTTTACCGACGACCCCACGTGGGTAGCCGAAAATTTCCGGGCAAACGTCCCGGCAGTTTCGGTGGTCAACACCGGCCCCGATGCCGATTTAGACGATCTGTATCTAATGCGGCACTGCCACCACCACATCATCGCCAACAGTTCGTTCAGTTGGTGGGGAGCCTGGCTCAACCCCCGCCCCGATAAAGTAGTGATTGCCCCCCGCCACTGGTTTTGCAACAAGCCCGACTGGAACGTCGCTGATTTAGTACCGGCAGACTGGTTGCGGGTTTAGTGGCAGGTGGCAAGTGGTTAGTGGTTAGTGGTTAGTGGTTAGTGGTTAGTGATCAGTTGGCTGACGCAAGCGTACCACTAACTACCCGCCACTGACCACTGACCACTAATCACCTGCCACTCGTTGCTAACCACTTGCCACTATTTTTTCAAACTCTTCGGCCCGGTGCGCCCACGTGTTACGCCGGGCCAGCTCAACGCGGGCCGTTACGCGGGCCGGGCTGATGTCGGCCAATGCCCGGCGCAGGGCAAGGGTAAACTGCTCCGGGCTACCCGCCACCTCGATTACACCGTCAAAATCAGCCAGTAACGAAAACGGGGTGGCAACCACCGCCAGGCCAGCCGCTAAGTATTCATTGATTTTCAGGGGGTAAATCATGTACGTGTGGTCGTTGCAGACAAACGGAATGATCCCCACTAACCACCGGGCCAGCAACGGCGGCAGCGCGTCGGGCTGGTGGGGTGGCAAAAACTGTACGTTCGGCAGGGCCGATAGCTGTTGGGTCAGGGTTGGTTCATGCACCTCGCCGATAAACTGAAACGTTACGTCGGGCATGGTTAGGGCGCAATGCAGCAGCAAGGGCAAATCAAGGCGATTATCGGCGGTGCCGAGATACCCCACAACGGGCGCGGCTGGCGGATTGGACCGGGCCAACTGCCGGGCCTGGTGGAAGAGGTCGAAATTAACCCCGTTTTTCACGCAGTAGGTATTGGGCTGCGTGGCCTGTTTGGTATGCCGGAGCGTTTCGGAGGTGGTGATCACGGCATTGACCCGGCGCAGATACGGCCCCTCGAACCGGGGGCCGTGCCGCTGCATCCAGGCTGATTTGGCAATCTCATCGAAACAGTAATAGACGGTTCCGGCTTCGCTTAGTTCGCCCAGCATGGGCAGGCCAAAAACCGGATTCAATCCATTGATAACCAATGGTTTGCTTATGTTTAATTGCTGCATTACCCGCCGAAGGTGCCGGACTAACCGGGCCGCGTTTTGGCGCGAGAACCAATCATGCAACCGGGGCGGCAGAAAGTTTACGGGCAGCATCAGGGGTGGTTGCCAGACGTAAACGGTATGCCCACCGGCTACGGTCTGGCGGGTAAGCGCGTTGCCCCGGCCCAGCAGCACCGCCACCGGCACGTAGCTCGCCCGGCCCGCCAGCCCTAATGCCAGGTCTTTGAGGGTGTACTGATAATCAACGTACAAAACCGGATGCCGGGCGGCCAGTTCGGTCATCAACTGCACAATGGCTTTTTGAAAATCACCGGCCCAGGCCACCTGCCCTACGCAGACAATACTCTCAAACGGTTTCATAGCGGGCGGGTTTGCGCGGCACAAGGGGGACGGGGGCGGCAGGTTTGGGGGTGTCCCAGCGTTCGCCGGTGGTAAACAGCACACAGCCGATAAACACCACCGTGCTGGTCGGAAACTGGCCGAGGGTCGGGTTTGAGTAGCTCATTAAGCAGATACCGACAAATTCGGCCAGAAACGCAATCATAATTTTTTGCAGCCAGGGGTCTTTTATCCGCCAGACTTTATACGTGCCATACCCCATAATGCCCGCCAGCATGAGCAGATAGAGCGTCAGCCCGACGATGCCGGTTTCGATCCAGACCTCTACATACCAGCTATCGGGGGCCACCGACGAAAGCGGATAATCGGGCGAAAACCGCATACCCGTATCGGACGACGAGCCGATACCGGCCCCGAAAGGCAGGTCTTTGAGCATGGTGCGGAGCCGTTTCTGGTTTTCGAGCCGCAGCAGAAACGACTCATCTTTGGTGGGGCGCAGGGCCGTTCGGATGCGGTAAATCTGGTAGCTCGAATCACCGATGGTGGTAAAGAGCAGAATTGCCAGAACGGGTGCGGCCACCGCCACGCCCCGCAAAATGGGCAGCGGCTGCCGCAGCAGCACTAAGTACGTGGGATAACCGGCCAGCAACACAAACAACGCACTGCGGGTGCCAGACACGGCAAACCCCCAGAAATACACAGCGGCTAAAGCGATGTACCCCACTTTGTGCAGCCATTTTTTATCCTCAAAAAACCGGATCAGGCAGATCAGCGTCACCCCGGCCATCTCGGCCCCAAACTGCGACGCATCCGAGTAAAACGAGAAACTCCGCAACTGCCCCCACAGGATGTGCGTTTTGGCCGCGCCCTCGGCCAGCCACCGATTCTCGGCTTCTTCGAGGCCGATGTATTGCTGCTTGAAGGCCCACAGAGCCGCCAGAAACGACCAGAACAGCCAGGTTTTGATGAGCAACCGGATATCGCCAACGGTGATGGGAGTTACCAGCGTAATGAGTACGATATAAAACAGGTTGAGCGAGAAAAACCGGGCGTGAAAAAACCAGGCGGGCGGGTACGGTGATTCGGGGTTGAAGTAGGCCAGAATGGTGAAACACAGCCAAACCGTAACCATATAAAAAACCGGATGCCGGAGCCTGCGCCAGGCCATGCGCTTGCCGTTCAGAAAGACGCTCATCAACGTCAGCATCAGTACCCCGTCGAGGGCCAGACCAACCGGCACCTCCACCTGAATAAAGCGGGTGAAACCGATACTGAAACTGAGATTGACATACACTAATAACCCAAACCGGGGTTCAACAAGAATGCCGATCAGGATAATCACCACTACCGGCAGGGCCACCACCAGCACCCCGCCCGCCAGCC
Source organism: Cytophagales bacterium (assembly GCA_038230415.1). Classification (GTDB taxonomy): domain Bacteria; phylum Bacteroidota; class Bacteroidia; order Cytophagales; family Spirosomataceae; genus JBBRNH01. The sequence continues at coordinate 37,455 of JBBRNH010000039.1, read as the reverse complement.
CCATAGTGCCAACGAGCCAGCCCGCCACCACCGCCACCGCCACGCCCAGCAGGGTGAACAGCCAGCGATTGTCGCGCCGGGTGTAGTCGGTTAAGGTCAGGATTCGGTCAAGCATAATCGGTTTACAGTATTCAGTTTACGGGTTTCGGGTTTGGTTCATGTTGCCCGTTTGGCTTTGTCCCACAGGCCGGAGCCAGCCATACTGCCGGTGTAGAACCGGCCAAAGCCAGCCAGCACACACCAGTTCATAAACACAAAATAAAACGGAACGAAGGTCAATTTCCAACGGGTCTGCCGATTTTCCAGCACGTACCCCACGCCGGCTACGGCATAAAAAGCGAGTTGCAGCCCCAATACCACCCACCACAAATACGGGGATACCTGCCTCGCCGATTGATTTTCGGGCCGAAGCAGCAACACCCCATTCACGATCAGCAGCAGCGGCAGACAAAACGGCGTAACGGCCCACCGCAGCACCCGGTGCGAGACATACTGAAACGTGAGCAGGCCGTATTTGAAAAAGTTAAGCAGGTACGCCAGCCGGTTCATAGCCTGAAAGCCGCCGGTGGCAATCCTGATTTTGCGTTTCATTTCTTCTGCCACCGAGTGCGAGGGGCGTTCGAGGGCGTAGGCATCCGGCGCGTAGGCCACGCGGTAGCCGCGCCCGGCAATGCGGAGCGAGATCACAAAATCGTCGAGCAGGGTGTCGGCCTCAACGGGTTCGTAGAGGTTGGTGCGGATGGCAAACAGTTCACCGGCAGCCCCCACAATGCTGTATAAGTCGGCATCGAGCCGTTTCAGAAACGATTCATACCGCCAGTACAGCCCTTCGCCACTGCCGGCGGCTGCTTCGTGGGCGTGAAGCTGAATCCGTTTTTCGCCCGTTACGGCACCGATGTCGGCCACCGAAAACCACGCGGCCAACCGGCTCACGGCTTCGGCGTTGAGGTGGGTGTTGGCATCGGTAAAGATCGTGATCGGGGTTTGCACCTGCCGCATCGCGTTATTCATGGCCGTAACTTTACCAAGCCGCTGCGTACCGCCAATGATTGTGAGGCTGTTTGGCACCTGCGCCCGCATCGTTTCGAGGTAGTCTGCCGAGCCATCGGTTGAGCCTTCGATCACAAACAACAGGTTCAGGCGGTGGGCGGGGTAATCCTGCATCAGGCAGTTGTGCAGTTTTTCGGGCAGATAGTCGCGCTCATTATAGGCCGGCACAATCAGCGTCACGGCGGGTTGGTCAGTGGCTACAGTGGGCGTATCGGTTGCGGTTGTTTTCCGTCTGGGCCTTCGCAGGAGTTTCACCAACAGCCACGCCACCATACCGTAGCCGATGTAGGTATAGAACACCACAAACAGGAGCAGAAAAAACAGGCCGGTAAGTACGTGGAAGAAGACGATCATGGTGATTCTTTGCCATTGGCAAACTAAACGGACGAGGTACTGACAGACGTGAAATTCCAGAAAATGCCGGTCAAAAACGCCCGGGCGTGGTTTAATTTCCCGGTCAGAAGGTAGGTCAGCAGGTGTTTCGGCAGTACGCAGGTGGCAAAATACCCGTAAAAAACCAGCCGCTGCACCGGCGAACAATGCCGACGCATTAATAGAATCCGGTTGCGGGTCAGGTAATAGGTTTTCAGCGGATTTTGCCGCCCAACCGACACCGACTCTTTGTGCAAAATGGTGGCCGAGGGCTGGTAATAAATCACGAAGCCCGCGTCCCGAATCCGCTGTGACCAGTCGAGTTCTTCGTAGTACAGAAAAAAACGGTCGGCAAACCGACCCACCCGGTTTACTACAGCCCGACTGACAAGCATAGCGCACCCGTGGGCGAAGTAGGTGGGGCCGGGGTGGTGGTATCGTTCATGGTCAAACTGCTGATACCCAACCGGCACCACCACGCCGGTGTACATATTCATGGGGTTGTAGCCGGCAAACTGCACAATATCGGGCGCGTCGAAAAAGTTGATTTTGGGGCAGGTAACGCCCACGTTGGGCTGCTCGGCAAAAGGGCGCAGGAGTTCGGTGAGCAAAGTCGGGGTGAGTTCAGTATCATTATTGACGATAAACAGGTAGTCGCCGGTGGCTGCGTTCATCCCGGCGTTATTGCCGCCCGTAAACCCCAGGTTTTTCTCATTTCTGATTATTCGTAACCCGGCATACTGCTCCGGGTCAACAACGGTATGGAGGGCGGGTTCGGAGGCATTATCAACCACGATAAGCTCATAATTCGGGTAGGTCAGCAACCGCGCCGAGTCGAGAAACTGGCGGGTTATCTCGGCCTGATTGTAGTTGATGGTGATAATTGAGACCAACGGCGGCCCTGCCGGTGAGACGCAAGTATGTGTCTCTACACGTTCTCCTGTTGCCATAGACTAAAAATCGTCTGCCAGATAATCTGCATATCCAGCCGGAAAGAGACCTTATCCGCGTAATCAATGTCAAGCGCGATGCGTTCCCGGTCCGACATCCTGGTCTGTCCTTTGGCCCTTTTTTTAACCTGCCACAGCCCCGTCAGCCCGGCTGGCCCGGAGAACCGCTTCGCCGATTCATCGGTCGTGAGTTTCTCGGCTTCGTAGAGTGGCAGCGGCCGGTTGCCCACCAGCGACATATCGCCCAGCAGCACGTTCACCAACTGCGGGAGTTCATCAATGCTGCTGTTTCGCAAAAAAGCACCGAGCCGGGTAATGCGTGGATCGTTGCGAAACTTCATAAACGTGGCGGCCTCGTCATGCTCTGTCAGGTACAGGCGTTCACAAATTGGCTCATGCTGATCGAATAGCGGTCGCTGACAAACCAACCCCGACAGGCGGCAGTCGGCGCACACCCGTTGACTTTGGTTAATTTCATCCCCTGTAACTTCTGCTTTGGCATATATATTGTGGGAAGCCAAACTCTCGATTAGCTGATCGGCCCGGGCGGTCATTGTCCGAAATTTGTACATATCGAACACATAAAAATTAGTCCCCGCCCGCTTTGATTTATACAGAACCGGCCCGCGTGAATCAAGCACGATACACGCAGCAACAAGGAGCAGCATTGGCGACAACAGCAGCAGCACGACGAATGATACGGCAACATCTATCAGCCGTTTCCACCCCGGCAAAGCAGGGCGTTTAGTTGCCGATACTGCAATGAATGGCGCTGCCCACTGCACCGGCAACGTACCTAATGACGGATACTGATCTGCCATCAGAGTCGCTTCTGCCGTGCTCTCTGCCGGAGTAAGTACATTTTTCATCACGGCTACTAGATCGCTACTAATCAGTTTATTAGATACATTGTCAGGTACAATGGCAATCGGCGCAGGTTGGCTTGTAGCGTTATACCTTGCTTCGTCACGCTCCGGTTGCCTGTCGGCCCCGGCGAGGGCGGGCCGGGCAGTCTGACCGACCCATGTCTCGGCCTCATTGGCACTGATAAACCGCCGAGCGGAATCTAATTCTCCAGTCACATCAGCAAACCGGGACGCGATTTGCTGATTTTCCTCAATCAATGGGCGACTGAATGCGTTGGCGATTTCCACAAAGCAAAGAAACGATGATGAAGTACTGAACAGGTACGCGCTCTAACAATGGCACACATTTTGTTACTGAAAAGACAGCGGTCTGAACATGACCACAGGTCATTGCAACCCGAAAATTAGCAGGCCACTCTGGTTCACTTCAACGAAACATTTTTACATGATCATTGACAGAATACGGGACTTCAGTTTTCCGAACGGACTTGGGTTCGGTTGCAACCGAACCGGCACCGCACGCCGGGTAACGTCTTCGGAAACGGAGGCCGACCAGCGGAGCATAGCGTGCAGTTTGGCTTTGACTTCCAGCGGATTGAACGGTTTGGAGATGTAGCTGTCCACGCCCTGTTCTAAGCACTCGATCCGGGTAACGCTGTCTGTCGCGCTCGATAGCACAACGACGGGCGTTTGCCCAATGAGCTTGCTCATTCGGATCAGTCTTGTCAGCTCAAGACCGCTGAAAAAGGGCAGGTTCAGCTCAGTCAGCACACAATCGAAGCGATCACCCTGAATCAACAACCGAGCCGCGTCCTGACCCGTATTGACCACGGTGACGGCGAAGTCATTTTTGAGTGTCTGAACAAGAATTGTGGCTACATGCGGGTTTCCTTCCGCGATGAGCAGACGGTATTTCTTTGCCATAATGTATTGGACTTTTTAAGGTTAGACTGCTGAGGCTGATTTCAGTTACCAAATATCTCAAAAAAAAATGAGGGACAATACACCTCTTTCCTAATTAACGATTCTTTAACAGCCACCTAAATGTTTGATAAATACGGTTTTCTGGAAAAACACCCCTCCCGATGCCAGCGCGTATTTGGGGTAAAGTTCAAAGATTTTCAGATGCTGCTCGAAAAAGTACAATTTAGAGTGGATCAATACCTGCTTCGGAATCCGTTGGCAAACCGGGGCTTAGAGGCTGAATTCAGCCTGCCAAATCAACTCCTGCTCACGCTTGAATACCTCAAATCAGGCCCGACGTTTGAGGTGCTTGGGTTTAGTTATGGCATCTCCGAGAGCTATGCATACAAATGCTATCATTCGCTGTTACCCTTTCTTGCTCAGGTGGTTAGCGTTTCTAATCCGCAACAGCTTCGCTACCAAGATGTTCAGCAGATGGTTATGGAGTTGAATATTGAGTCGGTAAAACACCTCAGCCAACAATCATTGATTGGCACCAATGACGAAGGTGCATCTCCACAGTGACCAACCGTATTTCTCAAAGCCGATGATAGAAGAATAGTCCTGTTTTATTAGGAAAGACACCGTACTACTGATGGATTAGTAAAGAGTGGTGGACATCGCTCACACCCCATTTTTCGTCATTTATCAATCGGTCAAAAAATTTACTCTGCGGGTGAAGATAAACTGCATTATTCCGTGCGAAATAATCTTTGGTACACGTGCCGACAACTAATCGGTTGCCGAAATCCTGACCAGAACCCGCAGGAGACAAGCAAACACCAGAGCCACAGTAAAGATTGACCCGAAAGGCCCCGCCCGGAAACTTTTCCGTAGTTTTGCAGTCTATTTATCGGCTATGAAACGGATCGCTTTTTATACCCTTGGTTGCAAACTGAACTTTTCAGAGACATCTACCATAGGTCGGCTGCTCGAACAACAAGGGCATCAGCGGGTGGCATTTACGGAGCAACCTGATGTATTTATCATCAATACCTGCTCGGTGACGGATAATGCCGACAAAAAATGCCGGAAAATCGTTCGGGAGGCCCAAAAAATAAACCCCGACGGGTATGTGGCTATTGTTGGCTGTTATGCCCAACTAAAACCACAGGAAATAGCTGGTATTCCCGGTGTTGATGCTGTTTTAGGGGCCGCCGAGAAATTCAGACTCCACGAACTCATCGGAACCTTCAACAAACGACCTACCGGAGAGGCCGCTCAGATTTTCAACTCACCGATTTCAGAAGTCCTCGATTACCACACGGCCTACTCCCTGAATGACCGAACACGCACATTTTTGAAAGTGCAGGATGGCTGTGATTATCCATGTAGTTATTGTACTATTCCATTAGCGCGTGGCCGTAGCCGTTCCGACACCGTAGCGAATGTGGTGCGGGCAGCCCGCGAGATTGCCGACCGGGGCGTAAAGGAGATTGTGTTGACCGGCGTGAACATCGGCGACTTTGGGTTGCAGAACGATACCCGGCCCGAAACGTTTTTTGACCTCGTGCGGGCATTAAATGACATTCAGGCCGTCGAACGGTTCCGAATTTCGAGCATAGAACCCAATTTGCTCACTGACGAAATCATCCGGTTTGTGGGGCAATCATCGCGGTTTGTACCGCATTTTCACGTCCCACTGCAATCGGGCAGCAACACCATGCTTGGCCTGATGCGCCGACGCTACAAACGAGAACTCTATGCCGACCGCGTAGCCGCCATTAAAACCGCCATGCCCAACGCCTGTATCGGTGCCGATGTAATGGTGGGGCATCCCGGTGAAACCGACGAATTATTCCGCGAAACGTGCCAGTTTCTGAGTGGTATGCCCATTTCTTACCTGCACGTATTTACTTACTCCGAGCGGCCTAACACCCACGCCCTGATCATCAACCCAACCGTGCCGGGCCATGTCCGTGCCGAACGCTCGACAATGCTGCACAGCCTGTCGGAGAAGAAACGGCGGGCGTTTTACGAATCGCAAATCGGACGCGAGGCCACCGTGCTGTTTGAAGAAGAGACTGAAACCGGCGACCGAACCACCGGACTGATGCACGGCTTCACCGAAAATTACGTCCGGGTAGTAGCCAACTATGACCCGCTGCTTATCAACGAAACCAAACGGGTGTTACTGACCGAAATCAATACCAACGGATTGATGGAAGTTACTGAACCTGCCCGGATTTATGCGGATCGATAGTTACTAAACGTTACTATTCATTGCGCTTTAACCCCGTTTAAGTATATGCGTTACTGCTTAGCCCTCGACCTGAAAGGTGATCCGGCCCTGATTGCCGAATACGAACGGTATCACGCCCAAATCTGGCCCGAAATCGAAGCCAGTATCCGTGAATCAGGCATCATCGGCATGGAAATTTACCGCACGGGCAACCGGCTGTTTATGATTATGGATACCGACGAAACGTTTTCGTTTGCCCGCAAAGCCGAAGCAGACGCGGCCAACCCAGTAGTGCAGCAATGGGAGACCCTGATGTGGACGTACCAGCAAGCCCTGCCCGACTCGGTTCCCGGCGAAAAATGGCGGCTGATGGATAACATTTTTACCTTGCAAGGCGGGCTTTTGTCCGCTTTTTCTGCGTTATGAAACCGTATTTATTTTTGTTCTTCCTGTTTATCGGTAGCCCCGGCACCGCCCAAGGACTGACCGTGCTGACCTACAACGTTAATCACGGAGCTGACCTCAACGGGCGCATCAACCTGATTCGGATCGGTACGGTTATCCGCCAGAGTAAGGCTGATCTCATTGCTATTCAGGAAGTTGATAGTGCTACCACCCGCAGCTACGGCAAGAATCAGGTGCAGCAACTCGCTAACCTAACCGGATTTTATCCAGTCTTCGGCGGGGCTGTCACTACCAGCAATGGCGGTAAAATCGGGCTGGGGATTCTTTCGCGCTACCCCATCATTGCCACGCAACGAATTCTGCTGCCCGACCCCGACAGCACCGGACAGCGTATTCTGCTCTGCGCCTACGTCGAACTCCCCAACCGGAAGACGGTTCGATTCTGCAACAGCCAGTTCGACGATAAAATCGAACGGGGGCGGGGGTTGCAGGCCGGGGTGGTGAGTGCGTTGCTAAAGTCCAGCATTCAGCCCGTAATCTGGGCCGGTGATTTTAATGCCCTGCCCGACGAAACCCTGATCGGGCAGTTGAGACAGTACTGGTTCGACGCGGGCTGGGACACCGATACCCCTACCCTGCCCGCTGCCGTGGCCCGGCTCGATTACGTCTGGACCCAAACCGGCGGCCCGCTGACCCCGTTGATGTATCAGGTGCTGGAAGAATACAAAACTGCCGAACACTGGCCGGTGGTGGTTCGGTATCGGTTGAAATAACCCCGCCGATTTTATCAGCGGGGCCACCACTAATCACTCAGGGAAGCGGGTCAATTTATCTTCAGCACGGCCATAAACGCTTCCTGCGGGATTTCGACGTTACCCACCTGCCGCATCCGTTTCTTACAGATACGAATCCTGCTACCTGAGTTGCTGAACATCGGCTATCGACAAGCCTGTCAGCGTGGCGATGAGCGTGTTGTCAAGCCCGGCCCGGATTGCATTTTGGGCAATCTCAACTACTGTTGCCTGTTTTTCTTTGGCAATGGTCACTTTCCCGGCTTCTTTGTTTTTGCTCAATGCCCGTTCCTCAGGGGTCATATTTTCGCGGGCAATCAGTTCTGCCGCCCGCCGGATACCCGCGTTTTCCTGATTGATAACCGATTCTTCTGAGTTATGGATGGACTCATAAATCAAATCTAACCAGTCACGAATTGATGTTGGTGTACTATTATCGCGGTAATTGGGGTTCAGGAAAACTAATTGATGCCCGTAGAGTTCACGCTCTTCGCCAGCCAGCGTTTTGGGATTGAGTTTAACCAGTAATACTTCGTCTTTGACGGGCTGACCGCTTTTATCGCTGATACGATACGGACTCGTTATCACCACAATCACATACACGGTTTAGCTAAGACCATATTCTTTCGACCGTTTTTGTTGTTCGGCTATCACCATCATAAAATAGTGTAAAAAACGGTCAAAGTTATGCCGGGCAGTCGCACTGTCGTACTCGATACGCTGAATTTCGATAACGATCCGTTTATCAACGGTTTCAGCAAAAATGTCCAATTCAAAATCCACGTAGCCAATGCGGGGCTCAAACTTCTTTTCGGTTTCTATTTTGTCAATCTCAACGTCAAGCCCTAATACATCGCGCACAAATGCTTTGAACACTGTTTTATCGGTGAACGCCTTTTTGAAGATGATTTCGTTGTCTAAGTTGCCGAGAGTCATCGGAAATGAGTTTTAATTTATCTTCAGCACGGCCATAAACGCTTCCTGCGGAATTTCGACATTACCCACCTGCCGCATCCGTTTCTTCCCTTTTTTCTGCTTCTCCAGGAGTTTGCGTTTTCGCGAAATATCACCGCCGTAGCACTTTGCCAACACGTCTTTGCGGAGGGCTTTCACGGTCTCGCGGGAGATAATCTTCTGACCGATAGCCGCCTGAATCGCAATCTCGAACTGCTGCCGGGGCAGTAATTCACGGAGTTTTTCGCACAGTTTTTTACCCCACTCGTAGGATTTTGAGCGGTGAACAATGGCCGAAAGCGCGTCAACCGGCTCGCCGTTAAGCATGATGTCGAGCTTTACCATGTCTGATTCGCGGTTGTCCATATACTCATAATCGAGCGAAGCATACCCGCGTGAGATGGTTTTCAGGCGGTCAAAAAAGTCGAACACAACCTCGGCCAGCGGCATCTCAAACTGGAGTTCCACGCGGTCGGCGGTGAGATACACCTGATTTTTCAGCACGCTGCGTTTGTCCATGCACAACCCCATAATAGCCCCTACATACTCGGCCTTACTGATAATCTGGGCCTTGATAAACGGCTCCTCGATGTAGTCAATGTAGTTGGGTTCGGGCATTTCTGCCGGGGCCGACACTGCCATGAGTTCGCCTTTGGTGGTCATCACCTCAAACTTCACCGACGGCACGGTGGTAATCACGGTCATATCGAACTCGCGCTCCAGGCGTTCCTGCACGATTTCCATATGCAACATTCCCAGGAATCCGCAGCGGAAACCAAAGCCGAGGGCCGCCGACGTTTCGGGTTCCCAGACCAGAGCCGCATCGTTGAGCTGCAGTTTTTCGATGGCTTCGCGCAGGTCTTCAAATTCGGTGGTTTCAACGGGGTAAATCCCGGCAAAAACCATCGGCTTCACTTCCGAAAACCCCTGAATCAGCGTCGTGGCCGGGCGGTCGAGGTGGGTGATGGTGTCGCCTACTTTCACTTCCCGCGCCACTTTAATGCCCGAAATCAGGTAGCCCACATCGCCACACTCGATGCGTTCTTTGGGAATCTGAATCAGGCCGAGCGTACCAATTTCGTCGGCGGTGTATTCTTTGCCGGTTGCCATGAATTTCACCTTGTCGCCCTTGCGGATGGAGCCGTTTTTGACCCGGAAAATTACTTCGATACCCCGGTAGGAATTGAACGCGGAGTCGAAAATCAGGGCTTGTAGCGGTGCTTTGGGATCGCCGATGGGGGCCGGTACGCGCTCGATGATGGCGTTCAGGATGGCTTCGATACCAATGCCTTCTTTGCCCGAAGCCGAAATAATATCGTCGCGGTCGCAGCCCAAAAGGTCCACCATCTCGTCTTTGATTTCTTCGGGCCGTGCGCCGGGCAGATCAATTTTATTCAGTACCGGAATGATAACCAGATCGTTACCCATTGCTAAGTACAGGTTCGAGATCGTCTGCGCTTCGGTTCCCTGCGAGGCATCAACGAGCAGCAACGCGCCTTCGCAGGCGGCTATCGAGCGCGAGACTTCGTAGCTAAAGTCAACGTGGCCGGGTGTATCAATCAGGTTCAGGGTGTAGTCTTCGCCCTTGTAGTGATAAACCATCTGAATGGCGTGGCTCTTGATGGTGATGCCGCGCTCGCGCTCCAGGTCCATGTTATCGAGCAGTTGGGCCTGCATATCGCGTGCGCCAACGGTCTTGGTAAACTCTAATAATCGGTCGGCAAGGGTACTTTTGCCGTGATCTATGTGGGCAATAATGCAAAAATTTCGGAGGTGCTTCACAGTCCCGGAGCGGTTATGTCTATGTCTTTATCCTACAAAAATACAACCAAAACGGCTGTTTACCGCTTCTCGATACCGTCAAGCACTCGCCTGATAACGTTGGCCTGCTGCATATAGCGGGTCGCTTCGGCCATGTCCTGTGCGTCGAGTATGGTTTTGAATTGCTGCAAAAACTCGATGTAATCAGCCAATGCCTGCGACACGTTTTGCCGGTTTTGGTCAAAAATTGGCCCCCACATTGCCGGGCTGCTTTTGGCTAACCGAACGGTGCTGCTGAAGCCGGTGCTTGCCATGTCGAAGATGGCCTGCTCGTCTTTTTCCTTTTCTAACACCGTTAATCCCAGCGCGAAGGCCGAAATATGGCTCAGGTGTGAGACATACGCCAGGTGCAGGTCATGTTCGGCGGGGGTCATATAAAATAGTTTCATGCCAATATCCCGAAAAATGGCTTCGACCAGCGTCAGGCTGTCGGGGTGGCTTTTGTGGCGGTCGCAGATGATGAGGTTTTTGCCGGGCAGCAACTCCCGGAAAGCCGCGCCGGGGCCGGAGTTTTCGGTGCCGGCCATCGGGTGAGCGGCCACAAACTGACCCCGGCGCGGGTGAGCATCGGCAACGGCGCAGATGGTTTCTTTGGTCGAACCCAAATCCACCACCGTACCGGCATCGGGCAATGCATCCAGCACGGCGGGCAGGAGGGCCATAATCGTAGTGACCGGCACGGCCAGCACCACCAAATCGGAGATGGCAACGGTTTCGGCCAATGAGCCGGTGGCATCAACAATGCCCTTCGCCACGGCGAGCTGACCGTGAACGGGCGAGGCATCTACGCCGATAAAATGAATTTTGGGGTAGCGGTCGCGGAGGGCCAGGGCAAACGAGCCGCCCAGCAATCCCACGCCAACGATGGTAACGGTCATATTTTTTAAGTGAAGAGTGAAGAGTTATGAGTGAAGAATAGACTGGTGCAATATTATTCTTCACTCATAACTCTTCACTCTTCATTCATAACTCAATAATCAACATCTAAATTCAGGGCTTTTCGCAAGTCGTGGAGGGCCGGGTTTTTGTTTGCCAGGAAGTTAAACTTGTCCTGCGGGCTGTAAATCAGTTTTTTAACGTCAGCCATCACCACATTGTGTTCGAGTTGAATGGCCCGGTTTTGCAGTTCCTTACGCACATAGCCCATCAGTTCTGCTTTAATCTCGTTCAGGGCGGACTCCTGCAATTTATTGTCCAATGCCAGCCTGATTGTCAGCCCATCCAGTTCAAAGGCCCGGTTCAGGGCCATGCGCTCGGTCTCGGAGTCGTTTTGTGCTTCACGGAGCTTACCGAAGGCTTGCCAGGCGATTTGCAATTCGGCCAGTTCAACCGGCTTATCGGGCAGGTAAGTACGCTGCTCGTCAACAACTTGCGCCACTGTTGTAGTGGTTGGCCGGGCGTTTAGGTTCGCCGTTGTCCGCAGCTTGCTGTTGGCGGGCAACGCCGGAACGGGCGGTTTGGCGGGTGCTGGCAATGGCTGTGACTGGTACGGCTCCCCGCCGGGATTGGTGCGGTTCTCCAACAGGACTGGTGGCTGGTGATTAGCGGGTGGCTGGTGACTTCCGTTCGTGTGGTAGCCATTGGTGGGTTCGCTCGTAATCGGGTGCTGCTCGCCGGTAGCCGACGATTGCCCGCTGATAACGGCTAACGGGTCACTGTTTACCGATGCGGGCTTTTTTTTTTCGTCGCCACCCAATACCATGCCATTCTCCGCTGCCGGGCTTTGCCCTGAAATACCATTCCCAACGGGCAAAGCATCGGGCATGGCTTCCCAGTTCAGGGCGTGGCGCAGCCCGGCGAGTTTCAGCAGGGCCAGTTCGGTGTGCAGCCGCTGATCTTTAGCCTGTTTGAAATTCATATCGCACTGCCCGCCAATGCTCAACGCCGACAGCAAAAACGACAATGGCGCACGAACCGCCTGATCCAGATACTTAGCCCGCACGTTATCAGTCACTTGCAGCAGTTGCACCGTCGCGGGGTCGCGGCAAACCAGCACATCGCGGAAGTGCCGCGTGAGGCCCACCACAAACTGGTGCATATCAAACCCCTTCCGCAGAATCTCATCGAGCGTGAGCAAACTTGCCGACATATCACCGGCCAAAAGCTGATCGGTCAGCGAGAAATAGTAATCGTAATCTAAAATATGCAGGTTGTCGAGTACCTCTTTGTAACGCAGCGTCCGGTCAGTGGCGAAGGTCACGTTGAGGTCAAACATCGAAAGCGCGTCGCGCAGGCCACCGTCGGCTTTCCGGGCAATCAGGTCGAGGGCTTCCGGCTCAAAACCAATGATTTCCTTACCGGCAATGTCGGCAAGGTGGGTAGCGATGTGTTGCGGCTGGATCCGGTTGAAATCAAAAATCTGGCACCGCGACAGAATCGTGGGCAGAATTTTGTGTTTTTCGGTGGTCGCCAGAATAAAAATAGCGTAGGTCGGGGGTTCTTCGAGCGTTTTCAGGAACGCATTAAACGCTGCCGACGACAGCATATGCACCTCGTCTATGATGTAGATTTTGTACTTGCCGGACTGGGGCGGGTAGCGCACCTGATCTATCAGGTTTCTGATATCTTCGACCGAGTTGTTCGATGCTGCGTCTAATTCGTGGATGTTGAAGGACGCATTTTGTCGGAAACTCACGCACGATTCGCAGGCATCGCAGGCTTCGGTATCGGCGGTAAGGTTCTGGCAGTTAATGGTTTTGGCGAGAATCCGGGCGCAGGTAGTCTTGCCAACACCGCGCGGCCCGCAAAACAAAAATGCCGACGCTAAGTGATTGGTACGGATGGCGTTCCGCAGGGTTGTGGTAATGTGTTCCTGCCCAACAACGGTATCAAAGGTGGCGGGGCGGTATTTCCGGGCCGAGACCACAAAATTTTCCATATCCCAAAGTTACGGTTTTTGGCGCACGTAGAGACGCATAGTTGCGTCTCCTGACAGATGGGGATGGCTACGTCTCCTGCCGGATGGCTGTGTCTTGGTATTCATCAAAAACATAAGCCAGCCTCAAGTGTGGGCTGGCCTGTCTGATTACACTTCATCAACAAACTAAAAAGCTGTAGGAGGGGGACTCGAACCGCCCACGATGCAGTTAGCCTCAGCGCAAAAAATTGTAGTGGTCAACCCAATACGCTGTGTTTGTCCTTTATCATCACCCCCGAGACAGGAGGGCACGTCTGCCAATTTCGACACCCTACAATATAAATTTTTTGTCAACCCTGAATTTACCGATGGTCTCTGTTTCGGCTGATTGACGATACAAAGGTATGACGGGCAAGACGGTATTTGCAAATCTCACAGCAAAACTTCTTAAAATTTACAGTTTTTATAATTCTTCTGTATTTTTGTTGTGATTTATTAAAATTCAGAACGCCATGCTGGACAAAAATTCAGAAATTGATAATACCGACCTCAAAATCCTGAGTCTGCTCATGCAGGATGCCAATATGCCCTACACCGAAATTGGCAAACGGATTTTTGTATCGGGCGGCACCGTTCACGTCCGCATGAACAAGTTAGAACGGCTCGGCGTGGTGCGCGGCTCGCAGTTGGTGATTGATTACACCAAACTGGGCTGGGACATCAGCGCGTTTCTGGGTATTTATTTAGACAAAAGTTCGCTGTATGAAGACGTGGCCCGGCAACTCAAAGCCATTCCCGAAGTGGTAAACATTCACTACACCACCGGCATCTACAGCATCTTCGCCCGGATTGTCTGCCGCGACACCCAACACCTGCGCGAAGTGCTGCACGACAAAATCCAGAAGGTGCAGGGTATTCAGCGCACCGAAACCTTTATCTCGCTCGAAGAAAGCGTAAACCGGCCCATTCCATTGGGGGAGTGAGTTAGTGGTAAGTGATTAGTGGCAAGTGATCAGTGGGTCGGTGCGTGCGTAAATAGGCGGTAGCCAACTAATCACTTGCCACCTCCAACTTACCACTAATCGCCGGAACAGAGTTCATCAATATCCCGTTATAACTGCACAAGACCCGATGAACGGGCAACCCCAACGTACTGACCATGACCAACGAACTCGAACTCTTAGAAAGCATTACCAACACCGATTATAAATACGGATTTGAGACCTTTATCGAAGCCGACGAAGCCCCCGTTGGGCTCGACGACAGCACGATTCGGTTTATCTCGGCCAAAAAGAATGAACCGGCCTGGTTGCTGGCCTGGCGACTCAAAGCCTTCAGCATCTGGCAAACGATGGAGGAACCGCACTGGCCCAACGTTAAATACCCTAAAATTGATTATCAGGCGATTAAGTACTATTCGGCCCCGAAACAGCAGAAAACAGTTGGTTCGTTAGATGAAATCGATCCCGAACTCATTGATACGTTCAACAAACTGGGTATCTCGCTTTCTGAACAAAAACGGCTCACCGGCGTAGTGGACGACACCCCCGAAAAGCCCCGCGTGGCGGTTGATGTCGTGATGGATTCTATATCGGTAGCCACCACGTTCAAAAAAGAACTCGCCGAAAAAGGCATCATCTTCTGTTCCATTACGGAGGCCGTTCACGAACACCCGGAGTTGGTCAAAAAATACCTCGGCTCGGTGATTCCGGCTAAAGACAACTATTTTGCCGCCCTCAATGCCGCCGTATTTTCAGACGGCTCATTCTGCTACATTCCCAAAGGCGTTCGCTGCCCGATGGAACTGTCAACCTATTTTCGGATCAATGCCGCCGGCACCGGCCAATTCGAGCGTACACTGTTGATTGCCGACGAAGGCAGTTATGTAAGTTACTTGGAGGGTTGCACGGCCCCGATGCGCGACGAAAATCAACTCCACGCGGCCTGCGTCGAACTGATTGCCATGGCCGGTGCCGAAATCAAATACTCGACGGTGCAGAACTGGTATCCGGGCGACAAAGAAGGCAAAGGCGGGATTTATAACTTTGTTACCAAGCGCGGCCTTTGCGAAGGAGCCAACGCCAAAATCTCCTGGACACAGGTAGAAACCGGCTCGGCTATCACCTGGAAATACCCGTCGGTGATTCTGAAAGGCGATAATTCTATCGGTGAGTTTTATTCGGTGGCCGTAACCAACAATATGCAGCAGGCCGACACCGGCACCAAAATGGTGCATATCGGCAAAAACACCAAGAGCCGGATTGTGTCGAAAGGCATCTCGGCGGGCAAGAGCCAAAACTCGTACCGGGGACTGGTGGAGGTGATGAAACGCGCCGAAAACGCCCGGAATTTCTCGCAGTGCGATTCGCTGTTACTGGGTTCTACCTGCGGGGCGCACACATTCCCATACATCGAGGTGAACAACCCGTCGGCAACGGTTGAACACGAAGCGACGACCTCAAAAATCGGCGAAGATCAGTTGTTCTACTGCAATCAGCGCGGCATCCCGACCGAGCAGGCGGTGGCACTCATCGTGAACGGCTATGCCAAGGAGGTGCTGAATCAGTTACCGATGGAATTTGCCATTGAAGCGCAGAAACTGCTGGAAATCAGCTTAGAAGGCAGCGTGGGTTGATTAACTCAGGCCGATTCTGATTCTGCCGGTTGCTACAATGTGACCCGAACATACCCGCGCCCAATGCCTCCTTGCTGCCCGGCAGGAGCGCGTTGGGCGAAGGTTCAGAGTTTGCTCATTTAAAATTCATTTTTATGGAAATAGATTTCATAATAGTTCACATAATTTTATCATTAATTCTCTATTTCATTATAAACTGGATTGGAAGCCATTCCTATTCGGTAGGTTACGCGAATATATCAGTCATTTCACATGAAGGTTCCAAAGCTATTGCGCTGAATTATTTAATTAGAGTATTGGGGCCTGTAGTTTACATAATAATAGTTTCAGCAATTTTTTACTACTTTGAATTAGATCGTTACGCAAAAGACATATACCTTGTAAACGCATACTATATATTTCTTAGACTATTCTATTCTTTAACAGAAAATAGATTCTATCTTGTAAACTGGACGAAGCAAATTTTGTACTTCATCTCAATTTTCATATTCTCTAAATTAATTTACGATAACTTTATAATATTGAAGAAAAATATTTTACCTGATTTTAATAATATCTCAAATGAACTTTGGATAATTATTATTATATTCATCTATCAAATTTTCGATAAGATTGAGTTAAATGACGGTAAAAGTGGGTCAAGGCAAAAGAACTATATAAAACAGAGATACATAGAATTTAAAACTCAATACAACGAAATTGTAAATGAACTACACAAGCCAAAGTTAGAGACATTAGCTTATGCGATTCTCATACATGAAGATTTCAACAGGCCCAAATCAATCCGGTTTATAGAACGGCTTGACTTTTTGAGAACAAGAAAGCCTCATTCACTTGGAGTTATGCAAGTGAAAAGTAGCAAGCTAATAACCGATCAAGAAAGTGTAAGAATAGGCGTAGCAAAACTAAATAGCGATTATAAGGCTGTATTAAATAAAATTGTAAAGGAGAAGAAAACCGACAAACGAAAAAGTAATTCCAATTACGGCTATCAATACTATGAATATCAAATCGAATCAGAAATTATACAGAGGTACAATGGTGGTCATTCTTACAACGGAGCAGTATCAGAAATTGCTTCACAAATAGAAACTTTATTTTACAAAGGTATAAAGGACAAGTGGATGCCCTCAGTATTGAGATGACTATTTAGGTTACATTTGGGGAGCATCAGTATTTGCTCGTTACCGAAGAAAGCCAGTAACCCGGAGCGAAAAAGTAAAAATGCCTGGATATTCGTGTTTGTAGTTCCGCCCCGCGCTATCGTTTGTTGGACGACAGATTACTCGTCCCTAAGTCATGCGTTCGCCATAACCGAGAAATGGTGTAAAGGTCGTAATCGTCTCGTGTTCAGTCAAGTAGTTTCCTTTTCACTCCCCCTACCGTCGTCAGGCGTGTTGCATTGCAACAGATAAAAGAGCAGGCATCCGCTGAATAGAATATCAATGGCCCGGTCATAAACCCGGTTCAGGTGCCGGAACCACCGGGGCTACTCGGCCCGTCAAGACGGTTTCGATAGCGGCCCGCGCCTGCTGCACCACCTCGTCGGCGGTTTTGCCAGCGGGTTCGATGCCGGGCAGCACCGTGAACGACAGCCGCGAGAACGCGGTGAGCGGAAACAAACCCTGCGGATTAAACCGGCCCGTTCCCTGAATGGCAACCGGCACCACGAGCGCGTCGGGAATCTTTTTGAGTAGAATAGCCACCCCCGCAAACGCAAACGATTTTAGCAGTCCGGTAGGGCTGCGGGTGCCTTCGGGAAAAATAACGGCGGCCTGTTTCAGCGTCTGCACCTGCGACCCCATCCGGGCAATCTCGACCAACGCCTGTCTGGTGTCGTTGCGGTTGATGAGGGCCGAGCCGTTGACGCGGAGATTATACGACACCGCCGGAAAGCCCCGCGCCAGTGCTGACTTCGAGACAAAAATGGGCGTGTGTCGGCGCAGCAGCCAGCTCATCGGCGAAATATCGAACATACTTTGGTGGTTGGCAATCACAATCAGCGGGCGGTTGGGCGGCAGCGGATTGGCCTGCCGCAACCTGACGCGGGTGCCGGTGAGGTAAAATCCGTAGGTGATGCACCAGTTCATGGCGTTCACAACCCGTTGGTGCGCCAGCCGCCCAAACCCCCGGAAGGCCACCACCTGGGCCGCGTGGAAAACCAGCAACACGGCCCCAAACCAAATCAAGTGCAGGATACTGAGCAGGTAATCAAGCAATTTTTTCATAGCGTCGTGAGTAAAATTAGTCGGTGGCAAGCGTATCTGTCGCCCCAAAAATAGGCAAATACCCCGTTTCTGCCCGAATCCTGCTTATCTTGCCTTTCTTAACAAACACGGTATGACCCTTTCAGCATCGCGCCTTGAAGTAATGAACTTCATCGGCCAAACCATAGATACCCTCGTTACCGACTTTCTCAAACCCATCGAAACCAATTGGCAACCCGCCGACCTGCTGCCCGATTCGAGGAGCGAGACGTTCCTGACCGACATCAAAACCTTGCAGGAGTGCGCCCGCGAACTGCCCTACGACTACATGGCCGTGCTGGTGGGCGATACCATCACCGAAGAAGCCCTGCCCACCTACGAATCGTGGCTGATGGACGTGGTGGGTATCGAGCAGGGTGAACCCCAGGGCTGGAGCAAGTGGGTACGCGGCTGGACAGCCGAAGAAAACCGGCACGGCGACCTGCTCAACAAATACCTGTATCTGTCGGGCCGGGTCAATATGCGGGCGATGGAAGTCTCGACCCAGTACCTGATTGCCGATGGGTTCGATATTCAGACCGGCAAAGACCCCTATCGCAATTTTATCTATACCTCGTTTCAGGAACTCGCCACCAACATCTCGCACCGGCGCACAGCCACGCTTGCCAAGCAGGCCGGCAACGCCCAGCTATCTAAAATCTGCGGCCTGATTGCCGCCGACGAAATGCGCCACGCCAACGCCTACAAAGCCTTTGTGGGGCAGATTCTGGCCGTTGACCCCTCAGAAATGGTGCTGGCCTTTGAGGATATGATGCGGAAGAAAATTGTGATGCCCGCCCATTTTCTGCGCGAAACCGGCGTGAAGATCGGGCAGACGTTCAGCCACTTCTCCGATGCCGCCCAGCGGCTTGGGGTCTATACCACCCACGATTACATCGGTATCCTGGATGACCTGCTTACCGAATGGGCCATCGCCGATCTCACCGATCTGACCGATGCCAGCCAACGCGCCCGCGACTACCTCATGGCCCTGCCCGACCGCCTGCGCCGGGTTGCCGACCGGACCAAACCGCCCGTGTTAGCGTATGAATTTAGCTGGATTGCCTGATTGCCACCACCCTCCTCCATGAAACACCCCTTAACAGCCGCTTCCCGCGCCGAAATTGACCAGGAACTCCTCGTCCTGGCTGGTCAGATTCCTGATGATTTAACCGGACACGTCTTCTTCAATTCGCCCGTCGGTACCGTCAACAACACCCTGCCCTATCCCAAACACCGCCCCGACGGATCGTATAACGCCGAATACGGCAACATCATCTTCAACGGCGATGCGGTTGTGATTCGGTTTGACCTCGATGTGCCGGGCCGCGTTCGGGTTAAAACCGGCTTGCTGAAAACCCCCTGCTACCACGCCGACGAAGCCACTAAGTTCGGCACCGAAAACTACGCCAATGGGCTCCATTTCAAGCCATTGGGTATCAGCCGGACGGGGCGACTGCTGGGCGTGCGGAACCAGATTAACACTGCGTTTACGCCGTTTCGGTTTGCGCCCGGCCAGCCCACCCGCCTGACGGCTAACTTCGACGCGGGCCGACCGTATGAGATTGACCCCGTATCGCTGACCGTGAAAACGCCCGTCGGCCACAACCGCGAATGGCCTACGTCTATGCCCTCGCTTCTGCAATACACGTTTCCGTTGGTGCAGACCTCGGCGCATCCGTCGTTCGACCCCGAAACGCGGGAGTATTTTTCGGTCTGTTTCCAGAAAACGATTCGTAACCTGCTCTTCGAGGATGACGTTGAACCAAACCAACCCGACGATGACGATGATTTCGTGGAAAATGCCGGGCAGTGGCTCGAAGAACGATTGCAGGGTGTTCGGCTCGATGCCTACGAATTGTTGCGGGTGGTGCAGAGTTTTGCCAAACACATCCAGAGCAGCCGGGCCGGTGATTACGAGACTCTGGCCGGGCAACGGCTGAATGACCGCACCGAACGCCAACTGAATTTTGACCTGGAAGCGACGCTGAAAACCCACCGCGCCCACCGGCCCCAGGCATACCAACACGCGCTCAACGACACCGACCTGTTTCCGCCCAATGCCGTGTATCTGATGCGCTGGACGGGCCAGCCCGACACCGATCTGGACTGCTGGAACGTGGTGGATGCCGACACGGGTGAGAACCTGGTGATGCTCCAGACCATGCACCAGACCAATTTCAGCCGCGATTATATTGTGCTGGTTGACTCGTCGCTGAAGTTTTCGGTGGACATCATGCTCAACGTGCCGTTTCCCAACAACCCGGCCCTGAGTGCGCTCGTGCGCCGGTTGTTAGCCAAAACGCAGGAACCCACCACGCCCCTGTACC
The DNA here is from genome assembly GCA_038230415.1 of Cytophagales bacterium. GTDB lineage: Bacteria > Bacteroidota > Bacteroidia > Cytophagales > Spirosomataceae > JBBRNH01. Next base: position 17,033 of record JBBRNH010000039.1, on the reverse strand, counting down.
TCATTCGCCGGGCCGATTTGGTGGCTGGCAGTGACACCGTTACCGCCCGGCGGCTGGTGGTGCCGCTCGAAACCGTGCATTACTCCATTGATTATGACAACCCCAACGGGCGCGTTACGCTGCACACGGCCCACAACTGCGCGAGTTGCGTGGCAGAATGGGTGCGCCCCTTCGATACGCTGGCAATTGACCCCGATGGTCGGCACAACAGCCCCGCCCTGCCCAACACCTACGGCCTGATGGCGAGTGGCGAGATGGACCTGGGCCGGATTGGTAAGTTTGTGATTGATGGCAACACCGGGCAGATGCTCCAACAGCATATCATCGCCGAGAAAGGCTTCACCACCAACCCCGCCACCGTGCAGGCCCACACCTGGGCAGTGGGGCTGAACACCTACCGGGGTATCATCAGTGCCGACGCACCCGTAAACCAGATTCGGCATAATTTCTGGCAGTGTTACGGCTTAGACTACCGGCTGCTGACCAACTTCATCAAAGACCTCTATACCGATTACCAAAACCGGATTGTGCCGGTTGACGATCTGCTCGAATACACCCGGCACGGCATTCCATTCTGTCTGCTCCGGCAGGATACCGAACGGATGGAATTCGCTGATTATTACCTGTTTACGCTAAACCAAAACCTGCGCTCGCTGCAATTTGTGCCGAGGGCGCGGGCGGCTGGCGAGACCGTGCCGGTTGATGAACAGATAGACGGGTATATCTTTTGCACGATGGTTATCGGTGACCCCGACGATCTGACCGCCGATGAATACAGCCGCGAAATCTGGATTTTCGACGCGGCAGAACTCAGCGAAGGCCCGATATGCAAACTATATCATCCCGATCTGGTATTTTCGTTCACGATTCACAGCGCGTGGCTGCCCGACTGTCAATCGTTCGAGAGCGGCTACAGCGTGCCGGTCAAGCCCGATTATGACGCGGTGCTGGCCGGATTCTGGAACCCCGACGACCGGGAAAAAATGCAGACGTTCATGGATAACTATGTTTACAACCAGTACTGACGCGGTTGATACCGAAGCCGACGAAGCCAATCAACGCCCCCGCAACCCGGCATCAGATACCGTTGCCGTAAATGAGCTTCCGGTGGTGTTCGGGGCGTGGCTGGCCGACCAGAACCGGCTACCCGACAGCGACCGTCTTCACGGCGACCGTCTTCACGGCGACCGTCTTCACGGCGACCGTCTTCACGGCGACCGTCTTCACGGCGACCGTCTTCACGGCGACCGTCTTCACGGCGACCCAATTCCGGTAGCGGTGGCCTTGCTCGACTGGCTCGATGGGCAGCACCGGGCCAACGGCGATGCGGGGCCAATCGGGTTTTCGCCCTGGCAGGTGGCCTGGCACTCCGGCACCAACCACGTTTCGGCGGTTGAGTTAGCCGTGAATAACACCGGGATCGTGGGCCAGACACTACCGTATTCAAGCCCCGAACAGAGCGGCAAAACGGATTTTCAGCCCGATTATCGCAGCGATTATTTCGCCCTCGGTGTGGTATTGTATGAACTCACAACAGGCCAGCAACCCTTTATCGGCACAGACCCGGCCAATACGGTATTTAAAATCCTGACCACCGAACCCCCGTTGGCTCAGGCAGTAAACCCGGCTGTTTCGAGACCATTATCACTGGTAATCAATAAATTACTCGCTAAAAACCCTGACGAACGCTACCAGTCTGCCGATGGATTACGCCATGATTTAGTCCGGGTGAACGAGTGGGCCGATCAATCGGGCGACTTTACACCCGGTTTAACCGACCGGCGGGCGGCCTTTCTGGCAAACCCCGTTGTGGTTGGCATCGAGCCTGATCTGCAACGGATTACCGCGCTGATTCAGCACACCAACGCTACCGGGCAAAAGGGGTTCGTCTGGATTGAAGGGGCCGCCGGAACCGGCAAAACTACCCTGCTTGACCAGCTCGATGAGCGACTGTTTGCCGATCATTTTGTGTTGCGGGCCAATCTGCTCAACGACACCACGCAGCCCGTGGCGGCTCTGCGCCGGAGTATCGAAGGTATGGTGGACGTGGTGCTGACGCTGCCGACTGAGGTGCAACAGGACATCTATATTCATCTGCTCAACGAGGCCGGTGGCTTGCTACCCGTGCTGATTGAATTCTGCCCGGCCATCAGTCGGCTCACCGGCGATGTGAATGATGAACTGCTGCCGCTGCCGGGCGGGGCGGGGCAGGAGCGATTGGCGTATGCCTTAGGCGGATTTCTGAAAGCCCTGATGCTGGCGGGCAGGCCGGTGGTTTGGTTGATGGATGGGTTTCAGGATGCGGCAGACACCTCGCTGCGGCTGCTTGATGCGCTGGCCCGCGAAACCTCACTCGTACAGCTAACGTTTGTGGTGGCCGTTGGTCCGGTAAAAACAACCCCGTCGGCTGATGCACCCACTCAACCCGCCGTAACGGAATCGGCCCGGCGACTGCTCACCGCTTTGGGATACGACCTGACCCCCGCCGACCTCACCGCGCCAACCGACTGGCTGGCCGTTTCGCTGGCAGGATTCTCGCCCGAAACGCTCGCCGACTGGCTGCGCCGGTTGTCTCTGCAACCCGATACCATTGCGGTAACTGCTGAACTGATCTACCAAAAGACGGGCGGCAACCCGTACTATACCGACCAACTGCTCCGGCAGGCCGAACAGGCTGGATTTATGCCCGCCCAGCCGGGGACCCGCTGGTTCAGGCCCGACCTGACGGGATTAGCCAGTTTGGAAACCACCGAAAACCGGCTCAATATGCTCATTAGCCGGGTGTTCAAACTATCCGCAACCGCGCAGAACCTCTTGGGTGTAGCCGCCTGCTGGGGGCAACCCGTTGAGCCGGATACGTTGCAGACGATGAGTGGCCTGGCCCAGGATGACTACCACGCCGGGATGGATGCCCTGCTTGAGGCCGGGTTGCTAACCCCACAGGCCCAATCTCAACCGGCCCGGTTCTGGTTTACCAATGCCCGGCTACCGGGCCGGGTGCTGGCCGTGCTGCCCGTAACCGTAAAACAGGACGGATACCAGGCCGTTGCCCAGTACCTCAACCGCCATGCCGATGTAGAATCCCGCCGGGACGATCTGTTTCGGCTGGCCGATGCCGTGCTGAATCTGCCGCTGGCCGACGGGCAACCGTTTGATTGGCTGATGCGCCGGGCTGCACAAAACGCAACGGACATCGGGGCATTCGGGCTGGCGACGCGGCTCTTCGACTACCTCACCGCACCCATCGCGCCCGCCGACTGGCAACAGGCGTTTGACAAAACGTTTGCGCTCTATCTCGACTATTTCGGGACAACGGCATACAGCGACGACCCCGATAATCGGTTCGATGCCCTGTTTGCGCTGCTCTCCCAACAAGCCCGGCACCGTTCCGACACCATCCGGGTGGCCTACATCCGGGCGCAGGGCTTGGTGTATCGGCAACGGTTCGACGAAGCCATCCGGCTGGCAATTCGGGTGGTGGGGCTGTTTGGCGTACACATCCGGTATGAGGTTAGCCTGCCCGAAATTATTGCCGGTCTGCTGCGAATCAACGCCCTGATGTATCGCCAAACGCCGTCCCGGATTGAAGCCCTGCCCGAAAACCGCGACGAGGAAGCCCGGCAAGTGATTTATTTGCTTTATGCCGTGAGTGATGCCGTTTTTTTATCGCGCCCGGTGCTGTTGCTGCCGTTCATGTATCGCCAGATTCAGAGTACGTTTCGGCACGGTCTTTCTCCCGAATCGGGGATGAGTTTTATGCAGTACGCGCTCATCGAAACCTCCTTTAACCACCAATACCGCCGGGCTGCGGCCTGGGCCGATCTCACCCACCGGCTGCACCAACGCGCCGGGGCCGAGCGGTCTGCCGGGTTTTTAGATGCGGTGTTTGTGCGGCACTGGACGGCCCCGCTCACCGAAGCCATTGCTCAACTCCACGAAGCCTACCGCCGAAGCCGCGAACTGGGTCAGCTTACGTTTGCCTTTTATGCCCTCGGCAGTGCCTGCGTGTATGAACTCTACACCGGCACATCGCTCGATGCGGTACTGCGCCAGAGCATCGAGACCCGCCGACAGGCCGAACTCCGCAACCAGACGCTCATTAGCACCTACTGCCGGTTTGTGGCCCAAACAGCCACCGATCTCATGCAACCCGGCGCACCCAACGAGATGGCTGACGCAGCGAACTATGCCGACTGGCAGGCTAACCGGCAGCGGTTGGTTGTTGAGCAGGATGCCAACAGCCTGGCGATTCTGCTGGCGATGCGCCTGATGACCGACGTACACCGGCGCACCTGGCACGAGCCACTCGCCCTGTTTCGGCAGTTTATTCAGGCCGTGCAGCAGATTGGTGAAGGCAGTTACTCCGTCGTGATCGGCTACTACTACGGTGGTTTGGCCTGCTTGCTGACTGATAACCCGCCGGGGCGGGAAGTCCGCGCAATGGCCCGGTTATCGATCCGAAAATTAGCCGTTTTCAGCCGCGACTATCCCAACAATAACCAATCGAAGTTCTTGTTAATCAGGGGATTATACGCACTCCGAACGGGCCGAACCGCCGACGGGATGCGCTGGCTCGATGCGGCTCTCGACAGCGCGACGCGCTACGGGCAACCCCTCGACAAAGCCCTCGCCCACGAAATCAAAGCGGCTCACCACGACGCTATCGGCCAGCACGAACTGGCCCGGCGCGACTGGCAGGATGCCCTGGCCGGGTATGCCGCCTGGGGTGCCGAAGCCGTGGTCAGTCGCCTGCACAAGATGCATCCGTTTCTGAAAAAAATGGCCCCGAACGGGACTTTGGCGGGCGAGCCGAGCGTGACATCGCCGGTAGAACTGACGAGTTTGCTCAAAATGAGCAACTCCCTCGCCAGCAACCTCCGGCTCGAAGACCTGCTCGAAAACCTGATGAGTGTACTGCTCGAAAACGCCGGGGCGCAGCGGGCCGCACTGCTGCTGGTGCAGCGGGGAAACCTCTGGGTATATGCCGACACGGAAACCAATGTCACGCCCGTCATTACTGCTGCTACCTTGCTGACTGCCAGCCCATTGGCCGGTGCTAACCTGCCCCAGAATCTGATTCGGTACGCGGCCCGCACGGCCCGGCCCGTTGCCCTGGCTCAGGCGCATACCGACCGGGCCTTTGGCAGCGATCCCTACATCCGGCGCAACCGCACCCTGTCGGTGCTGGCAATGCCGGTGGTCAAAACCGGCGCAACCCTGGCGGTGCTGTACCTCGAAAACAACGCCATTCCGGGAGCCTTCGGGCAGCAACAATTAGCCATGCTGCACCTGCTGTCGTCACAGATTGTGACCTCGCTCGAAAACGCGCTGCTCTACAACGATCTTGAAAACCGGGTGCGGGCGCGTACCGACGAGTTACGGCAGCAAAAAGAACGCTCAGACCGGCTGCTGCTCAGTATCCTGCCCGAAGCCGTAGCCGACGAACTCAAGCAACATGGCCGCGCTACGGCCCGCAAATTCGATGATGTGACGGTGCTTTTTACCGATTTTGTGAACTTCTCCCGCATCAGCGAGCAGATGGAACCCGAAGAATTGGTGTCTGAATTGGATTACTGTTTCCGCGAGTTCGACCGGATTTCGGGTGAATTTGGCTTAGAACGCATCAAAACCATCGGTGATGCCTACCTCTGCGTGGGTGGGTTGCCCGGCTCCGAAGGCGATCATACGGTGCGGGCTGTGCAGGCAGCTCTGACCATGCTTAATTTTATGGCCGACCACTACGCCCGGCGGCAGGCCGACGGCAAACCCGCCTGCATGATTCGGATCGGGCTGCACAACGGGCCGGTGGTGGCGGGTGTGGTGGGCGACCGCAAATTTGCCTACGACATCTGGGGCGACACCGTGAACATGGCCGCCCGCGTCGAACAAAATAGCGAAGCCGGGCGCGTAAACGTCAGTGGCCGTACCTGGAAACTCGTTAAAAATCAGTTCAACGGCACGTTCCGCGGTAAAATCACGGTTAAAAACAAGGGCGAGGTCGAGATGTATTTCGTTGACAGCGAGATTATTGCATGAACACCGCGTTGACCCTGACCGAAGCCGAACGCCGGTTTATCCTTCACTACCGCACCGCCGACGTAAGTCAGTTGCTGCTGCACCCGCCCCCGGAATCCACTGGCCTTGACCTGAAAAAGATAGCCGCCCAGATCACTGCCCGCCAGAAAGCCCGCGATAAACTGCCCGGCTGGTATGCCAATGATGCCCTGATTTTCCCGCCCCCGCTCTCGGTCGAACAGGCTTCTTCGGAGCGGGCAGCCCAATACAAAGCTACGTTGGTGACTGGAACGACCTTAGCTGACCTCACCGGCGGCATGGGCCTTGACACACAGGGGTTTGCCGGGCGGGTAGCGCAGGTGCAGTACGCCGAGCAAAACCCCGATTTAGCCGCCTTAGCCGCCCACAACCTGCCGGCTTTGGGTGCCGAAAACGTGCAGATTCACGCCGGAAACGGCTTAGATTTCATCAGAAATTATGCGGGTCGTTTCGACTGGTTGTATCTCGACCCGCACCGGCGCGACGGGCAGGGCGGGCGCATGGTGCTGTTATCCGACTGCGAGCCAAACCTGCTGGCTGCGGGTGTGCTGGCCGCGCTGCTGGCGAAAACGAACCGGCTACTGCTCAAAACATCGCCCATGGTTGACCTCGATGCCACGCTGCGCCAGTTGCCGGGGGTAGTGGCCGTTCAGGTGGTGGCGGTGCTGGGCGAGGTGAAAGAGGTGTTGTTTGTGCTTGGCAATGAGCCGGTTATGCCCAATGATGTCGCTATAACCGCCGTTAATCTGCTGCCCGATAACCAGGCCCAAACCCTGACGTTTCGGCGGGGCGACGAACTGTTGGCACCCGTTTCGTTTGGCTATCCTGACCAGTATATGTATGAACCCAATGCTGCCGTGCTGAAGGCCGGGGCGTTTCGGACGGTGGCTGCCCGGTTTGGCTTGGCTAAACTCGCGCCCAACAGCCACCTCTATACCGGATCGGCATTCATCGCTGATTTTCCGGGCCGCGCCTTCATTCTCCAAACCGTGATTAAACCCGATCTGAAATCGGTGCGGGCGGTGCTGCCGGTGCCAAAAGCCAACATCACCGTGCGAAACTTCCCGCAGACGGTGGCCGATATCCGTAAAAAATTGGGTCTGGCCGACGGGGGCGACGTGTATCTGTTCGCCACTACGCTTCAAAATGGCGATAAACGTTTGCTGGTTTGCCGGAAAGTTTGACCTTTGAGCCACAAAACCGTCTATTATCGGTGAAACCATGTTGTACGATGAAAAAGATAATGAAGAATCTGCTGGGGCTGCTGCTGACAGTCGCCAGTGTGCAGCTTGCCCCGGCACAAACCGTGTATCCGGGCGATCAGGAGGTCGAAAAAATTAAACTACCCGGTTTGTTTCTGACCATCGCTGCCGACGGGCGGCAGGTCGAGAAAGACTGGGAAGCGCAGTTGCAGACCTACGGGCGGGTTAGTTCGGGACGCGGGGTGTATAAGGTATCAACGGCCAACATTCCGGCTATCTCGCTCGAACCGATTAACCTCATCAGTCAGGTGAAAACCTCGCGACGGTCGGCCACCATTTTCACCTCGTTCGATCTGGGCGGGGGTAGTTTCGTGACCATGAGCAACGGCAATTACCAGGCTGCCGAAAAACTGCTGACTGACTTTGCGGCCCGGTTCGAGTTCAATCAGGGTGTGCGCGTGGCCGACGACGCGCTGGCCGAATCGCAGAAAAACCACCAGAAATCGGTAAAAAACGGCGAACGGCTCCAGCGCGAGATCGAGACCAACAAAAAAGACAAAGAGCGGTTGCTGAAACGGATTGACGACAACGCCAAAGAGTTGGAGCAACTTCTGAAAGACGTAGAAACCAACAAAACCGACCAAGCCAACGCCCTCACCGACATGACCAACAAGGCCAAAGCGGTGGAGACCGTGAAGGCCAAACAACCGTAAAAAGAATAAAGACGAAGAGAGACGAAGGGGACGCAAGAAGAAAGACACATACGCAGATTGGCGTAGCAGTCTTTCTTCTTGCGTCCCCTTCGTCTCTCTTCTAATTCGTCTCCTGAACAGCTTACATCCAGGGCCGGTTCATCCACTAAACGCCCTTCTTTTTTACTAAATACATCTGTATCTCACTCAATGTCAGCGCGTTAAAGGTCATAGTTTTAAGCAGGCCACCTTTCCGGCCAACGGCCACGCCGTAGTGCATATCCAACAAACCGGCCATTTCGTGCGCGTCTGGGTTGATCGACAGCATCACGCCCTGTTCCTGCGCGTAGTTTATCCAGTGCCAGTCTAAATCGAGCCGGTAGGGACTGGCGTTAATTTCGATCACGACGTTGTGTTTGGCACAGGCCCTTATAATCTCCTGGTAATCAATCGGATATCCTTCCCGTGCCAGCAGTAACCGTCCGGTTGGGTGGCCGAGAACGGTGGTATATGGGTTCTCGATGGCGCGGAGGAGCCGGGCGGTGGCTTTTTCTTTGGTCATGGTCAGGGTTTGATGCACCGAAGCCACCACATAATCGAACGTTGCGAGGGTGTCATCATCATAATCCAATGAACCGTCGCCGAGAATATCGGATTCGATGCCTTTCAAAATCTGGAATGTCGGCCCGAACTGCGCGTTAAGCCGGTCAATTTCCGCGTGTTGCTGCTGCACATCATCTACTTTTAACCCCTGCGCGTAAGTGGCCGTTTGCGAATGGTCGGCGATGCCGAAGTAGCTCAGGCCCAGCGACCGGGCGTAGGTTGCCATTTGTTCGAGCGTGTGTCTGCCGTCGGAGTAGGTGCTGTGGTTGTGGAGTGTGCCACGCAGGTCGTCCCAGGTGATGAGGTCGGCGGGTGTGTGCTGACTCGCCCAGGCGAACGCGCTGGCATCTTCGCGCATTTCCGGCACCACGAATGGCAAACCCGCAGCGGCATAAATCGCGGTCTCCGATGAATCAGGGCTGGTTAGTGCCGCCCGCAGCAACGATACTCCCGTTGGGCCAACGTAGGCTAAGTGCGCCGGGCCGGGTGTGGAAATAAATAGCTGACAATCAACTGTTTCACGTGGATATGTAGAAAACGCAACCGCTACCATCGGATTCTCGGCCATGCCGCGCCACACAAACGGGGACGATTCTACCTCGTTTTTTACTAATCCGGGCAGTGTATTGAGTTGCCGCTGAACAGTTATCGGGTCATTAGTTTCGATTAACAGCTCGACCAAATCCACTTCCTGCGCCATCCGGCGCACCTGCCCGCCGATTTCGACCCGCTCAAACAACGGGGTGAGTTGATTACGGAGCGTGTCAGCCACCTGCCGCGCCTTGTCCATCCGTAGCTTACCCTGTTGATTTTGCAGAAACTCCAGCGCGTGCAGAATCTTGTTTTGGGTGTTCGCGCCGAAGCCTTTAATGGTGGCAACGCGGCCTTCTTCACAGGCCGCTTTCAGGTCGGGGAGAGTTTCGACACCCAGTTCGCGCCATAACACCTTGATTTTCTTGGCTCCAAGTCCCTTGATGCGGAACATTGCCAGCACACCAACGGGCGTTTGGGCCAGCAGCGTGTCGAGTTCCGTGAGGTGGCCGGTGTCAATCATCTCCCGGATTTTTCCCGCCACTGATTTCCCCACGCCCGGCAGTTGCGTAAGTTCGGCGGTGGTCAGGTTAGTGAAATCATCTTTCTGCTTGTCGAGGTTAAAGGCCGCCGACGAAAAGGCTTTCGTGCGGAAGGGGTCGGCATCGTGCAGGTCGAGCAACCGAACGGTTTGCTCCAGGATATCAACTACGTCGGCGTTGGTCATTTTCGGTCTTCGGTTTTCAGTTTATGGTATTCGGGGCCATCCGATTATAGTATTCAGTGATCTGAGGTGTTTCATTTGCGAAAGCAACCCCGAAAACAGAATACCACCTACCGAATACCCTACACCGCAACAGGGGCTTTAATGGCGGGCCAGGGATTATAATTTTCGAGGGTGAAATCGGCGTAGGTAAAATCAAAAACCGACCGCACAGCCGGGTTTAGCCGCATGGTGGGCAAGGGGCGAAACTCGCGGGCGAGTTGCGTCTCAACCTGCTCTAAGTGGTTGATATACAAATGCGTGTCGCCACCCGTCCAGATAAATTCGTGCGCGTCGTAGCCACATTCCTGCGCCACCATCATCGTCAGCAGGGAGTATGACGCTATATTAAACGGCACACCGAGAAAAACATCGGCACTGCGCTGATATAGTTGACACGACAACCGGGGCCGCTCAAACCCGGCATCGGGGTCGGCGGGCAGCACGAAAAATTGAAACAGGCAGTGGCAGGCGGGCAGGGCCATGTTGGGCAGATCGGCGGGGTTCCAGGCCGAGACAATCATCCGGCGCGAATCGGGCGAGTTTTTCAACTGTTTCAGTACATCGGCCAATTGGTCAACGGAGTCCCCGTTGGGCGTGGGCCAACTGCGCCACTGTTTACCATAAACCGGGCCGAGGTCGCCGTTGGCATCGGCCCATTCGTCCCAAATCGTTACGCCGTTGTCTTTCAGGTACTTAATATTGGTATCGCCCGCAATAAACCACAATAATTCGTGGATAATAGACTTAGTGTGTACTTTTTTGGTGGTCAGGAGCGGGAATCCCCCGCCGGGGTTCCGGGCCTGTAAATCGAACCGCATCTGATAGCCGAAAACGCTGAGGGTGCCGGTGCCGGTGCGGTCGGTTTTGCGGGTGCCATTGGCAAGAATGTGGCGGAGCAGGTCGTGGTATTGTTGCATCGGGGGACGTATCTCGAAAGTCACAAGTCGAAAGTCGAAGGTCAAAGGTCAAAGGTCGAAAGTCAAGGGCCAAAAGCCAAAAAAGCCCCAAACTTGCGTTTGGGGATAAGGCTAATGTGGGCGATTGATATCAATCAGGCCACCGCTTTTTTCTTGCAGCACGAGGGGCCGCCCGCATCCTTGTCGGTGCAAGATTCTGTTTTGGCTTTTTTGCGGGCCTTTCCCGATTTGTTGCCTTTGTTGGTGTCGTTCGCAAACGACAGGGTTGACAGGGTTGCGAGCAGGGCCAGGCTAAACAGTACTTTTTTCATGGTAAAATCAGTTTTGGTTTTAAAACGGTGAAACTAAGGATAATAGCAGCAAAAATCAAGCCGTACCAACAGCCGCTTCACGTCGCGATTGCGGTAGTTTTGCGGATGCCTTCACGTAAATCGGACAGGAATGCCCCAGAAAATAACCCTACACGAACTCAACCGGCTGTCGGTAATGGCGTTTCAGGCCACCGAAAAATTTCCCTACTGCCTGATTCTCAACGATGTACGAAGTCTCAACAACGTAGGTTCGGTGTTCCGTACGGCGGATGCGTTCCGGGCCGAACGGCTGTATTTGTGCGGCATTACGGGGCAACCACCCCACCGCGACATCACCAAAACGGCCCTCGGAGCCACCGAATCCGTTGCCTGGCACTACGCGCCCGACGCGCTGGCCCTCGTGCGTCAGTTGCAGGCGGATGACTGGCAAATCGTAGCTGTTGAACAGGCGCAGGGAAGTACGTTACTGCCTGACTTTCAGCCGGAAACGGGCCAACGGTATGCGTTTGTGTTTGGGAACGAGGTGACGGGCGTGGCCGATGCGGTGGTTCAGGTGGCTGATTGGGTGGTCGAGATTCCGCAGTTTGGCACGAAGCATTCGCTCAACATCGCCGTGAGTGCGGGCGTTGTCTGCTGGGATTTTCTGATGAAAATAAAAACTTAACAATTTGATAATATTGAATTGTTGTTAATTTAGAAAACGCTATTTTTGCAATCCAATTATAGAAAACTTCAACAAAACCAGCATGAAGACTGACAAAAATCCGGTAGCCAGTGGTCTCGTATCGGCCATTCAAAATACCGTTGGTGCATTAGCCACGCCGAAGAAAGCCATAAAAGTTATCGAGAAAACCGCCAATAAGCTGGCAGATAAACTCGGCAAACTGACCAAAAAAGCGGGCGAGAAAGCGGCTGAACAAGTGGCGAAGAGCAAGAAAAAAGCGAAAAAAATTGCCAACAGCGCGTTAAAAGCTGAAACGAAAGCCATGAAAGTGGCTATCAAAGCAGAGGCCAAAGCCAAAAAGAATGCGGCCAAAGCCGACGGAAACAAAAAAGACGCAGCTAAGGTCAAGGCTAAAACAGAGAAAAATACCGATAAAGCTGCTAAAAAGGCTAAACAACTTGCCAAGAGTGCCAAAACAGCGTCGGGCAAGAAAGCCGCTAAAAACAAGCCCGCTGCCAAGCCCGTGACTATTAATGAGCCGACACCCACACCTGCTGCCGTAGCCGTTATTGCAACCCCAATTCTTAAAACAGCACCGGCTCCCGCGCCAAAACCGGCTGCCCCCACCCCTGCCGCCCGCCAGGCAGCGCCCGCCACAACGGCCCCCCGTCCGGCTGTGTCGCGCACCCGCCCGGCGGCTAAACCCGCTCCGAAGCCAACTAATGAGCAGGCAACTAAACCCACGGCCATTGCCAAAGTACCGACCCAGCCATCCGCTCCGGTAGTCGCCGAAACAGCCGAATAAGTAGTGAGCAGGTAGCGAGGTGCCAACTGAATAAATCATAAGAAGCCCGTTTGCAGGATGCAGACGGGCTTCTTGATAAAAAAAAATGATGATTTGATTTATTATCGGTCAGCCGGTTGGTCTTGTGACCAAATCCCGTAGTTTTACGTTAACAGCCGAAGTCGCTTACTCAAAGCGGGTAAAAAAATGAATTTTCCGTTTTATGACTGCTGACAGCCCCAGCCGCCGATGACGAACCAGTACGCCGACCTGCTTCATACGTTTGTGCATGAGTTTCAAACGCCCATTGCCAATATTCGCATGGCCGCCGATATTTTGGCCTCGCCCATGTCTCTCGCCGAGCCGGGGCGCAGCGAAAAATACATCCAGATTATTCGGGAAGAAACCGAGCGGCTCCAGCAGCAGGTCGAAACGGTGTTGAGTCTGGCCCGCGCCGAACAAAACGCGCTCATTGTCTGTCTCGAACCCGTGTCGGTGCATGACCTCATCGAATCCGTAGCGCAGCGGCACGGCGCGTACCTGACCCTCGATTTACAAGCCCCGCAGCCAACCGTCCTCGCCGACCGGCACCACCTGACCAACGTGCTGTACAACCTGCTCGACAATGCCGTTAAGTACAGCCCCGACCCGCCCGCCATCACGATTCATACCGCGCTCGATGCCGACAATAGCCTCATAGTCAGCGTCAGCGACCGGGGCGTTGGCATTGCGGAGAGCGCACAGGCCCAGATTTTTCAGCCGTATTTCCGGGTAAGAAGTCGCGACGCGGTAAACGTAAAAGGCTTTGGTCTGGGTCTGAGCTACGTGCAAAAAATCGTGGAAGCCCACGAATGGACGATTTCAGTCGTTAGCGCGACAGGACAGGGAAGCGAGTTTCGGATTTTAATGAATAATGACTAATGACTAGTGGATAATGCTTCCAGTTAGCCCATTATCCATTGTACATTAGTCATTAGTCATTATTCATTGTTTCACCCGCATCACCCCGTTCATAATCCGCCAGTGGCCGGGAAAAGTGCAGACAAACGGATAATCGCCGGGCTGTGCCGGGGCCGTGAAGGTCAGACGGTAGGTTTGGCCGGGGTTTATCAACGGCGTTGCGGCCAATACCTGCGGTAAGGCTGGCACGTAGTTTTTCTCGGCTCCGTCTTTGGTCGTAATCATCTTATCGGCAGCCAACCCGATGATTTCCGTTGACTTGGGCTTGCCAATGACCAGGTTGTGCTGCATGGCATCGGGGTTTTCCAGCACCAGCACGACCGGCTTGCCGGCCACAACGGTAAACTCTTTCTGGTCGTAGCGCATTTCTTCGCGCACAGTTGTCAGCCGGATTACCTGCACCGTCGGGTCGTCGGCTTCGGTGGTTTTCAGGCCAAAGGCTTCGGTCAGGCGACTGAGCCGAGCCTTGCCATCGTCGGGAAGCATCGGTTTTAGACTCGCCAGAAATACCTGATTATCAACCGATACCGTTGCTTTTCGTTTGGCGTTCCAGCCGTCAGCCGCGCCTTTCACCAACGCCGACAAATCATCACCCCCAACGCGCTGCCCCAACCGGAGCAGGTTCACCACCGAATCGGCGGGTTGGTGGGCGGCATAACTCCGGGCGGCCCGTTCCAGGGCGAACGTGGCTAACCGGGCCGGGGCGCGGTAGGTGAGGGTGTGCGTGGCGGTGTTGTTGGTTTCGTCGCTTTCCTGAATCTGATTTTGGCGGTCGAGCGTGGCGGTGATCGTGTACGGCCCGGCCTTCTCCATCGTGACCCCAAAATCGGCGTTCCAGGGGCCGTTGTTGCCCTGCTGAATAGTTACGGTTTCGCCGGGGGCCAGTCCTTTGTCGTGCTTTATGCTGACGTACTCGATTTTGGGGCTACCCGCCATGCCCGTTCCGCCTTCGATTTTGAGGGCCAGCGGCACGACGGTTCCGGCGGGCAGTGCTACGGCTCCCTGATTTTTTACGTCCACAACAATCCGCACGCCTTCCCGTACCACCGGCGAAACGGGTTCGGTACGGATGGCGGTAATGATGAGGTCGGGGTGTTTGGTATTCTGTTTTTGGTTTTCGGGGGTGTTGCCGGCAGTTGCCACAATCGGCCCGGTGGCTGGTGTGGCCGACACCGTTGAATGATCGTGCGGTTTAGTTAGTTTCTGATTGGCTGATCCCGGACTGTTTTCGGTTGCCGAAATCTGCAAATACTGGCGTAATAGTTGGCTGTTATTGGCCGTGAGGAGGGCCGCGTAGGCATCGGGCAGCCAACGGTCGGTGGTCTGGGCGGGCGTTGCCCCCATCATCTGGCGAACCACCACATTACCAATATCCGAAGGAATCTGCCCCTGTGATAGTGCCAGAACGACCTCCAGGTTGACTAAAGGGTCTGGGTCAAGGTTGAGTTTCGTTGACCCAATAGCCAGAACCGTCCACTCATTCCGGGGCAGCATCTGTACCAACGCCCGCCGAATAGCCGGATCAGGATGCCTGTACACGGTGTTGATTGATTGCATCGCCGTTTCTAATGCCGGATTTAGTGTCTCGGCAGCGGTTGGTTTTAGCCCATTCAGCGTCCAGAGCGCGTGCAACCCGGCCAAATTATGCCCCGTTTCGTCTAACGTGGTGTCTTTTAGTATTTCAGCTAACTGCGGCCACACGTCGCGCTGACCCCGTTCGATGAGCAGCCGCTGGGCGGTCATGCGCCAGAACAGGTTGGGGTGATGCAGGGCCGCGAGCAAACCAGCCGGGTCGGTTTTGCTGAGTTTGGGCATGATTTGTTCGCCCGCGTTTTTGGCTGAGACGCGGTAAATCCGGCCATGCGTATAGTCGCGGAGGTCGGTCTGGTAGGCGTTGCCGGGGCCGTTCTCGAACCTGGCGGGGGTGGGGTTGTGCTGAATAATGTAGCTATACCAGTCGGCCACCCACACGGCTCCGTCCGGCCCGGTTTCGGCAAATACCGGCGCAAACCACTCGTCGGCCCCGGCCATGAGGTTGAACCCGATGCCGTTGGTGGGTTCAATATCCTGAAAATCAGTGCCTTGCTGCTGCATCACGTTCTGATGCACAATATGGCCGGTGGGTTCGCAGACAAACGCGACGGTGTTCCAGTAGGCTTTCGGAAACTGGCGGGCCGTGTAAAAACTATGTCCGGCAGCCGCCGTAAAGCCGCCGAATACGTCAACCTGCCGCACCCGTTCGGTAATCGGTTTCATATCTTTGTGGGTGTCGGTGGCCCTTGAGCCGTTCATGGCCGTGTTGTAGCCGTGCGCGGTAGCGTCCGAAAAATACCGGCTCGGAATCGCCATATACCAGCCGTGCGCGTTGTTGGCCGTTGAGCCAAACACCTCGCCCGTCTCCCGGAAACCCAACCCCCAGGTGTTGTTGTTGGTGCGGGTCATCATCTCCATTCGGCAACTATCCGGCCCGGCCAAACTCGGCTTGAACCGGAACAGCGCCTGCCCGAAATTCAGCGAATCCCCCCCGATTTTACCCTTGAACCCGGAGTAACCGACGCTGCCCCAAATCCAGTTATCGAGACCATAATGCAGGTTGCTCGGCCCGGCGTGGGTATCAAATGTGCCGAAACCCGTAAACAGCACCTGCCGCACGTCGGCGCGGTCGTCGCCGTCGGTATCCTGCAAAAACAGCATATCCGGGGCCTGTGACACAATCAGGCCGCCGTTGGCAAAGACTAAGCCGGTCGGAACACTCAGTCCCTCGGCAAACGGCGTAAACTTGTCGGCCTTACCGTCGCCGTTGGTGTCTTCGCAAATCACGATGGAATCGGAGCCGCCCGGAAGGCCGACCCCGGTTGGCTTGCGTTCGTTGGGATAGTCTTTGGTAATCAGCACGTAAAGCCGTCCGCGTTCGTCCCAGGCCATCGCTATCGGGTGCATCACGTTCGGCTCGTGGGCAAAGAGGTTGAGCGTAAAATCAACCGGCACCTGAATATGCTTCATAGACTCTTCGGGCGAAAGCGGTTCCTGCCGCAGTTGCGGGCCAGACCGTTTTTCGTAGTTCGGCAGCCGGGCTTCGCCGTAGGCAAACGGTTGTGGGTTCAGGTCGTCGTGTAGTTTTTTGATCGCATCGCCCACCGCCCAGAGAATCCCGCGTTCGAGAAGTTGCTGAAAACCGGGCTGACTCCAGGTGCGTTCGTCGTGGCCGTAGGCGGTATAAAAAACGCGTCCTTTGCCGTAGGTGCGCGTCCAGGTGTAGGGTTCGTCGGTTTGGCCCGTCCGTCCGGCATCGGCCATGTCGTTGGCCTGATCGGGTTTGAGGGGCCGCACGGCCAGCACGTGGTTATCGGCTTGCAGGTGGCTGTGGATATAGGTCTCATCGAAGGCCGAAAACGGCTCTATGCCCGCTATGATAGCATCGGCGGGGTCGGTGAACCGGGTACTAATCGTGTCCATTTTATGCCGGAAAAACTGCCCGCCGACCACTTTATCCACGTATTCGGGCGAGTTGCGGAAACAGTACGACGCGCAATGCACCGGAATTACCCC
>JBBRNH010000038.1:0-48081 GCA_038230415.1 Cytophagales bacterium | reverse complement strand
TTCCGGTTCGGGTCCTGAACACGTTTAACCCCGACCACGCCGGCACCGTGGTGAGCCGCTCTGCCGACCGACGACAATACACGATTACGGGTATTTCGAGCATTGACGATATTGCTCTGGTGAACGTGCAGGGCAGCGGCATGATTGGCGTGGCGGGCGTGGCGGCCAAATTGTTTGGGGTGCTGGCGCGGCACAAAATAAGCGTCATTCTCATCTCGCAGGCTTCATCTGAACACTCGATCTGTTTTGCCATTGACCCCCGCAACGCCGACCGCGTAAAGCTAATCTTAGACGACGAATTCGCTGCCGAAATTGCGCACGGCGACGTAGATAATATCCTGATCGAACGCGATTTATCGGTGATTGCGACGGTGGGCGAAGGGATGAAAAAATCGTCGGGCATTGCCGGGAAACTGTTTTCGGTACTGGGCAAAAACGGCGTAAACATCGTGGCGGTGGCGCAGGGGTCGTCAGAGATCAATATCTCGGTGGTGATTGCCAAAAACAACCTCTCCAAAGCCCTGAACGCGATTCATAACGTGTTTTTTCAGTCAGAAGCGCGGGTGCTAAACCTGTTCTTAGTGGGCAGCACGGGGCTTATCGGCAAAACGCTACTCAAACAAATCAGCGCACAGAGCCAGTATCTGCGGGCCGAAAAACTACTGAAAATCAGCTTGGTTGGCGTGGCAAACACCAAGAAAATGCTCGTTGACCCCAAAGGTATTGACCTCGATACCTGGCATAACCGCCAACTAACCGACGGCGTAACAACCTCATTACCCGCGTTTATCGAACAGATAAAATACTACAACCTGCCTAATCCGGTGTTTCTCGATTGCACGTCCGACAAAGACATCGTGCAGTTTTACGAGTCTCTGCTCGATTCCAACGTGTCGGTCGTTACGCCGAACAAAGTAGCTAATTCCGGCTCATACAGCGAGTATCGGCGGTTGCAGCGCACGGCCCTGAACCGGGGCGTAAAGTTTTTGTATGAAACCAACGTCGGCGCGGGCCTGCCCATCATCAACACCTTGCAGGGC
The DNA here is from genome assembly GCA_038230415.1 of Cytophagales bacterium. Taxonomy (GTDB): domain Bacteria; phylum Bacteroidota; class Bacteroidia; order Cytophagales; family Spirosomataceae; genus JBBRNH01. Next base: position 47,041 of record JBBRNH010000038.1, on the reverse strand, counting down.
TTGATGACATCGGGCGACCGTTTCCTGAGAATCGAAGCCATTTTATCCGGCACGTTGTCGTTCATTTTCAACACGTTTGGGGGGAACGATGCTGCCGGCAACCCGTTGCGGTTTGTGGACGTGGTCCGCGAAGCCAAAGCCTTGGGCTACACCGAACCCGACCCCCGCGACGATCTGAGCGGACAGGATGTGGGCCGGAAAATCCTGATTCTGGCTCGCGAAGCCGGTTTCCCCCTCGAACCAACCGACGTAACGATCAATAAAATACTACCGCAGGTCTGCTTGGACGCGCCCACGATTCCGGCCTTTTTTGAGGAATTAGAACGCAACAATGCCTATTTTGCCGGGATGCTGGATGAAGCTACTGCCCGCAACGAGAAACTCCGCTATGTGGCAACGCTTGAAGGCGGCAAGGTGAGCATCGAGTTACGGGGCGTTGGCCCGGAGCATCCGTTTTACACCTTGTCAGGGGCCGATAATATTGTGTCGTTCACAACGGAGCGTTACAAAGACCGTCCGTTGGTGATCAAAGGCCCCGGCGCGGGAGCCGAAGTCACGGCGATGGGTGTCTTCGCCGACGTGGTGAGTATCGGTAGTTATTTGGGCTGATTATTGTCAAAATTTCTGGTCATTCTAATTAGCTATTTCTATGGATAAGCGTAAACTTGACGAATTACTCGACAAAGAACTAAATGAGGAGAAAGATACCGTCATCGGAGATTTTGTCAGTTTGCTCGTTAGGCGATGCCAGCAACAAAAATCAGTTCCTTTAGGGATAGCATTGGCCGCATCTTTTGACCTGCTGGTTAGATTATATTACTACAAGGGAGTTACCAATCAGGGTTGGATACTTTGCTCTTGTGGTGATGAGCGTTACTATTTTCCGTTCGTTAATGTTTGCCCCCGGTGCGCCCTTGAGCGGGAGCCATTCCATCATAAAGCAGGGAAAGGTTCGTCGGCAAACATTGGAAATACGGCTGTTAAAGCACTTATTTTATTCATAAAAGAGTGGTTCTCAATGAATGGTAGTCGCCTGAAAGTCTACAAAGGCGAAGAACCCGTTGATTTGTTTGTTATTGATGAAGCAAACGGAACGATATTACTCGCCGAAGTAAAATCGGCTCCGCTCCTGACACTTCCTCTCGTTATTACGCCTGACAACCCAAATGGTGATTTTGACGGCCATGAATCACTGACGATGAGTACGTTGAAAGGGGCAACTATGGGTTTATTGCTCCCCGTATTTGAAGAAGGTATATGGAAAGCAGACACCTGGAATTTTTCTAAAGTTTTTGATGAAAGTAAGACCTTTTTTGTGGATATGCTCACTGAACTGGTTGAAACGGATGAGTTTTTCAGTACTTATCTCCAAACATGGCAACGTGGTATTGTTGCCTATTTATTGAAAGAGAAAACAGAGCCTATCTTTTGGCTAACAAATGGTTGCGGTGTCCCCGCACCCGTTCCTGTAAACTGGCCTAATCGTCCACGAACTGGACGTGAAACGATTTCAGACGGAAAAACCAGCGTTGGATTAGACCGAACTGATGACATCAAGAAAGGGGTGTATCAACTGCTTAAATTGCGTCTAACGCCAATCAATCAGGATTATACAGTCAAAATTGGCATCGTTTCTAACATTCATGCGCTGCGCCACCATGAAGATTACATTGAGCCAATTGAAGATGTAATGTGGCTAAAAACCAGCGAGACAGATGTTATTACGGCGAAAGATTTACCTGGCGAAACACCCGTTTATAATCTTTTTGATGGCATAATTACCTTCACAAGAACCTACACCCGCGACAGTTGGGTAAAGCGTAATTTCGACTTCAATGGCTGAAAAAACGATAGCGAATCATGTTCATCGTAGCGTAGGCGAACAGGTTCAGAAGCGGATTGATTACCTGAAAACGGGCCACAAAATGCAGGATTTACCCGAAGACCTGTGGCACGATAGTTTTAAGTTCTACATGAATGACCCTAACCGGAAAGGCGGGCCAAATATGCGAATTATTCGGTTAGACCCTAATAAGCCATCATTAACAGTAACAGGGTTCATTTTTAACAAATTTGTGCACCCGGTCGAGAACCGATTTATCACCGTTCGGGAAGCCGCCCGATTACAGGATTTCCCCGATGAAGTAGTATTTAGTGGTTCGTTGGGAAGCACACAACAACAAATTGGTAATGCCGTTCCGGTTCGGCTGGCCGAAGCGGTTTTACGTGCGCTTGCCCAGACACTTAATAAAGCCGGGGCTGTTGTCAACAATAAATTAGCAGCGTTGAGTTTGTTTAGTGGGGCCGGTGGATTTGATATTGGAGCCACAAAAGCCAGCAACCAAGCCGTTTCGATTCAAACAAAACTTTGTGTGGATAATTGGAATGACGCTTGTGCAACGCTTAAAAGCTATTTCGGTACAAAAACAGCAATTATAGAGCAGGACATCACGGAGATAGAAAAACCGGGTGATTTTTACCGCCTTCACACGCATGAAGAATCGCTGCCCGATTTGATTTATGGCGGTCCACCCTGCCAGTCGTTCAGTCAGGCCGGTAAGCAGAAGGGGGCATTTGACTTACGCGGCAATTTAATTTTTGACTTTCTGCGATTTGTCCACGATATAAAACCGAAAGCATTCGTCATGGAAAATGTCTCGAATATCAAAGGCGTTGATGAAGGGCGATTATTACAGCAACTCGTGGCTGCATTTCAGGCCGAAGGCTACGCAACAACGGCAAAAGTGCTCACGGCTGCTGACTATGGCACTCCCCAAACTCGCCGACGGATGTTCGTTATCGGAATCCGAGAAGACGTTGGGATTACGCCTGTTTTTCCGGTTCCTACCCACAGTGCCCTGCCCAGTTTATTAGATCGACCGTACTCAACCGTTGGGGAAGTATTTGCTGATTTGCCCGTTGCTACTGCCAATTCGACCCGTAATCGGGAACTTGAAACGGTTTGATCAACACCTGCCAGTCATCAAAGGCCTCGGCGCGGGGGCCGAGGTCACGGCGATGGGTGTCTTCGCCGACGTGGTGAGTATCGGTAGTTATTTGGGCTGAAACGAGTATATTCGTTGCTAACCAACAACAGTTGTATGATGGATTTTGGGAGTTGCACGCTCGAAGGCTTGGAGAAGAAATTTGGCCTGATTCCTAATCGGCAGGCTGCGTTTCTGCACGATTGGCTGACCCAGCCCGAACCGCTGACCGAGTTAGAACGCTTAGAAGCGGGTGCTTTGCGTGAGTTGTTAGCCGATAATGTCCAGCACTGGAACGAACAGGAATTATCGTTGCATTTTATTGGTCCCTTACTGAGTATCGTCTATTTTACCATCGTCAGCAAAATGAATCTGTTCGCTCAACGGTTTATTAGTGCCGATGTACCTGACTATCAAGGAGAAAGCATTACATTATCGGGTAAACCAGATGGCGTTCTGGCATCTGGCTATCGAAGTCCTGAAATACCGTATTTCTGCTTTCAGGAGTACAAGCGAGAAAAAGACCCCAATGGCGACCCAGCCGGGCAATGTCTGGCGGCCATGTTGGCAGGGCAAACCCTGAATGGCAAGCCAGACCAACCCGTTTACGGTTGCTATGTGGTGGGGCAAAACTGGTATTTCATGATGCTTTCGGGCCGGGTATATGCTATAAGTGCGGCTTACTCGGCGGTGACAGATGAGGTTTTCTTCGTGCTGGGCTTGCTCAAAACGCTCAAAACGCGCGTTTCAGATTTCATCAATCAGTTAGCTACCCATTCTTTGGCACCCTGACAATGAAAGCTATTTTTCTCTTGCCGACGTGGTGAGCATCGGTAGTTATCTGGGCTGATACATTCCATTCTTGCCAACCTGCATAACGAGCAGCTTTCTGGTTCGCTCAAAGTAAGCGTATCCCGGATTCAGGCTTTGCCAGAACGCCAGATGCTTACTCGACTGGTGGCGTTGCAACTGACTGTTGCTGAGGGCGAACGGAAAAATATGCACCGGAATCCGGGCCTGACCAGCGTTTCGGGCCTGAACCGCCAGCACATAAACTTCCTTGATGATGTTGTCGGTGAGGGGCAAGCAACCGATGGTTACGTTGGAGCCGTGAATAAAAACATCGCCCCCGAACGGTTGCCGACCCAGCCGCCGGTCTGACTCATTGGGATAGTTCAGCCCCAGCGACAGGTAAAAATTGCTCACCGGATTAAAGCGGTCAATGCTGTAAAATCCTTCGGGAACCTGCCCATCGCCTTCGGTGCGTTTCGGCCCCAAACCGCCTGAGGTAGCCACGATGCGGTACGTTTTGAACAGCAAAAACGGTAGGTCTTGCGACGTTCTTACCCAGACTTCGAGCGTTGCCTCGGTTTTGAAAGCCCGCAGAAACACCTGAAACGCTTCGGGATTAACGCCTTTTTGCACGAGTTGCCGCCGTAGCGCGGGCCATTTTTCAGCGTAGGCTACCCGCACCCGCTCATAGCGAAGCTGTTGATTCTTAAATGATTGAGCAGCGAGTGGATGACTCATCAAAACCAGAAATAGAAACAGAAAACGCATGAGTACTCGCCGGTAATTAGCCAGTTGAATGTAGTAAATGCTATCACAATCTCCCCAGATACAACCCGCCAATCACCAATGCCGTACCGCCGAGGGTATAGGCCGTGATGGGTTCGCCGAGGAGGAGCCAGGCGTAGAGAAACCCGAAAATGGGGCAGAGAAACAGCCACAGCGAAGCCCGCACCGCGTCTTGCCGAATGAGGCCAAACCACAACTGCAACGCCACCACCGACACCGGCCCGATGAGCCACCCGACCGACAGCCAAAACCGTCCGTCGAACGTTGACCCCTGAAAATCAGCCGTGAGCAGCGTCACCGGCAACAGCAGCAAGCCGCCAATCAGCACCTGCCAGCCATTGACCACCACCGGCGGCAGTCGCCACTGAAACCGGGCATAATAGACCGTTGCCGCCGACACCGACACCATCCCGAACAGCAAAATCGCCAGTCCCTGTGGCGTAGCGTATGCCGTTTGCAACAACGGCCAGGCTGCCAGCACCACGCCAGAAACGCCCAAAACAAGCCCGCCGATTTCCGTTGGTTTCAGCCGCCGACGCAGCCACAGAGCCGATAATAGTGTGATAAACAACGGATTGGTTGCCACACCAAGCGTTCCGATACCGGCAGAAACCTGTTTCAGGGCCAGCACAAACGCACCGAGGTAGAGGGTGGTGTTGAGCAGGGCAAAAATCGTGAGCCGCTGCCATTCGCGGCCCTGCGGCACGGGGTTGTTTTTCTGGATGATATAGGCAAAAATCAGCATCGCGCTCCCGGCAATCAAAAACCGGATTGTTGCCAGAATAAACGGATCAACCGACTGCACCCCAAATTTGGTAGCCACCGAAGCCGAAGCCCACAGCATAGCGAAGAGGATGCCGGGCCACGCCTGGCCGGAAGAAAATTGGTCAGCAGAAAGTACGTTCCTGGGCATATTAAAACCCAATCTTGCCCTTGCGCTGATTCCCGTTCCGGCCAGCGGCCCACTCCCGCATCTCGGCGAGTTCTTTCTCGAAACCGCCTGACAAAATGGGGAAGCGGCACCACGAACGCGGGTCAAGGTTGTGGTCGTCGAGGTGAAAACTCGGTGCGTAGCGTTCGCGCTTCCACTGGTTGCGGCTCCAGAGTGTAAAGAATCGCTCCACCCAAATCAGCAACTTCTCGCGGTCGTGCTGCGGGCGGTTGACTTGCCCGTTAAACTGCACTTCCATCAGTTTCAGCACGTCTATCGGCGGCTTCTTGTCGCGGATGGCGGCCAACTCGATGGCGTTCAGCACATCGTAGGGCATCAGGTCGTCTTCGTCGGTTTGTTTACTGGTCAGCGGGCGCAGTTCAGCAGTCGGTTGCAGGTTATTCACGCGGTGCAACCCTGCCAGCCGGATAGCGGTTTCGGGCGAGGGCGTGCTGGCAATGTTCAGCCCGGTGGTTTCGAGCCACCGCAGCCAGCCGCGCAAAAAATGTTTGTCAATGCCGGTGATCGGCGAGATACTGCCCGACGTGTCGCCATCCATCGTGGCGTAACCAACTGCCGCTTCGGAGCGGTTGGAGGTGCTGAGTAACAGCGCGTTGTTGAGGTTGGCAATGAGCCAGATACCCGGCGCACGCACCCGCGCCTGAATGTTTTGCAGCGCCACGTCGTCGGTTTCCCAGGAGAGTTTGCGGCCCAATTGCCCCTCGATCAAACCCCGGTAGGTCTCCACCAGGCCGTTGATGTTGATGTTCAGGAACGTGGCCCCGATGCTGTCGGCGAGTTCTTTGGCCGACAGAAACGTGTCGTCCGATGAATTTTCGGTGCCTTGATACATCACCGTCAGCAACTTGCCGACCATCGCTTCGGCACTATCGCAGTCCTGAATAGCGGAGATATAGGCTAATTTTTGCTTCACCCCGGCCAGCCCGATATTCTCGACCGCCATCCTGACCATGAGAAACACCGTTGCCGCAATCGCCGACGAATCGGCCCCGCCCGACAAACTCAGCACGTATCCCTGCGAACGGCTCTTGCGGAGGTAGTCAAACAAACCGAGCGCAACGGCCCTCGCAAATTCTTCTTCTTTGGTGAACCCCGTCCGTTCCCACGATTCGAGTTGGGGATTGTGCAGTTCGGGCAGGGTTGCGGGCCATTCAAACCGTTCGGTCACGCGCAGGTTGGCGGCTCCGCTGGCGGGGTTGGCCCGGTTCTGCGCCTGATTGAGCCGCGTGAGGTCAACGTCAACTACCGCCGAGATGAGCAAAAAGTCTTCGTAACTCAGTCGCGGGCTGGATGTCATCAGTTCGCCGTTGCTGGCAATCATGGCATCGCCGTCATAAATCACGCGGCCCGCTTCGTTGCCCAGCATATTGCAATACACATAACTCACCCCGAACGCCCGCGACGCATCCACCACAAACCGCTCCCGGACAACGGTTTTGCCGAACCCGAAATGACTCGCCGAGGGGTTCAGCATCACGTCAACGCCCCGTTCGTAGAGGGCGCGGCCCGGTCGGTTGGCAATCCAGGCATCTTCACAAATCTCGAATCCTACGCGCACCGAACCGGCGGCACCGCCCCACAAATCGAACACCAGATCACCGAATGGGTAGGCCACTTCGCCACCAAGCGCGGTGGCATCGCCGATTTTGATTTCGTCGCGCAAACCCGCCTGCCAAGGCTGAAACCAGCGGGTTTCGTAGTGCAGGCCGTTGTTGGCAAGGTATTGCTTCACCGCAAAACCCAAGATTCGTTTGTTGGCAACCATCGCCACCACGTCGAATGTGCGGTTGTTGTGGCGCATGGGCAAACCGAGGGCAACGGCAATATCGGCAGTGTGCGGCACGATGGCGAGCAGCGACGCAACCGACTGGTCTATGGTGTTTTGGGCATAGAAAGCGTCTTCGCAGCCATAACCCGAAATTGCCAGTTCGGGCAGACAAAGGAGGCTAACCTGCTGATTTCGAGCCGATTCGATAGCATTTATGATATTACGCTGGTTGTGTTCCCAGGCCAATGGAGTCTGGTTTAGCACACCAGCCGCGAGTTTGAGGAGTTTCATTGACAATAAAACCAGATTTGACAGCGATAAGTTACACCCACCCGCCCGTCAGCCAATCGGCCCGCCCGTGCAGATTTACCGTTGAATAAACCCGGCGAATGGGGTAATTTTGTGGAAAAATAAGTCGCAGGTCGCAAGTCAAATGTTAAAAGTCGGCTGACGTGTAAATACTGGTTCTTTAACCGACTTTTGACATTTGACTTGCGACCTGCGACCAAAAACTAAATGGAACGTAATCAACTCATTGGTATTTCGCTGATTCTGGCGATGCTCGTCGCTTATCAGTTTCTGGCCCCCAAACCAGTCCCCGAAAAAGCTCCCGCCAAAACAGCAGCTAATAAACCCACCGCATCGTCGGCAACGGCTGGTCAAACCGCCAACGCCACCCCACAACCAATAGATTCGGTAGCGGCAAAGGCTCAATTCGGTGATTTTGCCGTAGCCGCCCAGGGGCAGGCCCGCGATATTGTGCTGGAAAACCCGGAGGTAAAAATTACGTTCTCGACCCAGGGTGGCCGGGTGAAAGAAGTCCTGCTCAAGAAATACAAGACCTTCGACCAGACCAAAAACGTGATTCTGACCGATGCCAAAACCAACACCACCGCACTCGAATTACCAACAAACCGGGGCAAAGTTGATCTGCACCGGCTGTTTTATGCCACCACTGCCCAAAGCGGTGCGGTGTCGGGCAAGGGGCAGACCATTACCTTCCGGGCCGAGATTGCACCCGGCCAGTCTGTTGAGCAAACCTACACGATTCCCGCAGTCGGCTACACCATTGGTTATAATCTGAAACTGAACGGTTTGCAAAATGTGGTTGGCACCGAGAACCTGCATTTTATGTGGCAAACCCGGATGCAACAATATGAAAATGATCTGACCGAAAACCGGAAATCAGCCACCATCAACTACCTCACCAACGACGACAGTTTCAGCAACATCGGCGAGGGCGCAGGTAGTCATGATGGTTCGCCCGAAAAACCTGTGCAGTGGTTCACCATCAAACACAAGTATTTTCTGGCCGGACTGATTTCCCAAAACGGGGCCATGACCAAGCCATCGTTCAAAACCACCGTTGACGAAGCCGACAGCAGCACCGTGAAAACGGCTACCGCCGACGTGCAACTCTCAATGGCCGACATCAGGGCGGGCAAGGGCCAATACACATTCTTCTACGGCCCGAATGATTACCAGCTTCTGGGCAGCGTGGCACCCGGCTTCAACCGCAATGTGTATCTCGGCTACGCCCTGCTGAAACCCGTAAACGAGTTTTTCTTTGTGCCGGTCTTTAACTGGTTCACCAAAGTTTTCACCAACTACGGTATCCTGATTGTGATGCTGGTGGTGTTCGTAAAAGTGCTGCTCACGCCCCTAACCTACCGCGCCTACATCAGTCAGGCCAAGATGCGGGTGCTGGCCCCGGAGGTGGCCGCCATCCGGGAGCGCGTTGGTGATGGGGATGCCGCCAAACTACAGTCAGAGCAGATGAAACTGTATGGTGAGGTGGGAGTCAGCCCGTTAAGTGGCTGTATTCCGGTGTTGGCAACGCTGCCGGTGTTGATGTCGCTGTTCTTTTTATTCCCAAACCTGATTGAATTGCGGCAACAACCGTTCCTGTGGTCGAGCGATTTATCTACATACGATACGTTTTTTAAATTTCCATTCACGATTCCGTTCCTGGGCAATCACCTGAGTTTGTTCACCGTGATGATGACCGCGTCGTCTATCGTGTATGCCTGGTACAACAATCAAACCACCCCGCAGCAACCGGGGCCGGTGGATATGCGAACACTGAGCTACATCTTCCCGTTGATGTTCATGTTCGTGCTGAACTCGTTTCCGGCGGGTCTGACGTGGTATTATTTCGTCTCGAACGTGGTCACCATTTCGCAGCAGCAACTCATCCGGCGGTTTGTTGACGAGGGCGCGATAAAGGCCAAGCTCGAAGAAAACCGCAAGAAAAGTGCCACCGGCGAAGGCAAAAAACCGGGTGGTTTTCAGGCCATGCTCCAGAAGCAGTTGGCCTCTGCCGAAGAAGCCCGCAAAGCCGCCGACGATTCGCAGAAACGCTTGGAAACACGGGCCGGGAAGAAGAAGTGAACTCGTTAAATGAAGAATGAAGAATGAAGAATGAAGAATATTTTCGGACAAAAGAGAAGTTTTCAGGCCTATCGCGATGTGTGCGGATTTTTGTTTTCTATTCTTCACTCTTCATTCTTCATTCTTCACTCCTAAAAGCGCAAAGTGCCACGCCCGAAGCCGAACGACGCTACAAAGCCGCCGTCAAACTCGTGCAACTCGGTGATTATGAGTCGGCCAAGCGTGAGCTGCTGCCCATGACCGAGCGCACGAACGCCCTCGCTCCGTTTGCCCATTATTACTATGCCATTGCCGCCTTCCGGCAGCGTAATTACAGTCAGGCGCGGCCCATGCTGAAACAGTTGACCGACCGCTATCCCGACTGGCGCAAGAAAGACGATGCTGCCTATCTTATGGCAGCTATCAATATGGAAACCGGGCAGTATGAAGACGCACTGACCCACATCCAGACCATCGGCGACCCTGACTTAAAAGCTGATACGGATAAGTTAGAGCAGTTTTTTCTGGCTAAAATCACTGATTTAGCCCGGATGAAGAGCTTGCAAAACGAGTTTTCGGGCAACCGGAATCTGGGCCTCGCGCTGATTAGCCTCATCCAGCGAACTTCATCTGACCGCGCCGACCTGGAACTGTCTGACCGGCTCACCAACCGATTCGGTGCGCCCATCACTGCCGATACCCGAACCGCCCCCCCCCGCCCCACTGCGCCGGTAGCAACGGCTCCCGCCAACGCCCCCCGTCCGGCAACAACTACGGCGGCTACCCGCAAGGCCAAAGGATACTACAACGTAGCGGTGCTGTATCCGTTTCGGGTTGAGGATGCCGAAGCGGGTAATAACGGGCGCGTGAGCCAATACGTGTATGATTTGTTTGCCGGGATGCGGCTGGCCCAGAGCAAGTTACAGGACGACGGCGTGACGGTGAACCTGTTTGCCTACGACGTGGACAATGATGAAGACAAGACGCTGAACCTGATTAACAACGTCCAGTTTGGGCAGTCTGACCTGATTTTTGGCCCGCTCTACGCCGAACCGAATAAATTGGTCACGAATTTTGCCAACCTCAACAACGTGCCGTTGGTGAATCCCATCGCTACCAGCAGCGACCTCGTGACGGGGCAACCGATGGCGTTTCTGGCCCAACCTTCGCTGACCGTGCAGGCCGACAAAACGCTGGACTTCATGCGCGGCCTGAACGGTATCAAAAAAGCCGCCGTGTATTTCGGCACCGCCCGGAAAGATTCGTTGCTGGCGGCTGTGTATCAGTCTAAACTGAAAGAGAAAGGCTTCCAGATGCTCGATTTTCAGAAACTTGGCGGCACTGCCGAGGCCCGCGCCGGGGTTATGAAAATTTCGGACGTGAACGCGCCGGGCCACGTTTTTTTTGTCAGCAGCAACGACGACGATGGCCCCCGGATGCTCGACGCGCTGAGTCGGCGGCAGGTAAACGCGCCGTTGGCGGCTTCGGCGGGGGCGTTTGATTTTTACAAGAACTCGCTTTCTACCTTTACCCGGCGCGAACTGTATCTGCTCTGGCCCGAATTTACCGACCCGGCACACTCCGCCACCACCGATTTTGAACGTACCTACCTCGACCGCGAGCATATTATTCCGTCGGTTTTTGCCCGGCAGGGCTACGATATGCTCCTGTTTTTCGGGCGGCAACTTGCTAAAAACGGCATCACGATTAACAACCGGGCCGCGCTCAAATCCGACACCGATGATTATGTCCTGTCTGGCTTCGATTATACCAAATCCAATGAGAATCAGACTGTTCCAATCGTGAAATACGAAGGCGGGCGGTTTGTTCGGGTAAATTAAATGACCAACTCACAACAACTTTTCAACCGCGCCCAAACCACGATTCCGGGGGGCGTAAATTCACCCGTTCGGGCGTTTCGGGCGGTGGGCGGCACTCCGCTGTTTATCAAATCAGCGAAGGGGCCGTACATTTTTGACGAAGACGATAATCAATACATCGAACTCATTAACTCGTGGGGGCCGATGGTGCTGGGCCACGCCTTTGAGCCGGTCGAGAAGGCCGTGCGCGATGCCGCCCAACATGGTTTTTCGTTTGGTGCGCCCACGCGCCGGGAGGTCGAAATGGCCGAACTGATCGTGAGCATGGTGCCGTCGGTCGAAAAGGTCAGGATGGTGAACTCCGGCACCGAGGCTACGATGTCGGCCATTCGGGTGGCGCGGGGCTTTACCGGGCGCGAGAAAATCATCAAGTTCGAGGGCTGTTATCACGGTCACGGCGATTCATTTCTGATTTCGGCGGGCAGCGGGGCCATGACGATGGGAACCCCCGACAGCCCCGGCATCACGCGCGGCACCGCCAACGATACCTTGCTGGCTCCGTATAACAACCTGCCCGCCGTTGAAGCCCTCATTGCGGCCAACGAAAACCAGATTGCCGCCCTTATTCTCGAACCTGTTGTAGGTAACATGGGCTGCGTTCTGCCCGAACCCGGCTATTTGCAGGGTCTCCGCAACCTCTGCACGAAACACGGTATTGTCCTGATTTTTGATGAAGTGATGACCGGCTTCCGGCTGGCACGGGGCGGGGCGCAGGAACGATTTGGCGTGATTCCCGACATGACCACGCTCGGCAAAATCATTGGTGGCGGAATGCCCGTTGGGGCGTATGGCGGTCGGGCCGATATTATGAACATGGTTTCTCCGGCGGGGCCAGTCTATCAGGCCGGCACCCTGTCGGGCAACCCGATTGCGATGGCGGCTGGCTTAGCAATGCTGCATCACCTCAACAACCACCCCAACGTTTACACCCACTTAGACGAAATCGGCGACAAATTGGCAACCGGCTTCCGGGCAAGCGTGGCAAAATTAGGGCTGAACTTCACCGTTAATCAGGTGGGTTCGATGTTCACTCTCTTCATGACCGACCGCATCGTTACCGACCTCGACACGGCCAAAACCTGCGATGTGGCCGCGTTTGGCCGGTATTTCCACGCCCTGCTTGATCGCGGTGTCTATATCGCCCCGGCCCAGTTCGAGAGCCTGTTTGTGTCAACGGCGTTGACGGATGAGTTAATTGAACAGGTGATACGGGCCAATGAGGGGGCGTTGGCGCAGGTTATGGAACGCGACTGATAGAACGCGGATGACGCAGATTTAAAAGTATTTTCGCAGATTTTTTTGATATGACCACAACCACTTCGACAGATTTACTAATCAAATGCTTCTACAAAGTTTACAATACGTTGGGCTATGGTTTTCTGGAAAAAGTATATGAACGGGCATTGGTCATTGAATTACAGAAACATGGTATGAATTGCACGACTCAGGTACCAATTAGCGTGTTTTATGGTAATGAATTGGTTGGAGAATATTATGCTGATGTTCTTGTAAACGATGAAATTATTCTCGAACTGAAAACAGCATTGACAATCGCACCCGAACATGAAGCGCAGCTAATTAACTACCTGAAAGCAACTGAAATTGAGGTAGGCTATCTGTTCAATTTTGGCAAAAAACCCGAATTCTGCCGAAAGGTGTTTTCTAACCCGCATAGATCGGCTTAATCCATTAGAGTCACCGGGCATTTTCGCAAATCAAAAATTCGTGCAAACCCCTTTAAATCTGCGTCACCTGTATTTTATTATAATGAAGAAATCTGCGTAGATTCCCTGAATCTGCGTCATCCGCGTTCTATCGCTGTGAAATTCTCCGTCATCATCCCCGTCTATAACCGCCCCGACGAATTAGCCGAGCTGCTCGACTCCCTGACGAAGCAGACATACGCTGATTTTGAGGTGATTGTGGTCGAAGATGGCTCCGTAAACCGGGCCGATGCCGTTGTCGAATCGTTTCGGAACCGACTGAAAATTCAGTACTTTTTTAAGGAAAACGCCGGGCAGGGTTTCGCCCGGAACGACGGTTTCCGGCTGGCGACGGGCGATTATTTCGTGATTTTTGACTCCGACGCGCTCATTCCGCCCCATTATTTTCGGACCGTTGCCGACGGCCTGCAAACGAACTGGCTCGATGCATACGGTGGCCCTGATGCAGCCCACCCCGATTTTACGCCCGTGCAGAAAGCAATCAGTTATGCTATGACTTCGCCGTTTACGACGGGCGGTATCCGGGGCAGTGCCAAAAACCTCGGTGGGCAATACCATCCCCGGTCGTTTAACATGGGGCTGTCGCGGACAGTGTACGAGAAAACCGGCGGCTACCGCATCAGCCGGATGGGTGAAGACATTGAGTTTGCCATCCGCATCATCGAAAACGGGTTTATAACGGGCCTGATTCCCGGCGCGTTTATCTACCATAAAAGACGGACGGATTTGGGCGCGTTTTTCCGGCAACTGCGGTTCTTTGGCCGCGCCCGGATTAACGTTGCCCGGTTTTACCCGAACGAGCTAAAACTCGTGCATTGGTTTCCGGCTTTGTTCACGATTTTTGTGGTGTCGGTGCCGGTGTGGTATGTTATTTCGCCGTTGCTGGCCGGGTTTTCAACGGGATTGCTGGGCGCGTTTTCCGGGATGATCTTTACCGATGCCTTGCGAAAAGAAAAAAGCCTGACTGTGGCGTTTCTGAGCGTTGGAGCCGCGTTTGTGCAACTCACCGGCTACGGAACAGGCTTTTTACAGGAGGGTTTAAAACGACTCCGGGAGCCAAACAGTTTTCGCGAAACGGGTGCAACGATTGAGTATCCCTCGTAATTGTGTGCCACAGAGATACACGGAGTTTTCACGGAGATACACAGAGTGAATAAATTAAAATTTCTGTTTATCTCCGTCAAAACTCCGTGTATCTCTGTAGCACCAAAACCAACTATAACCATGATTGCCGACAAAAAAGCCCCCGGTCAGCGCGTTCTGAAGCGTATGTCCACCCGAACAAAATGGCTCTTACTGGCCCCCCTAAGTGTACTGCTGATTGGGGCCGGACTGAGTATATTCAGCGAAGCCGGAAACGCCAAACATACCGGGCGGCCCTTTAGCGAGTGGTTTTGGCTCGGCACGTATAGCCTGATTTTAATCAATGGCGGGCTATCGCTCTTTGGGCAGGCAATCCGGTTTCGGGTGCAGTTAGACTACCGCCGATTTGTGCGCCGGGAACTCCGCAAACAAAAAAACCCGTCGAAGTGACGGGAACTTAGTCGAAAGTCTCAGGTCAAAAGTCCCAAGTTGTGAATCAGCAGCGCGACCTGAGACTTTTGACATGAGACTTTCAGCTTTTTTCAAACCGCTACGGCTGCTTTTTTCTCGGCAAACGAGGCTTTGATTGCTTCTACGTCCACGTTTTTAATGGTGGGCTTCTGCTGCAATTGCTGAATACGCTGAACGGCGTTGTTGGCGCGGGTGCGGTTCTTACGCGCTTTACGCCGGAGTTCGGTTACTGCCATAGTTGTATAGGTCTTATTTATCGGTTTCAAAAACGAACCGCAAAAGTACGGCTTTCAACCGAAATGATTGCATCCGGTTCTGAATGCCAGCCTATATTTTCGCTAAAAAATCAGTTTTCAGCGCAATGCCGGTCCCCCCGGTTTTACAACTTACCTCGTCGGGGTGGGCGATCAAAAAATGGGCAGAATCGGCCTTCTTAGCGAGATGTAGCAACTTCGGGCCGGTTCTTTCCCACTTTTGGGGGTGCCTGCCAACTCCAGCCATCGTCGGTCGTGCCGGTTTTAGCGGGCAATGCTGGCTGGGGCGGCTTTGTTGGAACAGGCTTGATTGCGTCCGAAGGCGTGGCCGGGCCGGGAAACTGGCGCAGTTGCCGCCGGAGTTCACGAAGTTCATTTTCTTTGGCGACGAGTTCGCGCCGAACGTCCTGGAGTTCATTTTGGTAGCGTTGGTCGCGGCTGTGCGATACCCAGAGCAGAGCCATCACCCCCACCATGAGCAGAGCAATGGCAACGAGCAATGAGACCACGATTCCGCGATGAACCGATACCATACCGAACAAGAATAAAAAGCGGGGGAGACTGCTTCTGCAAAGGAACGAAAAACAGCCGCCCCAAAAAAGACCTACCGCATCAATACCTTAAAGGCCATGCCGCGCCCGTGTCCCTGCATGATGGCGAGGTTAATCCAGGCAAAGGCAAACTGTTCGAGTAGCAGAACCCGGTCGTCTCCGCCAAAATCATAACAGTTGGCAAAGCCAGCGTCTAAGGCCAACTGCCGGGCGGCTGCTTTGCCCGGTGCGCTGTTGCCCGCCATAAACATATCAATCGCAACGCCATCATACACCGGATTTTTCATGTTCTCAAAGCCGGTGCTGTTGAAGCACTTCACCACGTGCGGGCAGTTGGTCCAGTGGCGCAGTGCTTCGGTAGTGTCCTGAAACGGCTCTGGTTTGTAGCGAACGCCGTTCATGGCATCAATAATCACGTGTTGGCTCACGTCGCCGAGGGCATCGGCAATGTCGCGGGTGGCCTGCGGCACGGCGGCAATCAGGATTACTTCGGCTCCGGCAACAGCATCGGCAATGGAGTAGGTACTGACGTTCGGCAAAGCCTCAAGCTCGGCTTTGCCTTTAAAGCTGTCTAAGTCGCGCACACCGAGCCGGATACGATGCCCCGCCCGCGCCCAGGCTTCGGCTAAGGCTGCGCCCACGTTGCCGGTGCCGATAATGGCGATGTTCATTGGCCTTCGTAGAAAAACTGCTCGCTAATCACTTTGCCATTCCGAACCCGATAAACTACCAGTTCGTCGAGCAGCATCCGATGGCCTGACTCGTTTTGCGTAACATCTGACACTAAATGTACGGTGAAGTAGTTGCCTGCTATAAGCGGGTCAGAAACGGTATTGCCATGAAAGGTAAACGCCTGCTGAAAGTGGTCTCCTTTCTGGATAATGGCTGCCAGCCCGTTTACCAATGGCGTGGGCGTGTTTTCGGGTTCGACGCTGATGGCATCATCGGCGTAATATAGTTCTTGTGCCTGCTGAAACTTGCCTTCGCGGCAAAGCCCAACCAACCCTTCGGCGATTTCTTGAATGGTCATACAATTATTGGTTTAGACATTACCAACGGTTATTCCGTAGGTCAAAAATAGTTTATCCTGACTGTTTTTACCAGGCCAGAATAAACTGCGGCCTGAGTGGTATCTTTGTTTATGAACACCTTTCTCGATCAATCGGCCAGTCATATCTTTGCTAATCATGGCATCGCGCTCGACGATGTTTGGGTAATCCTGCCCACGCGCCGGGGTGTTTCGCTCTTTAAGCAGGCCATTGCCCACCATTCTGAGGTGCCGTTTCTGGCCCCGCACACCATCGCCGTTGATGATTTTATTACGCAGGCATCCGGTTTACAACTGATTGACTCGGTGAGTTTGCTGTTTGAGACCTTCGAGGTGTTCCGGCAGATTGACCCCAACGTAGAGTTTGAGCAGTTTATCGGCTGGGCCTCGGTGCTGCTGGCCGATTTTGACCGGATTGACCAGTATCTGCTCGAACCACACGAACTGTTTAGCTACCTCTCGGCGGCCAAAACCCTCGAACGCTGGAATCTGGATTTGCCCAAAGCCGCCAAACCCCTTGTTGAAACGGCGGGGACAGCGCGGTATTTTCAGCTTTTCGAGAACCTCAACATGGCCTACCACGCCCTGCACCTGCGGCTCGAAGAACAGGGCTTAGCTTACCGGGGAATGGCCTACCGCCGGTTGGCCGAAAACGTGGAGACGCTCGTGCGCGATAATCCGGCTTACGAAAAACTGTATTTTGTGGGGTTCAACGCCCTGAGCCGGGCCGAAGAAAAAATGCTCCGCACCCTCGTTGAGGCCGACAAAGGCGAGATGCTCTGGGATGCCGATGCCTATTATTTAGACGACCCGAAGCAGGAGGCCGGGCAGTTTCTCCGCAAATACCGCGACGATGGCTGGCTTTTCGGTAAAAACGACCGCCAGCGCATCGGTAACGAGTTGACCAGAACGCCCAAAACCATCCGCATCATCGGCGTTCCCAACGCCAGTATGCAAACAAAAGTAGCGGGAAAGATTTGCAAGGAGGAAGGAGAAAGGGGAGGAGAGGGACGAAGGGGACAAGAGGGAGAAAGGGGACAAGGCCAAGGCCAGCCCCCTTCGTCCCCTTCTTCTCTTTCCTCCCTTTCCTCCCCCCACAAAAAAACCGCCATCATCCTGGCCGACGAAACCCTGCTGGTGCCGATGCTCTACGCGCTCGATGAATCGGTGACGGAACTGAACGTAACGATGGGCCTGTCGCTGCGGAGTTCATTGCTGTTTACGCTCGTGGATACGGTTTTTGAGATGCAGCGGACGATGCACGAGTTCAGAACCCGTGATGGACGCGACCTGAAAATCCCGAAATTTCACCACCGGCACGTCGTGAAGGCCCTAAATCACCCCTTTTTACAGCAGTACGAACGGGTCAGAAACCTGCTCTCGCGGCCCGAAGACGACGAATACGGTATAGAACATCCGCTGTTGGGCTGGATTCAGGAAACGATTCTGACCCGGCAATGGGCCTACCTCGCCGAGCGTGACTTAGCCGAACTCTGCCAACACGATGAACTGCTGACCACGATTTTTCAACGCTGGCCCACCGACGACCCGACCGTAGCCATCCGGTCGCTGTACAAACTCATCGAACTCCTGCGCGATGTGTACCGGGCCACGCAGGATGCCATCGAAACCGAGTATCTGTATTTGTTTTTCACACTCCTGCAACAACTCGAAACCACGATTGAGAAGCAACGCCAGATTGCTGACGCGCCCCCGGTGACGCTGCGGAGTTTCCGGCAGTTTCTGTACGAACTTATCCGGCAAACCACCATTCCGTTTACCAGCGAGGGCAACAGCCAATTGCAGGTGATGGGGATGCTCGAAACGCGGGCCATTGACTTCGACCGGGTGATAATTCTCTCGGCCAACGAAGGCACCCTGCCCCAAACCCGTCGGCTTAACTCATTGATTCCCTTTGACATAGCCATCGAACTGGGCCTGCCCACCTACCGCGATCAGGAAGCCGTGATGGCCTACCACTTTTACCGGCTGCTGCAACGGGCTTCTGATATTACGCTGATTTATACCACTTCGCCCAATGCATATGGCCCCGGCAAAGGAGAACCCAGCCGGTTTATCCGCCAGATCGAACATGAACTCATCCCCCGGTCGCGGGGCAACATCACGGTCAGTTATCCAACCGTGCGCTTCGGCAAACCCAACGAGATTGTGCCCGACAAAGGCGAATGGACGG
The DNA here is from genome assembly GCA_038230415.1 of Cytophagales bacterium. Lineage (GTDB taxonomy): Bacteria > Bacteroidota > Bacteroidia > Cytophagales > Spirosomataceae > JBBRNH01. The sequence continues at coordinate 28,184 of JBBRNH010000038.1, read as the reverse complement.
TGGCTAAAACGCCCGATATTCAGGATCGGATTCGGCGGACGCTGACCCAAAAAGGCTTGTATCCAACGGCCCTGAATCAGTTTGTAGATTGCTCGCTGAGTTATTATTTCAGCCGCGTGGTGGGCATCAGCGAAGAAGAAGAGGTAGAAGAAAAAATGGGGTCGCGTGAGTTTGGCGATTGGCTCCACAAAACCCTCGAAACCCTCGACATCAATTACCATCTGCAAGGCCAACCCGTTGACGAGGAGATCGTTAAGGCCGTTCTGGAAAGTACATTCAAAGACGTGATGAAGGGCCGCGTGATGGAATCGGGCATCAACCTGATGCTGTATGACGTGGCCCGGCGGCTCATGCTCGATTTTCAGCGGCAACAAGCCACTCTGATTGACCTGACGGTTCTCGGCACGGAGCAAAAACTCGAAACGACCATCAACGTGCTACTCGATTCGGGTGAAATTCTACCCGTAAAAATTGCCGGTAAGATTGACCGGATCGAGCGGTACAACGGCAAAATCAGGATTGTGGACTACAAAACGGGTAAGGTTGATCTGCCCGGTACTAAATCCGGCACCGATGCCCGGCAGCAGCTATTGGCCGAAGGGGGCAGCAAATGGGGGAAAGCCCGGCAGTTGTGGCTCTATAAATACCTGTTTCTGACCGGCACCGACCTCAACCCCCACCAACTACCCGTTACGGCGGGATTTTATTCGTTTCGGGACGTGAAAGCCAGCCTGAAAGAGAACCCGATTAGTTTTGGCGAAGGCAGCGAGGCCGATTATGTGACCCAAACCGAGCAAATTCTGGGTGATTTAGTCCGGCGTTTATTGGACCCAGCCGAGCCGTTCCGCAAAACCGACGCTATCGAAACCTGCAAATACTGCCCCTACACCGGCATCTGCGGACGATGAGAAGGGATATATGATGTATCATATATGATGTGTGATAAAATAGTAACCACTCGTCACCTGCCATACATTATACATCATACCTCATACATGGCTTACCGGCTCACAAACCGATTGCCTTTTACGTAGTACCGATACGGCAAATCGGCTCCCTGCGTAATGCCAATGCGCGTAGTCGTAACCATCTCAAAGTCAGTCAGAATCGGTGGAGTGATAGATATGTCTCCGGTGATGAGCGAACCAAAATTGTGGTCGGCCCGGACGATACCCAAGCTAATCACGAGCTTACCGGGGCCGTTACAGAGGTTGCGGAAACCGGGCGCGGTGGTGGCATCAACGGTGTTTTGACGGTAGCGGTCAAAGCCGGTTTTGAACGCTTCGTTGCGCCGGGCTTCCATGATTTCGATACCATCGGTCGGTTGCAAGGCCCGAATCAATACAGCCTCGCCCACGCCGGTCGGCCCGGTCACGACGTTGATGCAGTGGTAATGGTTATAAATCTGATAGACGTAAATGGTGCCGGCGGGGCCAAACATGGCCGCGTTGCGCGGGGTCGGTCGGCGGTAAGCATGGCAGGCGGGGTCGCCGGTGATGTAGCCTTCGGTCTCCACAATAATGCCCGCCGTGCGGCCTTCGGCGGGGTGGTTATGCACGAGTTCGCAACCTAACAGCCGTTGGGCCAGGGTCAGGGTGTCGTGGTTTTGGTAAAATTCGAGGGGGAGTTTGGACATTAAATCACGTTCATCGTCTGCTCCTTAATTTTCTCCAACTCATCTTTCATGCCAACCACGATGCGCTGAATGGCTGCGTCGTTGGCTTTTGAGCCGATGGTGTTGATCTCGCGGCCAATTTCCTGGGCGATAAAATTCAGTTTTTTACCGTTGGCTTCTTCGGTGTGCAGCACTTCCTGAAAATAGTCGAGGTGGTTTTTAAGTCGGACTTTTTCTTCCGAAATATCAAATTTTTCGATGTAGTAAATCAACTCCTGCTCAAACCGATTCCGGTCGAAATCGTCGCTGCCGAGGAGTTCCTGCACTGTTATCTGTAACCGCTCGCGCACGGCGGGAATCCGGCGCACGTCGTGGGTTTCAACGGCGGTCAGGCCATCGGCAATGGCGGTGATGTATTGGGTCAGTTTGCTATCGAGCGACGCGCCTTCCTGCAACCGAAACTCGTTGCACCGCACCAGAGCCTCGTTCACAGCGGCCAGCACCGTTTGCCAGTCGGCGGCAACATCATCGGCGTTGGGCTGGGTGTCGCTCTGGAACGCATTGGGCTGGGCCAGGGCGAGTTTCATAATCGCGTCGTCAGAAAAACGGAGGTACATCGCCTTCGACGCTTCCTGCAAATCATTGACATAACCGGCCACCAACGCCCGGTTTACGACCATCGCAGGCCGCTCGCCCGCCGACCGCGCCACGTTGACCGACAACTCGACTTTGCCGCGTTCGAGGTTTTGGGTGAGCAGGTTGCGTAGTTCGATTTCTTTGTCGGAAAACTGCCGGGGCAGGCGGCAAAATATGTCTAAGAACTTGGAGTTCAGCGTTTTGATTTCTGCCATTACGGTCAGGTTGGGCGTTTCGACGGTTGCATTGCCGAAGCCGGTCATTGATTTTAGCATTTTTTTTGAGACGTAGAGACGCAAGATTTTTCGTCTCCCCGCCGGATGGTTTTTTGGGTAAAAATTTATTTCTTAAGCGCATTAGCCTCTAATTCAGCGGCTTCTTTTCGGTTACGGGCGGCATCGCAGGCGGTATAAATGGCTTGTAGCATCGAGGTCTCGTCGGCAATACCTTTACCGGCAATGTCGTAGGCAGTGCCGTGATCGGGCGATGTTCTGACGATAGACAGGCCCGCCGTGAAGTTGACACCCTCCTCAAAGGCAATGGTTTTGAACGGAATCAACCCCTGATCGTGGTACATTGCCAGCACACCGTCATATTTTTTGTAGGCCATTGTGCCGAAGAAACCGTCTGCCGGAAACGGCCCGTAGATCAGGTGGCCCCGGCTGAGGAGTTCGTTGAGTAACGGCGTAATCATCTCGTTTTCTTCGTTGCCGAGCAGTCCGTTTTCGCCCGCGTGTGGGTTCAGGCCCAATACCGCAATTTTGGGTCGGCGGATACCGAAATCCCGCTTCAACGATTGCGACATGAGGGCTAATTTCTGGTGAATCTTGTCGCGGCTGATGTTTTGCCGAACGCGGCCCAGCGGCACGTGACCCGTTACCACACCCACCCGCAAGACCTCGCTGACCATAAACATCAGGCTATCCGTTGCGCCGAAGGCATCGGTCAGATACTCAGTGTGACCCGGAAACTTGAACACTTCCGACTGAATATTGTGCTTGTTGATGGGGGCCGTCACGAGCGCGTCTAACCGCCCGGCCCGCAAATCGTCGACGGCGCGTTGCAGACAGGCCAAGGCCGCCATGCCCGCTTCGGGCGTGATCTTGCCCGGTTGCACTTCGTAGTTTGGCAGTGTTTCAGGCTGTGAAGATGCAGACTGGGGGCTTTGGCTTTCTGGTGATTCCTCCGTTTCTACGTCTGACGCTGGTGCTCCGGCCTGTGCCGATACCGGATCACGCCCGGCAGATAGGGTATCGTCAACTGACTCAGTATCAACCACTATTTCGGGCGTAGCTGCCGGAGCCTGAACTGTCAGTTGGGGCAGTGGTATCGGTAGTTGGTCGTTCCAGCAGGTGATTACGTTGGTCAGTTTATGGCTCGCCTGCCCCACGTGCTGAATCTCGTTCAGGTGCCAGTCGTTGAGGTTCAACAGGGTTCGATACCGATTCAGCACCCGTATCGAACCATAGATAACGGGTGTGCAGATTCGCTGTAACTGATTGTATTGCAGGGCTTTCAGGATTACCTCCGGCCCAATACCGTTATAATCACCGAGGGTAATACCGATAATGAGCCGCTCACCATCGCGGAAGGGACGGTCGGTATCGTCGGGCCGGGCGGGGCCGAGGGTTCCCGGCTGATCGTCATCGGTACGGTCGTCATCGCCAAACAAACTGTTGCGGGTCACGTCTGACCGGGGCGCGTCCGACCGGGTCTGCCGCGCTCCTGTCTCATCGTCGCGCCGGGGGTCGCGGGGTCGGTCACGATCACGGTCGTTACGCGGAGAATTCTCGCGGTCGGAGTTGCGGTTACGCTGGCGGTTGCGGTCGTTTTCACGCTGCCGGTCCCGCTCCGGCCTCGATTCACCGGGGCGGTTTGGCTGCCGACTTTCGGGCTTTTCCGGTTCCGGGCTGTTGGGTTCCGGCAATGAAGTTCCCGAAGTCTGCTCTCCCTGATTGCGATTCTCCGAACGGGCTTCGCGGTTGGGCTTGGATGCCTGATTGCGATTCTCCGAACGGCCCTCGCGGTTGGGCCGGGGTTCCTGATTACGGGTATCAGAACGGGCTTCGCGGGGAATCTGACCGTCCTGATTTTGGTTTTCAGAACGGGCTTCGCGGGAAAACCGAGGCTCCTGGTTGCGATTGTCGGGGCGGGGTTCGCGGGCAGGCCGCCCGTCGGGATTGCGGTTGTCAGGACGCGGTTCGCGGGAAGACTGGCCGTCCTGATTGCGCCGGGGCTGTTGTGGCTGGCCGGGTTGACCGTCGGGGCGCGGGTTATTCTGGCGGTCGCGGTTCTGATCGCGGTTGGGCCGGTTGGTTAGCTGATCGGTGCGGCCTGCCGACTGACTCTCATCCGGCTGCCCGTTATTTATACCAGATTGGTCTTGATCCATTATTCGTTATCCATTATCCTTGCCTGCAAGTTACGAAAACACCGCCGATGAACCAGATTCTGATTGCCGACGAGATGCACCCCTCGCTGTTTACGATGCTCACCGAAGCCGGTTTTACCTTCGATTACCACCCCAAAATCACCCGTGCCGATATTATGGCGCAGATTGACCCGTTCGAGGGGTTGATTGTCCGCAGCAAAACCACCGTTGATGAACCACTGCTGGCCCATGCCCCCAACCTGCGCTACATTGGCCGGGCCGGGGCCGGGCTTGATCTGATTGACCTAAACGCAGTCAATCAGCGCGGTATTGCGGTGTTTCACGCGGGCGAAGGCAACCGCGATGCCGTTGCCGAGCATACCGTTGGGCTATTGCTGTCGCTGTTGGCAAACATCGGCAAAGCCGACCGGGAGGTTCGGCAAGGCATCTGGGATCGGGAGGGCAACCGGGGCTACGAACTTGGCAGTATGTGCGTTGGCATTATCGGATACGGCAACAATGGCCGCGCCACTGCCCGGCGGCTCTCTGGATTTGGGTGCCGGGTGCTGTGTTACGATAAGTTTTTGACCGATTACGGCGATGAATTTGCCTCCGCCGTTGCTATGGAAACTATTCAGGCCCAAGCCGATGTAATTAGCCTGCATATTCCCCTCACCGATGAATCGCGGGGCTGGGTCAACGCCGACTTTATCTCGCAAACGGCCAAACCGTTTTATCTGCTCAACATTGCGCGGGGCGAAATTGTGGTCTTGGCCGATGTGGTACAGGGCTTAGAAAGCGGCAAAATCAGAGGGGCCGGGCTGGATGTGCTGGAAAACGAAAAATTGGCTACGCTCACCCCCGTCCAGCAATCCGCGTTTGACTATCTTCGCACATCGGCCCGCGTCGTGCTGACTCCGCACGTGGCCGGCTGGACGCACGAAAGTTACGTTCGTATCAATGAGGTACTGGTGAGGCAACTGAAAGAATGGATGATAAACAGCAAAAAAACATGAAACGAATCGTTGAAAACAAACACCCGCTTGCCATCCGCTGGTTTCACTGGATTAATTTTCCGGTGCTGACGGTGATGATCTGGAGCGGCCTGCTGATTTACTGGGCTTACCATCCCTACAAGATTCAGGTGGCGGGTTTCACCCTGATCGAGTTTTTCCCGAAGTGGTTTTTTGCCGCCCTCAAGGTGCCGTTCCGATTGGCCGAGGGCATGGCCTGGCACTTTGTCTTTCAATGGATTTTTATCATCAATGGCATTCTCTACGTGGGCTACACGGCCATTTCGGGCGAATGGCGGTACTTATTGCCCAAACGAAACTCGTTTGCCGAAGCCTGGCAGGTGGTCTTGCACGACCTCGGTATCCGCAAAACGATGCCCCCGATGGACAAATACAACGCGGCCCAGCGCATCGCCTATTCGGCCATTGTGGTGATGGGCCTTGGCTCGTTCCTGACGGGTCTGGCAATTTATAAACCAACCCAACTCTGGTGGCTGACCACCATTTTTGGCGGTTACCCAACGGCCCGGCTCATTCACTTTGCCCTCACTACGGGCTATGTGCTGTTTTTTTTGGTTCACGTGGCGCAGGTTGCCAAAGCAGGCTGGAACAATTTCAGGAGTATGATAACCGGCTTTGATGTGGTGAAGGAATGAAATCAGTTTGTGGTTTGTGATGTCATCCGTAACCACAAACTACAAACCACAAACAATGCTATGAACAACAACGACCAAACCCCCGCAATGCCCGAACGGGAAATGCTCACCACCGACCAGCAAATTCGTCGGCGAACGATCAAAGCCTTCGCCTGGTTCGGGCTGGCGAGTTTGGTGCCGCTGGGAATCTGGAAATACGTGGCCGCACAGCCCCGCGTTGCCGGTTTGCCCAAGGTGTTGCGCGACGCGCTGAATACCAACGAGCAGATTGCCAATGCCTATTTCAGCAATCAGCATCTGGCCCCGACGTTTCCGCTCGAACAAGCCGCCAAAACGCCCCGCGTCAACGGCAAAGACGGTATGAAAAGTGCGTTTGTCGTGGCCGACTGGACACTGACGGTGCAACAGCCGGACCGCCCACCGCTTACGCTCACCATTGATGACATCAAAGCGTTGCCTAAACATGATCAGGTGTTTGAGTTTAAGTGCGTAGAGGGCTGGAGCCAGATTCAGCACTGGGGCGGGGTTCGGTTTGCCGATTTCGTGGCGAAATATAACCTCGGCACCAAATCGGGGCAGCCCGCAACCGGCGAAGCGGATTATTTCAGGCACGTCGGGATGACCACACCCGACAACGGCTACTACGTTGGGTTAGACATTGCCAGTGCCATGCACCCCCAAACGCTGCTGGCTTACGAAATGAACGGCCAACCCCTCACCGAACCGCACGGCGCACCCCTTCGGCTGATTATTCCGGTGAAATACGGCGTAAAAAACCTCAAGCGCATCGGCACGATAACCTTCCAGGACGACCGCCCGAAAGACTTCTGGGCCGAGCGCGGCTACGATTATCACGTCGGGTTATAGGGCCGGACTGCCTTTATAAAACCCCGATTTTCAGCGAACTAACTGCGCCCTTGCCGTGATAAACGCGGTGCGTAGCTTTTTGATAGTCAGCCGGTTTAGCCTGAAAAATATTTACGAACGTCTGCGGATTGCGGTCGGCCCAGGGGAAGCACGAGCTTTGCACCTGTACCATCAGGCGGTGGCCTTTTTTGATCGTGTGCAGCACATCCTGCAACTCAACGGATACGGAAGTGGGTTGCCCCGGCTTAAACGACTCCGGCTTACTGACGTTGTTGCGGTATTTGCCCCGGATAATCTCTGACCGAATCAACTGCTGATAATAGGCATAGACCACGCCCGGCTTCTGCGGATTGGCGGGCGCGTCGGCAGGATACACATCAATCACTTTCACGACCCAATCAGCATCGGTGCCGGTGGTCGAAACCGTCAGATTCGCTGCAATTGGCCCGGCCAGGGTAAGGTCGGCGGTGAGTGGCTCGGTCTGAAACGTCAGCACATCGGGCCGCGCCGAGGCAAACCGCTGGTCTTCAACCATGTATGCCGCCGAAAAACCATCGTTGATTTTAGGGGAAAACGGCACCGGGTGCGCCGGGTCAGACACAAACTCGCTGAACGAACTGGCCGGGCCAGAAACCGGGCCGGGCGCGTCGAAACCAAGTTTGCCGCCCGGTTGCAGATACAGACTGCGTTCGGTGGTTTTGGGCGGGTAGCGGTCAAACGTGCGCCAGCGGTTAGTGCCGGTCTCAAACAGCGTGGCTTCGGGCAGGTCGAGCGGGCCGGTGGGGTCGGTGAGGTAATGCCTGAAAAACCGGGCCTCGATGGTCTCCTGGTAATACGGCGACACGGCAGAGCCAAAATCCAGGTCGGCCAGCGTTTGCCCCGTCCGGCTCGGCGATGCCCAGCCGCCGTGAATCCAGGGGCCAACCACAAAAACGTTCTGAATGCCGGGGTTTTGCCGCTCAATGGCCTTGTAAGTGTTAAAGGTTCCGAACAAGTCCTGCTCGTCGTACCAGCCGCCCACCACCATCACCGCGTGTTTGATACCGCGCAGGTGCGGCAGAATATCCCGCCGTTGCCAGTGCTGGTCATAATCGGGGTGGTCGAAATTCTCGTGATAATACGGGTTGCGGTTCTTGTAGAAATCAGTTTCGGAGTTGGCCGTTGTTCCCATGTTCAGGTAAAACTGATAGCCATCGCCATCGTTGGCCTCAAACAGCGCGGGCGGGTTCACCTTGGTGGGCTTGGTATGTTCCAAAAAATAGTTATAAAACCCGAAGTTGGCGGGCATCATAAAGGCCCCGTTATGAAAAGCATCGTCGCGCCAGAGGTTCGCCATTGGTGCCTGGGGTGAGGAGGCCACGAGTGCCGGATGCCCCGACACGCTGCCCGCCGAGGCAAAAAAACCGGGGTAACTGATGCCCCACTGCCCCACGCGCCCGTTGTGGCCGGGCAGGTTTTTGAGCAGCCAGTCAATGGTGTCGTAGGTATCGCTGGCCTCGTCAATATCCGTTTTGGCCGTTTTTTTGTCGAGGTGCGGGGTCATCTCCACAAATTTGCCTTCGGATGCCCACCGTCCCCGAACATCCTGATAAACAACAACATAGTTTTCGCGCAGCATAAAAACATTGGCCCCAACCCGGCTCCGAAACCGCTCCGGGCCGTAGGGCTGGCAGCTATACGGCGTGCGTTGCATCAGAATCGGGTGTTTGGCGGTGGTGTCTTTGGGCGCGTAAATCTGGGTGAAGAGTTTGGTGCCATCGCGCATGGGAACCATAAATTCTAACTTTTGGTAGGTATCCCGGACATACGCCGAATCCTGCGCGATGGTGTTCGGGTATGGACTAACAACCGGGATTTGCTGGGCGTACACTAAGGCGGGCAGCAGACAGAGAAGAAGAAACAGGCGATTGAGCATGAGCTGAAATTGACGAAAGACCGCCCGCAAGATACAAACTAACCGGGCTGACAACCTCAACAACCATGAACGAAAACTACGTTATACCGGCCCAAACACGCATCGGCCACGTGCATTTGAAAGTTTCTGACCTGGAGCGGTCACTCGGATTTTACCGGGACTTACTGGGCTTTGACTTAGTTATGCGCTACGGCAGTCAGGCGGCATTCGTCTCGGCAGGCGGCTACCATCACCACATCGGGCTGAACACCTGGCACAGTAAAGACGCACCACCGGCACCCGTAAACGGCGTTGGGTTGTATCATACCGCTATCCTGTACCCAACCCGGCGTGATTTGGCGGTCATTTTTAGCCGATTGCTCAAGGCGAATTACCCGCTGACGGGAGCCACCAATCATGGTGTTTCAGAAGCGATTTATCTGAATGACCCCGACAATAACGGTGTAGAATTATACTGGGACCGGCCCCGTGAACTGTGGCCGAACAAACCGGATGGGTCGCTCGATATATTCACGGAAACATTGGATTTGAGAGATTTATTGAGCGAATTATAGCCTGATTACAGCGTTTCATAATCACCAAAAAGCCCGTTTCTGAATTAGAAACGGGCTTTTTGGTGGTTGAGAGATGCCGACAGGATTATTTCCCCGGTGTAATCTGCATCCCGGCAATTTTCCAACCCGCACCCTGCTTGATGCAGGTAGCCGAGAAAATAACCGGCATATCAAATTTCTGCCCCTGTAAATCGCCTTTGAAACGCATCGTTCCGGCTACAACGGCGGCATCGCCGTTGTAAACACTCGTCCGGCTAACGTTGACGGGTGACTCCTGAACGGTCAGAAAACCCCCGCCGAGTGCCTGACCGAGCAAATCACGGTCGGCCTGCTGGCCGTCAGAACTGATGATAACAAAATCGTCGGTCGCAATTTTAACGAGCGTCCCGCTATCAGCATCTTTCAACACCTTGAAAAACGCCATCGTTACGCCCTTCGGGTCCTGCGTAGGGTCGGTGGCGGTGGCAGTGGTGGTAACGGGGGCGGTGGTCTGGGCCTGAACGGCCAGCGTGAACAGCATGGCTACGGTGAATACGAGTACTTTTTTCATGAGATTAAATAGGGCGGAGTTGCACTCCGCCGTGAGTTTTGTAGTTTGTGTTTAACTGCGGAATGCAGCTTCGTGTTATTTCTGGGGGTGAATCTGACCGATTTTAACCGGATAATCAAAAAAAAGTTGGCACCTTCACGCTCCCCTTCACCGGCCTGTTATGCAAAAAATCATCCTGCTTCCCTTTGTTCTCCTTTTATCCTTCACAATGGCCGTTCGACCGCCGTATCCAACAATGGGCCGCCTTGTCCGGCTCGACCCGCGCTTCGATAAATTAATTGCCCCCGACGCAAAAATTGAGGTTTTGGCAACGGGGTTTGTCTGGAGCGAAGGCCCCGTTTGGGTAAAACCACAGGCCAACGCCCCCGGCTACCTGCTGTTTTCTGACGTGCCACAGAACACGATTTTCAAGTGGACCGAAGCCGACGGACTCACTCCGTTTTTGAAACCGTCGGGCTACACCGGCGCGGGAACCTACTCCAACGAACCCGGCTCCAACGGCCTGACCCTTGACGGGCAGGGGCGGCTCATTGCCTGCGAACATGGTGACCGGCGGGTGTCGGCTATGCCGCTTTCGGGCGGGGGCAAACGAACCCTGGCCGATAATTTCCAGGGTAAACGCTTCAACAGCCCCAACGATGTGGTGGCCCACAGCAAGGGCAGTTACTACTTCACCGATCCGCCCTACGGCCTGCCCAAACAGGAGAATGACCCCACCCGCGAAACGCCGGTTTTTGGGGTCTATCGCATTGCGCCCGACCGTGGCGACGGACCGGGCACGGTATCGCTCATTATCAGTGACTTGACCCGGCCAAACGGTGTAGCGCTCTCGCCCGACGAAAAAACGCTGTACATCGCGCAGTCTGACGGAGACAGGCCGGTGGTTATGGCCTATTCGTTGCAGGACGATGGCGCAAAAACGTGTACCCTGGGGCCGGGCCGCGAACTCTTCAACGCATCGGCCCTGAGCAAGCAGGGATTAAAAGGCGCACCCGACGGCCTGAAAACCGACCGGACGGGTAACATCTGGACCACCGGCCCCGGCGGGGTTTTAGTGCTCTCGCCGGAGGGTGTGCTGCTGGGCCGCATCGAGACCGGCCAACTCACGGCCAACTGCGGCTGGGGCGACGATGGATCTACGCTCTACATGACCGCCGATGGCTATCTGTGCCGGATAAAAACGCTGGCGAAGGGCTTTTGACACGTGGTCATTTCGCTGCGCTGAACGCAAATGCCAGCGAAACATGGCGCAAAACAAACCCCCGGCTCAACCGGGCCGGGGATTATGCAACCCTCACTTTATATGCACTGTCATTTATCCGCTAAATCGGTGTAGGCGAGTCGCAGTCGTTCTCTGGCCCTGAAAAGCCGCATTTTCACTGCGCTGTCGGTCAGTTTTTGCTGGCGGGCCATGTCGCTGATGCTGGTATGTTGCCAGTAGCGGGTCACGAGCAACTGGATTTCGCCGGGGCTGAGGTGGCACAAGGCCGTGTCGAGCCGTTGCAGGTCGTAAAGCGGGTCATCGTCCGATTCGGGCCAATCACCGGGTTCGGGCAGGTTGGGTTGCTGCGACATCATCACCACCGGGAACGCCTTTTGCCGGCGCAATTGGTCAATGCAGAAATTGCGGGCTACCGAGGTGATCCAGGTTGAGAAACGGGCCGTTTCGCGGAAGGTGTCGAGCCGGTCAATCAACCTGATAAATATTTCCTGGGCCAGGTCTTCGGCCTCGTCAGGATTGGTCGTAAACTGCCGACAGCAATAACAAACCCGACTGAAATACCGGCGGTAAAGCTGATCGAAATACCTATTCTGACGGGTTTGAACAAACAAAACAACCAAAGCCTCATCACTGTAATCAGATCGCATACACAGGGGTCGTAGTTTGTTGGCAGATGTTTCTGCATTATTCAGGCTACGAAAGTATGCGTTATCACAAATTTCACCCGGACTAATGAATGAACGACTGTTAAAACGAATGAACGACCGATTTATCGAATGAACAACCCGTTGGTTCATCGTCGGGTCGGGTCAGATGGTGTTTCTGACCGTTAGTCAACGGCCAGAATGATGTACGTCTGTTTGTTGAAAACTACGTCGTTGCCGGTGGTTTTGCCCGCCAACGCCTGGGCTATCGGCGACGCTGGCGACACGGCAAATACCGCCGTGCCAGTGTCTGTCAAGAGTTTTCCTGCACCGACGCTGATAAAAAACACGCCCCGATTGGTGGTCACAACGCTACCCGGCAGCACGGTGGCGCAGGGTTTGTCAACCCTGATCCGGGCCAAATCCTGGGCCATTGTCAGCGCGTCGGCTAAGAGGTAGGCGTGGCGGTCGCGCTCGATCTGGGCCATCGCCCGCCCGGTTTCGTATTTATCGCCCGCACTGCTTTTGCCTTCTTCATTGGCCGACTCCTGGGCGGCTGTCATGGCCTGCCGGGCCGTGTCAACGCGCTCCTGTACCACTGCCTGGCACAAATTCAGTAAGTGCTGCTTGTTGATGGCCCCCGTTTCGGGCGTGTTTGTGTGGTGCATTTCTACCTTTGTTGCATGAAAACCGTTCTGTCTGTACTCTCCGCCTTTGCCCTGGCGTTGTTGCTCCTCACCTGCGCCCCCCGCACCTACACCCGCGTACCGGGGACTGGCTTGTCGGGGTTTATGACGCATCGGCCCGGCGCATTACCCAAAATTTCGGCGCACCGGGGCGGGGGCGATCTGCCGGGTTATCCCGAAAACTGCATCGAATCATTCGCGTATCTGGCTAAGAATCTGCCCGTTATTATCGAGTGCGACATTGACCTAACCAAAGACAGTGTACTGGTGATGATGCACGATGCCTCCCTTGACCGCACCACCACCGGCACCGGGCCGCTCATTGGCCGCACCTACGCCGAGGTACAAACCCTGCGCCTGAAAGACAACGCCGGAACCGTCACAACGTTTACAATTCCGACGCTGGAGGCCATACTGCGCTGGGGCAAAAACAAAGTGACGTTTACGCTTGACGTAAAACGGAACGTAAAATTCGAGCGCGTCGTGGAAGTCATTCACAAAACAGGAGCCGAACGCTACGCGGCTATCATCACTTACAATGCCACCGATGCCGCCCGCGTCCACACCCTCGACCCGGCCCTGATGATCTCCGTCGGTATCCGCAACGTGGCAGATTATCAGCGTCTCCACGATCTGGAGATTCCCGATAACCGCATGGTGGCTTTCGTCGGCACCCGCGAAGCCGACCCCGATCTGTACCAATTTCTGCATAAAAAAGGCATCGGCTGTATTCTTGGCACGCTCGGTAATTTAGACAAACAGGCCGTTGCCAAAGGGGATTCGGTGTATCGCGGTTTTGCCCGGCGCGGTGCCGACATCATGAGTACCGACCGACCGCTGGAGATGTGGCGTATTCTGAAGTAGAGACGCATAGTTGCGTCTGCTGTTTACGCCAGAAACGTTTGTAAATCGGCCTGAATCAGGTCGCTAAATGACGAGGGCGTGGGATTTGCCAGATCGTTGAGTTGTAGTTTAAGCCATTTCTTTAATTTGTAATCGTAGGTAAACCCTTCTGGCACAGCGTATTCCTCCATTAATTTTTTGACTTTCTGCACGTCTTTCGCTATACCCTGCGTGTGGTTTATCTCAATCAGCATCTTCACCAAATCAGTGGCCGGGTCAACCAGCATCACATCGGGTACGGGGCTGGTTTCGCCTTCATTAATCATGGTTTCGGGATACGGAAACAGCGTTGTTTTCTTATCGAGATACAAATCGGTCAGGCCGTAAATCAGGCGGGTGATTACGGCTTGATGCGCTCTCGGCGCGTTTATTCCCATAAAAATCAGGTTATCGTTCATGACCATATCGGTTTTCTGGCAGCAAATTACAACGATTCAACCAGTTCCTGTTGGGTCAGCTTCCGCTGCTCACCCGTCACCATGTTCTTCACGGTCAGCAGGCCGGTTTGCACTTCGTCGGAGCCGATCAGCACCACCTGCGGAATGGCTTTGGCGTTGGCATAATCGAGCATTTTCCTGACTTTGGCGAAATCGGGGTAGGCTTCGGCCACGATGCCCGCCCGCCGGAGTTGGGTCAGCAGCGGCAAGCCAACGGCGCGGGCGGCTTGGTCAAAACAGACAATCAGTACCTGCGTCGTCTGCTGATTATCAGCCGGAAAGAGACCAAGTTCGTCCATCACGTCATAAATCCGGTCAACGCCAAACGAGATACCCACGCCCGACAGGCCCGGCATTCCGAAGGCTCCGGTGAGGTTGTCGTATCGCCCGCCCCCGCTGATGCTGCCGATGCTCACGTTGTTGGCTTTAACCTCAAAAATGGCCCCGGTGTAGTAGCTCAGGCCCCGCGCCAGGGTCACGTCGAGTTGCACGTTTGGGGCCGACAGGCCGAGTTGATTGGCGAGGGTTAGGGTTTCTTCGAGTTCGGCGATGCCGCGTTGGGCGGTTTCGGAGTCCGCCAACCACGTTTTCAGGCTTGCCAGCGTGTCGGTAACGTCGTCGGCAAAGCCAAACATGGGTTCGAGCCGGGCGAGTGCGTCGGCAGAAAAGCCCCGGTCGCGGAGTTCGTCAAGCACCTTGTCTTTGCCGATTTTATCGAGTTTGTCAATCGCTACGGCCAGTTTACCTTCGTCGCCGGGCGCACCAATCACCTCGGCAATGCCCGCCAGAATTTTGCGGTTGTTGATTTTGAGAGTGAAATCAGCAATGCCAAGGTTCCCGAACACCTCGTGAATCATGGTGATAATTTCGGCCTCGCACAGCAGCGAATCCGTACCGACCACATCAGCATCGCACTGATAAAACTCCCGATACCGGCCTTTCTGGGGTCGGTCGGCCCGCCAGACGGGTTGTAGCTGATAGCGTTTGAAGGGCAGCGTGAGCGCGTGGCGGTTCATAACCACGTAGCGGGCAAACGGCACGGTGAGGTCATAGCGCAGGCCTTTCTCGGCAATTTTGGGCGTTATTTTCTTCAATCCGTCCGCGAGGTCGGCGGGGGTCAGGTCGGCGGCAAAATCACCGGAGTTCAGGATGGTAAACAGCAGTTGGTCGCCTTCGTCGCCGTATTTTCCGGTGAGGGTCGCCAGGTTTTCGATAGCGGGCGTTTCGATAGGCTGAAACCCGTAACGCCGGAATATCTGGCGGATGGTATCGAAAATAAAGAGCCGGTTGCTCATCTGGGCTGGCCCAAAGTCGCGGGTGCCTTTCGGCAATGACGGTTTTTGCATGGTGCAAAAGTACGGCAGAAGCAAACCGACTACTGTTTCTTTTTCTTCTTTCGGTTCAGTTCATCGTCTTCGGCCCGGCGTTTCTGCATGGTCTCTACGCGGTCGAGTTCTTCAGGTTTCGAGAACGCTTTCCAGTCGAATTTCTCATCGAATGGGTCGAGGGCTTTCTGCGGGTCAAACACGCGCACATCGGCGGGCAGGGCGTTGTATGGCGTAAAATCGGGTTTATCGGTAAACAGGTCGCTCATGTCGGTGGCTCCGGCATCGTATTGATTCAGGCACGGAATACCCAGCACGTTCCAGAACGTTTTGAAGACGCTGCCGAAACTGTAATGCACCTTGCCGACGTAGTTTTTCTTTGCGTACGGCGAAATCACTACCAGCGGACTCCGGTGCGCGTCAATGTGGTCAACGCCACCCTGCGGGTCGTCTTCCAGCACCACAATCATCATGCTCTTCCAGTAGGGTGTTTTGCTTAGAAACTCCACCGCCCGGCCCAGCGCGAGGTCATTATCGGCCATGTAGCTTTCCGTATAAGGATACCCGGCTTTGGGGCGCGGGGTGCTGCCGTGGTCGTTGGGAAGCATAAGGGTAATCACGGCGGGAAGCCCGGTTTTAGGCCATTTCTCATTAAACTCCTTGATAAACAGATCGGTGCGGAATTGGTCAGGAATAGCCGTGTTGTAGGTCGGGAAGGTGCGCGAGGTGCGGTCGAACAACGGCGCGGGCAACGGGTAGTTTACGGTGTATTTTTCGCCGGTGTATTTCATGGTGCTGTCGCTGTATGCCCCGGCCATCTCCACGCCAAAGCCGAAGTTGAAGAACGGGATGTTCCAGCGTTCGAGGTGTTCCCACATCGAGCCACCTTCATTATAATCTTCGGGATAAATGCTGCCCGCCGAGCCGTAGAAACTCAGGTTGCCGGGCGCGGCAGAGGAGTCGCGCAGGTCGCGTTTACCGCCGTATGCTGCCGCCGTACCCGTCTCGACCCATTCGTTCGGGTAGGTGTTCACCATCCAGCGGTGTCCGTCGGCAGAGACATCCGAATCGCAGTAAAAATTATCTGACATCGCAAACCGCCGGGCCAGAGCCAGGTGGTTGGGCATAACGTCGGCGCGGGCAATGGCCGGGCTACCGCGTTGAGCGCGAACGGGTTGACCCACGCCATACCGCGCCAGGGTCGAGTCGCCATCGCCGTTGCGGTTCTGCCCGAAAACTTCGTCGTAGGTGCGGTTTTCTTTGGCAATAAAGACGATATACTTAATCGGGGTCCGGCCATCGGGGGATTCTTTTTGGCCCGCAAACGCCGGGATGGGATTATTACCCCGCCCCTGCCCTGCCCCATTGGGAGAGGAAGTAAAACGGAAGTTATTCTCGATAACCTGCTTCGTTTCGGCGGCCAGTTCTGCATCAGCCGGGATGTCCATGACCGACACCGTGCCGTTCATCAGGCTACCGATGTAGCTGCCCTTCGGCCCTAACTTAAACTCCTTGCCGCCGTTTGGCCCGCTGCCGTATCCTTTGGCGTTTGCCACAATCAACTTCTTGCCATCATTGCTCACTTTCAACTTCGAGGGAAACCAACCCGTTGGCAAATGCCCGATCACCAACAGCGTTGGCACATCCACAACGGCAACGGCGTTAATCCCGGCTTCGGCCACGTACAGCCTTTTTTGGTCGGGCGAGAGGGCCACGCCGAACGGAATCAGGCCGCGCAGTTTGCCTAACCGCGAATCGGGCGAGAGCATAATGGTTTTGACGACGGCGTTGGTTTTCACATCAATCACCGATACGCAGTCGTTGTTGCCGTTGCTGACGAAAACGTACTGCTCCGTTGCCACCACCGAGTTGGGGCTTGAACCACCTACTGCCGGGAAATCTTCGACTAATTGCCCCACCAAAAACCCAGTTTTGATTTTGGCCGTAACCGTTGGTTGCTCGGTAGGGGTTGCGCCCAAGTCAACGCGCCAGACCGAAAACGCTTCGGGAACGTTAGGGTCGCCGAGGGCGGGGACACCGGCTTTTTCGTCGCCATCGCGCATTTCTTTGGAGCCGTACTTGGTGGCGGGGAAAGCGTGTCCGGTTTTTTTAAGGTCTTTTTCGTTGAGGTCGGTAAATTTTTTATATTCAAACACGCCCACGTTTGCCACGTAAACCGTTTTTTCCGGTCCGCCGTCTCGGTCGGGCGAGAGCGTGATACCGAACGGGTATCGCCCGGTCGGGACGTTATGCAGGATTTTTTTGCTTGCCACGTCAATCACCACCATTCGGAAGCCAATCTGGTCGAGGGCGTAGAGTGTTTTACCATCCCGCGTCAGGGCCATATCGCCGATGTAGCCGTGCCGGTAGTCGGTGGTGGGCGTTTTAACAGAGCAATCAATCGAACCGGCTTTCTCGCCCGTTGTCAAATCGAACAAATAAATCTTGTTGGTTTGCCCACCGGCCACATACACGGTTTTAGTATCCGGCGAAACGGCCAACCCCATAAAACACGCTTCGAGGATACCATTCTGGGTTTTGGCACCTTCGGGAATTTGCCGGGCGGTGGGGTTTTTCCCAAACACATCGCGCAAAATAGAAATCGAAAACGGGGCCGTGCCGGAGTTGGCCGTAATCACGGTTTGGCCCGCGCCGTCGCCACGGTCGGGGCTAAGAATCAGGCCGTAGGGGTGCGGGGCGGTTTCGATCTGCGTACCGCGTGGCGTAATATACCGACCGTTGGGCAGCACCGTTTTTCCCCCAGGCGTTCGGTCAATGTGCGTGTATTCATTACCTGCCGGAGCCGAAATCATGAACCGGGGTGGAGCCGGGGTTGGCCGGGGCTGGCCCAGTGCTGCGAATGAAAGGAGGAGGAGAAGGAAGGTCAGGCGCATGATCGTTAGGGGTTATGTGTGTGTAGAGACGCAATACCTTGCGTCTCACCGCCGGATAGTACTGCAACCGGATGGTACGAAACAGAACAAAAATACCGCCGGATGAAACGCGAATCAGCGCACCATCCGGCGGTGAGACGCAATATTTTGCCGGTCCGCCGTTGCGGTCTCTACATAAGAATTATTTCAACAACCAAAGCACGTCGTTAATGTCGTCTTTGCCGCCGTACTGATTCGTGAGGGCCGTTGTGAGGTTCACCGTATTGTTCACGCGCTCGCCGTTGGGGTATAACCACCGCTTCGGAATCCGGGCCGAGTTGCCCGTACCCACGCCCGTCAGGAAGGTTGGAATCCCCGTCCGACGCTGATTATACCAGGCTTCCATGCCGGAGTTCTGGAAAAACGCAATGTATTTCTGCGTCACAATCTGCTCACGGCCAGCCGCCGTATTACCCGCGTACTTTACCAACGGCTGCGCCAGATAATCGGCCAAACTCACCTTCACCGTGTAGCTGTCGAAGTTGACGATACCGCCATCGCGTGAGAACGTCACGGTGTTGTCGCCATCTTTCAGGCCGTAGAACGCCATCGAAGCCGTAATGCCCTGATTGTAAGCGGTTTCGGCGTTGCCAGTTGCCGACGTGGATGCGGCCCAGCCCCGGTTGATCCCCTCGGCAATGTTGAACTGCTGCTCGATGTAGCCGATAATAGCGACCGGCTCGCCCACGTAGTTAGTGTAGTAGCGTTTCCGGTTCTGATACGAATACTGACCCGACAGTACTTTGGTGGTCATGTCAGCCAAATCTTCGCCCGACGATGCACCCACGAAGGCGTTTACGTCGGTCGGTTTCAGGCCCGCTGCGAGTTTGGCACCGGCAGGCTCGGCCACCACAAACACGCGGGGGTCTTTGCGGGCCACAAGCAAATCAACGTAGGTTTTTGCCATGTTTTCGCGGGTGGCGTTGTTGCCGAAGTTATCCTGACTGCGCCGATACTTGTTTATCGCGCTGTGGATATACTGCACGTTGTCGCTCATGTCGGCCATCAGCGGAAACTTGGCGGGGTTGCCCAGCACCTCGGCAAACCGCGCCTTCACGTTCAACTCTGTGTCGGTGTCTTTCGGGCTAAGGCTCACCAATACGCGCAGTTTATGGGCGTTCACTACTTTCTGCCACTTGCGGAGGTTGTTGCCGAGGTAAAAGTCACCGGCCAGCGTACCGTTGTTGGCGGCAATGAGGGTGGTGAGGTCGGCGTTGGCTTCGTCGAGCCATTTCAGAATCTGCACATACACCGCCTTCTGCGAATCGTATTTCGGGGCAATGTTATCTAAGCCTTTCAGAGCCTCGGTCATGGGAATATCGCCCACGCGCCGGGTCATATTATCGAAGAAATAAGCCCGGAAAAACTTGCCGAGTGCCGAATACGGGTTCACCGCACCCGCCCCGGCCCGCGTTGCTTCTTCTTCCATTTTCACCACGTTTTTGAGCGTTGTGAAATTCAGGTTCGTTGTTGTCCAGTTATATTGGTTGCTGGCAAAGTAGTCGTAGTTTGAGCAATAGAACTGATTCCAGCGTTGCTCTTCGCCCCAGGGCTGCCCCGTTACGCCACTAAACCCCGACGGGGTATTGAAGCCGTACATATCGTTCAGCACACTCTGCAACACCAATGACGGTGTGGCCTGCGTGGCGAGGTTCGGGTTTTTTTCGAGTTCATCGAACGGCTTATCGCAGCTTGTCAACGAGAGAACAAGGGCGGTAAGCGAAAGGAAGAGAATTTTATGAAGTTTCATGACTTTTATGTGTTTTCGACCACCCCCAACCCCCTCCTAAAACAGGAGGGGGCTTTCTCGAATGCTACGCTTTTGTTGTTTTTAGCCCCTTCCTGTTTTAGGAGGGGGTTGGGGGTGGTGCGGGTGGTCATTATTAAAATACCAAATTCAGGTTCACTCCAAACCGGCGGGTTGTGGGCGTTTGCAGGTCAGAGCTACCACCACCCGCGAAGACGTTACCGCCCGTAAACTGGTCGAGGTCAATGTCTTTCTTTTCGGCAAAATACAGCAGGTTACGGCCAACGAGCGAGATACTCGCCGACCGAACGCCCAGCCGGCTCACAATGGCCGACGGCAGGCTGTATCCCAGCGTTACTTCGCGCAGTTTGGCAAACGTGCGCGACATCAGGTTGCCCCCGTTCGGGCTGTACCGGCGGCTGATGTAGTCCTGCAAAAACTGCTTGGTTTCGTTCGGCTTAAACTGCAACTCATTGATGTTCAATATATTGCCGTCCGGGTCAGCATTGATAACGCCCGTGCCAACAATCTGAACACCTTCGCCTAAGTAAGACTTGATGCCTTTTGTATCCTGAAAACGAGCCTCGCCCATCGCGCCCTGAATGGTTTCGATGTGGCGGCCACCCCGGAACGTCTGCCGTTGAATGTAGTTAGAAATCACCCCGCCCACGCGCCCGTCAAACTGGAAACTGAAGGTGAAGTTTTGATAGCTGAAGCGGTTGTTCACGCCAAACACCCAGTCGGGGTTCAGATAGCCCAAAAACTGCCGAACCGGGTTGATGATTGGTCGGCCACCGGCATCGTTGATAATCTGCCCGTCTGCCGTGCGGTAGAACGTCGGGTCATAGTATTTATCCACGCGGTCGCCCACCTTAAAAAAGGTGCTGTAGCGATCCTGACCGGGATAAATTTCGGTCAGTTTTTCTTTGAACGTCGACCAGTTTGCCAGCACGTCCCAATTCAGGCCGTTCCGGTTTCGCAGCACCTGACCCGTCAGCGAGAGTTCGACCCCGCGTTTCTGAGTTTTCAGGCCGTTCTGCAACACGCTCGTGTAACCCGAACCCTCGGAGATTCCGAGATCAAAAATTCGCGGGCCATCGTCGGCCACAAAGTAAGCCGCGTCAAAGGCCAGCCGGTTGTTCAGAAACCGCACATCAACACCCGCTTCAAACTGTGAGGTAGCGGCTGGTTTGATATTCGGGTTGCTCAGGCGGTTGCCGTAATACGCAGCCGGGGCGTTGTTATAGCCCAACGGCGTTGAATAAACCGTTGTGTTCTGGTACGTCGGGCCGTCATAAGACGAGGAGTAGTTCTCACCGTAAATAAGCGGGAACGACGAGCCGGGCGTTGCCCCGATGCTGCTCGTGGTCAGGCCTTCTTTTACGTTGGCGTAACTGCCGCGCAGTTTCAGGAATGAAATGGCCTGGGGTAACGTCACATAATCGGAGATAACGGTGCTGAACGCCACCGACGGATAAAAGAACGTGTTGTTGCCCTGCGGCAGGGTCGAGAGTTTGTCAACCCGGCCCGTAGTCGAAATCGTGACGAAATCCTTGATCGTGAAGTCAGCCGAATAATAAGCCGAGTTTACGCGCATATCCGCCTGATAGTTCGAGAAGATACCGGGGTTGGCTGTGTTGGCGAAGTTATAC
This sequence comes from Cytophagales bacterium, assembly GCA_038230415.1. Taxonomy (GTDB): domain Bacteria; phylum Bacteroidota; class Bacteroidia; order Cytophagales; family Spirosomataceae; genus JBBRNH01. The sequence goes on along the minus strand of JBBRNH010000038.1, from coordinate 6,458 downwards.
ACCCCCGGCACGTTGAGGTAGTTGGTGGTGGCGTAGGCCGAGTTGAAGTTGTAAATCCGGGCGTTGCCCCCGGCTAACGCGCTCACGTTCAGCAGCGAACCGATTTTGCGGTTAAATTTCAAGATCAGTTCGTTATTGTTATCGAACAGATTCCGGCGGTCTTCGCGGTAATCGCCCCGGCCTTCTTCGCGTCCGTAGGTGGTGGCCGAATACGGAAACTTCTCGGTGCGGAGCAGGTTCCAGGTCGAGACCTGCGTCCGGGCGGTGATGTCAAGCCCTTCGGCGATTTTATACCGCAGCGATACCTGCCCGATTATGTCGGTCTTGTTGTGGCTCCGCAGCCATTCTTTCGACGTAAACCAGGGGTTGTTGTAGCGTTGGTATTCTTCATAATTCTGCTGAATACCTTCTTTGCCCGGCTGCCAGTAGTTTTTCATATCGTCAACGTTCCAGTCGGCACCACCCCAGATAATCATGTTGTAAATCAGCGAGTTAGGGCCGTAGTTCACGTCTGGTACGTTGGGCGTATATTGCTTGTTGTATTGCAGGCTGGACTCAAACCGCAGCCGGTCGCTGAAATTATAGCCGCCCGTGACGTTAAAGTTGGTGATGTTGAGCTTGGTGTTTGGTACCAAACCGCGCTGGTAGTTGTGCGAGACGGAGAACCGCAGGTCGTGTTTTTCGCCCGACGACGATACGGCGATATTGTTGGTTGACAGAATCCCCGTCTGGATAAACCGGCTCAGGTTGTCTTTGCCGCGTGCCGTCCAGGGGGTTGGCTGACGGTTGCCCGTAAACTTGGTTCCGTTGTTGAACGTCGTTACAAACGCCCCGCCTTCTACCACCGGGCTGTCGTATTGTGGAATCAGTTGGGCTTCAAACTTCGGCCCCCACACGTCATAATCACCGTCGTTATTACCGGCTCCCTTGCCATCGGCAAAGGCGTAGGTGCCGTGGTCGCCGGGGCCGTATTCGTCCTGCACTTTCGGGATGGCGTTGAATCCTTTGTCGAACATCTGACTCGTGTTCACCTCCACCGAGAAGCCGCGCTTGTCTTTCGAGCCGCGCTTGGTGGTGATGAGGATGGCTCCGCTTGCGCCCCGAAAACCGTACAGAGCCGATGCCGAAGCCCCTTTCAATACCGAATACGTTTCGATGTCGTCGTTGCTGATGTTCCACGTATCGGAGTTGACCGGGATACCGTCCACTACAAACAGCACATTGGTATTGCCCCGCAGCACAATCTGGGGTCGGCGCAGGAGTTCTGCCGAGGCACCGATGGTCATACCGGCCACCTTACCCACCAAGTTGTTGATCGGGTTTGGCTCGCGGGCTTTGGTAAGTTGAGTGGCATCAACGGTCTGGATGCTTACGCCCGTTTGCCGGATGTCTTTTTTGATACCGAGGGCCGTTACCACAACTTCGGTCAGGTTACGGGTGCCGGCAGCCAGCACCACGTCAATCACGGTGCGGTTGCCAACGGCGATTTCCTGATTGTCGTAGCCGATAAACGAGTAGGTAAGTTTGCTGTTGGCGTTGGGAACGCTGATCGAGTACGTTCCATCAGCGCGGGACGTGGTGCCGGTGTTGGTTCCTTTAATCAGGATTGACACACCGGGCAGGGGCTGGTTATCGTCGGAGGAGACGATTTTGCCCGTAATGGTCTGTGCCACCGTTGCGAATGACGCAAACAGGCAGAGCCAGACGAGTGAATTACGGAGACGTGTACGCATTGCGATTGGAGAGTTAAAACAGGTCTGTTACAGACCGCAAAAGTCGGTTTTTGCTGTTACCCCAATGTGTGCATACGGTCAAGGATTTATGAAGAAATACGGGAGTAATTTTACAGTGAGGAAATAATTTGGTAACGATTGGGAAACAATAGAACGCGGATTTGGCGGATGTTCCAGCGCGGATTAACACGGATTTTTTTGTCTGCGAAAATCCGCGCTATTGCCGCCGAAATCGTGCTGGCCGTGCTACCGGCGTTACCTTCGTCCGCGAACCCGATCCCATGTCTGGCTACCGGGATTTGGTTATTAAAAAGAGTGGCAAGTGATTAGTTGTTAGTGGCAAGTTGGCTGCCGCAATCACTAATCCACTGACCACCTGCCACTAACTACTGACCACAAACCACTGACCCCTTGCCACTACATTTCACCCTCCCCCACCCCATCCGGGTTTGCTACGCCGATACCGATCAGATGGGCTATGTTTATTACGGCAACTACGCCCGGTTTTACGAGATTGGCCGCGTCGAAGCCCTGCGGAGTCTGGGGTTTCATTATAAAGCGATGGAAACATCGGGCGTGATGATGCCGGTCTATGAAAACCACAGCCGCTACCACCGCCCCGCCCGTTACGACGACCTGCTGACGGTGCGCGTAACCATCCCCGAACTACCCAAAGCCCGGATCGTTTTTCGGTACGAAATTCTGAACGAAACGGGCGAGTTGCTCAACACCGGCGAGACCACCTTAGTGTTTCAGCGCATGGATACCGGGCGGCTCTGCGCGGCCCCGGAGCCGTTGGTTCAGGTTCTCAAACCATTTTTTGACTGACGAGTTGAAACCCCATGTTCGAGAAAATCATGACCCTGCCCGCCCTGGCCGGCACCCGCGTCTGGATGCGCGATCATCATCCGTTCAATTCAAAAAATAACTGGTATGACTTTCTGAAAAAGATGGTCGGTAAAGTCAGCGGCAACGACCTCAGCGAGCGGTCGTCGGCGGTGTCGTTCAACCTGTTTCTGGCGATTTTTCCGGCCATTATTTTTCTCTTTACGCTCATTCCGTATATCCCGATCAACAACCTCGAAGTGCGGATCATGAGTTTTTTGAGCCGCACCATTCCGGCTGGCACCTTCGAGGCCGTCGAAAGCACGATCCGCGACATCATCGGGCGTGAGCAGAGTGGCGTACTGTCGTTTGGTTTTTTGCTGACCATTTATGCCGCCACCAACGGGATGCTCGCTTTCATGAACGCCTTTAACTCAAGCCACCGCACCGAAGACAGCCGGGGCTTTCTGAAAACCCGGCTCGTGGCTGCCGGGCTGACGGTTGCCTTTGCGCTGGCGCTGTTTCTGGCAATTACGCTGCTGGTGGTGGGCGGTATTGTGATTGATTACCTGAAGCGGTTTGGTATTTTCAACAACGAGTTTATTGTATTGATGCTGAACCTGGGGCGGTATCTGCTGGTGCTGGGCGTGTTTGTGGGGGTGCTGTCGCTGCTGTATCGGTTTGGGCCGGACGTAAACATGAAGTGGACGTTTGTTACGCCCGGCTCGGTTACGGCCTCGCTGCTGATTGTGCTGACCTCGCTGGCTTTTTCATACTACCTCGCCAATTTTGGGTCATACAATAAACTCTATGGCTCCATCGGCACGCTCATCGCGCTCATGGTCTGGATCAATTTAATCTCGATGCTGGTGATCTTAGGCTTCGAGATGAACGTGTCGCTGTATGATCTTGAAGGTGATAAAAACCCCAGTGTGGCGCAAAAAACGACGGATAAGGAGCCAGAGCCAGCTACGGGGTCAATAAAAAACGCCACCTCAAACGTGTGAAGTGGCGTTTACGCACCCTAACCCATAAATGTGACTGTATGCCCGCGTCGGGCTATGTAGCCCTGGGCAGGCAACTGAATACGTGTTCTCTAAAAACCGTGCCAAAACATGAACAAACCAACGTATATCGAATAATTTTCCGTTCGCTCAAAACCGGCATGACTTCTGCCCGCTAACCCGTCAAAAGGTTTACTTTTAGACGTATTTATCTGTGTTCCGCCATGCAATCAGTTACCAATCAGACTACTGCTATCCCGATGGGGCCGTTTTTAAACAGCCTGAAACCCTGGGTTTCGGTAATCTGCACGGCCTATAACCACGAAAATTACGTAACAGAAGCCCTGCAATCGGTCGTGAATCAGACGCACCCCAACGTTGAGCTCATCGTGATTGATAACGCCAGCACCGACCATACCGCCGACCACATCCGGGCGTTTTGCGCCGATAAGTCAACCATTCAGTTTATCCAGAATCCGGTTAATGCAGGTCTGTGCCGGGCGTTCAATCAGGGCCTGGCGTTGGCACAGGGGCAGTACGTGATTGACCTGTCTGCTGATGATATACTGCTGCCAAGCCGTATTGCCAAACAAGCCGATTTATTTGAGCGGTTGCCCGCCCGATACGGCGTACTATTTTCCAATGCCGCCCACGTTGACGCTGCCGGACAGTTTATCAGCCATCATTTTCCGGTGAATGAGCAGGGCAAGACCACCGTTGACGTGCCAACCGGCAACGTATTTGCCGAAGTCCTGCGCCGGTATTTTGTTTGTACCCCCACCATGATGATTCGCCGGACGGTGCTTGACGACCTCGGTGGCTACGACGAAACCTTAGCCTACGAAGATTTTGATTTCTGGGTACGGTCGGCCCGGCGGTATCATTATGCCTACCAGGACGAGGTGCTGACCCACAAACGCCGATTGCCCGATTCGCTCTCGGCGCAGGTGGTGAAACCCGATAACCGTCTGCTTGACTCCACGCTGCGGGTTTGCCAGAAAGCCCTGGCCCTGTGCCAGACCGAAGCCGAACAACAGGGGTTGGCCGACCGGCTCCGGCAGTTTGTCCGCAAGTCGTTTTATGCCGAGCAGTTTGATCTGGCCCTGCGGTTCGGAGCGTTGCTCCACCGGATCGAAAACCCTGACACACTCACTACCAGTGTATTATGGCTCAGTCGGCGACGATTGCGCGTGAATGGCATCTACCGAAAAATCCTGCGCTGGCGGCACAACCCTGCGCCAGGCGCGGTGGCGGGCGAAGTGATTCAGTAGTTTTTCAGCGCGATCTTGGTTGGCGAAACACGCACAAACTGTCCTGATTCTGGCTGGCGATGTACAGCATCTGCCCGTTCGGTTGCCGCAGTTGTACAATTGCTTTACCGTCGCCCGGCACCAAAAAACCCGATTTTCCCGGCGAAACGGCTACGAATTTACCCCGTCCGTTACCCCGCAGCCACAGGCCATAGCCCGCATCGTATTGGCCCGACAGCACTTCGTTGGCGTAGTCATTACCAACCAGCAGCACATCTAAGTGTCCGTCGTGGTCAACGTCAGTTGCCAACATCCCGAAGGCGGGCGAAAACTGCGCTTCGGTGGGTAACGGATGCACCAAAAACTGCCCTTCGCCCCGGTTTTCGATATAGACCGATGCAAACGCGGTGGCTTCGCGTAGCAAGGCTCCGGTTCGTTGCTCGGCTGAGATCAGGTCGGCGAAGGGTTTGCTACCGTATTCGGCATAACTCGGAAACTTCTTTTTGAGCGCGGGCCACTGATCGGTGAGCGTTTCGCGGGGATGCACTACGTATTCTTTGCCGTAATTGTAGGCGGTCATCAGCGCGTCGAAGGTGCCGTTTTGGTCATAGTCTTTGGCATATACCCGCACGGGCTGGCCGGGGCTGGCGCGGTGGCGGGTGTTCAGACCCGCGTTTCCGGCCACGTAGTCGGTATCGCCGTCGTGGTCAAAATCGCCGGCAGCGAGGCAATTCCACCAACCTTTTTCAGTAAAGAGTGAAGAGTGAGGAGTGAAGAATTGTTTTCCCTGCCGATTTTTGAAGAAAGTGGGGGCCATAAACTCGCCGGTGACGAGCAGGTCGGGGCGGTGGTCGTTGTCGTAATCGGTCCAGAGGGCCGCACACACCATACCCACACGAGACAGGCCGGGCGCAATTTGGTCGGTTACGTCGGTGAATAATGGTGCGTTTTTTCGGCCTAAGCTATTGTTTCTCAGCAAATAACTCCGGCCCGGTTCGGGGTAGCGTTGGGGAACGCACCGCCCGCCAACGAATAAATCCAGATCACCATCGCCATCAAAATCTGCCGCCGAAATGCACGACCCGCTCGATTCTATGTTGGGCAGGGCCTTCGGCGATTCGGCAAAATGGCCGCGCCCGTCGTTGAGCAACAGCCGGTGCCGGTAAGCCGCCGGGTTTTTGTCGAGCCGCCCAAATTCGGTGCTGCCACTCACGGCGTAGAGGTCTAAATCTCCGTCGCGGTCGGCATCAAACAGCAATACGCCGGTTTCTTCCTGGGGTTTTATGGGCAGGTTTTCGCGCCGAAACGTGCCGGTTTTTTGCTGGATAAACAACGTCCCGGCCCGGTTTGCCGACCCACCGATATAGAGGTCGTCGAGTCCGTCGCCATTCACGTCACCCGTTGTCAGTGGCGGCCCCTGCTGCGAGAGTTTGTGCGGCAGCAGGGTTTGCTGCTGTTTGTAATCCACAAAATCGTCTTCTTCGTGCCGATAGAGCAAGCCCGTTTCGTGCGAAACCTCAGCCAGCAAAGGCGTTTCGGCAGATTGGACCAGCGCAAAATCGGGCGAAACGGGCCGGGCATCGGTCTGTCTCAGGGCCAACACCTGATTACTGGTAATGTTTCGCAGGGTTTGGCCGATCCCGTCG
>JBBRNH010000037.1:0-48958 GCA_038230415.1 Cytophagales bacterium | reverse complement strand
GGAGGGGGCTTTCTCAAAAGCTATGCCTTTGTTTCGTTTAGGGTCAAAAACCGAAGGCTTTATAGCCCTCTCCTGTTTTAGGAGGGGGTTGGGGGTGGTAAATCGCAATAGCAAGGCCGCGTTTCGGTCCACCTCATGCACACCCGGCTCAAACTTGTGCGGAACGCGGTGCGTAAACAGCCAGGAAACCGGGTTTTTGTCGAAGCCAACGGTCTGTTTCGCGCCCGAAAATGCGGTCAGCAAGCCCGTTGCGCCGTAGCGTTGCAGGTTCAGCACCACATCGTACCGGCGCGACCGGATGGTTTTCAGCAACTGCCACAGGCTTTTGTATTTGCCCTGTTTCTTGTCCCAAACCAGCACCTCGTTCAGAAACGGATGGTGATTGAGCAGCGATTCGTTGCCACGCCGGACGAGAAAATCGAGTTTGGCATTGGGGAAATCGCGGTGCAGGGTTTCGAGCAGGGCCGTTGCCAGAATCACATCGCCGATAAACGCGGTCTGAATAACGAGAATACGGACAGGCTGATTCATGCCGCCAATTTCGCTATTTCAGCCGGTATTGCACGTTCAGCAACGCCTGAAACGGCGTGGAGCCGATACCCGGTTTGTAGGCATCGGGTTGAATAAGCCGTTCCTCGCCAAACAGTACCTTGTTTAGTTCTACGCCTAAATCAACTTCTAACCGTTTCAAAATCTGAACGCTAACACCTGCCGAGCCGCCGACGCTGAAAACGGTAGTTTGCAGACTTGAGGGAGGGAGAAAGCTTTTAGGGAAAGGTGTTGGGCATGGGCCGGGATCACAAAAAACCATAGACATACCACCACCGCGTTCCCGAACTAAACTCGTAGTGAATTGAGGCCCGGCAAATACCCGCCACCTTTTTGTTTGCGTGGAAGTTATTCGACCGCCAACTTTTAGAAACCCACCAGAAGATTCAAACCAACTGCTGCCATAAAAGTCAGGCTCCTCCTGTCTTCCTCCAAAAAAGTACCCCGCTTGCCCAAAAAACTCAAGGTCGTTGCCATTGCCGATTTCAACACCGACATCAATTGTGCGATTCAGGGCCGGGACTACACTAACACCTACCCGAGCGGTGCGTTGGGCCAGTAGCGGGGTTGCCAGACCCAAAACGATCAGCAGCGAAAGCAGGAGTGATACAGAACGGAACATAACGGTATAGAAATTTTTGTGTTAATTTTTTGGTTATCTCTTGCCCACCGTTCTACATTGGGGGCGGGCAACACCAAGACCCGAAATTACCAAAAAGGGTTGGAATCAAGCATGGAAGATTACGACGTTTTTACCCTGCCCAACGGCATCCGCATCGTTCACAAACAAATGCCCCACACGCAGATTGCCCACTGCGGCATTATGCTCGACATTGGCAGCCGCGACGAACAGCCTGACCAACTTGGCCTTGCCCATTTTTGGGAACATATGGCCTTTAAAGGCACCAAAAAACGCAAGTCGTTTCACATCATCAACCGCTTGGAAACCGTTGGGGGCGAACTCAACGCCTACACTACTAAAGAGAAGGTCTGTTTTCATGCCTCGATTTTGGGCGTTCATTTCGAGAAGGCTGCCGAACTCCTGGCCGATATTGCGTTTCATTCCATTTTTCCTGAAAAGCAGATCGAGCGTGAGCGCGGGGTAATTCTCGAAGAAATGGCGATGTATTATGACTCGCCCGAAGACGCGATTCAGGACGATTTCGATGCCGTTGTGTTTCAGAATCACCCGCTTGGCACCAATATTCTCGGCACACCCGACACCGTTGGCGCGTTCTCGCGCGATCAGTTGCAGCAGTTTATCGCCGACAATTTCGATACCGAACGGATTGTCTTTGCCTCGGTCAGCAACGAGCCGTTCAAGCGCGTGGTGAAGGTGGCCGAAAAATACCTGCGTGATATTCCACACCGTACCACCGTTCGGCAGCGCACGGCCCCGGCAACCTACGTGCCGCAACGCAACGTGGTGGCCCGGCCCATTACCCAAGCTCAGTGCGCCCTCGGCAGGCCCGCCTACGCCCTGAACGACCCGCAGCGACTACCGTTTTTTATGCTCGTGAATCTGCTTGGCGGGCAGGGTATGAACTCGCGGCTGAACCTGAATCTGCGCGAAAAATTTGGCCTTGTTTATTCCATTGATGCCAGTTTCACGCCGTTTCTCGACACGGGTTTTCTGGGAATATATTTCGGCACCGATCCCAAAAAAGTGGACCGCAGCCATGCCCTGATCCTGAAAGAACTGCAAGCCCTGCGCGACAAGCCACTCACGGCCAATCAGTTGCACCAAACTAAAGAGCAGCTTTGCGGGCAGTTGGCAATGGCCGAAGAAAGCAATCAGAGTTTTATGCTAATGATGGCGAAGAGCATTCTCGACATTGGCCGGGTGGAATCGCTGCCTGAAATTTTCGGCGGTATCCGCGCCATCGAAGCCCCAACAATGCAGACTATCGCGCAGGAAATATTTCAGGAAAACGCGCTGAGCTACCTGACGTTTGTACCGGAGGAAGAGAAATGAATGATGGTAATTATTTAGGTAGTCTGCTCGGCACCGCCCCTCGGCACCGCCCCTCGGCTGTGCCGTTTCAGGCGGGAAGTCCGTTTGTGCGCGTATGCCCACCGCCTGGGGGCGGTGGGCGACAAACCCCATTCCGCCAAAAACAAACACACCCAAATAGCTACCATCATTCATTATTCATTCGCTTTTGCGTACCTATAAACTCCTTCAAATAAAACGGTTCAAAGGTAGCAAGGTCTTCAAAACGGCCTTCCCGAAAAGCCGCGTAGGCCAGTACGCCCACCGTGCGGGCAGAGGGGTGAATGATTGGTTCGAGAAAGCGTGCGTTGGCGTGGTGGCCCAGAACCGGCTGGCATTTAGCGGCACCATCGCCAAAAAACAGCACCGTCCCGCGTTCTAATTCCTCCGCAAACGACTCTGCATCAATCACGTTGGCCGTTGTTGGTAGCATCTCAACTCCGCCCGCATCATACATCGCGCAATAGACTTCCATCCGTCGGGCATCAATCATCGGGCAGAAAAAAACCGGGTTCAGCGCGGGCTTCAACGTAATTCGCATCAGGGTGTGTGCTGTTCTGACTTGCTCGCTCATGGCGTTGAGGGTGTTCACGGCCAAAAGCGGTTTGTCGAGTGCAAAACACAAGCCTTTGGCCGTAGCTACGGCAATCCGAAGGCCGGTGTAGGAACCAGGCCCTTTGGCAACGGCAATAGCATCGAGGTCAGACAGTTGGTGTCCGGTGTGTTCTACAACGTTGTTAATCAGCGTAGTTAGTAGCGACGACGATGTTCGTTCGGTGAACAGGTCATACCGGGCCAGCAACTCGTGGCCCCGGTGCAGGGCCACCGAGCAGCCGGTTGTGGAGGTGTCAATGGCAAGAATCACTGCTTCTTCAGAATCGCCTGATACGTTGGCATATCCTTGAAGAGTTCCAGAGCGGCTTTCAGTTCGGGGTCGGCCCCGAAGGATGCTTCTTTCAGGCCTTTTTGCAGGTAATAATGCCCCACGATTTCCTGCTCAAGCCCGGCTTTGAGTTCAGCTTTGAACGCCGTCAGGTCAGTGTCTTTGCTGTGTGAGACATTGGCTTTCAGGGCTTTAAGTTGATCCTGAATCCGGTCAAACTGCTTTTCTTTTTTGGCCGAAGATTCCAGCGTACTCAAATCACGTTCTACCTGCGTGGTGTAGTCGTAATCTTTCGCGCCAACCCACTTCACAAAATCCTGATAATCAGCGTCGGTCAGCTTAAACTCGCGGGCGGGTTTGATAGTCGGGTGCGCCTGCCGATACACAACGGCGTAATCAAAAATCAGCCCTTTGTCGGTCAGGCTGCGGGTGATAGGCGCGGGGTTCGGGGCTTCAATGGCGATGTCGGGCGTTACGCCCCCACCGTCATAGACTACCCGCCCGGCTTTGGTTTTGAACGCCGTTTTAAGTGAGTCCGGTACGCGGCCCACACTGCCATCGGCGTTGCGGTGACTGTAATCAATGGCCTGAATACAGCGGCCACTCGGCGTGTAGTATTTAGCAGTCGTGATTTTGAGTTTGGTATTGAACGACAGGTCACGGGTGGTTTGCACAAGACCCTTGCCGTAGGTTCGCTGCCCGATTAACACGCCCCGGTCGTAGTCCTGAATTACGCCGGCCACAATCTCGGCGGCAGAGGCCGAGCGGCTGTTACCAATCACGATAATCGGTAGTTCCAAATCGAGCGGGGGCGACAGAGCCGTGTATGATTTGTTCCACTCCTGCACTTTTCCTTTTGTCGAAACCACTTCTGACCCCTGTGGAATAAACAGGTTCGAGATGTCAATCGCCATATTCAGCAGTCCGCCGGGATTCTCGCGTACGTCGAGAATCAGCTTTTTCATGCCCTTGCCTTTCAGTTCAATCACGGCTCCGCGCACCTCGCGGGCGGCAGTGGCCGTAAAATCTTTCAAGTCAATGTAGCCCACTTCGTCATTAATCATGCCATGAAACGGGACGTTGGTCATCTTCACCACATCACGCATCACGTTGATGTCGAGGGGCTTATCGCTGCCATATCGCCGAACGGTGAGTTTGGCGGCTGTGCCATTTTGCCCTTTCAGGAGTTTGCCGGTTTCGTCCTGCCCATCGGTGTTGCGTTTGCTGTTAATAGCAACGCCATCAATTTTCAAGATTTCGTCGCCCACCTGCAGGCCCGATTTTTCGGCGGGGGTGCCTTCATAAATCATCAGCACGGTGGTCTTGCCCTGCCTCGGTCCGACCACGGCCCCAATGCCGTTGTAGCGGCCCGTAGTCATGGTGCGGTAATCCTCGATTTCGTCTTCGGCGAAGAAATTCGTGTATGGGTCAAGTTGTTTCAGCATGGCATCAATGCTGGTTTTGACCATCCGGTTGGGGTTCAGCTCGTCCACATAATAAGTGTTGAGTTCCTTAAACATCGTGGCATAGATGTCGAGGTTCCGGGCGATCTCGAAAAAACGGTCGTCGTTTTTGAATGAAATCAGGCCAACACTCATAATAATGAGGATAGCTATTGTGCCTTTGATGAAGTTCTTTTTCATAGCGGTTTTTTGGAACGCAGATGACGCAGACGGTGCGGATGACCGCAGATTAGTTTTAGTAGAAGAAAAAATCTGTGTGAATCCGCACCGTCTGCGTCATCTGCGTTCTATCATTTTTTTCAACGCCAATTTCGTGCCTTTTTCTATCTCTTCAAACGATAGAATGGTTTTAGCCGTATAAATCAACCCGATGTAGTGGGGTAGTGGGCGGGTGGAATTACTGAAAATCAGTTCTTTATTGAGCCGGTAGGCCTCGCGGATACGCCGGCGAATAAGGTTGCGGTCAACGGCGCGTTTAAAACTTTTCTTGGAAACCGAGATCAGAATAGCTGGTAGAGTGACGGAGACGGGTTCAGGTTCAGTGATTGCCATGACCCGAAACGGAAAAAGGTAGTACGAAGCTACCTCCGCACTACCTCGCTTGAATAATCGGCCAATGACTTTCTTACTGGAAAGTCGTTCGGCTTTGGGAAAGGTGTTTTTCATTAGTCGAAAGTCGAAAGTCATCTGTCGAGAGTCAGGCTGTTTTGAACAGGACTTTCGACAGTTGACTTTCGACTCGGCGACCTAATTTATTACATCTTAAAGCGTTCGCCTTTTTTCTCATCAGAAACCGTCAGTTTCCAGCGGCCTTTGGCCCGGCGACGGGCAATTACGTTACGACCGTTGGCCGTTGACATCCGCTCGCGGAAGCCGTGTTTGGTCCGGCGTTTCCGGTTCGATGGTTGGAATGTCCTTTTCATTACTGTATATCGTTAAAAATGCCTTGTTTTCAAATGAGTCCGCAAAAATACGGCATTGAATTGGTTTGGCAAAACTTGATTTTTAGTTTTTGTTTTGATACATTGGTTCATGCTTTACCGAATCTCGCCCGATACCCACCAACCTCATTACCTCACTGTTGAAGCCCACCTGACCGAGATTGATACAGACACCGTTGAACTTCAACTCCCCGCCTGGCGACCGGGCCGCTACGAACTCCAAGCGTTTGCCAAAAACATTCAGCAGTTCACGGTCGTTGACGGAGCCGGGCAGCCGTTGCCGTTCCGAAAAATCACCAAAGACCGCTGGCTTGTTCAAACCAACGGTGCGGCTGACGTTGTGGCTCGCTACACCTACTACGCCAATGTTGTCAACGCGGGCAGCAGTTTTGTAAGTCAGGATTTGCTGTACATCAACCCGGTAAACCTGTGTGTATATGCCGAGGGCCGCATCACGGAACCCTGCACGCTCGAACTGGCGATGCCCGAAACGTGGCACGTGGCAACAGGTTTGCAAAAATCCGTTTCTGTTTCAATCGTCAGGCCAGTCGAAGCAGAAACAACTCGCCCCGATCTGGGCGTTGCCGAAAAAGAAGTCCCATATCGGGCAACGCCCAAATCGTCGGCAAAAACTGCCCGTGTCTGGTCTGCCACCGATTTTTACGAACTGATTGATTGTCCGATTCTGGCCGCTCCGTATCTGCGTCATATTGAGTTTTCGGTGCGTAGCGTAGCGTTTCACGTTTGGGCGCAGGGGCATTACCAACCCGATGAAGCCCGCGTGGTGGCCGATTTCAGCCGCTTTGCTGAGACTCAGATCGCTGTTTTTGGTGAGTTTCCGGAAGCCGATTACCATTTCCTGACTATTTTTCTGACAACTGCCGTGTATCATGGCGTGGAACACCGAAACAGTACAGTGCTGGTGCTGGGGCCAGATCAGCAGGGTGAAGAACTTTATCAGGATTGGATCGGGGTGGCTTCGCACGAGTTGTTTCACGCCTGGAACATCATCCGAATCCGGCCCGCCGAACTCCTGCCCTACGACCTGACCCGCGAAAACTACTTCCAGACCTGCTTTGTGGCCGAAGGCATCACAACGTACTACGGCGATTTGATGCTCCGGCGGGCGGGCGTAATGAACGACGAAACATACAAAAAAGAACTTCAGGTGGTTTGCAAGCGGCATTTCGAGCAAAGCGGGCGGGCCGCGCAATCACTCACCGAAGTCTCCTGGGATTTGTGGCTCGACGGTTACGAGAAAGGCATCCCCGACCGCAAGGTGTCGGTTTATCACAAAGGCGCGTTGGTCTCGCTGATTTTAGACCTGCACTTACGCCGAAAAACCAACCATACCAAAACCCTCGACGACGTTATCCGGGCGATGTGGCAACGCTTCGGCAAACCCTTCGTCGGCTACACCTTTGCCGACTACCGGGGGGTGGCCGAAGAAATTGCGGGTGAAAATTTAGACTGGTATTTCGATACCTGCATCACCGGCAACGCGCCTTTGGCTGGCCTGCTAAACCAATACGTAGCGTTTGTGGCCCTGCACGTCGGCGTTGACGAAACGGGGGGCGTGGTACTCCGCGAATTACCCGACCCGGTTGGCATCGGGCAACGGGCGCGGTGGTTAGCCGGGGCGTGAATCGCTGGCTTTTTACCGATTCTTGTTGGCTCGCTCTAAGCCGGTCGAGATTTTATCGCTCGAACTATACGCTTCGGTCAGTGCCGGCCCTGCAACCGTAAACCGCTTACCATCAGGACTTATCGTTACGCTCATATCTTTGGCTGCCGGGCTGAGAACAACCGTAAAATGCGCTTCTCCGCTCTTCGGCGACCATTCGGGCGTAGCATGACCGATACGCTCCAAGACCTCGTATGGGAAGCGCATCAGCAAATCATAGCCTTTCACGGTGCAGTTGGTGGGAGCCTGAACGTCGAGTGAGAACTTGGTACGAAGCGTTTTTATGATTTCGTCCATCTGTGGGCGGTTATCCTTCTCTTCGTCGCGGTTGCTTGCGTTCAGGGCTTCCAAGTCTCCTAAACCTTCGCGTTTGGCGTATTCGGTCACGTAGCGTACCCAGTAGCGCATGGCCCCAAAGCCCGAACTGTTGCCGGTGTTGGCCGGGTCGCTGAATTTGGCCCAGCACGTAGGCGACATCTTGAACGTGAAGCACTTCTCGATTATCTGACTGTATAAGTAGGACTGCTCGGCAAAAACCCGTTCGACTAATTCAGCTTTGCCCGCTTTATCGGCTTCGCTTTCGGCGGCTGTTGACACAACGGCGGCTGCGGCTTTGGGCGTGGCCTGCGCTGATGACGGCAGTTTGGCCTGGGCCAATAAATTGGCAGAGAAGCCGACGAGGGCAAAGGCGATGAACAGGTTTTTCATGGCATTGGGTTGGTTTGTAGATTACGATACAAAACAACCTATTTGCCGCCAGATTCAGTGACCGTTGGCTCAGAAAACCTTGCCAACAAAGTAGCCGCCCCGTTCGGTTCAGAACACGGGCGGCTGTGGAGATTGGTGGCCGGATTCCTACCGGCTCAGATACAGATTCCGCTCGGAATAGACCGTCTGGAAGAAATCATCTTCGAGGTCATCAATAAAGTAAATACCCTCGCCGGTTGATTTCATTTCCGGCCCCAATTCTTTGTTTACGTTCGGGAATTTTGAGAACGAGAACACCGGAATCTTGATAGCGTAGCCCTTCTTAACCGGCTTAAAATCAAAGTCTTTCACCTTTGCGCCCAGCATCACCTTCGTGGCATAATTCACATACGGTTCGTGGTAGGCTTTGCAGATAAACGGCACCGTGCGGCTGGCGCGGGGGTTGGCCTCGATGATATACACCACCGCCCGCCCTTCTGCATCGGTTTTGATGGCGAACTGAATGTTTATCAGCCCGACGGTTTGCAACGCAACGGCAATTTTGCGGGTGTATTCCTCGATTTGCCGAATCACATCGTCGCTCAAATCAAAGGTTGGCAACACGGCGTAGGAGTCGCCGGAGTGGATACCCGCCGGTTCGATGTGTTCCATGATACCGATGATGTACACGTCTTCGCCGTCGCAAATGGCATCGGCCTCGGCTTCGATGGCGTTTTCCAAGAAATGGTCGAGCAGGATGTTGTTATCCGGGATGTCGCTGAGAATCTTCATCACGTGCTGCTCCAGTTCGGTCTCGTTAATTACGATTTTCATGCTCTGCCCGCCCAGCACGTAGCTTGGCCGCACCAACAACGGAAATCCCAACTCCCGCGAAAGTTCTAACGCGCCTTCTGACTCGCGGACGGTGCCGAACTGAGGGTACGGAATACCCAAATCCCGCAGCAGGTTACTGAACCGGCCCCGGTCTTCGGCCAAATCGAGCGCGTCCCAACTCGTGCCGATGATTTTGATGCCGTAGCGGGTCAGTTTTTCGGCCATTTTCAGGGCCGTTTGCCCGCCAAGTTGCACAATCACGCCTTCGGGTTGCTCGTGCATGATAATGGCGTGGACGTGTTCCCAGAAAACCGGCTCAAAGTAGAGTTTGTCGGCAATGTCGGGGTCAGTCGAAACGGTTTCGGGATTACAGTTAATCATAATCGTCTCGTAACCAGCTTCCTTTGCGGCTAACACACCGTGTACGCAGGAGTAATCGAACTCGATGCCTTGCCCGATGCGGTTGGGGCCGGAACCTAAAACCACTATTTTTTTACGGTCGCTCCGCACCGATTCGTTGCCGGGCAGGTTCGAGACGGGTTCGGGCCGGTCTTGCGTAATAGGCAGTTGGTTGTTAAACGTTGAGTAGTAATACGGCGTTTTGGCCTCGAACTCAGCCGCGCAGGTATCCACGCACTTAAACACCCGCCGAATGTTGTGCTGCTGCCGGTAGTTATAAATCTTACTCTCTTTAACTTGCAGAATATGAGCCAGTTGCCGGTCGGCGTATCCTTTTTGCTTGGCCGTGCGGAGAAGTTCGGGCGGCATATCGTCGAGGTCATACCGGCCCAGTTCGCGTTCTAACTCGATCAGTTCGTCAATCTGATGCAGAAACCAGGGGTCAATCTGGGTCAGTTTCTGAATCGTGCGAAACGACATCCCGGCCTTGAAGGCATCATAAATATGAAAAATCCGGTTCCAGCTTGGGTGCGCCAGGGAGTGTTTCAGGGCTTCGTGATCGGTGAGTTCGCGGCCATCGGCACCGAGACCATTGCGCCGGATTTCGAGACTTTGACACGCTTTCTGTAATGCTTCCTGAAAATTACGGCCAATGCCCATCGCTTCGCCAACCGACTTCATCTGGAGGCCCAGCGAACGGTCGGCCCCCGGAAATTTGTCGAAATTCCAGCGCGGTACTTTCACGATCACGTAGTCAATGGCGGGTTCAAAAAAGGCTGAGGTGCTGCCCGTAATCGGGTTTGTGAGTTCGTCGAGGTTATAGCCAACGGCCATTTTTGCGGCAATCTTGGCAATGGGGTAGCCCGTTGCTTTGGAGGCTAATGCCGACGACCGGCTCACGCGGGGATTGACTTCGATAACGATAATATCGTCGGTCTGCGGGTTCACTGAAAACTGAATGTTGCAGCCCCCCGCAAACTGTCCGATGCCGCTCATCACCCGGATTGCCAGGTCGCGCATTTGCTGGTAGAGCGTGTCGGGCAGGGTCATGGCCGGGGCAACGGTGATACTGTCGCCGGTATGAATGCCCATCGGGTCAAAATTTTCGATAGAGCAGATAATCACGAAGTTACCGAGGTTGTCGCGCAGGAGTTCGAGTTCATATTCTTTCCAGCCTTTCACGCTTTGCTCAATCAGCACCTCGTGCGTTGGCGAAGCGTGCAGGCCGTGATTGAGGGCTTTCTCGAACTCGTCGGGTGTGTTTACGAAGCCCCCGCCTGTGCCGCCGAGCGTGAACGATGGCCGGATAACGAGCGGGAAACCAATCTCCTGCGCGATTTCTTTACCTTCGAGAAACGAGCGGGCCGTGCGCCCTTTGCAGACTCCCGCGCCGAGTTTGAGCATCAGGAGCCGGAATTTTTCGCGGTCTTCGGTGGTCTCGATGGCCTTGATGTCCACCCCGATAATCTTCACGTCGTACTTTTTCCAGACACCGGCTTTGTCGCAGTCAATTGCCAGATTTAGAGCCGTTTGCCCGCCCATTGTGGGCAGTACGGCATCAATCGGGCGGCCCATTTCCTGGTGTTTTTTCAGGATTTCGACGATAGACTTTTTGTCAAGCGGTTTCAGATAGACATAATCCGCGTTAATCGGATCGGTCATAATCGTGGCCGGGTTGGAGTTGATAAGGGCCACTTCGATGCCTTCTTCGCGGATGGAACGGGCGGCCTGCGACCCGGCATAGTCAAACTCGCAGGCCTGACCGATAACGATAGGGCCGGAGCCGATGATGAGAACCGATTTTATATCAGCGCGTTTGGGCATGGTTTGCGGGGGGAAACGGTCAAAAATCCCGCAAAGATAGGGCTATTGTCCCTGTTCGCGCCCGAAAAATTGCTGATTTCGGGGGTAGTGAAGGGTGGGGTAATTTCTGTACCGGGGCTAACAAAAACGTTGCCGAGCCTTATTTTTGACGATGAATTATACCGAACTCACCCTTACCGTCTCGCCCGACTTTGCTGATATCCTCACCGCCGAACTCGCCGAATTAGGGTATGAATCGTTTGTTGAAACCGACGCGGGCCTGAACGCCTATATCCCCGAAACGGACTTCGACGAAGCCCCGCTTATCGAGCTTGTTGCCCGCTACGCTGCTCAAACGTCCATTGATTATCAGGCAATTCTGTTAGAAAAACGGAACTGGAACGCCGAATGGGAAGCTAATTATGAACCCATCAATGTGGTGACCGAAGCGGGGTCGGTGCGGGTACGGGCTTCGTTCCATGAACCTGACAGCCGGTTTCAGCATGACCTCGTGATCAACCCAAAAATGTCGTTCGGCACGGGTCATCACGAAACAACGGCCATGATGCTGGCCCATCAGTTAGGCATCAACCACAATCAAAAACGGGTTCTGGATGTGGGCAGCGGCACCGGAATTCTGGCAATTCTGGCCGCAAAACTCGGTGCCGCATCGGCCCTGGCGTTTGATATTGAGGAGTGGGCCGTAGAAAATGCTATCGAAAACGCCGAACTCAACAACTGCACCAATCAGGTTCGGGTGTTTCGGGGAACCATCGCCAATGTATCGCCCGACGAACGATTCGATATTATTCTGGCAAACATCAACCGGAACGTGCTGATGGCCGAAATCCCGGTTTATGTCGGCTTGCTTAATCCGGGTGGGGTGCTGTTAGTCAGTGGTTTTTATGAGACCGATGCGGCTGATATTCAGCAAAAAGCCACTGATTCAGGGTTGAGACTCATTGCGAGCAACACCCATAATCAGTGGACTTCAAGTCAGTGGCAAGTGGCAAGTGGCAAGTGGCAAGTGGCAAGTGATAAGTGATAAGTGATAAGTGGCAATGCGTCAGCCAACTAATCACTTGCCACTAACCACTTGCCACTATTTAAGGCTCACCCCCTGCTCCAATTGCCGGGCTTTGTCGAACAGCGTCAGGCCCTGTTTGTAGGTCTCGTCGGCATCGCCATAGACTCTGAAAAACTCGTTATTCTGGCCGTTGCGGTTGTTTTTCTGGAAAATATACCGGGCCACAAACGCCTTTACGTTGGTACGGATGTAGTTTTTGGAGCGGTTAAACTCCTTCTCATTTGGTTTAACGCCCTGCGCTGTTGCGTCTTTCACAAGCTGACCCAACTGCTCATCGGTGATGGTGACGGTGCGGTTAAAATCAGCGAAGGTCATCTTCTCAAGCCGTTTGCGGTTGTCGTTGGCGTATTCTAACGCAAACTCCCGCACGAGATTCTTGCCGTATAACTGCCCCAAGTAGGGCGTTTGCCACGTAGTATCGCGCGGAATAAAATAATCGGGTGTGATGCCGCCACCACCATAGACTACGCGGCCCCCGTCGGTTTTGAATTTCAGTTTAGCGTCGTTTTTGATCGAGTCAGCCACGAAATACTCACCCCGTTTCGAGCGGACATCGAGGTCTTTACTGTAATCTTCTTCGTGGCCTTTCACGTAGGGTTTCTGAATACTCCGGCCACTGGGCGTGTAGTAGCGCGAGATGGTCAGCCGCAGTTCAGAACCGTCAGACAGTTGCACCGGCATCTGTACCAGCCCTTTACCGAACGACCGCCGACCGGCAATCAACGCGCGGTCGTGGTCTTGCAAGGCACCGGCCACAATCTCGGATGCCGACGCGCTGCCCTCGTCAATCAAGACTACCATCGGGCCGTCTTCAAACTGCCCGGCAATGCGGGCGAGTGTTTGCCGGTCGTATTTATCGTCTTTGCCGTTGGTGTAAACTAACAGTTTGTTGCCCGATATAAACTCATCGGCTAAACTCGTAGCCCGATCCATGTAGCCGCCGGGGTTGTTCCTGAGGTCAAGCATTAACTGTTTCAGGCCCTGCTGTTTGAGCGAAGCGAGTGCGGTTTTAAACTCGTCATACGTCGTCTCTGAGAATCGGTTTACCTTAATGTATCCCGTCTTGTTGTCCACCATGTAGGCGGCATCTACCGAGTAGGTCGGAATCCGGTCGCGGGTAACGGTGTAGGCTTGGGGTTCGCGGTTGCCCCGGCGCAGAATGGTCAGTTTAACCTCCGAGCCACGTTTGCCGCGCAGGGTTTTAAAAACCGTTGTATTATCCACTTTTGGGCCGGTAAGGGCCGTTTCGTTCACCCGGATAATCTTATCACCGCTCTGAATACCCGCCGATTCTGACGGCCCACCGGCCAACGGCGTAACCACATATACGGTGTCTTTGTAGATATTGAACTCTACCCCGATGCCATCAAAACCACCCTCCAACTGCGACCGGGCCGCTACGGCATCCGTCGGGTTCATATAAGCCGTGTGCGGGTCGAGTTTTTCGAGCATTTTAGTGATCGAATAATCCACTAATTCATCGGTGTTTACGGTGTCAACGTAGTTATTTTCAATGAGTTGCAGAATCTCGCGGTATTTGGCATAGCCCCCGCCCACGCTGTTGAGCGATTTTGAATTACCGAAGAAGGTTGCGCCAATCAGGAGACCACCGGCCAGGGTGATGCCGATAATGAGGGGCAGTTGACTAACGGCTTTCGGATTCGAGATCAGCTTATCGGGCTGCTTGCCTGCCGGGTTGGGGTTGTGTTCCTGTGGGGTTTCCATACGCTGCTTTCGATCTTTGTTGCTCATAATATAGGTCATAACGCAATCGTAGCTGCATATTGTTTGCCAAACTATACCAACGGCAGAAGTTTATTTTAAGCGCGGGCTTATCTTTGTATTGTGTACTGCATCGTTGACGTTGAAACTACCGGGCCGGTGAAAGGCCCCGCCAAACTGACTGAGATTGCCCTTTTTCGTTTTGACGGGCGGGAGGTGGTTGACTCGTTTCATACCCTGCTCAATCCCGGCCATGCCATTCCGCCGTTTATCCGGCACCTGACCGGCATCTCTGATGCGATGGTTGCCGACGCGCCCACCTTCGACACCGTTGCCGACCGGGTGCTTGACATTACCGAAGGCGCGATTTTTGTGGCCCATAACGCCCCGTTCGATTTTGGGTTTTTGCAGAAAGAACTCGCTTGGGCCGACCGCCCGTTTCTGCGCCGGACGCTCTGCACCGTGCGGCTGAGCCGCAAGCTCATTCCGGGAATGCCGTCGTACAGTTTAGGGAAACTTTGCCGGTCGCTTGATATTACGCTCGATAACCGGCACCGCGCTCATGGCGACGCGGCAGCTACGGTGCGGCTGTTTACCCGTCTCCTGGCCGCCGACCCGCACGGGCATCACATTCCGCGCCCAACGGTAGTATAGCGCGTTATCGGCCAGAATAGTTATGTCGAGGGTTGTCATATCGAATCAGGAATTTATGATTGAGCTTACGGAAAAAGCTGGTAATGAACAACCTTGTTTTGAAAACACCCTTGCCTAAACCGGCGTTTTTCCGTATCTTGGCAAGTCTTCAACAACACCCGCTTCTGCGGAATAATACGGATGAATTTTCAACTCACGTCAGAATTTCAACCCACCGGCGACCAGCCCAAGGCCATCGCCGAACTCGTCAAAGGGGTCAACGCGGGCGAACCGGCCCAGGTGTTGCTGGGCGTAACGGGATCAGGCAAGACATTCACGGTTGCTAACCTGATTGCCCAAACCAACCGCCCTACGCTGATTCTGAGCCACAACAAAACACTGGCTGCCCAGCTCTACGGCGAATTCAAGCAGTTTTTCCCCGAAAACGCCGTCGAGTACTTTATCTCGTATTACGACTATTACCAGCCCGAAGCCTTCATTGCCACCACCGGCACGTATATCGAGAAAGACCTCGCCATCAACGAAGAAATCAACAAACTGCGGCTGTCGGCAACCTCGGCCCTGATGACGGGTCGGCGCGACGTGATTGTGGTGGCTTCCGTGTCGTGCATCTACGGCATGGGAAACCCCGACGAGTTTCGGCAAAACGTGGTCAGGATTGGGGTGGGCGAAACCATTACGAGAAATCAGTTGCTCCACAAACTCGTCAGCATTTTATACAGCCGTACCGAGGGCGAATTTGCGCGGGGAAACTTCCGGGTGAAGGGCGACACGGTGGATATTTTTGTGGCCTACGCCGATTTTGGCTACCGCATTATTTTCTTCGGCGACGAAATCGAGACCATTCAGCGCATTGACCCCGAAACGGGTAAAAAAATCTCGAATGAAAACCTGATTTCGATCTTTCCGGCCACGCTTTTCGTCACGGGCCGCGACACACTCAACCGCGCCATTGTGCATATTCAGGACGATCTGGTGGAGCGAATCAAGTATTTCGAGCGCGAATTTCGGGAAACCGAGGCCGAACGCATTAAGGAACGCACGGAGTTTGACCTCGAAATGATGCGCGAATTGGGTTACTGCTCCGGTATCGAAAACTACTCACGCTATTTTGATGAGCGCAAACCCGGTCAGCGTCCGTTCTGCCTGCTCGATTATTTCCCCGACGATTTTCTGATGGTCGTTGACGAAAGCCACGCCACCATGCCCCAAATCAGGGCGATGTGGGGCGGAGACCGCTCGCGCAAAACGGCTTTGGTTGACTACGGTTTCCGGCTGCCGAGCGCGATGGATAACCGACCCCTCACGTTTCAGGAGTTTGAAGACCTCACGCCCCAGACAATTTTTGTGAGTGCCACGCCCTCCGATTACGAACTCCGAAAAGCAGAAGGTGTTGTGGTTGAGCAACTTATCCGGCCAACGGGTCTGCTCGATCCCGAAATCGAGGTGCGGCCCAGCCTGAATCAGATTGACGACCTGCTCGAAGAAATTGACAAGCGCATCAAAAGCCACGAGCGTGTTTTGGTGACGACCCTCACCAAGCGCATGGCCGAAGAACTCAGCAAATACTTAGACCGGGTGGGCATCAAAACCCGCTACATTCACTCCGAAGTCAAAACCCTTGACCGCGTAGATATTCTCCGCGATCTGCGGCTCGGCGTGTTCGATGTGCTGGTGGGTGTGAACCTTCTCCGTGAGGGTCTTGACTTGCCGGAAGTGAGTTTGGTGGCGATTATGGATGCCGACAAAGAAGGGTTTTTGCGGGACATCCGCTCCCTGATTCAAACCATTGGCCGGGCCGCCCGGAACGTGAACGGCAAGGTGCTGATGTATGCCGACACGATTACCGGCTCGATGGCGAAGGCCATTGACGAAACCAACCGTCGGCGTGCTGTCCAGACCGAGTACAATTTGGATCACGGCATCACGCCGACAACGGTCTTTAAGTCGCGCGAGGCCATTATGGGCCAGACCAAAGTGGCTGACTCGAAGGTGCGCCCGATGTACGTCGAACCCGACGAAATCAGGATTGCCGCCGACCCGGTAATCCGGTACATGGGCCGCGCCGACTTGGAAAAGATGATTGCCGAAACCCAGCGCAACATGGAAAAAGCGGCCAAAGAACTCGATTTTCTGTCTGCCGCCCGCCTGCGCGACGAACTCTTTCAACTCCGCGAGAAAGTGAAGGCCGAAGCGGTGTGAGGGGAATGTCATGATACAGTCCAGATGGATGTCTACCACCCTATGCCATATTAGGTGCCCTACTTGCCAGATGCTTTTCGCTTTGGGCTGGAACTCATGGCTCGTTTAGGAATTGGTTTTGCTGGTTTCGGGGAAACCTTTTTTGCGGGCATTTTTTTAGGTGTAACCGCCTTCACTTCGACATACGCATCGGGGCCAGCCTTCTCAAATCCCAGCGCAATCAAAAGGGCTTCCAGTGCCTGACGTTTCACTGCTGAACTTACATCTACCTTGTATGTCTTTTTAGCCATTGTAAAAGATAGAACTAATAATTTTGGTCTTAACCAAGTCGAAGTGTTGTGGTTTCAGAAACGTATTACTGCGTGTCAAAACATCTTTCATACTACACATTGTGACCATGTGAGTAACAAAATAACCTTTGGCTCTTCCCGGCTTATTCAACCATTCAGGCTCGATGGCGACCGTATAGTGCGGCAGGAGATTTTTACTACTCAACAAAACACCGTAGAACATCTCTTCTTCCTCAAACAACTCGGCTGTTGAAATAACTAAGGTAGGATGAGGTAGGTATCGTCCCTAAGTGGGGAAGTAAAAGTTTACTTCCAAAATTTCAAGGGGACGAACTTCATTCCTCATAGTTTTGGAATGATTTTGACTTGATGGTTGGTGTATTTGCGCGAATCATAGCTCGATAATCTTCCAATGTTAAATCCTCCCAGGTCTTTTCTGCCACCGTGTCAACCGAGTATGCGAAATGACCTCCTCTTAGCAATTTCTGGACAAGTCGTTCGATTCGGGCATCAGAAACAGTTATCGTTAGTTCGCTGGTCATTGTTTTAAAACTGGTTGCTAATATAACCCAAAAATGCAAATTGGCATTCAAAATACCAACCATCTTGGTCATACATTCAGCGGGAGGGGGCTGGCTACAAATTCGACATTGCCAGTCCGACGGACAAATAGTGTACAGGTAAAGGTGTAAACTCTACACTCTTTGCAAGCCGCTCGCACATTATCAGTCCTGTGGGGTGTTGAACCAGGTTTAACGCGATTGCCGTTGTGCATAGTTGATTTCCGACCCCAAAATCTCCGTAGCTTTGGCCTTCACCTAAATCTTTTTCCTGATGAAGAGAGTACTGATAATTGTCGGCAGTGTGATTGGCGTATTGGTGGTGGCCTTAGCAGGCTATCTGATGTATAGCAGCACCAAAAGTCCTAAAGCAAAAGCCGAGTTTAACCAAAACGGGCTGGCCGTAACGGTTGACTACTGCCAACCCTCGAAAAAGGGCCGCAAAATCTTCGGCGAGGTCGTTCCATTTGGTAAAGTCTGGCGCACCGGAGCCAATGCCGCCACCGTAATCGAGTTCAGCAAGGCTGTTACGGTGGGGGACAAGCCCGTTCCTGCCGGGAAATATTCACTCTGGACAATTCCTACGGCAGATATGGCCTGGACGCTGATTCTCAACAAAGAAACCGGCCAATGGGGAACCATGTACGACGAAACAAAAGACTTCGCCCGGATTCCGGTGTCGGCCCGGCTCTTCCCCACGCCAATCGAGCAGTTCAAGATCGAGTTTGCCGCGCAACCAGGCGGTGCCAATATGGTGATGGGCTGGGAGAACCAGGAAGTTGATGTCCCGATTCGGGTGCAATAATTCAGGTAAAACAAGACCAAAACGTAGTATTTATGAAACGCCTGCTTCTCGCGCTGCTACTTGCGCCAGCCATTACTGCTTTCGGGCAGGACAGTCTCGGCGTGGTGGGCCATAACCACCTCGCCCTGCACGTGAAAGACATCCCGGCCAGCGCGAAATTTTATCGTGAAGTCATTGGGTTGAAGCCAGTTCCGGTTCCCGAAAACCTGAAAGCCACCCGTGCCTGGTTTGATATGGGCAACGGCCAGATGATTCACCTCCTCGACGGGCGCACCGAAAACATTACCCACGACCGCAACGGCAGCCATATTGCGCTGTTTGTGTCTGATATTGGGAAGTCAGAAGCGTTTTTGAAAGCCCGCAACATTCCGTTTCACAAGCAAACCCGGTTTGATGGGGTAGCGCAGATTTATTTCGCCGACCCTGACGGGTATTTGCTGGAATTGAATCAGGGCAAAACCACCAAGGCGTATTGATTCAGAACTTGATCGGGTTTCCCAAAAACGCAAAATGCCCGGCTTTCACACCGGGCATTTTGCGTTCACAATCGCTCATTAAAACTGCAATATCACCCGCTCTTCCGTCACCACCAACTCTACCACCCGGCTAACGGGCAGGGCCAGATTCCGGTCAACGTGGCCCGTTGGGAAGTCGAAACAAACTGGATAGCCATAATCCCGCACGGCGTAGGCAATAATTTCCTGTGCCGACTGACCAAAGGGCATCGTCAGATTGTCGCGCATGTCCGAAAACTGCCCCACAATCAGGCCGTTCAACCGGGCCAGAACACCCGTCCGCCGGAGTTGGGTCATCATCCGGTCGAGCGAGAATAGGGTTTCATCCACATCTTCTATGAATAGAATCGCACCCTGCCAATCGGGTTCTGAGTTCGTGCGTAACAACGTGGTTATTAGGGTCAGATTCCCGCCGAGGAGCATTCCGGTGGTGGTTCCGGGCCGGTTGAGCGGGTGGGCGGGGGCAGTGTAGCAGGCCGGGGTTTCGCCAAAGAGCCACTGCCGCAGGGTTTCCAAACTGTGTTCATAGCCCGGATTGCGGAGTTGGCGGGGCATAATGGCGTGCAGGCTTTGCACCCCCAAGCGGGCCGCGTGGTTGAGCAAAACGGTAATATCGCTAAACCCAACGAGCCATTTAGGATGCGCCAGAAATCCCGAAAAATCCAGATCGTCCACAATCCGGTACGAGCCGTAGCCCCCGCGCGAACACCAGATGGCCCGGATGTCGGGGTTGTCGAGCATCCGCTGGAGGTCGGCCCGGCGCAGGTCATCCGGCCCGGCAAAAGCACCATATCGGGCATGAAGGGTTTCGCCTTCGACAACGTTCAACTGCCACTGATTTCGGAGTAAATCGAGCGCGGGCAGCAAGTCGGTGTATAGGCAGGGGCTGGCCGGGGCCACTATGCCGATGGTATCGCCAGGGTGGAGGGGGGGAGGAGAAATCATCTATGATGTATGATGTAGGGTATATGATGTATGATATGTGGTATATGAAATGCTCATGCAGAATACATCATATACCCTACATCATATATCCGACCATCAATTCAAACTCACCTCATCCGTATCATCGAGTTTGTTCATGTCCAGCGCCACTATGCCGGGGTTGCTGACATCGAACATGGGGCGAAACTTGCGGCCCCAGAGCAACTCGTCGTACCGATACGAATACCGGGTATGCACGGCCTGCGAGAACGTATCGTCCATCGCCCGCAGCAAAATTAAGAACTCCGCGTCTGATTCGGCCAACTGTTCGGGTGTGCAATCATAGAGCGGGCTGTCGTCGGTGATGGGATGCACGAGCGTCCAGTTAGTCGGAAAAAAACTGACTTTGTTCCGCTCTAAGGGCAGATTATAATACTTGCGGTTGGGCGAGCCGTCGGGCTTGGGTTCGAGCCGCGAAAATGTCACCGTCAATTCCACGTCAATCAACTGACTGTCAGTCTTATGAATGATCCTGAACATCCAGCCGTTGATGTCTAAATAGGGCGCAAGTACCGCGTTTTTCGAGAACTGAATGTGGGCAACGGGGCGCGAAAACCGTCCGTATAGTATGCCCGTTGCCAGCGCAAAGGCCAGCAAGCCAATGAGTGATTCTATGGCGGCAATGATGCTAGTCATAAACCCGATGGGTGCCATATGGCCGTAGCCAACGGTAGTGAGGGTTTGTGCGCTAAAAAAATAAGCCCCCCAAAACGGGCTGAGGTGCATCGAGTCGTCTAAACCGCGCAGGTTTTCGGCCCCGGCCACTAAGTACAGCAACGCGAACGGCACATTAGTCAGCACGTAAAACAGAAAGACATACAGCAAAAATTTGGGCCAGGGCATCGTAATGAGCCGGTGGTAGAGGTTGGCGCGGTCGGCCCAGGAACCGCCCCGATGCACCACGTTAAACGACCCGTCTTTATTGATGAGCCGCGAATACGAATCGTTGAGTTTGGTGCCAAAGCCTAAGTCCTGCCGCCGTTCTTCCTGCGTAACCAACTCGCTTTTGCCGCCTTTATGGTCGCTCAGTTGCGGGTGTTCAACGGGTTTTTGCTTGGAGTCAGCCGGTTTTATTTGTTCCATAACGGGTACGCAGGCGTTCGATAGCCAAATTTGGCCTGTGCTGACCTCATTACAATTCTAACGATGCTTTAATTCGATGGCAGAACGGGCGTAAGTACATTTACTTAACTTTGTTCTGTGACCGGCAAAAGCCGGTCAGTATTGTCCGCGTTATCAGCAACTCCCCAACTTTCGTGTACGCTTTTTCATCAGACAACCCCAATGCCGAGACCATCAGTTTAGTGGTGCCGGCCTTCAACGAAGAAGAAAACCTGCCCGTGCTGGTGCATCGGCTGATGGCCGTGATGGAGCCATTGGGCTATTATTACGAGATTTTAATTGTGGACGATGGCAGCACTGATCAAACCCATTACGTGCTGCGGCAACTCAGCAAGGCGTATCCGGTGGTGCGGTTTTTGTCATTTTCGCGCAATTTCGGCCATCAGATGGCACTCCGGGCCGGGTACGAACACGCACGGGGCCACGCCGTAATCAGTCTCGATGCCGACCTGCAACACCCGCCCGAACTAATTCCGACGCTACTCGACCGATGGCGTGAGGGCTACGACGTGGTTTATACCGTTCGGGAACCCGACCCCGACCTGCCGCTTGCCAAACGGATTACGTCCCGCAACTTTTACCGGCTACTCCGCGCTGCCTCTGACCTCGACCTGGAAGACGGAGCCGCTGACTTCCGGCTTTTAGACCGCAAGGTGATTGACACCCTGAAACAGTTCAAAGAAAACGATCTCTTTCTGCGCGGCACCATCTCCTGGATCGGGTTTCGGCAATGCCGGGTGCTGTATAAACCAGCCGTCCGGTATGCGGGCAAAACCAAATACTCGTTCAAAAAGATGCTCCGGCTGGCCGCAATGGGCATTACGTCGTTCACCACCAAGCCCCTGTATCTGTCGGTGCTGCTGGGTTTTGCCATGTCGGCGTTTGCGCTTGTATTCGGGCTGGAGGTGCTGTATGAAAAGCTCTTTACCGACTATACGGTGTCGGGCTGGACCACGCTCGTGCTGCTGACGGTGCTGATTGGCGGGGTACAGTTTATCCTCATCGGTATCATTGGTGTGTATCTCGGCAAGACGTTTATGGAGGTCAAGCAACGCCCGCCGTATATTATCAGCGACACCAACGAGATTGAGGAACGAATGGTATCGGTGCCGATACCCGCCCGAACGCGGGAAGAAATGCTGTAAATTTGCCCGCAAACCCAACAATCATCACGCTTGGCAAATCATATCCTGTTTACCGTTGATGTCGAAGAGTTTGACACGGCCCCGGAGTTCGGGCATAACATTGACCTCGCCGAGCAGATCGCGGTCTCGAAACGCGGTCTGGATTTGCTCACCGAACGCTTCGACGTACTCGCGGCCCGCACCACCCTCTTCACCACCGCCAACTACGCCCTGCACGAACCGGCGCAGATAAAAGCGTTGGCCGCCAAACACGAAATTGCTTCGCACGGGTATTTTCACAGCACGTTTGAACCGGCAGATTTGCTCAAATCGCGGCTGGCATTAGAAGACCTGCTGGGCAAACCCGTCACCGGATTTCGGCGGGCGCGGATGGGTTTCGTTGACCCGAATGATGTGCGAGACGCTGGTTATCAGTACAATTCATCGCTGCACCCCACGTTTATCCCCGGTCGGTATAATCACCTCGGCGAGCCGCGTTTGCCGTTTCGGGAGTTTGGTGTGTTACAGATTCCGGCATCGGTTACGCCCCGGTTGCGGTTGCCGCTGTTCTGGCTGAGTCTCAAGAATTTCCCGTTTGGGCTGTATAAAACACTGGCCCGGCAAACCCTCCGCGCCGATGGTTTCGTGAACATTTACGTGCATCCCTGGGAATTTACGGACTTATCGGAGTACGATAAAATACCGGCCTACGTGCAACGCTACTCT
The DNA here is from genome assembly GCA_038230415.1 of Cytophagales bacterium. Classification (GTDB taxonomy): domain Bacteria; phylum Bacteroidota; class Bacteroidia; order Cytophagales; family Spirosomataceae; genus JBBRNH01. The sequence continues at coordinate 25,931 of JBBRNH010000037.1, read as the reverse complement.
GACGGCGAATTACTCGACCGCGTAGAAAACCTGCTTCGCTATTTGCGGAATGATGGCGAGTTTATGACAATGGGCGAATTTGCCTCACTACCCCCCGATTGAATGGCAACGGCCAACCGTCGGGAGCTACCAAATCGGCTAAGCCTACGGCTTTCTATCAACCTGCGTAACATCAGTTAATCAATGAAACTCATTCCTTTTCTTCTTCTCTTCTGCCCGGCGGCTTTGGCGCAACGCTATCAGCCAGAGAATATTACGGCCCTGCTCGGCGCGTTTGATGCCGAGGTTAAACTCGTGCAGCAATCGCTCGAAGAACCTCAAACGGTGGTCGTGAATGGCGTGTCGTTTATGACCGGGCGAATCGGGTCTCAGCGCGTGGTGGTGGCCGAAACGGGCATTGGCAAAGTAAACGCGGCCATGACAACGGCCATTGCCCTGACTTATTTCCGGCCCCGGCGGGTGCTGTTTACGGGTATTGCGGGCGGCACCAACCCCGATTTGCAACCCGGCGACATTGTGATTGCCCGCCAAACCACCCACCACGATTATCAGTCCATTACGTTCGATCAAAAGCCAACCCGCCAGACCCGCAATGCCATCACCAAAGCGATGAACCCGGCGTATTTTCCGGCAGATTCGGCCCTGTTGCAGGAGGCCAATTGCGTGGCCGGGGCCATGATTTTTGAGCCGATTCCGCTCACCAAACGCCCACCATCGGTGGTGGTGGGTACGGTGGTTACGGGCGATCAGTTTATTTCATCAGCCGAAAAAGTCCGGCAACTCCGCGCTGATTTCGGGGCCGATGCCACCGAGATGGAAGGTGCGGCAGTGGCGCAGGTCTGCTATCAGCAACGGGTGCCGTGTTTGGTGATTCGCAGCCTGAGCGACCGCGCCGACGACAACGCCCGGCAAGACATGATGGCGTTTTACCAAACAGCCGCTCGCAACTCGGCGCGGTTGGTGGTGGCATTGATGAAGGCCCTGGAATAATAAAACTCGATTTTGGTCATATTTACTAAACGGTAAGTTTTGCAAAAATGCGAGATAATTCACTGTTTATCAGAGAGTTATATGTATCTAAGTGGCATAATATATATATAAATTTTCCACATACAGGTTGGCTAAAATTATAGATTGCCGGTGTAGTTGAGAGACTGATTATAATTGCGAACGAATTTAATAGTGACTAACTCATTCAACAGAAACAGGTTGGGATATGGCAAATTCGGCAGTGAATTTAGTTAACTTCCAAACCAATTCTTACCATGTTAAACAAGTACCTATTGCTGCGCGGCTCACACGCTGCCCGCAATTTGGCCCACCTTCAGACGACGCTGGCTCAGGCCCGTCTGATGCAGGTTTGCGCCACCCTGCTCCTCGTTATGGCCCTGTTTCTGGGCAACGCACAAACGGCTTCGGCCTCACACTTTCGGTACGGCAACGTAAACGCAACGCCACTTCCATCTGATGCGTCGGGCAAAACCATTCAGTTTAAGGTTAGCGTTGGCTATCGTACCAGTTACGGATATGGTGTGCCAATCGCGGTGGGTGCAGTCATTGTAAATTATCAAACGTTTAATTTTGGTGATGGTACTACCGCGCCGGTTGACTTGACTGTAACGTCAGTGAATGCAACCGATGATTATTTCTATGCCGAGTCAAACCTGACTCACACCTATTCGGCTTCGGGGACCTTCACAACCTATTATGATGACTGTTGCCGGATCACCACCCTACAGAACAACTCTGGCGAGTATTATCGCGTAGGGGCTACAGTGGCCGTTGGTACGGGAAACCGCTCGCCCATTGCTACGCTGACTCCGGTGGTGAATTTAGCTGCCGGTCAGGCTGCGGCAACGTTTCAGATACCGGCTTCTGACCCCGATGGAAACACATTAACATTTAGCCTAGCTACTTCTGCCGATTTGGGTGGTATTGCCTTCGTGCAGCCAACGGGCCTGTCGGTTAGCTCGTCGGGTTTAATCACATACAGCACCGTTGGAGCGACTAACAACAACGTTTATAACTCGGTGATCAAAATCGTTGATGGGCAGGGAGCTATTGTTTTTGTGGACTTTCTGATTCGGATTTCGGGCAGCGGTAATCCGCCCACGTTCAGCTACGGCCCAACACCCGCCAACGGCTCGGTTATTTCGGCTACAATTGGTTCGCCGGTGTCGTTTACGGTCAGAGCAACTGACTCTGACGCGGGCGACGTGGTCACGCTCAACGGCGTGGGTCTCCCAATCGGCTCAACCCAAAGCCCCTCGATTCCTACGAGCGGTACACAAACAGTAACCAGCGTTTTCACCTGGACACCAACCGGCAATGGCAGCTTTGTGGTCAGTTTCAACGCGACCGACGTATCGGGCGGGCAGGTGCAGACTTCGGTCACTATTCAGGTTGGCGGCTCAGTAACACCACCCGTTTCGGGCAGTGCGCTGCAACTCATTATGCCAACTTACGTCTGCGCTACGGGTGCGTTTACCTTTAACACCAGCGGGGGCGATGGTACACCCATCACGTTCTCGGCTATCGGCATCACCTCGCCCCGCGTGAGTAACACCTCAAGCCTGCTCGATGACGTTGACGCGCAACTGGCCCAGGATATCCGTGATCAGAAACCAAACGTGGCCCCGCTGCTATTGAAAGCTTCGCAGAGTGGTGTCAACGTTACCTACACCTGGAACGCGCTGGCAGCTTGCGCCGGCAGCACTACTACTCCGCCACCGCCAACAACCATAGTAGTGACAACGTCGGCCTGCGGCAGCCCATCGGCCACTATCGGTCAGCCGCTGGCATTGGTAGCCCCGGCGTATGACTGTGCAACGGGAGCCATCAAATTCAACACGACGGGTGGTAACGGCAGTGCAATTCTGTACTCGGCCATCGGTATCTGCTCGCCAACCACAAGCTGTACCGACGGTCTCGATCCGGGCAATACCGACAACAACACTTACACCATCAAAGCCCAGCAGGGTGCTACAATCGTTACGCTGTCCTGGACGCGACCCTGCGCCAGTCTGCGGCAGGGCGTTGAGCCGGGTGCTGACCTGAGCATATCGGTGCTGGGCAACCCGGTTGCTGGTGAGTCTATCGAATTTGAGGTGCGCGGGGCCGAGGGTCAGGCACTGCGGTCGGCAGTGATGGACGGTCAGGGCCGCGTCTTGAGCGAGCAGGCCGTGCAACAGGCCACTGTTATTGAGCGGCAGTCGCTGCGGTTGGGCCGGTCGGCGGGTTTGTACTTCCTGAGCGTAAGCACGGGCAGCAAGACAATAACCGTTAAGGTGATCAAACAATAATCTGATCAGTATCTTTTTGCTCTATATACCAACCCCGGCCCAACGGTCGGGGTTATTTTTTTGGCGGTGGTATGCGGTATAAAAATTGGTTGTCAGCCTGTAAGACGCAGCGCCAATTTGTTTTTCGGGGGTTTGGCCCGTAAACTTGCAGCATCAAGTCAATTGCTTCACCCGCATTGATTTATACAGAAGCGAGGAGAGATCAGGCTCTGCGAATCGCTGGCAACCGACCGCCTTCCGGGCGAGACAAGGTGCTAACTCCTGCCTAAAAACCGTTTCGGCGGACAATTAGGACCTATAAATCAGACCACTTTGGCACTGCATTTTTACGACCATAAATTCTCGTTTCCGCTGGAATCGGGCCAATCGCTACCCGGTTTCCGGCTGGCCTACACCACCTACGGCCAGTATAAGGCGGGCCAATCGGAGGTGATCTGGGTGTGTCACGCCCTTACCGGCAACGCTGACCCCGCCGACTGGTGGAGCGGCCTGGTGGGGCCGGGGAAATTCTACGACCCCGAACGGACGTTTCCCGCCAGTCAGTTTATCATCTGCGCCAATGTTCTCAGTTCGTGTTACGGGTCAACGGGGCCGCTCTCGATAAACCCGCTCACCAACGAGCCGTATTACCACGATTTTCCGACGGTCACGATTCGCGATATGGTAAACGCGCTGGATTTGCTCCGGCAGGATTTGGGTATTGCTCAGATTCACACCTGCATTGGCGGTTCGGTGGGTGGGCAACAGGCGGTGGAGTGGGCCATTATGCAGCCCGATTTGATTCAGCACCTGATTCTGATTGCGACCAATGCCGTGTTTTCGCCCTGGGGAATTGCCTTTAACGAATCGCAGCGGATGGCGATTGAAGCCGATGCCACCTGGCCCGAACGCCGACCCGATGCCGGCCTTAACGGCCTGAAAGCCGCCCGCTCAATGGCGTTGCTCTCGTACCGGAATTATGACACCTACGGCTTTACCCAGGCATTGGACAATAACGAGCAAACCGATTTCTACAAAGCGGCCAGTTACCAACGCTACCAGGGCGAAAAACTCGTTAGCCGGTTCAATGCCTTTACCTACCACCGACTCACCAAGGCCATGGATTCGCACAACGTGGGCCGCAACCGGGTGAGCATTCCTGATGCGCTGGCCCAGATTCGCGCCCGAACGCTGGCTATCGGGCTGGATTCTGACGTGCTGTTTCCGCCCAAAGAGCAGGTTTTTCTGGCCCGCCATATTCCCGATGCTACCTACGAAGAACTGGGTTCGCTGTATGGTCACGACGGTTTTTTGATCGAATTCAGGCCGCTGGCCCAGATTATCAGAACGTGGCTGGCCTGAATCAGCCGATTTTCTGCTCCAATTCTTCGGCTTCGAGCATGGCCGTTTCCCACTGTTCCTGGAGTTTCGCCAATTGAGCGGTCAGGGCGCGGTACTCTTCATTTTTGGCCTGCATCTGTTTGGCATCGTGGTAGGTAGCGGGGTTGGCGAGGTCGGCTTCGAGTTTCTTCTTTTGCTGTTCCAACTGCTCAATCCGGTTCTCGGCTTCTTCAGCCTGTTGAGTCAGTTTTTTCATCGTCCGCTGCCATTCTTTGCGTTCAACGTCGGTGGGCGTTTGTGGTTTGTGGTTTGTCGTTGCGCTGCCGTTCGTGGTTGTGTTGCCGTTACCATTCGCGGCTTTCGGAGCCACTGCCATTGGCCGACTTTCGACTTTCGACTTTTGACTTTCGACCTGCGACTCCTTCCGTTCTTCCATCCACCACTCAAACTCGTCGTAGGTGCCGGGGTAGGCTTTGAGTTGTTCGTTTTCGATAAACCAGATTTTATTAGCAATCTGCGAGACGAAATAACGGTCGTGGCTAACCACAATGTAGGTGCCTTCGTACTGCTGCAACGCTTGTATCAGGATATTCACCGACTGCATATCGAGGTGGTTGGTCGGCTCGTCTAACAGCAGGAAATTAGCTTGCGACAGCAGCACCTTTGCCAATGCCACCCGTGATTTTTCGCCCCCCGACAGCACCCTGATTTTCTTGAAGACTTCTTCGCCCGAAAACAAAAAGCAGCCCAGCACCGTGCGGAGTTCGGCTTCGGATTTCTGGGGGTTGGCCGTTTTGAGTTCTTCGATCAAATTATCTTCCAGACTAAGCGATTCGAGCTGGTGCTGGGCGTAGAATGAAAACGACACATTATGGCCCAGCCGCCGGTCGCCCTGCACGGGTTCTGAGCCGGCAATGATGCGGAGCAGCGTTGACTTGCCTTTGCCGTTTGCACCAATCAGGGCCACGTGGTCTCCGCGTTCGAGGGTGCCGTTGGCGTGGGTCAGGATGCGTTTTTCGCCGTAGGCCTTGTTCACGTTTTCGAGGTGCAGCACGTGACGGCCCGGCTGCGTTGAGAAGTTGAACCGGAAGTTGACGCGGGCATTCTCGTCAATCACGTTGTCAACGCGCTCTAAACGAGCCAATTGCTTCACCCGGCTCTGGGCTTGTTTGGCTTTGGTGGCCTGCGCTTTAAAGCGTTCGATAAAGCGTTCGGTCTGCTTGATTTTGGCCTGTTGGTTCTCGAAGGCTCCCTTCTGAATCTCGTTCCGCATGGCTTTTTCTTCGAGGTAGAACGAGTAATTCCCGGCATAGACGTTCAGCTTTTCGTTGGCAACCTCCACAATCATATCCACGCAGTTGTCCAAAAAATCGCGGTCGTGGCTAACCACCATCACGGCACCTTCGTAAGTCTGAATGTATTTCTCGACCCACTGGATAGACGGTAAGTCAAGGTGGTTGGTTGGCTCATCAAGCATCAGCAGCGACGGTTTCGCCAGCAGCAGTTTTGCCAGCATCACGCGCATTCGCCAACCACCGGAGAACGTGCGGAGGGGCCGCAGCAGGTCATCGGTCGAGAAGCCCAGCCCTTCCATAATTTCTTCGGCGCGGGACTGAATCGTGTACCCGTCGAGACCTTCAAATTCTTCCTGCGCCTTGCCGAGTTTGTCCACCAGATCATCGGTATAGTTGGTTTCCATCTCATGGAGCAGGTCGTCAATCTGTTTTTGGAGGAAATTCTGACGCTCGAAGGCCTGCATGGCAACGGCCAGAATCGAGTCGTCGGTTTGGTAGGAGAGCAAATCCTGATTCAAAAACCCGATGGTTACGTCGCCGGCTTTGGCAATGTTGCCGCTATCGAACTGGTATTCACCGTTGATGATGCGGAGGAGCGTTGATTTGCCGGTTCCGTTGAGACCAATCAGCCCGATTTTTTGGCCGGGTTTGATGTGAAGCGATGCGTTTTCGTACAGCGCGCGACTACCGAGGTAGTACGACAGGTTGTTTATGGAAATCATGCTACAAAATTACGCCAATCGTGGCAAGATATTTGTTTCGATTTTGAGTCATACTATTATATTTGCACTCTCAAACACAAAAAGCCTCCTTAGCTCAGTTGGTAGAGCACTTCATTCGTAATGAAGGGGTCGTAGGTTCAAGTCCTATAGGAGGCTCTTGATTATCAAGCACTTAGCAGAAATGTTAGGTGCTTTTTTGTTGAGGTTGCAATACAACTTGCAATACAAAAAGCCCGGTTCCCCACTTTGAGCCATAAAAGCACCCGGAAAACTCGTCAAGCCGGGGCGGTTGGCAGGGCTAATCCAAGTAACCGTAACACCCTACCCATACCCAAAATAATTCAGCCCGAATTTTGACACGTCACGTGCCGGATTGAGACAGCGGTTAATGACCACAACCCCCGTAGCGATTTTGACCACCCTACCCCCTATCACTGTCGCAAGGGGTAGGCAGTTCTACTACTCCTTGCCAATAAGAAAGGGTGTCCATCTGACTGAACACCCTTTGCTATGGACTTCCTAAAGATGAGTCCGGTAAGAGCGGACTCATTAACGCCCGTTTGATGCACCCTCCCCCACATCAGGTAATATGCCGCTCCGTTCCTGACTTGCGGGCATGGCAGGACGCACAGAGGGGCATCAGGTTCTTTTCCTCATAAGGTTTACCTCCCAGACGAATAGGCTTGATGTGATCGACAACGGTAGCCGGGGTTAGGCGGGTGCGCTCTAAGCACAGTTCGCAAAGCGGGCGGTCTATCAGTACCATTGCCCGGACTTTGCGCCACGCTGCTAAACGGTAGAAGTTTTTAGGTACATCACCGTTTGGGGTTTCGCTCCATCGGGATTGCTTGGGGCTGTGTTGCCGTTGACCGGGGCGGGTTGGTGTGGCTTTCTTGATTGTCCACGGCCTTACCGGGTTGTTTTTTGTTGGCATCTTGATTGGTTTTCAAAGGATTGTTTTACTACCGGATTCTCCGGCATTAAGAATTTAACTATTCATCAGTCGTTCAAACTCATCAATCTCATCGGCAACCGGAACAGCCACAGCCGCCATACCTTCGGGGAACAGCACCTTAAATGCTGACTGCCATTTGATGTAAGCCCGGTCTTTTAGCACGGTATAGCCGTTCGGGATGCTTTTATAGATTTGCCCCCCGTCGTCGCGGGGTTCAAGCACCGGCCCCGCTACTTCGGCCTGTTGGTGCAACCGGAAATAGTTGCTCATCTCTAAGCAGTATGATTCGATGAGGGGTAGTACGAGCCGGGTTAGTCTTCCTGATTCGTGAAGCTCTTCACACACGATAAGCCACACATAAGCGGCCCGCTCATCGCTGGCAAGGGTGGCTGGTGGTGGGGGTATGTGTGCCAGTAGCCGGGCTGTACTGTTGCTGGTGGTGGTGGCTGGCATCCGGTCGGGGCGGGTAGTGCCGTGTAGTTGTTTCATGGAACTGGGTTTTTTGGGTCTGCCACGCATAAGTTTAGACTGGTTTTAAATACCCCGGAAATAGGCTGTTTGAGATTTTGAGTTGAAAACGCCTATACGACCTACCTACAAAACCTACAAAAGCCCCGAAACTGACTTTTGTAGGTTTTGTAGGTTACTCATATAGGCGTTTGGGGTGAAAGTGTCGGATGCGTTCGGTAGCGCGGGGCTTCGGGTCTGCCCCCCGTTGGTGGTGGTGTTTCCTCGATTACCCAACCGTTCGTTATCAGTTCACCGATGGCTGTTTCTACTTCGGGTGTGGTTTTCAGATTCGCCCAACCCCGTTGCACCACGTCGCGCACCTTAAACTCGTCGCTCAACTTGCCCCGCTTTATCTCGGCTAAAATCCGGGTGGCTCCCTCAACACTTACCGTATCGAGTAACCCGTAAATGCGCCGGGCATGGCTCATCAAATAATCAACCCAACCAACGGCCATAGTTGCGGCCCCTACTGAAACCAGTGCTTTTGCTGTTCCGGCTGGTGGGGCATCAAGGCAGTTGACCACGTGAAAGATCAACGCTAAGGAGGGCATCAGAGAACGGTACTTGGTAAAGTGTTCCGCCAATAAGCCCGTTTCGGTGGGTAGTATTTCGGTTTCCCATTTCGTTAGCCACGCCACAAATACGGCTTGTGCATCGGTATCAAACCGGGTGTAGGGGTAGCGGTTGTACGCATCGGCATCAAAACCGATGGCTCCCAAATCCGTTTCCACAACTTGCCGGATGAGGGTAAACGCCCGGTCTCGTGCTACTTTGTTGGGAACCTCATCGGTATAGGCCCACTTCGGGCGGTCGGGATAAACGGCCAACTGCAACCGTTGTACAAATCCGTCGTTCTCATACCCGGTGGCCGCTTGCAGATAGCCCAGCAATTTGGCGGGTTGGATTCCGCCGAAAAGAGACACACACACATTTTTAACGTGCATGGTTCCGCGTCCGATTCGGTCAATGGTATGCGAACCGTTGCCGTTCCATGCTTCTAAATAAAATGCCCTATCCTGTTCATGCCCCGAACGCTCCCAACTGGCAAGCAAGCCCGTCAATTCATCCCGAAATTGCAACAGGCCGTTTGGGTTCTCGTTTAGGAGTTCGCCCAATTTCTCTACTGTTGCATCAGAGGTCATAAACCGCCGTTCGGTGGGCTTCTGCGGGGCTTCGGGATAGCCAACCGGATGAGCCACGTTCTTGCCTTTTAGCCGTTCCTGTTCCTGCGATTGATAAACTTTCTTTTGGGCTTCGTAGGTGGCCTGTTCCGCGTTGTAGGCTTGTAGTTCGCCTTCATGCTCGGATGTTGATTCGGCAATCAAGCGGGCCAATGGTTTAAAGACCTCGGCCACAGAGGGTGTTTTTAGGGCCGACGGTTCACCGATAACAGCCCCCCACAGATTCGGTACGATAGTCCAATCGTCGCGGGATTTGGGTTTGATGCTTAGGCGGGTTCCGATGAGTGAAGAGAGCATCACCATTGCCGCCGACGCGGTGAAGTCCAACGGGCATTTCATCCGGTGGGCAATGTCGGTAAGCCAGTCCCGCAAGGCATCGGGTATCATATCCGGCTCCATTAGGGCAACGGGTAGCAACGTCGTTTTCAGTGGCACAGCTTGCGGCCATTCCACAGAACACCCAACCGTTACCGGGGCGCGGTTGTAGGATACGGGTTCGGCATCAACGGTTACAGGTTTGGTTTTGCCAACCTCAATTTGAGCGCGAATAGTACGCCGGGCGGCTTCAAAATCGGCAATATTAGGTTTGGCCCGGATTGCATCTTCTAATGCTGCTACGGCATCAGATTCGCCGACCATGCCCGATGCAATAAAGCCCCCCGCAAGGTAGGCCGCTTTGCACAGTTCGGCGTGTTTGTTCCCGTCGCTGGCATTACGGATGAGGTTGGTACATCAGTCAAGATAAGTACCAGACTGGCTAACCGACCTCCCTACAAAACCTACAAAAGGGGTAATAGGGGCTTTTGTAGGTTTTGTAGGTTCGTCATATAGGCGTTTTTGGTTTTGATCGCTGGCATACTCATCGGCCAACGGCATCACTTCACTACCCGGATTGTGGACACATTCAGGGTCACACGGCAGAAAGCACAGCCTATCTACGTTCTTGCCGGATTCGTCAAACTCGGCATCCGTTACGCCGTAGCAGTCGCGGTAATAATCGCCAATCTGCCTAAAGAACGCTTCATGGTCGGCGGGTTGCTGGTAGTCAATTTTGATAACGACTTTCAGGCCATTTCCCGACGGGGACACAAACAGGACGTGGGTAAACTCATCGGTGCATAGTTGGGCCTTGATCGTTGCAAGCCGTTCGGGTTGCAGTTTGTCGAGGTCAATGCAGATTAGTCCGCTATGGGTCTGCAAATTGGCTTTGGCACAGGTAGGGCTGAATATGCCAGACCACGTTACAGCAATGAAGGCCGTTTTTTTGTACTCCTTTGCGGCATCCGGCGCAAGGCTCCGCAAATAGTCGGTTTGGGGGCGGTATTTCCCGGAACGAATCCGGCCAACGAGCGGAGCAACATCGGCCCGAACATCAAAGGGCGTGTTGCTGACTGCGTTTTTAAAGATACTAAGTTCAGGCATGGGCTTTGAGCGGACGGGCGTTTTTGAATTTCCAGTTTTGTCTTGCGGGGGCCGGGTTGGGCTGGTACACCTCGGCGGGTTCGTCGCGCTCCCAGGGGGCCGCATCGGGCGGGCTGGTCTTCAAATTTTCGGGGTAGATTTTCAGTTCGTGCGAAAAGTCGGCAAGGGCTTCGGGGGCTGGCAGATAGCCGGGTAATTCGCTACGGGTATCGTAGGCAGCTACCGACGAATAAACGGCGTGACGCGGATTTGTGGCCCAACCTTCGGGGCATTGAACGTAGAAGCGTCCCGTTTTGCCGACGAAAGACGCGGGCAAAGCGGTATCTTTGACTGTCATTATTACAGAGAGTTTTTAGCCCGCGTCGTTAGCACCGACCGGGCTTTTTGTGTGGTCAGATTTGGGGAGGGGTCGGGCCGAATGGCAACAAGTCGGCTTCATCGGCGGGCGGGCATTGGGTTATGAACCACGCCCAAAACGCGGTAAAGTCGGTGGGCGAAAGCAGAGCGCGGCCAACCTCAAAGAGCGTTAGAATTGCGTCGGGCTGGTTCATATCGTTTGCTGGTTTCCCGTGTTGAGGTAAGTCAACAATTCAGACCGAAAGAAATACAAACGACCGTGCTTTTTTTTGTGAGGGATTTTACTAACGTTCTGGTAAACCGTCTGTTTGGCGATACCCAACACCTCGGCGGCTTGGTTGATGTCGAGCGCGGGTTCGTCGGCGGGGCTGGTGGCCGGGGCCTGATTGTTAAGGAGTAGCCGTTTGATTTCGGCTACCTCCATCTGAAGCCGATTTACAGCTTCTGGCATTTGGTCGAACGTCATAATTATCTACGTTTATTTCGACCACAAATAAAAAGGCATAAAAACGATAAGATGCAAATCGCTATAACATTGGCGGTAGATGGCGGTAAATGGCGGTAAATGAGCATTTTTGACCATAAATTTGAACGCTCCCCCTTATACGTGCGATTGCCTTTGCCTTTCTTATTGCGGTCGATTGTGATTGTTTCGACCACAAATAACGAGACCATAAAGACAAGATAATTACTATATAGTATATTTACAAATACTTACACAGATTACACGAATTTGCACAGATTTATAACATTACCCCTATACGTTTTTCCAATCCTGCATATCTAATTATCTTAACTATAAAGCCTACTCCTACAATCATGTAAGGATAGGCTTTATGAATCTATCAACAATCAGGCACTATCATTGCCATTCTTACAATGCCGCTAAAAACTGTTTCGCTTCGGCATCGTCAAACGAGCCTAAATAACTTTCCGTCGTTTTGATGTTGGTGTGACCAAGTGACTTGGAAATGAACGCCAACGGCGCGTTACTTTTTAGCAGACTGGTAGCGAAACTGTGCCGGGCCGAATAGGTGTTTACGTCGGCATCAATACCTAATTCTTCGGCAATCTTACCCATCCATTTATTTGTCATTTTGACCGTTTGGTGAACGGCCTGTTTCATTTGCTGGCCGCTCATATCGGCAGTCAGGAACGGAAAAACGTAGGCGTTGGCCCGTTTGTCGGTGCCGCCCCACCGGGTAATGATGGCAAGGGTTTCGGGCCGTAAGTGTGCCACGATAGCCGTTTGATTTTGCTTCTTGCTGCGGGCTGTTTTCTGCCGGATGAAACTGATTCGGTTCTCTTTCAGATCAACGTTCCCCCACGTCAAATGGCAAATATCCGTTAGGTTGGCTCCGTTGCAGAAATAGGAGAACAGCCACAGATCATGGCTACGCTGTTCCATTGTGCCGGGCATAGGCTGGTAGGCTTTTATCTGCTCAATGTTGGCCTTTGGCAGTGCTTTCTTGGTATTAGTTCCGGCTGGTATCACATACCGGCTCTTGCTGAATGGGTAAGCGTCACGGTTCATTAATCCGGCTTCGATGGCATCATTGACCACTACCCGAACGCGGGTTAGATAAAAGCCTACGGTGGTCAGACTTGCCCCTGTTGAGGGCTTTAGCTTCGTCTGTGACGTTTTGCCGTAGTGTTGCATCCATTGTTCGTAGGTGGTCAGAAAATCGGCTGTGAGGTGGTCAAACCTCAACACGGCAACGGGCCGCACTTGCTTACTACTGCGGGGAATGGGAATATGTAGAAACTCTTTCCGTTCGGCATCGGTGAACGAATCCACGAACCGCCGTAGTGATTTGGCGGCATACTCAAACTGGTCGGCGTGTCCAATCCGGTTGGCCGTGTTCAGGGCTGCGGCCTTTGCCAGTAGCGCGGCTATAAGGTCGGTTTGCTCGGCGGGCTTCTCTTTTTCCTTACCATAGCTGGTGAGGGCTTCGGCAAAGGCATCGAAGGTAAACCCGTCGCTTAATTGGTTGATAACCGCTTGCGCCCGTTTCAGGTAGCTGGTTTGCCGGTTGCCGGATTCGTCGGTGAAGGTATCGCCGTACATTTCATGCCAGAGCCGGATTTTATCGGCATCTTTTATCCGGTTATCCAACTTGCTTTTGCTGTTCTGCAAAAACTCCCATTCTGCCAGTGTGACTTTACGCCCGGTGGTGTAGAGCCGTTGCTTACGGTCAAGACAAACAAGCAATTTGACTACGCCTTGCCCGTCCTTACTTGCCCGTTTGTCAAAGAATAGATTAACCGTTGCTTTGCTCATCGTGTATTGCAAGTTGGCCGTTAGTTGCAATACAACTTGCAATACAAATATAGAGACTCAACACACAACAGCAATAAAAGGTTTTATAAGAGTGACATAAAATTACAGCTAACTCACTGTAAAACAGTGGATTTAGTAAAAATACGATAAACAGCAATAAGCAGTAAAAAGGGGCTATCCCATCATTCGTAATGAAGGGGTCGTAGGTTCAAGTCCTATAGGAGGCTCACCAACGCCGAAACCACCACTGGTTTCGGCGTTTTTTTATGCATTGCTGAGGCAATGCTCCGTCAAAAAAGATCACAACGGCGCAACGGCGGTAGCAAACCAGGCGCAGTTTCAGTAGTTTCGTATTCTATGGAAAATCAATCGTCTCCCCTTTTCAACCGGCGCGGCTTTCTCAAAGCCGGTTCGCTCACAACGCTGACCGCACTGCTCGGCACCAACATCGTGTTTGCCGACCGGCTGCCCCCGCACTACCTGCCGCTGGCGTTTGACTACCCCGGCAGCCCGACCGACCCGATGGCGGCCAAAAATAAAAACCTCGTTATCCTCAACGACAAACCCTGGAATGTGGAAACCCCGGCCTACCTGCTCGATGATGCCGTTACGCCCGCCGACAAAATGTTTATCCGCAACAACGGCCTGATTCCCGAACAGCCCGACGCAGCAAACTGGACGCTGACCGTCAACGGTGAATCGGTGAAGGCACCCAAAACCTATACCCTGAACGATCTCAAAACGAAGTTTACCCCCTATACCTATCAGTTGGTGTTGGAATGTGGCGGCAATGGGCGGGCCGGTTTTTTTCCGAAAACAAGCGGCAACCAATGGACGGAAGGCGGAGTTAGCTGCGCCGAATGGACGGGCATCCGGCTCAAAGACCTGCTGGCCGACGTGGGCCTGACCGATTCGGTGGTGTATATCGGCTATTACGGTAAAGACCTTCACTTGAGTCAGGACCCTAACCAACCCGTTATCTCGCGGGGGGTGCCGATGGCGAAGGCTCTCGAAGATGAAACACTGCTGGCCTGGGCCATGAACGGGCAGGATATTCCGCTCGTGCATGGCTACCCGCTGCGGTTGGTGATTGGCGGATGGCCGGCCTCGGTGTCGGGCAAGTGGCTCCACACGATTGCCGTTCGGAATAAAGTGCATGACGGAGCCAAGATGACGGGCAAAAGCTACCGACTGCCGATTCACCCCGTTGTTCCCGGCGTTGACCCGCCCGCGAGTGAGTTTAAAATCATTGAGTCTATGCCCGTAAAATCGGTGATTACCTCGCCCCGGACGGGTCTGGAACTGGAAACGGGCAAGCCACTTGCCCTGCGCGGCCACGCCTGGGCGGGTGACCGTTCGGTAAAAGCGGTGTCGGTTTCGATTGATTTTGGGGCAACCTGGCAACCCGCCGACCTGGCCCCGGCCAAAAACCGGCTGGCGTGGCAACACTGGACCGCCAACGTGACACTGCCCACCCAGGGCTATTACGAAATCTGGGCGCGGGCCACCGACGATGCGGGCGTTTCGCAGCCGATGGTGATGCCGCAGTGGAACCCCGAAGGCTATTGTAACAATGCCTGCCACCGTATTGCGGTTAAGGGGGTGTGATTGAAATCGAACGTCAAACTTTTCTGTATGAAACCAACCCCCAAACCCCGTCTTTGGCTTGCCACGAGCCTGTGTATCTGGGTGCTATGCGCGTGGGTGGCGCAACAGCCCGCTCCCGCCCGCAAGCCCGTTGCAGCCCGCGCAACCAACCCCAAATCTGCCGTTGCCGGGCCACCCGTCAGGCGCAAACCGCTGGCCCCGGCCCACAAACCCGTTACCGTTACCGAAGCTGCCGCGCCGGGCGGGTTGGCTTTGGCAACGGTGGCAACCGACCCCGAAACAGGACTGGCGTTAGACAAAAACCTGCTCTTAGTAAAAGGGCAATGCACGGCCTGTCATTCGAGCAAGCTGATTCTGCAAAGCCATTTCGACCGCGAAAAGTGGACGGAGCGCATTCGGTGGATGCAAAAGACGCAGAAACTCTGGGACCTGGGCGAGACCGAACCGGCTATTCTGACGTACCTCACCACCTACTACGGCCCCGTTGCCACGCCGTTCGACGGTCGGCGGTTGCCGTTGGCCGCGCCGGGGTGGTATCGGAACGCAGAGCGGTGAAGTTTTGTGACGTTTAGCTTGGTTACGAGTGGCCGTGTGCTGGTGAACCTGCCTTGTATGCCGCTTGCCGGGCCGTAGCCTAATGTTTCCGGTCAACCTGTTGATGCCGGCAGTTTATGATTCACGCACCGCAGCCATGCAGCACAGATCAACCAGAGAAGAGGGGTGATGCCCGGCTGCGGTGAACGATAAACTGACCAAACGTCTATTAAATCAACACGATGGCAACGCCCAAACAAAGCACTCGACTGGCCGAACCCCGGCTGCATCAGGAAGGTAAAATTCTGCAATCATTCGGTACGGTTCTCAAAAACGTGCCGATTGCGCTCGATGAAGCAACCCGCAAAGCCAGCACGGAGTCGCTGAACCAGATTCTGGCCGATACGATGACCCTGCGCGATATGTACAAAAAACACCACTGGCAGTTGTCTGGCCCCACATTTTACCAGCTTCACCTGCTCTTCGACAAGCATTATGAAGAGCAGGCCGAATTAGTGGACACCATTGCCGAACGGATTCAGTTGCTGGGTGGCCTAAGCGTGGCAATGGCCGCCGACGTAGCCGAGATGACCACCATTCCGCGCCCCCCGCGTGACCGCGAGGAAGTACCCGTGCAGATTTCGCGGCTGCTCGATGCGCACGATTTGCTGCTGGCCGAAGTACGCGAAGCCGCCACAAAAGCCGCCGATGCCGGTGACGATGGCACCAACGATGTGCTGGTGAGTCAGGTGATACGGACGAATGAGTTGCAGGCCTGGTTTGTGTATGAACACGTAGTTGATACGCCCCTGACCAAGGCCGAGTAAATAACTTGCTTAGATTAGGATTGAGAAAGCCCGCCCGCAGCGGGCTTTCTTTGTTATGGCACTGTTAGAGCATACCCCCAACCCCCTAAACAGGGGGCTTAAATCACGACTTAGCCGTTTTCTGCGGGCCGGGTTGGCTGTTTTCGCCGGTGTTCAAGGCAAAAGACTGTAAATTTGAGACTCTTTACCCTCCCGACTACCCCCGTAATGCTGGCTACCGCCCCCGAAAAACTGTCTTTCTCCGGCCATGAATCGTTTCAATGCCGTAATCTCTGGCTCAAAAAAGGCTATGATTTCATCACCAACGGCCATTCGTTTACCGACGAAGACGCGGTTGTTCACCTCGGCGTTGGTAAAAATATGGTCAATGCCATCCGGTATTGGCTCAAAGCGTTTGGCATGACAGACCCCAACACCGACCAACCCACCGCCTTAACCAATCTGCTGCTTGCCGACGATGGCTGGGACCCGTATTTAGAAGACAGTGCCACGCTGTGGCTGCTGCATTATCAACTCGTGACTACGGCGTGGGCATCCACGTATAGCCTGATTTTTAATGGGTTACGCCGGGATAAAATCGAATTTAGCCGGATAAACTTTCTTTCCTTCGCCAAACGGCAGGCCGAAATCGGCCAAACGTCGCTGAACGATGGGACGGTGAAAGCCGACTTCGATGTGTTTGTGCGGATGTATTTGCGCCCCACCAACCAAACCAAAGACCGCGACGAAGGACTGTCCGGCGTGTTGACCGACCTGGAATTGGTGGCAACCGCCCGCCGAAATGACGAACCGTATTACGTGATCGAGAATACCGAGAAACGCAATCTGCCCGATGCGGTGCTGCTCTACGGCATTCTGACGAGCGGACAGTTTGAGTCGTCGGTCAATTTCACTACCTTACTCACGGCTCCCGATCAGGTGGGCAGCATTTTTGCCCTGAACGCCACCGGGCTTTATACCAAACTCGAACGCCTTGTGACCGACAAACGCAACACCGCTGTCTTCAGCGATCAGGCCGGTATCCGCGAACTGTCGTTCAAGACCAAACCCGACCCTATTGCTGTTTTAGCCGATTACTATGGCCGCTAACCTCTACACGCCCTCCGTCAATATCATTCGCGATGCCGACCGCACGTTGGTGTATCACCCCACGCCCAACGCCCGGCAGGTGGTGCATCAGATGGCCGACGATTTCAAGAAAGGAATCCGGGCCTTTAACATCGTGGGGGCATACGGCACCGGAAAATCGTCGTTGCTGTGGGCGTTGGAGCAGAGTTTGTATGCCGCCACCAAGCCGGGCCGCAGCCGCTTTTTCGACGTTAATCTGGTCGCGAACCCAACCGTTGAGGTTGTAAATTTCGTCGGTGACTATGCGTCAATCATCGAAACGTTTGCCGACCGTTTTGGGGCCGAGAAACCGCAATCGCAGTATATTCTGTCCGGGATTTTTAACCGCTACCACGACCTCGGCCAAAACAACCCGTTGTTGGTGCTGGTGATTGATGAGTTCGGCAAGTTTCTCGAATACGCCGTGCAGCACGAGCCGGAACGCGAGTTTTATTTTATTCAGCAACTTGCCGAGTTTGCCAGCAACGCCGATTACAGTATCTGCCTGATTACAACGGTTCACCAAAACATTGATGCCTACTCGTTTTCGCTGACCGGCGTGCAGCGAACAGAATGGACAAAAGTGAAAGGCCGTTTCCGCGAAATCACCTTTAATGAACCGGTTGAACAGTTGCTGTTTTTGGTGGGCGAACACACCACCCAAACCGCCACCGCATCCGACAAAACCACCGAAGCGGGGATAGAAACCGCCCTGAAACTCGCCCAACAGAGCAACGCCATCAAACTCGACCCGGCCCTTGCGCCCGACATTGCCGCCCGGCTTTTTCCGCTCGACCTGCTCAGTGCCACCGTTTTAACGCTGTCGCTGCAACGCTACGGCCAAAACGAGCGGTCGCTGTTTTCGTTTCTCGAATCAACCGACCACACCGGCATGGGCCGGGTGCGGCTGTCGGCCACCAACCCGTTTTACAGCGTTGCCAACGTGTTTGATTACCTCACGTTTAACTTTTACTCGTACTTAAACTCGAAGGACAACCGCGACTATGCGGCCTGGATGGGGATTGGGGCCACGCTCGAAAAAGTAGAGGGCGTGTTTGCCGAACACGACGGGCCGTATCAGAAATTGGTGAAAACGGTGGGGTTGCTGTCTCTGCTGATGCCGCTAAACGCCACGCTCGATAAGGCGTTTCTGGTGCAGTATGCCGAAACGTGTTTGGGTTTGTCGGATGCCGCCACGCTCATCGCCGACCTCGAACAGCGCAACATCATTCAGTACCGGGTGTATCGAACGCGCTACGTGCCGAACGAAGGCACCGACCTCGATTTTCAGTTGGCGTTTATCCAAGCCGGTAACGACGTTGACCAAATTCGGGATGTGGCTACGCTCCTGCAACGCTACTACCAACTGCCGCCGGTGCTGGCAAAAAAACACGCGTACACCAACGGAACGCCCCGGCTGTTTGAGTACTGGATTTCGGAACGCCCGATAACCACCGTGCCAACGGGCGAAACCGACGGGTATATCAACCTGATTTTCAACCAAAAACTCACGCTCGATGCCGTGCGCGAACAAACGGCCACCGAGCAGGAAGCCATTCTGTACGTTTATTACCACAACACCGACCGGATTCGGGAGCAACTCTACGACATCGAGAAGACGCAGAAGGTAATCGAGCGCAACGACGAAGATAAATTTGCCCTCCGCGAGTTGACCAAAGTGCTGGAGCATCAGAAAAACTTGCTCAATCACCTGATTTTAGATGGCTTGTTTGAGTCTGCTACGGCAACGTGGCTGTTTCGGGGCGAAACCCAATCCGTTGACAGCCCCCGCCAACTCAACGCGCTGCTGTCGGAAATTTGCGGAACGGTGTATCAGGCCGCGCCCGTGTTCCGCAACGAGTTGATGAACAAACACAAAATCGGATCGTCTATCGGGTTTGCCAAGCGCAACTACTTGCAGGCGTTAGTGGGCAAGTGGGGCGAGCCAAATTTAGGGTTTGATGCCGACCGATTCCCGCCCGAAAAAACCATTTACCTGACCTTGTTGGCCCAAAACGGCCTGACTGATTTTGCTACCGCACTTCGCCCGGCTACCCACACCGACGAACTGCCCGTTTATCCCGACGTTCCCGAAACATCGTCGTTCCGGGCGTTGTGGGTAGCTTCTGAACAGTTTCTGGAATCGGCAAAGCAGTCGCGCCGGACGGTGGCCGAATTGGTGGACAGTCTGAGCGCACGGCCTTTTAAGCTCAAACAGGGGCTAATCGAGTTTTGGGTGCCGACGTTTCTGTTTATCAAACGAGACGATTTTGCTCTGTTTGAAGAGGGGAATTACGTGCCGGACATCAGTGCCGATATTTTGGAGTTGGTCATGAAAGCCCCGGCCAAATATGCCCTCAAAACGTTTGGCGTTGATGGGCTGCGGCTCAATCTCTTCAACGGCTACCGGCACCTGTTCAGCCAAAGCACCCAACTTCGGTTTAGCAATCAGGTGTTTATAGAGACCGTGAAGCCGTTGCTGACGTTTTACCGCGCCCTGCCCGAATACGCCAAACACACCAAACGACTCAGCCGCGAAGCACTGGCAATCAGGGCCGCAATCGCCCACGCGCAGGAGCCGGAGAAAACGTTTTTCGAGGATTTTCCGATGGCCCTCGGCTATTCGGCAGACGCGCTGCAAGCCGCACCCGACCAATTTGAGACTTACATTACCCGGCTGCAAGACGCGATCCGCGAACTGCGAACGGCCTACGACGGGCTGCTTGGCCGGTTTGAGTCGTTTATCCTGACCGAATACGTGGGCGACGCTGTTGCGTTTGACGACTACAAACCGCGTTTGCAAACCCGGTTTGCCAACCTCCGAAACGACCTGCTCTCGCCGGGGCAGAAAACGTTTGTGCAACGGCTCAACTCGCAACTCGACGACCGTAGCGCGTGGCTGAACTCGATGGCGCAGGCCGTGGTGGGCCGCCCCTTAGACGGCCTCCGCGACCCCGACGAGGTACAACTTTACGACCGATTCAAACGCCTGATGCGGGAGTTGGACAACCTCACCCACCTGAGCGACACCACGATTGATGCCGAACGTGAAGAAGTATTCAGCCTGAAAATTGGTTCGCTTGTTGATGGTCTGCGCGAAGAATTGGTACGGATGCCCAAAAGCAAAGGCCCCGCCGTGATGCTTGCCGAAAAAGCCATCCGCAAGCAATTAGGGAGCGATATTGTGGTTAATATTGCAGCATTGACAAACGTACTCAGAGACCTGATAAAACCATGACCCACGTTAGACACGTACTTGGCATATCGGGCGGCAAAGACAGTGCTGCGTTGGCAATCTATATGCGCCAACGGTATCCTGACCTTGACATCGAGTATTACACCTGCGACACGGGCAAGGAGTTGGACGAAACCTACCAACTCATCAAAAACATAGAGGTGTATCTGGGCAAAAAAATTACGCTGTTGCAGGCCGCTAACCAAAGCACACAAGACCCGTTTGACCACTACCTGAAACTGTATGGCGGTTACCTGCCGTCGTCAAATTCGCGGTGGTGTACAAAAAAACTGAAACTCGAACCGTTTGAAAAATTCGTCGGCACCGACCCGGTTGTGTCGTATGTCGGTATCCGGGGCGACGAAGACCGGGAGGGGTATATCTCGAAAAAGACCAACATTCAGTCTATTTTCCCGTTTCGGAAAAATATCTGGAGCGAAGATGTGGTAAATAAAGTGCTGGCAAACGCCAACACCCCCGCCGTTGCCGCCCTGTATGCACAACTGCCGCAACCGAAGCCGAACAGCCGTTTTGCGGAGGTGTTGGGCAAGCCGCTTTCGTTCAGTTTCCCGCAATCGCAAAAGCTAAACCTGTTGCTCGATATTGACACCCGGCTATTTAATGGGTTGGTGTTTGCCTTTTTGCAGCAGACCAATTATCCATTGGCGCAGGAAACCGCGTTTCCGTTGATTGATAATGACGAGGTGTTGGTGCGGGCCGATATTTTCAGGCTGTTGGGCGAGAGTGGCGTGGGCGTTCCGGCTTATTACAACAAACTCGATTTTGACGCCAACGGAAAACAGGGGCAATATGCCCGGAGTAGGTCGGGCTGTTATTTCTGCTTTTATCAGCAGAAAATTGAGTGGGTTTGGCTGTATGAACAGCACCCTGAACGGTTTGCGATGGCAGCGGCCTACGAAAAAGATGGCTACGCCTGGAACGACGACGAAACGCTCGACGCGCTGAGTAAACCGGCCCGGATACAGGCAATCAAAGAGGAGTATGTCAAGCGCACAAACCGCAACGCGCAAAAGTCAAAATCGCCGTATTTGTTAGACCTTCTCGGTGATGCAGAAGGCGAAGGTTGCGCGGCTTGTTTTATTTAAAAAAACGTTACACAAATGGAAATTAACAGTGTCGAATGGACAATTGCAGATTTAATTGAAAAGAGAGAGAGTATTAACCCTAAACCTCAATACCAACGCACTTCGGTTTGGAATCCAGCAAAGAAAAAACTTTTGATTGATTCAATACTGAGATGCTATGACCTGCCTAAGTTCTATTTACGGGAGACAAATCATGACCCTCATTACGTTTATGAAGTGACTGATGGACAGCAAAGAATGAGAGCTATTTGGGAATTCGTTGACGAGTTGGAGGGTTATAGTCTTGGAGATTTCATATACGGAGGAATAAATCTACGTGGTCTAAAAATTGCTGATCTCAAAACCCGACATGACGAATTATACCAAAGATTCATGTCATTTAATCTTAGTATAGCTTTTATACAAAATGCTACCCAAGAAGAAATTAGGACTCTGTTTGCGAGACTGCAAATGGGAGAGCGATTAAACTCAGTTGAATTGCGTCATGCTTTGGCTAGTAATTTAGGGAATGTTATTGTCTCAACAATCGAAAATCATCCATTCTTTTTGCATGATTGTAAAATCCCAATTGGCCGATACAAGCATCAAGAATACCTTGATAACGCCCTTACAGTTTCCTATTACGACTGCCTAAAAAATGTAAAAGCATTTGAAACTAAGTCAATGTATATTGAGTTCTGTAATGCAGAGTTTTCGTCATTTCAGCCTATGATGCAGAAGACTCAGTGCATTCTAAATTGGATGAAGGAGGTCAACGACTACAAGAAAGGGATTTTCAAAAACAAGTGGAATTTTGTAGACTTCTTCTATTTATTATACAAGTCATTTCATAGAATTGAAAATGTAAACTCTATTGCGTTCGCTGACAACCTATCCGCTTTTGAGAGAAAAAGGAAGAGATTCAACAAAGACCCGGAACAACTGATTGATGACAAAGGAAGTTTAGACTATGACAAGGAGATGTATGACTACATTCTTGCATTCAAAAACGGAGGAGCTGAAAGCCGGAATCTAAGAATACGGTACCGAGTCTATTTTAATCACTTCCTCAACTCTAATAATATCACTTTCAAAGAACTACCAACATGATTCCCGATAAATTAATAGATGCGTACAAAAGGGGAAACTTTGGTGTCTTCGTTGGGGCTGGTCTTTCGCAAGGTGCTGGATTGCCTGGATGGGGGCAGTTATTGGATGAACTTATTAATTTGTGCAAAGCGAATACTCCACTGTCCGATCAAAAAGAGAATGATCTTCGCAGATTGTCTAAAGATCCTTCCAAGTTCCTTTTGGTCGCCGAAGAAATTAGGGAAATATTACATTCAGATTTACAAAAGTTTATAAAGAGTCGATTTGATGATAAGTCCATTCAACCCACCCTTTCACAACAAAAAATTATTCAACTCAAGGCAAAGTTTATTATTACGACAAACTACGATACATTATTAGAAAACGCTTTCATTAAAGTTAATAATTCTATGCCAAACCCTTTGACTTATAAGGATGCAGCTACAATCAATTACAATTTTTTGACGGAAGAGCCTTTTATCTTGAAAGCGCATGGAGATGCTAGAAGTGCGCCAAGTGAAATTATATTAACAGAGAAAGACTACAGGAATGTGATATATATGCAACGGGGTTATCAAAGCGTCTTACAAGTGTTATTTTCAACTTGTAATGTTTTGTTTTTAGGGGCTTCACTTAAAGACCCAGAATTAAGCCTTATGTTAGGGTACATACACAACATATTTAATGGTGGTGGGCCAGAGCATTTTGCACTAATGAATAGGTACGAGATAACAGACACTGAAGTTGAGCGTTGGCGTAAAGATTACACCATAAACATTATCCCTTATGATCCTCATGATGGACACATTGAGGTAGAGAACGTACTCGATGAACTTCTCAAACTGTAGAAATACCTAATTTTGCGGTTCCCCAATTCAGTTTTTACATTGTGTGAAATGTGGAATATCGTTGTTCCACAATTCAATTAACGCCTGCATATTCATATCTAAGTGCATCATGGCAAACTCATCTCTGTTGTAGCCCATTTCCAAATCTTCAAGTGAACATTCAAACGGATTTTTGAGATGCCATGTACAATCATTATGGCTATTGAAAACGGCTATGGTTTCCAGATTCGCCGTTAGTATCCTGACAAACTCACTGTCAAAGTAGGCGTTATCATCGTCAAACTTGGTCTGAACGCCTTTCCGTATGACTTCGACACAAGTATTGAGCATCATAAAATCGTAAGAATCTACAGCAGGGTGTTCGCCAGACACAACTCGTTTTAAAAAATCGATAGCTCCTTGCTCTTGTGATGTAGTGCGGCCAGAATTGGGTAAAATTTTGCTGTAAAACATTGTAGATGAGTCATTTTCGTCCTGTTAAAGATACGTAATTAAGCAACACTCTCCAAACTATTCAGCAACCCCACCGCACCGTAAGGGTTTTCAAAAAGTTGTGGTTCTTCGGCTAAATGAGACTGCATAAGGTCAAAACCACCGTGTGCGTATTCCTCCATTATTCGCACTAAATCAAGGGCTTTTTGGTCGGTCTGCTGCTCGTCTAATTCTTCCAAATCAATCAGTTCAATATCTGAGAGAGCGAGTATTGCCATAAACAGGTATTCGACCAACGGGCGGGGCCGCCATAGTTCTACCGCCAGAAACTTTGTTCCCTCAGTTGCGCGGTCAAATGGTAGCCGATAATTCCGGCGGATGCCCAACACGGTGGCATACAGAAAACACTCGTAGTAGTTGGCGAAGATTTTGCCCTGTGCGTATTTTTCTTCCTCGGTGCCAACGGAGGTGTCAAACGCCTTTCGGCGCGAGAGCCGGTCAATCAGGGTGCGGGCGTGGTTGGGGTAATGCGGGGTCTTTTTATCGAACCGATCCAAGAGGGTTTGCATGAGTGGGTGGGGGTAAGGGGGGGCGGGAAGCGGTATCGGCGGGCAGCAGCCTACGGGTTGGCGGCCATTTTCTGCCGTACTTCCTCCACAAACTCCACCGAAACCCCGGCAAGGGTGGCAATTTTGGCCGCGTCAAAATCACTTCCCCGCAACAGATTCAAAACAACCATCTCCTTCACTTCAACTACGGCTTCGGCCTTGCCCTTCTCTTTTGCCTCGGCTTCGCGTCGCTTCTCCGCGTAGATAGCTTCGGCATTTTTGGCCGTTATACGCGCAAATTGATACCGTTCTTCGGCAGTCATTTTGCGGGTATTCAACTCGTTGATTGCCCGCTTCAGCCATTCTTCATCCCAGAAATCGGGGTACTCGGCAAAGGGAGATTTGTCTAACGTCTTCATCGTGTAAATCAGTTTTTCTAAGTTCGTTTGTATGGCCGGTAAGGGTATTTCAAATTTAGCTAACTCCACCGTTATAAACGTCATCTGTGTATCAATGATTTCGCCTTTTTCGGTTCTGAGGTTGGCTACCGTGTGATAGTCAGGCGTTGGCAGAATGTTCTTCTCCAACAGGGCGATAACATATACCTTGGGCAAGTCGGCATAGCCAAAATTACCCCGTTCTACCAACGTGTTGAATTTGTGCAACGCATAAAACTTCATCCGTTGAACGAAGTTCGGAGCGTACCCAACCTGCATTTCCACGATAAAATGAGACCCGTTTTCGTCGGTGCAGACCAAATCGAAGATACCACTGCGGCTCTCAGCCGTTAGTGCTTCAAAGGCATTTTTATCAAATTGAACGTCCCGGACGGGCACGTCTGATTTGATAAGGGCTTGCAGGGCCGTGCGAAGAAACAGCGTATCGGTTTCGTTACCGAAAGTGGCCTTGAAGCCGTAGTCCGATGTGATAGGAATATAAATTCCGGGTTCAATTGACATCAGCAATTAACTTTCTGAATACGAATCTCCAATTCGGCCCGGTGCGCGTTCGAGACACCATCGGGCATATCTAACTGATACACGGTCAGGGTTTTACCGGCGGACTGTAAACCGGTTTGCAGATCGCGGAGCCGGTCAATCAGGGTGCGGGCGTGGTTGGGGTAATGCGGGGTCTTTTTATCGAACCGATCCAACAGGGTTTGCATGAGTGGGTGGGGGTAAGGGGGGGCGGGAAGCGGTATCGGCGGGCAGCAGCCTACGGGTTGGCGGCCATTTTCTGCCGTACTTCCTCCACAAACTCCACCGAAACCCCG
>JBBRNH010000036.1:0-50285 GCA_038230415.1 Cytophagales bacterium | reverse complement strand
TTTGTCATGCTGACGAAGCGGGGCGGCCCATGCCGAAGCATCTACGTTCATAGCAGGTAAGTTGTTCATACTATAGATGCTTCGGCATGGGCCGCCCCGCTTCGTCAGCATGACAAATAAGCAGCTTGAAAATCAGTAATTACGACTGAAACACGACGTTGCGGCTGGCGGGTTTCTCTTCGACTACAAACGTTTTAGCGGTGGTCTCGCGGCCATTCGTGACCGAGAGCTGGTAGGTTCCGGTGGCTAATTCTGATACATCGAAGCGTTGGTTCAGGCCGTTGGTGAGGTTCACGCTCGACTGATACAGCACGTGACCGGCTGCGTCTGTGAGCGTTACCTGACCCGTTGCGTTTTGGCGGGCAACCAACAGTTTCACGGCTGCATCGGTGGTGGCGGCTACGCTAATCTGCGGAGCGTCAGTGGGTTGCCGGGCGAAGCTGGCCGTAGCGAACGACAGAGACAGGGCCAGGCCCAGGGCGATTGTGCGTACTTTTTTCATGGTATTTGTTTGTTTTGGTTGTTGTTTACTGTTTGAACAATACAAAGGTGCGGCCCGCCCGATAGCCCCGAAAGTATATCTGGCCGAATGACGGTTTAGGCTGGCCGAAGCGGGAGGAAATGGCGATGAGTTCGGGGTTAGCTTGTATTGCCGAGCCGTACTTATCGGCACGGGACACCTCCACATACCCCCAACCCCCTAAACAGGGGGCTAAACCATCCGGGTTAAAAAGCCGAAGGCGAAGGCTTTTAAAAGCCCCCTGTTTAGGGGGTTGGGGGTATGTGGAGGTGTCCCGTTTGCTCTGATTTTTGGGGTCAATAACCGCCTTCCGGGGTTGTTGCTATAATTTTAACGCCAGCGTCCAACCCATCAGGGCATACTGCTAGTCGCTCATTCCCATTCATAAGCATAGTTGATGCCTACACAAATCGCCGATAATAAACGTCTGCCGTTACCGATGCTACCCAAAATACCGACCGGCATCAATGGCTTGGACGAAATAACGGGCGGTGGTCTGCCGCAGGGCCGCCCCACGCTGGTATGCGGCAGCGCGGGCAGTGGTAAAACGCTGTTCTCAACCGAGTTTATCGTGCGCGGAGCCTTGCAGTTTGGCGAGCCGGGCGTATTCATGTCGTTCGAGGAAAAAGCCGAAGAACTCACCCTCAACGTGGCCTCGCTTGGCTTTGACCTGGCTCAACTCCAGGCCGACAAGCTGATTCGGTTAGACTACGTGCGGATTGACCGGCAGGAAATCGAAGAAACCGGCGAATATGACCTCGACGGACTCTTTGTCCGGCTCGGCTACGCCATAGACAGCATCGGGGCCAAACGGGTGGTGCTGGATACCATCGAAAACCTCTTCGGCGGTCTGAACAACGAGGGCATCCTGCGGGCCGAAATCAGGCGGCTGTTTGGGTGGCTCAAAGAAAAAGGGGTGACTACCATCATCACCGGCGAAAAAGGCGACGGAACCCTCACCCGGCACGGTCTCGAAGAATACGTTTCGGACTGCGTTATTCTGCTCGACCACCGGGTGATCAGCCAGATTTCGACGCGGCTCCTGCGGGTGGTGAAGTACCGGGGTTCCATGCACGGCACCAACGAGTACCCGTTTTTGATTGATGAAGACGGTATTTCGGTGTTGCCCGTTACCTCGCTCACCTTAGACAGCCCCGTTTCGTCGGACCGGCTATCGTCGGGCATCACCGCGCTCGACAAAATGCTCGACGGTAAAGGGTTTTTCCGGGGGAGCAGTATTTTAGTTTCTGGTACGGCGGGTACGGGAAAAACCAGTGTTGCGGCCAGTTTTGCCAACGAAACCTGCCTTCGGGGGCAGCGGTGTATTTTCTTCGCCTTCGAGGAATCGCCCCAGCAGATTTGCCGCAATATGCACTCGATAGGCATGGGCTTGCAGGCCCACATTGACGCGGGTCTGTTGCAGTTTAATGCCGTGCGGCCCACGATTAACGGTCTGGAGATGCACTTAGTCACGATTCACAAAGCCGTTAAGCGGTTTAGGCCCAGCGTTGTTATTCTGGACCCGATCACCAACCTGACAACGGTGGGGGCCATGAGTGAGGTAAAATCAATGCTCATCCGGCTGATTGACTTCCTGCAAACCGAGCAGATAACGGTCATGTTCACCGCTCTGTCGCTCAACACGGTGGTTCATGAGCAGACCGACGAAGGTGTTTCATCATTGGTAGATGTGTGGCTGTCTATCAAAGACATCGAGTTTAACGGCGAGCGTAACCGGGGACTCTACGTGATGAAATCGCGGGGGATGCGCCACTCCAATCAGGTTCGGGAGTTTGTGATTACCGAAAACGGGCTTGACCTCTTAGACGTATATTTAGGCGAAGAAGGCGTGCTGACCGGCTCGGCCCGCGAGGCCCGGCAACTCCGCGAGCAAACCGGACTGGTGCTGCGCGATCATGCCGTGAGCCGCAAAGACCGCGAAATCGAGCGGAAACGCGCCGTGCTGGAAGCCAAAGTGGTGAGCCTGCGCCAGGAGTTTGAATCGGTGCAGGAAGAACTCAACCGCAATTATGTGGAAGAAGAACTGCGTAACGACGTGATGGAACAAAATCGCGCCCGGATGACCCAAATCCGGCACAACGACGATGAAACCCAAACCGGACCTAAACAATGACCGAACCGGAAACCACCGAACAGCAAGACCCGGAACTGTATGAGCTTCGGTTGTATGTGGCCGGCAACACGCCCAAATCACTCACCGCCCTGAGCAACCTGAAACGGCATTGCCAGGAGCATCTGAACGGTAATTACACGATTGACGTAATTGACTTGCTCGTGCAGCCCCAATTGGCCGAGGACGATCAGATTCTGGCAATACCAACGCTGGTAAAAAAAGTGCCGGAGCCAATCCGAAAAATCATTGGTGATTTGTCCAACGAAGAGAAAGTGCTGGTCGGTTTGAATATCCGCCCGGCCAAAAAATAAGATGACTGAACAGGCTGATGAACGGATCGTTATAGCTGACGAAAACAAAAAATACGGGCTTCGGCTGTTCGTTATCGGAGCCTCCCCCAACTCCATGTCGGCCATTACCAACCTGAAACATATTTGCGAAACGTACATCCCCGGTCAGTACCGGCTGAGCATCGTTGACGTGTATCAGCAGCCCGAACTGGCCCAGGCCGAACAACTGATTGCCCTGCCGATGTTAGTGAAAGAGTGGCCCATGCCCCAACAGCGCATGATCGGCGATATGTCTGACATCAAACGGGTGCTGACCGGGCTGGGTCTCGCCGATCAATACCACCCATGAACGTTGCCAAAACATACCGGCAACTCGTTGCCGAAAACGAGCGGTTAAGTCAGCAGTTAGACGAAGCCACCGAAACCCTCACCGCCATCAGAACCGGGCAGGTAGATGCCTTAGTGGTGCAGGGACGAGACGGCCACCAGCTTTACACCCTCAAAACTGCCGACCAGACCTACCGCGTGTTCATCGAAACGATGAACGAAGGAGCCGTTACGCTCAATGCCGACGGGCTGGTGGTGTATGGCAATTCTACCTTTGCCGCCATGATTGGCCTGCCCCTGTCGCGGGTGATTGGTGAGCCGTTCAGCACGTTTGTTACCGACGAATCTATGCCGGACTACACGGCCCTGTTTGCCCTCGGCTGGACGGAAGACCACAAAGTAGAACTGCTCATTCGGGGTAATAACACGCTGATTCCGTGTCTGTTATCGGTCAACGCGCTTGAACTCGATGAGGGCGTTTCGCTCAGTATGATCCTGACCGACCTGACCAATCAAAAAGAAACCCAGCGGTTGCTCGAAGAAAACAACGCGCAGTTGGCCCAAACCAACAAAGCACTCGAAGTCAGCAACCACGACCTGCTGCAGTTTGCGTCGGTAGCCTCGCACGATTTGCAGGAGCCGCTCCGTAAAATCCTGATTTTTGCCGATATGCTCCAGAATCGGCACACGCATGACCTGCCACCCGACAGTCTGCGGCAGTTAGAGAAGATCGTTCATGCCTCGCAGCGGATGAAGCGCACCATTGTGGATGTACTGACCTATTCGCGGCTCTCGACCAATGACAACCAGTTTATACCGACCGATCTGAATGAGCTGCTGGCCGATGTGCTGGCCGATTTTGACCTGATTGTCAGCGAGAAACGGGCCGTTGTCCGCGTTGATGAGTTGCCGGTTGTGGCCGTAAACCGGGGGCAGATGCGGCAGGTTTTCCAGAATCTTATCAGCAATGCCCTGAAGTTCAGCAAGCCCGGTGTGCCGCCCGAAATTACCATTAGCAGTCAGGTCAGGGCCATAGACCAGACCGATGTCCAGCCAAACCCAGCCTATTGTACAATCTCCATCACCGATAATGGCATTGGTTTCGATGAGCAATATGCCGAACGGGTGTTTTCGTTGTTTCAGCGGCTCAACACCAAAGACTCGTATGAAGGCTCCGGCATTGGGTTAGCCATTACCAAGCGCATTATTGACCGTCACAACGGAGCCATCACTGCCCGCAGCACCGAGGGTATTGGCACAACGTTTGTAATTACCTTGCCCCTGCGCCAGTTACCCGTTTAACCGTTGCTACGGCGGCAACAACCAGCCCGATGAACACGCAACCAAAACGAAGCATATTGCTCGCCGAAGACGACAGCGACGATACGTTTTTTTTCTTCGATTTTCTTCACCACCGCACCGACGCTGACCTGCTGCCGGGCGTAACAAACGGTGTAGAAGTACTTGATTACCTGAGTAGTATAGGTGATAATGATCTGCCCGACGTAATTATTTTAGATCAGAATATGCCGAAGCTATCGGGCATTGAAGCCCTGAAAGCCATCCGGTCCAACGCCCGGTACGCCCGCATTGCCATCGTGATGTATTCGACGTATGTGGGGCCGCAGCTTGCCGACGAGTGCCTGACGCTGGGGGCCACCTCGGTCGAGACCAAGCCCCTAAACCGAGCGGGCTACAACGCTATGATTGATGGTATTCTGAGCCGGTTATGAGCGAGACCTCCATCGCCCCCACGCCCGAACCGCCGTATTACGCCGTAATTTTTACGTCTGTCCAGACTGATGACACCAGCGGATATGGTAAAACTGCCGCCCGCATGGTTGAACTCGCCCACGACCAGCCCGGCTTTCTGGGCGTAGAATCGGCCCGCGAAGCGGAGGCAATTGGCATTACGGTTTCGTACTGGGATAGCACAGAGGCCATCCGAAACTGGAAACGCCACGCCGAACACGCGCTTGCCCAGCAAACGGGCCGCCAAATGTGGTACGAGACTTACAAAGTTCGGATTTGCCTGGTGGAGCGCGATTACGGATTTGAGCGGCAGTGAATCAGTTTAATCTATAAATCAACCATTCATCTCTAATCGCTATGAAGCAAAATTGGCTTTCATTTCTTCGGCTCGGCTTTTTGGCTGGCCTTGTGGCTGCGGCTATAAACACAGTTCTGTTTTTTGTCGGCGGTGCTGCCGGTGCCGTTCCGCAAAACGTGATTATCCCCAACGCGGGACAACCGCTGACGGTAATCCCCGTGATTATCAGTTCGATTTTGCCCTCGGTAGTGGCCGGACTGGTACTGGCGTTGCTCAATCGGTTTACCAAAAAGCCGCTGCTGGTTTTTAACATCATTGCTGGCGTGTTTCTGGTGCTGTCGTTCTTTTCGCCGTTGTCGATTCCGGGCGCACCAACAAACATGATTGTATTACTCAATGTGATGCACGCGGTTGTAGCGGGTGCAGTGGTTGTGGCCTTCAACCGATTTGCGAAATAGACTGCATTATAAAAACCCCGGCAAGCCAATGGCTTGCCGGGGTTTTGAACGCAATACAATGACAACGAATTACTTAGCGGCCAGAATATCAACCATTTCGATCACCGGGGGCGAGGCCAGTAACTCACCCGCACTCGCCATCAAAGCCGCTGCAATGGGGCCGTTGAGGTGCGCCTGCCGCCCGGCATCGGCGGGAAACGTGTCGAAAATGCCAAACGTAGATGGCCCCAACTGAATACCGTACCAGTTAATCGTGTCGGGTTCGTTTTGAGCGAGGGGCAAACCGCCTTTGAGAAAATCGGCCACTGCCTGTTCTTTGCCGGGCTTCGCTTCCAAGCGTACCAATAAGCCTACTGTTACCATGACGTGTTGGGTTGTAGTTGAGCCAAGACATACGAAATGAGCGAACGTCCGGTTTTGAGACGCATCAAATTCCCGAATAAGTAGCGATTTATTTTTGAACGGGAACCCCTCCACTCATCGTTACCCGCCAAACTATAAAACCATGAATGCCATTCAATTTGCCCAAGTCGGCGGGCCGGATGTACTGATCCTCAATGATTTACAAATGCCAACGCCTAAACCCGGCGAAGCCTTAGTTCGGCTCACGGCCATCGGCATTAACTACATCGACACCTACCACCGCTCAGGATTATACCCGGTGCCGCTGCCATTTGTACCGGGCAACGAGGGCGCGGGCGTGATCGAAGCCCTCGGCGAAGGCACAACCGGCGTGGCCGTTGGGCAGCGCGTGGCCTTTGCCGTGCTGGTTGGTTCATACAGCCAATACGCGGCTGTTCCTGCCGATAAACTCGTGCCGATTCCTGACGGTATTACCGACCAACAGGCCGCAGCCGCCATGTTGCAGGGCATGACAGCCCAATACTTAGCCTACACCACATATCCAATCCGGCCCGGCGACACGGTGCTGATTCATGCCGGGGCCGGGGGCGTGGGTTTGCTCCTGACGCAGATGGCCCGGCTGCGCGGGGCGCGGGTAATCACCACCGTCTCGACGCAGGAGAAGGCCGAACTCTCGCGCCAAAACGGAGCCGATGCCGTGATTTTATATACCCAAACCGATTTTGCCGAAGCCGTGCGCCAACTGACGGGCGGTCAGGGCGTTCATGCCGTGTATGATTCGGTGGGCAAAAGCACGTTCGAGGGCAGCCTGAACAGCTTGCGCCCACTCGGCACATTAGTTTCGTATGGCAATGCCAGTGGCCCGGTGCCGCCGTTTTCACCGGCTATTCTGGCGGCCAAAGGCTCACTAACGCTGACCCGGCCAACGTTACCGCATTACACCCTCACACGGTCGGCGTTGCTCGAACGGGCCGGGGTGGTGCTGAACCTGATTGCTGATAACAAACTGAACCTGCTCATCCAGCCGCCCTACGCCCTGGCCGACGCTGCTCAGGCCCACCGCGATTTAGAAAGCAGGGCCACAACCGGGAAACTGTTGTTGACTCCGTAATCATGCTCCGAACCGTTACCGTTACCCGCTACATCACCCCATTGCGCGAAGGTGGCTCATTGCCCGCATTGGTTGAGGCCGACGATGATTTTTTGTACGTTCTCAAATTTCGGGGGGCGGGGCAGGGAGCCAAAGCGTTGATTGCCGAACTCGTGGCCGGTGAGATTGCCCGCGCCGTCGGTTTGCGATTGCCCGAATTAGTCTTTGCCACGCTCGACGAAGCCTTTGGCCGCACCGAACCCGACGAAGAAATTCAGGATTTACTCCGGGCCAGCACCGGGCTGAACCTGGCGTTGCATTACCTCTCCGGGGCCATCACCTTTGACCCGTTGGTGACGACGGTGGACGCTCGGTTGGCATCCGAAATCGTCTGGCTCGATTGTTTCGTGACTAACGTTGACCGCACCGCCCGCAATACCAATATGTTGCTCTGGCACAAAGAGTTATGGCTCATAGATCACGGCGCGGCCCTGTATTTTCATCACTCCACTCAGCCCTGGCAGGAGCAGGCTGTGCGCCCGTTTGTCCCCATTAACCACCACGTATTGCTGCCCCAGGCCACCGAACTCGAAGCCGTTGATGCCGATTTCCGGGTGATTTTAACGCCCGAACGAATCCGGGAAATCGTCGCGCTCATTCCTGACGAGTGGCTGATGGATGAATCGGGCGAATCGTCGCCGGACGAACAGCGGGCGGTGTATGCCGGGTTTTTAGAGACGCGATTGGCTCATTCACAAACGTTTATCACCGCAGCCAATCATGCCCGACAAGCACTTGTTTGAATACGCCGTAATCCGGGTGGTGCCGCACGTGGAGCGCGAGGAGTTTATGAACGTCGGTGTGATTCTGTACTGTGCTGGTCAGGGCTTTCTGCAAACCCGCTATGTCCTGAATGAGAGCCGGTTACGCGCCTTATCGCCCGATATTGACCTGGCCGAACTTGACCAGCGATTACAGGCATTTGCCCGGATTTGCGCGGGCCGACGCACGGGTGGCACCATTGGGCAGTTACCGATTGCGGGGCGGTTTCGCTGGCTCACGGCCACGCGCAGCACGGTGGTTCAGACCTCGGCGGTGCATCCGGGCCTGTGCAACGATGCGGAAAAAACCCTGATACGGTTGTTTCAAGAGTTGGTACTATAAAAATCGCCCTGCCCCCGAAAAATTGTCGGGGCAGGGCGTAGAGACGCATATTTGCGTCTTTTTGCAACAGAATTTCATCCACAAGACGCAATTATGCGTCTCTACATCACCGGCATCAGCCGAAACACGTAACCCGGCTCTTCGACTGAGACATACAGATAGCCGTCCGGCCCCATGTCCACGTTGCGGACGCGGCCCAGATTTTTCAGTATGCTTTCCTGACTGATAATCTTACCGTCTTTCACCACGCAGCGATTCAAATACTGAAACCGCAGCGAACCTACCATCAGGTTGTCTTTCCAGCCGGGGTATTTCGATCCCGTTACAAATGCCATGCCGCTCGGCCCGATAGACGGAAGCCAGTAGGTTAGCGGTTGCTCCATGCCTTCTTTGGCGGTGAGGTTGGTGATGGGTTTGCCGTCGTAATTGATGCCGTAACAGATAACGGGCCAGCCGTAGTTTGCCGATTTCTTGATGATGTTCACTTCGTCGCCCCCGCGCGGGCCGTGTTCGTGCGTCCAGATGGCACCCGTTGCCGGGTTTAGGGCCATGCCCTGCGGGTTGCGGTGGCCGTATGAATACACCGACGGGTGAGCGGTTTTGTCGTTTACAAACGGGTTATCGGCAGGAATCCGGCCATCGTCCATCAGGCGGTGGACTTTGCCCGCGTCCCGGTCAAGCGATTGCGGGTTTTCCTGTTCGCTGCCCCGGTCGCCGACCGACACGTATAGAAACCCTTTCTTGTCGAATTTGAGCCGCGAGCCGTAGTGGTGGCGGGTTTTGGCGTAGGGTAAGGCCTCAAAAATAGTTTTTTGCTCCGTCAGCGCGTCGCCCACGAGTTTGGCCCGCATCACGGCAGTGGTTGACAGTTTCTGGTCGCCTTCCTGCTTAAAGGCTGAGTATGACAGATATACCAACTGATTTTTGGTGAAATCGGGGTGCAGTTCAACGTCTAACAACCCGCCTTGTCCTTCAACCAATACGGTCGGCCCGCCGGTGAGTTTGGTTTTGTGGTTGGCTTTGTCAATCCGATACACATCACCGGCGCGGTCGGTGACGAGCATCTCGCCGTTGGGCAAAAACGCCAGTCCCCAGGGCGAACTCAGGCCAGAGGCAACGGTGTCTAACTTAACCGTCATGCCTTCTGACGAGAAGATGTTGGAGGTTGGCTTGTTGGCAAACTTGTATTTATCCACGTCTTTCAGGCTTTCGAGAATCAGGTCGGCCATTTCGCCCACTTCCTGGTCGTTCAGAACGCCCTTCCAGGTTGGCATTCCGAGTTCGGGATAGCCGCCTGCAATACTGGCCGTGAGTTCGGGTTTGGTGTTGCCGTGCTTCCATTTGCGATCTACAAAGGCTTCTACTTTCTCGCCGTGACACGA
Source organism: Cytophagales bacterium (assembly GCA_038230415.1). GTDB lineage: Bacteria > Bacteroidota > Bacteroidia > Cytophagales > Spirosomataceae > JBBRNH01. The sequence continues at coordinate 40,507 of JBBRNH010000036.1, read as the reverse complement.
CGCGCAGTAGGTTTCGTAATTTTGGCGGGCGGTTTTTGCCGTTTGCGTCGTCCCGTTTTTGTTTGTGGCTGGCTTCTGTTCGATCAGGAAACTGCTCAGGCAGAATACGGCAACAAAGGCCGCAGCAATCAGATATCGGATCATTTTGTTTGGAGATGGTTGTTTTCAGCGATAAAACGTAAAAATACGGCTTTCTTACTATTTGCATCAGGTATCGAACACATCAATGTGTTGATTCACAAACGGTATGGCGTAGTTTTATACCTACAACGTAATCACATTCTCGGTATTCGCCTTGCTGTTATCCCCATTGGAAACTCGAAAGGAATTCGGATTCCGAAAGCCTTATTAGACAAGTACGAGATCAACGATTCAGTAGAAGTTGAACTGCGCGACGATGCCCTGATCCTGAAGCCAGTTCGTAATCCACGTATTGGCTGGGAGGAGTCGTTCCGGCAAATGCACGAAAATGGCGACGACCAACTGCGGATTCCCGACCTGTTTACCGACGAAACCAGGGAATCATGGTAACCCGTCAGAAAGGGTCGGTGGCTATCGGGCCTTCCATTTCGTCCCACAGGTCAAAGGCGATCCTCCTGACTAAACACCAACGGGTCGGACGATAACGCTATCGTCTGACTCGTTGGTTACTTTCAGCGTTTACTTCGGGTTGAATTGCTGCTTAAAACTCCCCCTCATTCTGATTGTGTTGGGATAAACAATCGAGTAGTTGGGGTTTTTACGAACAATCTTGAATGTAATATCAAAGCTGCCCTCCGCTTCATTGGGTTTGCTCAGTGTGTCAAACCGGGTGATGTTGACCCAATTGTTGGCTGTTTGGTCAGCCTCAACGCTGTTGCCGCTGCTTGCATCGCAGTTAATCATCGAAAAATTAGGGTTTTGAGGGAACTTGACATCGTAGGCAACTTCCTTTCCATAGCGGTACATACCGACTTTGGCCGGTATGGCAAAGTCAAAATGTTCTCTGTCGCAATCAACACCTCCGACAGCCAGCATCCCTAACCCAAACAGAGATGCTGATCGGGGAGTCAACCCTCCTCCGGCAGCAATGTAGAGCCAATGGTTCCAGTCATGATTGTTAAACAAGACCTTGTATGTACCCGGTGCTTGGGGTGTGTTCTCAAACCGGGTCGGGTGGGTAGGGATTTGAGCACCCCCAACCCGGTAGTAGGGGTAATCGCCATCGTAGCTTTCGGGGTCAATGGCTTTGTCTTTACAGTCAGACAAGGCGAGACATAGCAGCAGCAGCATCCACAGGTTTTTCATGGGCAACATCATTTTGTTATCAACATTTTTTGAGAGCGGACTTCACTGCTACTACTATGATGTATGCATTGACGTTGACGATACTACAAATATACCCCAATCACGCCAACGCCATCTCCTTCCGTTCGCCGATTTGCTGCCGCCACATGGCATAATACAGCCCTTTTTGGTCGAGGAGTTCGTGGTGGCGGCCCTGCTCGGCAATGTGGCCGTGTTCCAGCACAAAAATCCGGTCGGCGTGCAGAATGGTACTGAGCCGGTGGGCAATCAGGATCGTGATGTGCTGCCGCGAGCCGGAAAGCTGCCGCACGGTGCGGCCAATTTCTTCTTCGGTGAGCGAGTCCAACGCCGATGTCGCTTCGTCGAACACCAACAGCGTCGGTTTGCGGAGCAGGGCGCGGGCAATGCTCAGCCGTTGTTTTTCGCCCCCGGAGACCTTCACGCCCCCCTCGCCAATCACGGTATCGAGTCCCTGCGGAGCGCGGGAAAGCAGCGAATCAGCCGCTGCCTGATGCAACGCCGTGAGACACTCAGCATCGGTGGCGTTGGGTGCCACAAAGCGCAGGTTCTCGCGGATGGTGCCGGCAAAAAGCTGCGTATCCTGTGTTACGAAGCCGATTTGTTCGCGCAATTCGTCTAAATCAATCTCCGAACCGGGGATGTCGTTGTACAGAATCTGCCCGTCTAACGGCTGATACAACCCCACCAATAGCTTGACCAGCGTTGTTTTGCCCGACCCACTCGGCCCGACAAACGCGATGGTTTCGCCCCGTTCGGCACTGAACGAGATGTTGTCGAGCGCGGGAACGGTGGCGGTGAGGTGTTTGAACCGGACATTCTCGAAAGCCAGCGTATCGAGTTGCGGAATCGGTTGTGGATGCGCCGGTTTGATGTCGCGGGGCGTATCGAGAATGGTCTGGAAATTCGCCAGCGATGCTTCGGTTTCGCGGTAGATGTTGATGATGTTGCCGAGTTCCTGCAACGGGCCGAAGATGGCAAACGAGTAGATAAAGAGCGAGAAAAACTCGCCGACCGTAATCTTGCCCTGCACCACCAAAAACAGCATCAGCAGCATGATGGCGTTGCGGAGGAGGTTCACGAAGGTTCCCTGCACAAACGACAGCGACCGAATGTAGCGGACTTTTTTGAGTTCGAGTTTCAGGATTTTGCCCGTCGTGGCGTTCAGGCGTTCGGTTTCCTGCTGCGCCAGGCCGAGGCTTTTCACGAGTTCGATGTTCCGCAGGCTTTCGGTGGTTGAGCCGGCCAACGCCGTTGTTTCGGCCACGATTTTTTGCTGAACGGTCTTGATTTTCTTGCTCAACAGCGAACTCACAAAACCGAGCAGCGGAATCGTGAGGAAGTAAGCCGGGGCAATGGGCCAATAGACCGTTGCCGCGTACCACATCACAAACACGATGCCCACAACCGACGTAAACAGCACATTCACAAAGGATTGAATCAGTTTTTCGACATCAGACCTGACCTTTTGCAACTTACCAAGGGTTTCGCCGGAGCGTTGATCTTCAAACACCTGATACGGCAAATCGAGCGAGTGACGCAGCCCGTCGGTGTAGAGTTTCGCGCCCAGCCGTTGCGTAATCACGTTGACGTAATAATCCTGAAAATTCTTGGCAATCCGGCTCACCATCGCCACGCCGAGAGCCTGCAAAATCAGCAAGCCCGCACCATTGACAAGAAACTGGCCGAAATCTAAGTCGCGGAGGGTAGTGCCGCCGGGCTTAACCACGTAACGGTCAATGATTTGCCGAAAAATGTATGGGTCAAGCAGCGAAAAAATCTGGTTGATGGCGGCTAAGAGCAGTGCGAGAACGAGTAAGCCCCAATAATGGCGTAAATAACTGTAAAGAAGTTTCATCGAGAAATCGGCGCGGAGCCGGTAGTTTGTCTTTCAACCGTGTTACGCGCCAAATTGTCCCCGCAGCAGGGCGTGTCGCCACGAAATGGGCAGGATTCGGGCAATGCCAAAGAGCAACTTTGCGTCTGGCCCAACTAAATACTGCATTCCCGGATTGTTTGCCTTCACCACATCGGCAATGCGTTTGGCAACTTTTTCGGGTTCGGAGCCAAACTTATCGGCCATCGGAATCAGAGCTTTGTACTTGGTTAGTCCTGCGCTGTACAGTTGCTTTCCTTCGGCGGGCATGGCGGCAATGGCTTCGGCAAGGCTGGCATCGGTTTTGGGCATAAAATCGGTTTTGATGCCGCCCGGCAACACCGCCACCGCCGAAATCCGCTGGGCCTGAAGCTCGTAGCGCAGGCTTTCGGTGAGACCCAGTACGGCAAACTTGCTGGCGTGGTAAAACGGCTCCCAGGGTAAGCCAACGATGGAGCCAATGGAGCCGATGTTAATGAGTTTGGCCCGGCTACCACTCTGTTTGGCATATTGCCGCAGCATCGGGATAAATGCCTGACTCATTTTGTACAGGCCAAAAAAGTTGACCTCCATCATCTGCCGGGCTTTGGTTTCGTCGGTATATTCAACCGGCGAGATGTAGTTGTAGCCCGCGTTGTTGACCAATGCCAGTAGTCCCGCATCGCCACAGGCGGCACCCACCACTGCCACCGCATTGGCGATGTGGGCCGGGTTAGTAACGTCCAAAATAATGGGTTTCAGCCGCTCAGACGCGGTTTGGGTCAGGGCGGCTCCGTCCTCTTCGCGTCGGACACCGGCAAAAACGGTGTAGCCGAGTTGGTCTAAATGCAGGGCGGTGGCGCGGCCAATGCCGGTTGAGGCTCCGGTGAGCAGGATAATCTGGTTGGTATTCATGGTTTCATTGTGAGCAATCACTCACTGTTTTGGTGAAAAAAATTAGTTGTCTCGTACCGGCCCGTGCCGGTATGGGCTGGTTGGGGGTAAGTCGGTTGGGGCTACTATCAGGTTCAAACTCCGTTCAATGTCAGCCACCGACACGGTTATGTTCTCGGCTTGATTTTCTGCCGTTATCCAGTTTGGTGAGTATGTGATGGGGCCGGGAACGTAGCCCGAATAACTCATACCCATCAATTGAGCCAGGTACAGAAAGAAATTCGGAATATACCCCGGCGCAAATAACTCAAACAAATGCGCTCCGGGCTGGCAGCAAACGAGGTTGGCAAACGATGCACCGTGCGGCCCCATGATGATCGAAGCCCGGTTATAAAGCGCGGCTTGCTCGGCTATGGTGCGGGGTTTGTCTTCGATAATCTGGAAATCGTATCGCAACAACATGGCTATCAATTCATCTTCGTTCAGCACCCGTCGCCGTCCGGCGCGGCTGATGTAAATCCGCTCGCTGTGTGGCCCGTCGGGGTTGTCAACCAAGCGTAATCGTTGTTGCCGGAGGGCCATCAGGTTCGCCTTATTCGGGTAAGACCAGTCGCCGTTGTTGCTCAATAAATAGGTTTTAGCACGAACATCATAGTGTCGGCTGTCAAGAATGTGTTCGGGTTTGAAGCCGAGGTGCGCCAGAAATTCCTGCTCGTAGGTGGTGCCGAAAAGCGGGTATGAAATCGTGACTTCGGCAAAATCGAATCCCGGCGACGCGTTGCCCGGATTCGCTTCTTTTATCAGGCTCAGTTTAGCGGCCACGAGCATCATAAAATCGTAATACCCCACAAAGGCGAAACCATCCTGATAATGCCCAAACGGGGCCACGAGGGTTTCTGCGTGGTGAATTTTCCGGCGCGGTTTGGGCCGAACAAGGTCTCTTACGGCATCCTGCGTGTTGAAATCGGTGCAGAGAACAACGCCATTGGTGTGCAGATTTCCAGAGCGCAATACACTGGTTTTGAGTGATTTTGGTGCGTATTGCCAAACGTAACTGGTGTAAGTAACGGCTTCGTTGGGCCGAAACAGGATTTTCGACGCATTGGCAACATCAGCCACTTCGGGCAACGACTGCCGGTGAAGCGGAAAAGCCGCCACCTGAAAAGGTCGCAGAAGATCAACGGTTTGCTCCTGCGTTAGCGTCCTGAAACCAAACCATGCGAGGGCAGTTTTGAGGAGTTTTTTGAGGATTGATTTCATGGAACAGTGGAACGCGGATAACGCAGACGTTGCGGATTTACACGGATTAATAAAAAAAATCAGCGTAAATCTGCAATATAAGCGTCATCTGCGTTCTATAATTTCGTATTTCGATTTGATAAACTGCACCGTTGCGGCCCCGTTCGTGGTCTCGTCGGCCAGCATCAACGCCGTACCCAATCCTTCTAAAAGCAACATCAGCAATTCAGTTTCGCGGGCCGGGTTTTCGTAGCCCAACGCGCCGAATGCCTGCGCGATGATGTTGGGCAGGTTGCCAAAATAATTGATCTGGTTTTTGAGTAAAACCGCCTGTTGGCTTCTGAACTTGAGGGCCGTTTGCAGCATCCAGAACTCGCGCTCTTCGGTGATGAGCGTCATGGGCAGGTCAATGGTCAGGGCCAGCACGCGCTTCGGGTCGGTCTCGCGCTCAATACGGTCGGCCAGGGTTTTGATGCGGCTTTGCCCGTCGGCCAGAACTGCGGCCAACAGCCCCTCTTTATTCTCGAAATGCCGGAATACCAGCCCCTCCGACACGCCCGCTTCTTTGGCAATCAGGCTGGTGGGCGTGGCTTCGTAGCCCCGTTCGGCAAACAGCCGGAGGGCGGTTGATAAGATGGCTTCTTTGCGGTCGCTCATAAAAAGTGAGTACTTGCTCACAAAGGTATAAAAATAGTGTAATTATTTAGGTTGCTTGTTTGGCACCACCCCTCGGCTGTGCCGTTTCAGGCGGGAAGCCCGCTGGTTCGGGTACCCACAGCCGGGGGGCGATGGACGACGAATCCGGTTCTGCCAAAAATGACCATACCTAACTAATTACGTTTTAGCTTAACAGGCCACAGCTCAGGGGCGGTGGGAGATTTATTCGCAACTTTTCAGAACACGGGGCGGTTTTCCCCAAGAACCGTTCGTTAAAGTCCTCCCTGTGAAAGCACTTTCTCATCTCAATAAATACCTCGCTAAATACAAATGGTACCTCATCTGGGGAACGGTCTTTACGGCGGTTTCTAATTTGTTCGGCATTTTTCCGGCCCAACTCGTCCGGTACGCCCTCGATTTGGTGCGCGAAACGCTTGATATTTATTTTCTCTACGACCAATCTACGCTGCAATCGGCTCTGTATGACGTGTTTGCGTTCAGCATTTTGTTTTACGGCATCCTGATTTTGGTGATGGCGTTGCTGAAAGGTTTTTTCCTGTTTTTGGTGCGGCAAACGCTCATTGTGATGTCGCGGCTGATTGAGTATGACCTCAAAAACGAAATTTACGATCACTACCAAACCCTGCCGCTCAGTTTTTACCGTCAACACAGCACCGGCGATATGATGGCCCGGATTTCTGAAGACGTGAGCAAAGTGAGGATGTACGTTGGGCCGAGCATCATGTATGGCCTCAATCTCATCGTGCTGTTCATTCTGGTAATCAGCTATATGGTCAGCATCAACGCCCGGCTGTCGGTGTATGTGCTGTTGCCGTTGCCGATTTTGTCGGTCGCTATTTACATTGTCAACAGCATCATTATCAAGCGGTCAGAAGAAATTCAGGCGAGTTTGTCCAAGCTGTCAACGTTTGTGCAGGAGGCTTTTTCGGGGATTCGCGTCCTGAAATCATTCGTGCAGGAATCCAATTCTGCCGCCCGCTTTGCCACCGAAAGCAACATCTACCGCGAAAAATCATTAGCCCTGACTAAAGTTGACGCGCTGTTTTTTCCGGTCGTGGCGGTGCTGGTGGGCCTGAGCAATGTGCTGGTGGTGTTTGTGGGCGGGCAGGAAATTCTGGCCGGACGGCTCACGCCCGGCAACATCACCGAGTTTATTCTCTACGTCAATATGCTCACCTGGCCGGTGATGGCGTTGGGCTGGACAACGAGCCAAATTCAGCGGGCAGCCGCGTCTCAGGCCCGGATTAACGAGTTTCTGAACGTGAAAACCAACCTCGTTTCGGCCAAAAATCTGGCTCATACCATTCAGGGTGACATCGAGTTTAAAAACGTCCGGTTCGTCTATCCAGATTCCGGGATTGTAGCGATCAAAAACTTCTCGATGCGGGTGAAGGCGGGTGAGACGGTGGCAATTCTCGGCACGACCGGCTCCGGCAAAAGCACTCTGGCAAACCTGCTGACGCGGATGTATGACGTGTCATCGGGCGAAATATTAGTTGATAATCAGCCGGTTAAAGATTACTCGGTGGCGAGTTTGCGCGGGCAGATGGGCTACGTGCCGCAGGACGTGTTTCTGTTTTCAGACACGATTAGCAACAACGTCCGGTTTGGCAAGCCCGATATGCCGCAGAGCCGGATTGAAACCGCCGTGCGCGATGCCGACTTGTTACAGAACATCGTTGACTTCCCCGAAGGCTTCCAGACGCTCATCGGTGAGCGCGGCATAACCTTGTCGGGCGGGCAAAAGCAACGGTTGAGTATTGCCCGCGCCATTGCCCGCGACCCCCGGATTCTGATTCTCGACGATTGCCTGTCGGCGGTGGACACCAACACCGAAAACATCATCCTGAACAATCTGCAACGGATCATGGAAAACCGCACGTCGGTCATTATTTCGCACCGTGTGTCGTCGGCCAAACTCGCCGATTACATCATCATGCTCGATAACGGTGAGATTGTGGAAGAAGGCACTAACGACGAGCTTTTGGCCCGCGACGGAGCCTACCGGGAACTGTATGACAAGCAGTTACAGACGGAGGAAGTGTAAGATGAGCGTTTATTCACAACCAATAATTCGGGCGTTTTGGTGGAGTTTGTTTATCGCCCTGCTCACCAATCACCTTATCACCTTATCATCTTACTCAATCCGCTTTAGGTATTAGTAGTAGTGGTGGTTGTGCTGATTTTCATTGTTATTCAGGTCGTTATGGTCTGGAAACACGGCCTTGTCTATGTCGGCATTTTCGTGGTCAGCTTAGTGATATTGACGGTTGGGCTAACGTACCTTGATAATACTCTGTTTTCTGGCCCGCGCCGATATTACGGTACGAGCCACTTTCCCTGAACTGCGCCAGATCACTCACTTTGTTTTCTTATTCTGCTGCGGCCTCGCTGACCGGGCATAGTCAGTTAGTTCTTGTCGTTTGAACCGGCTGTTTGTGTTGATTACGGTTCATCACTCAACAAGCTTCTCTGAAAATTTACCTACCTTTTTCTGTCGTAAACGCGCTGCAATATCCCCTAATTTGGCCGACGTTGTTAGCGTAAATTGTGGGGTCGATTGGAGAATATCGTATAATTCCTTCCGGTCTTTGTTATCGCCTTCGTATGGATCAACAACGAGATAATAGACTGGCTGTCCCACCATTTTATGCAATTGGGCAAATCGGTTCAGTCGGTCAATAACGCTCTCAAACTCACTTAATTCCCGCTGAATTGTATCAAGGTGATGATTGGCGTTTAAGTCGATAGCTTTAACGGCATACATGGCTCCGTTAACACCGATACCGTCTAAATGATAGTCGAAATAGAGTGCGGGTAGCTGTCTTTTGCGAAGGATATAATCAACGTCAATAGTACCGCGCAGTGGCTCATAAAAATCGCGTTGCATACGCTGCTTTAACCGATTAACCGTTTGATTATCCGCATTAACTCTGATCGGAATGTTCGATTCGATAAACCGATTAAAATAGCGGTCAAACGCGGTGGTGAGTTGGTCTGACTCGATACGGGTTGGCTTCGTAAACTGCAAAAGCCCGTTGTTGTACTTAGAAAGCCGTTCGATAAACGCCTGTTGCACCAGTACCGGAAAGGTCAGGAGTTGATAGGATTGATCGGCCAGGTCCCGCTTGAAAAACTGGTGTAGCTGAGCCAGCGAAAAAGTTAAGAGTTTGGCCGAAATCGGGTTCAGTTTTTTGGCAAACTCGACTTTTGTCTCTGATAATCGAAATAAAGCCTGTGCTGATTTTTCACCCCGCACCTGACCCGGTGGCTGCTCTGAATCATCGGCCAGCATCACTAATCCCAGCGCGATACTCTCGTCGCTCAGGGGATTGTTGACAAACCGCAGGATGCTATAGTAGCCGGCCATGTTAGTGCAGGTAATTCAGGTAAGATGATGCAATTCGTTCATTACGAACGGTATCCGCAAAGAACTGTTTAAGATGCTTTTTTGCTTTTTGGCTCAATCCCCAAGCCGACGGTACTTGCGAAAAAATGAAATCCATGTTATCCAGCGCAATTGTCATGCCACTCAGTATGTCGTTGCGTAGGCCGCTGATTCGTTCCGGGGGCGTAAATTTAGCAATTGCCCGCACGAAACGATGCGATAAGATACACTTTTCGGGGTCACGGGCAAACAGGGCATCACGAACCTCACGATGGTTAGACAGGTACGCAAAAGCGGCTGTATGGTCAATGGGGCAAAAATCAAACCGTTCATCAGTCCGGCTGCTGAGTAAAACATTGGGATTGTCGGGCTTGCGGTCAAAATTGCCTACCCATAAATCAAAAACGCCGATTTTAAGCAGGTCTGTTGGCGCGTGGAAAAGTTGCATTTGAGCGGGATGGTGAGGACCTGCAAAATAATCATCCACTTCTACCAGGTTCTGAACCCACTGTGACCCAAAGAAAACATGACTACCGAAGGCGCATGTTGCGTAGCGAGCCGATAACGGTCCTCTTCTGCTTTCATAAGAGTCAGCGACTGATCGGCTTATGTTGATCAGCGCGAACGGTGGTATGGCCAAACCCCAGCATTGCGCCAGATAGCCACAGAGTATTTCATTAATGACCTCAACACAGGGAACGACCGATGTGGTTGTCTTCGCTGCGTAAATTTCACCATTGTCGGCCAGTACTTGCAACGGTCTACTACCTTCGGTGGTCAGTTCATTGATAATAAGCTCAGCACGGACAGTTTGTAAAGAAATCAATAGTCAATAAGTTTGAGAAGCCGTAAAGTAATCATTTTGCCAGAACTTGGCTCAATTATATCAATGTGGACCAGCCGATTACCTTGATTGGATAGTTCTGGAAAATACTATCCTGACAGCCAAACAGTTTGTGGCAAAAGCCGCTCGCGCCGACCAACCCTTCTCGCTCATGGTTCGCTGCAATTTTCCGGGCTTGCCGCAGGTTTAATTTACCGACTTCACCAACATTATTCCACTACCACCACCTCGTTTCGCCACTCGATTCGGTTGCCGGTGGGGGCGGTTCTATACAGTCCAACACGGTATTGGCCGGGTTGCACCATACCCTTCGGCATCGGCACCAACCAGCCGGGCATTGCCGAGAACGGTCGCCAGCCGGTGGGCCGGTTGGGTTCGGCCAGCATGAGGTAGGTGTGGGCCGGTGATCTGAAAATGAGGTAGGTAGCCCGGTTCATGCCGAGCCAATAACCCGGCTCGTCGCTGGTGATGGTCACATAATCGGGGTGCTGAATAATGGTCAGTTTTGGCGCGTCAGCCGCGTTTGTTGTATCCTGATTGGCAATGACTGGCGGAGGTAATTCTGTTAACAACCGGGTTTCGTCGGGGGCGATGGCGGGTCGGGGCAGGTCATACCAGCCGCGTTGGTGCATGGTGGCGTTGAGTTCGTTAATCCAGCGCGAGAGGGCCGAATTTCGCAGTCCACCGAGACCAGTTTGGCTGTACTTCTGGTTGAACGTCAGCCCTTGTAAGTGTTTCCGCCGTTGAATGGCTTCGGGCAGATAAGTAAAATAAGTGAATAGATTCAGGGTCAGAAACAGACTCCAGGCAACCGGCATCAGCACCGCCCGGCGCGTTTGCGGCAGCATACCCGCCAGCACAAGCCAGGCCACCGCCCACAGCACAAGGGAATAGGTTCGGTAGGAACTGTGCAGCACGATACCGAAGTAAAACCGGATGCGAAACACGGCAATCAGGCCCATATTTGCCAGCAGAAACAGGGCGCAACCGAGCAGAAATGTCTCAAAGAATGATGGCTCCGGGCGGGTACGTTTTAGCTGCCACAACAGCAACCGAATAATCCAGACTGCCAACAGGCCAACCACCGCCAGCCCACCCACAAACGGCAGATAGACCCGCTTTTCGATGGCCCAGGCCGGGAAAATATCTAATACGCTGCCCGCAAAAATCAGAAAACCGGCCATTGTTTGCCCCGGATGCGCCAGCACGTAGGCAAAGCCCTCGGTATTGCCCTGCTGCACGGGATAGCCCGAAAAATACCCCCAGATGCTCACCGCACCGACCGCCAGCCAAACGCCTATTGCGGGCCACCGCCGTTGCACCAACAGCATAACGGCTCCGGCGGGCCAGAGCAGCAGCCCGTTTCCCATGCTGAACGTAGCCAGCGCACCCAGCCCGATTGCCAGACCGAAACGCGGCCACGTCGGGCGGGCCAGGGCGTAGAATGTTGCCATCACGAGCATGATGATGGCGAGGTATTGCAGGGTATAAATGGCGGTGAAGGTGAGCAGGTAGTTTTGCGCGGTGAACAGCAACAACGGCAAGGGCAACAACGCGGCAAGCGGTAAACGCTGCCGTTGTGCCGTGCGGACGAGCAGCCCAAAAATCACGACTAAGCCGAGGTTGCCCCAGAGCATCAGGTTGGCAAAATTCAGCCCGCCCGTCAGCAGGTATTGCCCATACACCACCAACCGCGCATACAAAACCCGGTGTTCGTTGTTGGGCCGCAGGAGCGCGTCTAATTTCTCCTGAACGGTGGTGGCGGCCAGAAACCGTTGCAGAAAATAGGGGATATTCTCGTATTCATCAAACCAGGGAATGTTGTATCGCAGGATAAAGAAATACACGAAAAACCCGGCTATTGGCAAGAGCATCAGCGTGATAGCAACGGCGGGGCGGTTTAGCAGTTGGTACATCACTTGTATTTCTGATGAATCCGGTACAACTCATACCAGAGCTTGAAAAAATAAGACAGTTTTACTTTTGAGCCGCCTTTTTCGAGCCATTGCTTCAACGGCATCTCGGCCACGCGCCCGGTCAGGCCGTTGCGCCCATATTGGCGGATAAGCCGGGCTAAAATCTCGACATCAAACAGCCAGGGACTCAGAAACGGCTCCGAAAACAAGCCCTGCACCACATCGCGCCGGAAAAATTTGGCCCCGCATTGGGTGTCATACACGCCGAGTTGCAGAATGCTACTGATAAACGTGGCAATCACCCGGCCCGCATAATGCCGGAATCCGTCGCGCTCGATCTGCGTACCAAAAATCTTCACCCGTGACCCCATCAGCAGTTCCAAACCCGGTTGTTGGGTCAGGATTGCCCGAAAATCAGCAATGGCATCAAGAGGTGTGGCAAGGTCGGCATCCAAAAAGCCGATGTGGGTGCAGTGCCGGTTGGCAATGTGCAGCATCCCGGCCCGAACCGCCCCGGCCTTACCCTGATTTTTGGATAAAATCAGGGCTTCTAAATTGTTGGGGTTTTGGGCCGCTACTTTTTCGAGGAGGGCGCGGGTTTGGTCGGTACTGCCATCGTCAACGAAATAAAACCGCACGTCGGGATGGGCCTTCGTGTAGTCCACAAACGCATCGGTGGGCAGCCGGTCGGCTTCGTTGAAGCAGGGGATTATGACGTAAATCAAAGTTAGTGGTCAGTGGTTAGTGGTCAGTGGTTAGTGCTTCGCCCGGCAGGAACCAGTCACTTGCTACTGACCACTTGCCACTATTTTAAAACAATCGTTTCGTGGCCGTAATAGCCAGCCTGACAGGTGTTCCAGAGGAATTTTGGATTGGCCTGGATATCTTCGACAAACAAACTCGGCGGATAAACGCTGATTGGTTTCACGATCAGCGTTTTGCCAGGCCGCATGAGTTGTTCATGACGGGCGGTCATCTCGCGGTCATACGTGGCGGCATAACCGAGCCGGAGGTCGTTGTACATCTGCCGCATAGACACGCTGAACCACAACCCCGCCACAATCCAGATGCCGGCCAGCACCACCACCCAAGCGGGCGTGGTTTTGGTGAGTTGACCAAACCAGCCGCCCATATTGCCCGCGCTTCGCCCGCCCCAGCCAGCCGCCCGCACCAGCGTTGCCAGCGTATAAAACCAGCCGACGAGAAAGAAAATAAAAATCACGTTTATGGTGCGGTTGGCGGGGGGCAACCCGATCCCGTAGTATGACGGGAATACCATTGCCGCAATCAATCCCACAAAAACCGGAATAATCAACCAGCCCGGAACGCCAAACAATGCCCGCGTGGGTGCGCCGGGCCGGGTGATTTTAGTAGCTACCGGCAAAAAAAGCAGCGACAACGGCAGCACCGGCGTTTTCAGTAACCAGCCGCCTACCGTTTGCGCCAGCCAGCCGAACGACGACACGAGTGATACCAGAAACTCGCCACTATGCGGGTTGCCGCCCATGCGAATGGCATTGCCGGGCGCACGAAATAGCAGCCAGCTCGACACGAACGACACCAGCACGAGGCCAATCAGAAACCAGTCGGGTGTTTGTTGAAAAACCAGCCGGTAGCCCGCCAGCGTCAGCAGTAGCAGCACAATCAGAATCAGGTGGGTTTCGCCGGAGCCGACAATGGCAAACACCAGAAACGCAGACCAGACAGCGGTGAGGGCTTTTGTCGGTGTTTGGCGAAGCCGATACCACCGGATAATCACGGCCATGAGATAGAGCGTAAGCGCGGTTGGCACGGTGTAGGAAGCTACCGCAGCCGTCCAGAAAAACGCTTCGACCACGCTTTGCAGGGCCATAATCAGCACAAAAAACAGCAGTGCGGTAGTTAGCCAGACTGTTGGCCTCGTTTGCAGCCCCGCTGAACTGCCCCGCAGCAGCTCGCTCACCAACGCGCCGAGAGCCAATAGTAAACCCGTTGCGGCAATGGCCGGAATGAGCCGGAACCCGTTGTACCAGCCCCAGACAAGCGGGTTGCCGTGAACCAGAAAATTGGAGAAGTAGCGGCCCGTCCAGCCATCGTAGTAAAATTTTTGCGCCTGCCAGAAGCCATGCCGCACCGCCGTATCGGCAAAGCAATAGTCGTCGGCGGCAGACGGGTGGTTGTGCAGCGACAGCACCAGCAACGGCACAAAGGCGGCTAAAAACAGGATGGCAACCGATGTGATGGCAACAACTTGAACGAGCGGGTACTTCATTAATGCACAGCTTGAAAACGGGAATTATGGCGCAAAAGTAGAACATCAATCGCCACCGGCTTCATTCTTGTGGTTTCGCTTGGTCAATTGCCCCGGATTTTGGCGCGGCTGAATCGCGGAAAACCACTTTCGGGCAACCGGCTCAGGACGGGATAAGCCAGCACCGCCGACAGAATAATAGCGGCTCCGGCGTAGAAACCGGGGGTCATCTTTTCTTTTTCGCCGAAGATCAGCACCGCCAGGGCCACACCATAAACGGGTTCGAGGTTAACGGTGAGGTTGATGGCGAAGGGCGAAAATCTGGTCATCAGCCAGACTGCCGCCGTGTAGGCATACACCGTGCAAACCCCGGCCAGCGTCAGAATCCAGAGCCAGTCAACGGGGTCGGTGGGCCAGAGCGTGATGGGGTCATTCGGCACGAGTTGCTGATAAACAAGGGCCAGCACACTGCCGGTGATGGTTGCACCGAGCATTTCGTAGAACGTAATCGTGAGTGCGTCGTGGCGTTTCACAAACTGACTGTTCAGAATCGTGAACACCGCCGAGAGCAACGCCGTGATTACGGCCAGCCCCAGACCGAGCGTGTGCGTAAACTCGAAATGGAAAATCACGTATAGCCCCGTCATCGCTACCAGCCCCAGCCCGACTTCCAAAGCGCGGACTTTTCGGCGGTAAAACAACGGCTCCAGCAAACTGCACCACAAAGACCCGGTGGCTAACCCGGCCAGGCTGATGGACGCATTGGCGATGCGGGCCGAGCCGAAAAACGTGAACCAATGCACGGCCAGAATCACGCCAACGGCCAGGAGTTTGATGACTTCGCCCCTCGAAATCTGGGTTTTCTGCCGCCGGACGAGCATCACCATCCCCAGCCCGACAGCCGCCCAGAGCGTTCGCTGAATAACCAAACCCCAGGCCGACACTGAATCGGCCAGGAGACCCAGCACGGCAGTAAAGCCCCAGATCAGGACAATAAAATGCAGGTGGAGGTAGTCGAGAAGCGAGGGTTTCATTTGGGTATCGTATTGTACAACAGCACTCCGATACCGGCAAAAACTAAATTTGGGAGCCACACGGCCAGCACCGGATTCATGGCCCCGGAGTTGGCGATGCCCTTGGCGAGCATGAAAAACAGCAGATAGACAAAGGCGAGCGCAAACCCCAGGGCTACCTGCCAGCCCACGCCCCGCCGACTTTTGCGGGCCGACAGAATCACGCCGATCACGGTCAGAATCAGGATGGCGAAGGGGCGGGTATCGCGCGAATATTTTTCGAGCAGGTAGGTTTCTACACCGTCGGCCCCCCGGCTACGGAGTGTGGTAATGTAGGTATTGAGTTCGGGCAGGGTCAGGGCCTCGAAGAGTTTGACGTTGTTGTCGAAATCGGCGGGTTTCATGTTCAGCGTCGTGTCGAGCCGGGTGCCGGTTTTGATCGTTTCCTGCTGCCCGTTAATGATGCGGAGCCGGTAGTCCTGAATGGCCCACTTGCGCCGGGTACTGTCCCATTCGATGCGGTCGGCAGTAAGTTTCTGTTTGAGTTGATTACCCTGAATCTGCTCTAAGGTAAACTTGTAGCCGGTGCGGTTTTGGTTGTTGTAGCTTTCGAGATACGCATAAATCTCCGGCGCGATTTTCAGGTGCAGGTTCCGGTCGCTGAACACGTATTGATCGTCAATGTATTTCTGCTCAAACGCAATGCGGTTTTTGTTGGCGACCGGAATCAGGTAATTCACCATAAAATAGGTCAGGATACCAACCAGCGTGGCCCCGATAACGTAAGGCACCAAGAGCCGCACAAAACTCACGCCGGTGCTGAGGATAGCGATAATTTCGGTGCGGGCCGCGAGTTGCGAAGTCATAAAAACGGCGGCAATAAAAATCATCAGCGGGCTGATGTAGTTGGCCCAATAGGGAATAAAATTCAGGTAATACTGAAACAGAATGGCGTTGAGCGGGGCGTGGGTGCGGTTGAAATTGTCAATCTTTTCAGTGTAGTCAATCACCACCACCACCAGCACAATAATCAGCACCACAAACAGGTACGTTTGCAGAAACCGGCGCAGGATATACCAATCGAGGATTTTCATTGGGCGAAATTTGGGCAAAGGTACAACTGGAATCTATGAGATGAATCGTTAAAATATACTAAAACGGTATAAAGAACGAATGGGCTGAATTTGGGCGTATGAAAACAATTTTCGATCCCCGGTACGAGCTTCTTATCAACCAACTAATCGCACTTAGGGAGAGTAAAGGAGAGACGCAAACCGGGTTGTCGGAGAAACTTGGTAAACCGCAGTCATACATCGGTAAGATAGAAACGAAAGAAAGGCGTTTAGATTCGATAGAATTGTTAGACTGGCTAAAGGGCTTAGGCGTAGCGCCACAGCGATTCTTTAAAGACATCGGCTGGATACCCCATTCTGATGTGAAGTATCCGGTTCCGCTACGGGCAACGGTTGATGAATCGCCGGGTGGAATTTTTTTGAATCTGGCATCGGATGAATCCGTATTTAAAGTTGAATTAGAGGGCGTTACCAAAGAACAGTATATCAAAACCGAAGAACGGATTGTCAGCATTTTCTCGCAACTCAACACCGATAAGCCGTTAATCAAAAACCGCAATGCAATTGCCCAGGCGATTGAACTCGCTATACGGGCGATGCCTGACACAAATCCGAGTGATATTTATCATCATATCATTTACCGACTCTATTTACGGGAGTATTATCGTTCTGATCCGGGGCAGAGTTGGGTGCGGGCTGGTGGTGAAGCACTCGAACTTTTTATGGTAAAATGGTACAATGAATTATTGGCCCCCTATCAAATTCTGTTGCAGCCATTGACGAATGAGGAGCAACGAAAAAATGCACTCTCCGAAATTGGTATCTACGGGACCGTTGGTAACTCGAAATTAGACATTGCGCTATACAGCACGGCTGGCAAACAGCCTGTTATGTTTGGCGGTATTCATTGCAAGGCCTCATTAGCCGAGCGCGTTTCTGATGATGTGCCGTGTAGCGAAGCAATGATGCGGAAGGGGTATCTCAGTTGCTTATTCACGTTTGATGCGAAATCATATCCACCCCCAACCGGTGATTTAGTAAACCGAGGTGAGTTCGGAACGATTGATGCGCCGAGCGATAAACGACGATATATTGAAGAGCATGGCTCGTTTGATGTCTGCTTTTCCTATAACCTCCGAACCGTAGCCAGCCCGGAAATGACGCTCAGTGGAAAACGTATTTTCGTATCGGCTTTTGATGGTAATGACCCGCTTCCCGGCTACTTGGTCAGTTCCTGGGAGCGGTTTCGAGAGGATCAGAAACAGAGACTAAAATAATGACAATGGCATTGTGTTGATCCGCTCGTTTGCTACCCGTGCATTTGCTTCGTTAAGTTCAAAGCCAATAAAATCAAACCCTAATCGCCTGGCAGCCAGTGCCGTTGTGCCACTGCCCATGAACGGGTCTAAAATCAGTCCGGTCTCGATACCGCTGGCCTGAATACACATAGCGGGCAGTTCGTCGGGAAAGGTGCTGGTATGGTGGGTCTGATTTGACCCCGCTTTCACGTCCCATACCGATGGCACGGGTGGGTGAGTCGTAAATAAATGTTGTTCTGTTTTTGCTAACAAATAAATGCTTTCGTGCTTGCGGTGCGGTCGGCGGCAGCGGCCTTCGGGCATGGCTTTTCGTTTAGCCCAAATCACCTCGCCCCGATACAGCATACCGGCATCACAGAGCGCGATCACCAATCGGAACGGCAGAGCCAGTAAGTTGCCGTATTGAAGCCACTGATCCGATTTGTCAATAAATGCCCGGCGGCTACCCCGGTTTTTGGTATAGGCCGAGTTGGTAGCGGCAAACCCTTTTTTGTCTGCCCCTAACGTGCTGTACACATAGTCGTTTTCTTTCCAGTTGATTGGCGTATTGTACGCATCGCCGAGATTTAGCCATAATAACCCTTCTGGTTTCATAACCCGATTGGCCTCCAACAGAATCGTAGTCAGATTGGCGATGTACTCACGTGGGTCGGCTTCAAGGCCAATGCCATCGTCGCCCCGTTGCCCCCAATAAGGCGGGCTGGTGACAACCACATCAATACAGTCGTCGGGCAGGCCCTTCATTCCTGCCAGACAATCGGCATGATGCACCCTGTTGATTTGCCAGTTGCCTAATTTTTCAGGCAACGACAGGCTATTTAGTTTCGGCTGTTCAGCAATCATTCTGTATCTGGTTACACGTCTTCGCCCCCGTCCCAAGCATCCCGTTCGTCAGGAAATTGCTGATCAATAGCACCGGAAATCGCTTCATGCCAGTCTATCCTGCCGGCAATCAGGTCTTCGAGTTGTTTTATCTCAGATATTATTAAATCCCTCCCTAATTTGTCCTGTGCTACGGTTTGAACGTCTTCAACGGTCAGCCAGTAGATTTTTTTGTTTTGTATAGCTGCCTTCATGTTGTTTCGGTCTTTTGCGGACGTGACAAAAACAACGCTGAATTGGTCCCTCAACGCCTGATGAAAGTAAAGTACCAGGCATCCCGTTCTGCCCAATTTTACCCCACCAACACATTCCGCGCTACCTCATAACTCACAAAAATAGCCGGTTGGTCGCCGATTGATAACGCCACCGACCGATCAAAAACACTGATTTCACAAACTTTAACAACGCAGCCCAGCACTAACCCCGCCTTGTTGAGGTGTTGCAGAAAGGCCGGGCTGTGTTGCAACACGCCCATAATCGGCACGGTTTCGCCAGCGGCCACGTCGCACAACGGATGATAACGGGTCGGCGGTAACTCGCCCGATGGCGTAGGAATCGGGTCGCCGTGCGGGTCAAATTGCGGGTTGCCCAAAAATACGGATAGCCGGTCGGTGAGTTCGTCGGCCCGGATGTGTTCGAGTTCTTCGGCCATATCATGCACTTCGTCCCAGCCAAAACCGAGTTTCTCCACCAAAAACACCTCCCAGAGCCGGTGCCGCCGGATGATTTGCAGGGCCTGCCGTCGGCCTTCGTTGGTGAGCGTTACGCCCTGATACTTGCGGTAATGTACCAACCCCTTTTCGGCCAATTTCCGCAGCATATCCGACACCGAAGCCGCCCGCGTGTTGGTTCGTTCGGCTAAGGCATTAGTGGTCACGCCGTCGGGCTGTTGAGCCGAGAGGGCGTAGATGAGTTTGAGGTAGTTTTCTTCCGTGAAGCTCGCCATCACTATTTTCGGTAAAGTTCGGGAACAGTTTCGCTACAAAAATAGTTTTCGGGAAGTAGTTAAGGCAAATTTAGACGAATCTAAATTTTAATCTCCCCCGTTTTTAGTCAATAACAGCCTGTGCTGGTAAGTCAATTTATGAACGCATTTCGCCAAGATGTTATAACCCAGTCGCTGCCAGAAGTACACAGTTCGGTGCGGGTGCCGGTCAACGCCGGTTTCTGGAAAACCCTCGGTGCCTACGCCGGGCCGGGCCTGATGGTGGCCGTGGGCTATATGGACCCCGGCAACTGGGCCACCGACATTGCGGGCGGGGCGCAGTTTGGTTACACGCTGCTGTCGGTGATTTTGATTTCTAACCTGTTTGCCATGCTCTTGCAGCACCTGTCGCTGAAACTCGGCATTGCCACCGGGCGCGACCTGGCCCAGGCCTGCCGCGATTCGTACAGCCGCCCGGTATCGTTGGTATTGTGGGTGCTGGCCGAAATTGCCATTGCCGCCTGCGATCTGGCCGAGGTCATCGGCTCGGCCATTGCCCTGAACCTGCTGTTTGGCCTGCCGTTGCCGGTCGGTATCGGGATCACGGTGCTGGATGTACTGCTGCTGCTGTACCTGCAACATCGTGGTTTTCAGACCTTAGAGCGCGTGGTGGCCGGGTTTATCCTGGTGATTGTGGTTTGCTTCGGTTACGAGATGATCGTGTCTCACCCCAGCTTGGCGGCCATTACGGGCGGGCTGTTGCCCAAATTAGCCATCGTCACCAACCCCCAAATGTTGTACCTCGCCATCGGGATTCTGGGCGCAACCGTGATGCCGCACAACCTCTATCTGCACTCCAGCATTGTGCAAACCCGCGATTTTCCGCGTACCGAACCGGGCCGACGCAAGGCCATCAAGTTCGCCACGATAGACTCAACGGTGTCTCTGCTGCTGGCGTTTTTTATCAACGCGGCTATCCTGATTTTGTCGGCGGCTGCGTTTCATGGCTCCGGCAATCAGAACGTGGCCGACATCACCGACGCACACCGGCTCTTAGACCCGCTGTTGGGGGTGCAGTTGGCGAGTGCCTTGTTTGCGGTGGCATTGCTGGCTTCGGGCCAAAACTCAACGCTGACCGGCACCCTGGCGGGGCAGATTGTGATGGAAGGTTTTCTGAATCTGCGGCTCAAACCCTGGCTTCGGCGGCTCATCACGCGGTTGGTAGCCATCGTACCGGCCTTAGTGGTGGCCCTCATTTATGGCGAACGCGGCACCACCCAACTGTTGGTGTTGAGTCAGGTGGTGCTATCAGTCCAACTCAGTTTTGCGGTGGTGCCGTTGGTGAGTTTCACGGCTAACCGGCTAAAAATGGGCGTGTTCGTCAATCCGGGCTGGCTGTCAGTCACGGCCTGGGCGGTGGCGGCCATCATCATCGGGCTGAACGGTTATTTGCTCTGGACGTTTGTGAGCGCGTAATCCGTTGAGGTGGGGCCAATTATCGTTTTTATGAAAATTATTGTTCTACTTTGAACTGATTAAACCAAAAAACGATGAAAGCTCCCATGAGCGACGATGTTCGTAGGATTCTGGCTAACCCCAAAGCGGCTGACGATTTTGTACGGCAGATTATCACCAGTCGTCGGCAAGACGAAAACGCCGTAATCAGCGTCGAATTAGACGGGAAAACCTATAAATTTCAGCGCATAGGCCGCAGAAGTGGCATCAACCGCACTAATGGCTGATGAATATTGCGCTGGGTGCCCTGTTACTTTTTCTATTGCTTTTTCCGGGTATCCTGCTGCGAATTGCTTACCTCGCCGGGCCATATTCCCGCAAAAATATTCAAACGTCGCTGGGCGATGAACTGGTGTTGTCGTTAGTTCCGGCCTTTCTGCTGCAAGCCGCAGGCTACGCCACGGCTACCTCTGTTTTTGGGTATAGGATTCGGTTAGATCAATTCTACAAGCTGATTATTGGGGCGAATAATTCAGCCTATCAGCCTGATTTTGACCTGATTGATCAAAGCTTGGGTGCATTTTTTGCCTATACCATTTTTTTGTTTTTACTGGCTATACTGGCCGGAATCGGGTTGCGCCAACTTGTTGAACAAACACGGCTCGATGTCTGGGCGTACCCCCTGCGGTTCAATAATGACTGGCACTACTTGCTGTCGGGGCGAAATTTGACCCCCGATGACCAGGCAAGCCCGGCCCAGGAGGTGAAGGCGGTGTATGTGGATGTGCTGGTCGAAACCAAAGAAGGCAGCGTATTATATTGCGGTTTGCTCGATGAGTTTTATCTCTCCAAAGATGGCGTGGATCGAATTTGCCTCTATGAAGTGTATCGTCGGCGGTTCGACCGTGATATAAAAGACAGCGAACGCTTACCCGATAAATCGCTCGACGAACGGTACTACAAAATGCCCGGCGACCTGTTTGTGATTCCGTACAGCCAAATCCGCAACCTGAATCTGACCTACTACGGCCCGGTCGAAATAGACGATGGCGACGCAACCGCGTTTTAAGTAGGAAACAAAACGATTCGACGTTTAATTTGTAATTCGTCAAGCATTGATTTTACCCCGCTCCCCAATGAAACATACTATCGTTCGGTCTTCGGCTGGCCTGTGGCTGGCCTTCATCGCCTTGCTGGCCCTTGTGCCACAATCGGGCCATTCGCAAACCAAAGCAACGGTCGCTACAGTAACGGCTGCTAAACCGGCCATGAACCGGCCCGCGCTCAACCGGATTCTGGTGTTCTCGAAAACCAAAGGGTTCCGGCACTCGTCAATTCCGGCGGGCAAACGCGCCCTGATGCTGATGGGCGCGGAGAACGGCTTTGCGGTTGATACCACCGAAGATGCCGCCAAATTTACTGAAGCCAACCTGAAACAGTACGGCGCAGTGGTTTGGCTCTCAACCACGGGTGACGTACTCGACAACGCACAACAGGCCGCTTTTGAGCGGTATATTCAGTCGGGTGGGGGGTACGTCGGGATTCATGCCGCTGCCGACACCGAGTACGACTGGGCCTGGTACAGCAAGCTCGCGGGGGGGCAGTTTATGTCGCACCCCGGCAACCCCAACGTGCAGACGGGCGAAGCCGTAGCGGTCAATAAAAACCATGCGTCCATGTTTGGTTTCCCGGATCGCTGGAAAATCAAAGACGAGTTTTATGACTTCAAGAATGTTAACAAGGCCGTGACGGTGCTGGTGAAGATTGACGAGAAAACGTACAAAGACGGTAAAATGGGCGACGACCACCCGATGGCCTGGTATCACGATTACGACGGGGGCAAGGCGTTTTATACCAACTTCGGCCATCCCGATTCAACGTTTATCAACCCCGTTTTTGTGAAACACCTCCTCGGCGGGCTGAAATCGGTGATGGCAACGGCCCTTAAAGTGGGGCAGGCCAAAACCCAGCCGTACCCCGAAGAAAACCGATTCACCAAAACCATCCTGACCGAAAAACTCGATGAACCCACCGAATTAGTCGTGCTGGACAACGGCAAGGTACTCTTCGGGCAGCGCAAAGGCGAACTTAAACTGTATGACCCCAAAAAGAAAGCAGTGAAAATCGTGGCGCGTGTGCCGGTTTATAAAAAGTTTGAATACGGATTGATGGGGTTGAACATTGACCCGGACTTTAAGACCAACCACCGGGTTTATATGTATTATTCGCCCCCGTCCGGCTCTGCCGATACCGCCCAGCACCTCTCGCGGTTTGTTTATGACGATGTGCGCGATACGCTGCTGCTCTCGACCGAAGAACTACTGCTGAGTGTGCCAGTGAAACGCACCGACTGCTGCCACACCGGCGGCTCGATTGCTTGGGACAAAACCGGGAATCTATACCTATCGACCGGCGACGACGTGAACCCGTTCAACTCCAACGGCTACGGCCCGATGGACGAACGCGCCGGGCGCAAAGGCTGGGACGGGCAGGCATCGTCGGCCAATACCAACGACCTGCGCGGCAAAATCCTCCGTATCAAACCCCGCGCCGACAAAGGCTACGACATCCCGGAGAATAACCTCTTCAAGACCGGCAACGCCAAAACGAGACCGGAGATTTATGTGATGGGCAACCGCAACCCATATCGAATTGCCGTTGACCAGCGGACGGGCTTTTTGTACTGGGGTGAGGTTGGCCCGGATGCGGGCGAAAACAACGAAAAATACGGCCCACGCGGTCACGACGAAGTAAATCAGGCACGGCAGGCGGGCTTTTTTGGCTGGCCGTTGTTTGTGGCCGATAACCGCGCCTACCGTGATTTTAACTTTGCCGACAGCACCTCCAGCGCGGCTTTTGACCCGGCGCACCCCGTCAATAACTCGCCCAACAACACGGGCCTGACAGATTTGCCCCCGGCCCAAAAAGCGTTTATCTACTACCCCTACGCCGACTCGCCGGAGTTTGGGGCTATTGTGGGCAAAGGTGGCCGTAACGCCATGGGTGGCCCGGTGTATTATTACGACGATTACCCCGAAACAGCCGTGAAATTCCCCCGGCATTACGACGGTAAATTTTTCGCCTACGACTGGATGCGAAACTGGATTAACCCCGTGACGATGAATCCAGCCGGTGATTTTGTGAGCATGGAATCATTCATGCCCGGCACCAAGTTCTCGCACCCGATTGACATGCAGTTTGCCAAAGACGGTTCGCTGTATGTGCTGGAATACGGCAACAACTGGTTTGCCCAGAACGATGATGCCGTACTGGCCCACATCACCTACAACGCCGGCAACCGCGCGCCCGTAGCGGTAGCGTCGGCCAGTAAAACCGTTGGCGCGGCTCCGCTCACGGTGAAATTCGATACCAACCGCTCGATGGATTATGACGGTGACGCGCTGACCTACGCCTGGAATTTTGGCAGAGGACTCCCGGCAAGCACGGCGGCTAACCCGACCATAACGTTTGCCAAACCGGGCGTGTACCGGCCCGTTTTAACCGTGCGCGATGCCGCCGGAAACACCACGACCAAAACGCTGGAAATCAAAGTTGGCAACGATGCGCCGACTGTATCGGTAGCGGTGAAAGGCAATCGGTCGTTTTATTTCCCCAACAAAGCCGTTGATTATGAGGTGAGCGTGTCCGACAAAGAAGACGGAACGCTGCTGGGCGGTAAAATCCCTGCCGAAGACGTAGCCGTGACGGTTGATTACCTCGAAGGTTTCGACAAAACGATGCTTGCTCAGGGCCATCAGGCCAACTTAGGTTTCTCGACTGGCAAACGCCTGATCGAACTCAGTGATTGCAAAGCCTGTCATGGCATCAACCAAAAATCAATCGGCCCGGCCTATCTCGACGTAGCCAAAAAGTACAAAGGCGCGTTTGAGATCGAGGGTAAGTTATCCGACAAGATCATCAAAGGCGGGGGTGGTGTGTGGGGCGAGCAGGCCATGAGCGCGCACCCGCAGATCACAAAAGACGATGCCAAAGACATGGTGCGGTATATCCTGAGTTTGGCCGATGAGAAAGCCGCTAACCACCAGCCCGTTAAAGGTCAGTATGTGACAACGGTGAAGCCAAAAGATGGCTCATACATTATTGCCGCCAGCTATACCGACAAAGGCAACGGAGCCATTGGGCCACTGACGGGTTCGGGGTCGGTGGCGTTGCGGAGCGCGACGGTCAAAGCCGCCAATAACGACGGGCAGAAAGAGATCATGAAATACAAACTTCCGATGGGCGAAATGGCGATTGGTCTGACCGACAAAAGCTACGTGCAATTTGATGATCTTGATTTAACGGGCATCAACGGTATGAAAGTGAGTGCTTTTGCTACGGATAACCGCACGGCGGGCGGCAAACTCGAAATCAGGGCCGACAGCCCAACGGGGCCGTTGCTGGGCGAGGCCGACGTGAAATCAGGCACGATGGGGCCGGTAAACGTACCCGTTCGGCAACCGATGACGGGGATGCACAAACTCTATTTTGTGTTTGTGAACCCCGAAGCCAAAGGCAAACCGTTGTTTGCCCTCGATACGGTGCAGTTTGAAGCGGGGGGGATGTAGAAAAGTTCGAGGTTTGTGGCTTGTAGTTAGTTGACATACTCTCACGTCAGTAAACTACAAACCACAAACCTCGAACTGACTTATGAACATCGAAAACCCGCACGACAAGTTTTTCAAGGAAACATTCTCCCGGCCCGATATCCTGATTGATTTCCTGCAAGGGTACTTGCCGCCCGAAATTTTCCAGGCTATCGATACATCAACGCTGGTTCGGGAAGCAGATTCGTTCACGAATGGGGATTTAGAGGAGCATTTTGCTGACTTGGTTTTCACGGTTTCCTGTTCGCACAAACCCCTGACTATCACGCTCTTGCTCGAACACAAGAGTTATTACGAAGAGCATCCGCATTTTCAGATCAATCAGTATTTGCTGAATGTGTGGGCGCAGCAGGTGAAAACCAAAATACCCCTGACCCCTGTTTTGCCGATTGTGGTTTATCACGGGCAACGACGCTGGAAAAAACGGCCATTGGCTGCGTATCTGGGGTCAGCACCAGCGTCTATATTGCCCTTTACGCCGACCTTCGACTACGTGCTGATTGACCTCTCGACCGCGCCGGAGACGGTGTTACCAAAACTTCAAACTGATTTTGCCCGGCTAACGGCGTTATTGCTCCAGAACAGCCGCCGGAAAAAACAATTGGTTCAACGCATGGAACAGTACGCGCAGGTGATGCGAGATGTGGCCGAAACCACGTTGGGGCAACAGTTTATCGGCACGGCGTTTATTTACTTGTCCGTTACGTCGGGCATCGAAAAAACGGAACTTCTCGCTATTTTTCGTCGTATTTCAACCAGAACAGATGAATCAGCTATGACAGCTTACGAACAGATTCTCCAGGAAGGCATTGAGCGCGGCATTGAGCGCGGCATTGAGCGCGGCATGGAGCGCGGCATGGAGTTAGAAAGACGGAATGCGGCTATTCGCATGGTTCGTGGTGCGCTCAAAATCGGGATGGATGCCCAAACGATAGCCGATACATTTGAACTCCCCCTCGCTGATGTAATCACTATTATTGACCAGATTCGGCAGAAAACCGCCTGACCTGACACCTTTATACAACACAAGGGCAGGCCGGTTGGTCTGCCCTTTTCTGTTTCGCCGTACTTTTGTGCAGCAATGCCCCCGAAGACTATGAATTTTACCCAATATACTGCCGCCAACTACCCCCAAATCGCCAACGAGGTGCTGCAACACTGGCAGGAAACCAACGCCTTTGCCCAGTCGGTGGCGGTGCGGGCGGGTGCGCCCCGGTTCACGTTTTACGAAGGGCCGCCGTCGGCCAATGGTACGCCCGGTATTCACCACGTGATGGCCCGGACGATCAAAGACATTTTTTGCCGCTACAAAACCCTGCGCGGCTTTCAGGTCGAGCGCAAGGGCGGCTGGGATACGCACGGTCTGCCCATTGAGTTACAGGTCGAGAAAGAACTCGGCATCACCAAAGACGATATTGGTAAACCCGAATCAGAAGGGGGTATCAGCATTGCCGACTACAACCGCCGGTGCCGCGAAACGGTCATGCGTTTTACCGACCAATGGAACACGCTGACCGAGCGCATGGGTTACTGGGTTGACCTCGATAACCCCTACATTACCTACAAAAACGAGTACATCGAATCGGTGTGGTGGCTGCTCAAACAACTCTACGACAAGGGGTTGCTTTACAAAGGCTACACCATTCAGCCCTATTCACCGAAGGCCGGAACGGGGCTGAGTTCGCACGAACTGAACCAGCCCGGCACGTATCGGGATGTGCGCGACACGACCGTTGTGGCGCAGTTCCGGGCCAAACTCACCGGCAAGTCGGGCTATCTGTTCGACGCGGCCAACTCCAGCAACGTTTATCTGCTGGCCTGGACAACTACGCCCTGGACGCTCCCGGCAAACTCGGCCCTGACCGTTGGGTCCACCATTGATTACGTGCTGGTGAAAACCCGGAACCCCTACACCTACGACCCCGTGAACGTGGTGCTGGCGAAGGCGTTGGTTGGCCGATGGCTGAACCCGGCAGGCAAGGTAGAAATTGTCAATGACCCGGCGTTCAGCAAATATCAGGATGGTGATAAGGTAATTCCCTGGGCCGTTGTGATGGAAATGCCGGGCAAGTTTCTGGAAGGTATCGAGTACGAGCAACTCATGCCATACGTCACCCCACCCCAGTCCGCACCGGCAAGGGAGGGAGCAAACCGGGCGTTTCGGGTGATTCTCGGCGATTTTGTGACCACCGAAGACGGTACGGGCATTGTTCATACCTCGCCCACGTTCGGGGCCGACGATTTTCGGGTGGCGCAGGCCAACGGTATCCCGGCCATCATGGTCAAAGATGAAACCGGCAAAGACGTGCCGATTGTGGACAGGCAGGGCCGGTTTGTTGCCGAAATCACTGATTATGCCGGGCGGTATGTGAAGGAAGAATACTACTCGGACGACGAACGCGCCGACCCCGATTTCAAGCCGACCGACGTGCTGATTGCCATCAAGCTCAAAGAAGAAAACAAGGCGTTTCGGGTCGAGAAATACGAACACCCGTACCCGCACTGCTGGCGAACTGACAAACCGATTCTGTATTATCCACTCGATAGCTGGTTTATTAAAACCACAGCCGCCAAAGACCGATTGGTCGAACTCAACAAAACCATTAACTGGCAACCCGAAAGCACCGGCACCGGACGCTTCGGCAACTGGCTCGAAAACCTCGTGGACTGGAACCTGAGCCGCTCCCGGTTCTGGGGAACGCCCTTACCCATCTGGCGCACCGAAACCGGACAGGAGGAAATCTGCGTGGGTTCAGTAGCTGAATTGGTGGCGCATTGCGACCGGGCGAATGAGCAGTTCAGCACCCGGATTGCCGACGGACAGGTTGATTATCAAGCATATCTGGACAAAAACCAGGCATTTCTGGCTGCTCATGCCAACGGTAATTTCGATCTGCACCGGCCCTATTCCGATGCCATTTATTTCGTCTCAAAATCGGGCGAACTTATGACCCGCGAACCCGACCTGATTGATGTCTGGTTCGATTCCGGGGCCATGCCCTACGCCCAGTGGCATTACCCGTTCGAGAACAAAGACCACTTTGAGCGGGCTTACCCGGCTGATTTTATTTCCGAAGGCGTTGACCAGACGCGGGGCTGGTTTTTTACGCTTCATGCCATTGCCGGGATGCTGTTCGATTCGGTGGCGTTCAAAAACGTGGTCTCAACGGGGTTGGTGCTGGACGTAAAGGGCGAGAAAATGTCGAAAAGCAAGGGTAACGCCGTTGACCCGATCAAAACCCTTGACCAATACGGGGCCGACGTAACGCGCTGGTACATGATTACCAACGCCGAACCCTGGGATAACCTCAAGTTTAACCCCGACGGATTGGGCGAGGTGCAACGCCGGTTTTTTGGAACGTTGTTCAACACCTATAATTTCTTCGCCCTTTACGCCAACGTGGACGGTTACGCCGTTGAACACTTTGACCGGATTGCCCGCCAAGACCTGCCCGAACTTGACCGCTGGATTCTCTCGAAGCTCAACACGTTGGTAAAAGAAGTTGGTGAAGAATTCGATGAGTATAACCCCACCAAAGCCGGGCGGCTGATTCAGGATTTCGTTAGCGACCAACTCTCCAACTGGTACGTCCGGCTGTCGCGCAGGCGGTTTTGGGCGGGGCGGTCCGACGATTCGGTCGCGTCCGACGGCAGCATGACTCCCGACAAACGGGCCGCCTACCAAACCCTGCAACACTGCTTGGTAACGGTAGCACAGTTGATGTCGCCCATTGCGCCGTTTTTTGCCGATTGGCTCTATCATAATCTGACCGACAGCGTTCGGGAAGAATCAATCCTGAAAAACATCGAAGCGTCGAACCGTCCCTTCAGGCATGATTCGGTGCATTTTACGGACTGGCATCCGGTGCAAACCGACTGGATTGATGTTGATTTAGAGCAGTCTATGGCACTGGCGCAGCAGATCAGTTCATTGGTTCACTCGCTCCGAAAGGCCCACAAAATCAAGGTGCGTCAGCCCCTGAGCCGGGTGCTGATCCCTGTTCTGAACGCTGATACCCGGCGGCAGATCGAACACGTGGCCGGGCTGATTGCGGCAGAAACCAACATCCGGGCCGTTGAACTCATTGACGACACGAGCGGTATCCTGAAGAAAAAAGTTAAGCCCAATTTTAAGGCGCTCGGCCCGCGCTTCGGCAAAGACATGAAAGCCGTGGCCGCCCTTATCGCGGCCATGACCGACGAGCAGATCAGTCAGTTGGAACAGGCGAATACGCTTCAACTGTCAACGTTTGACTTGCAATTATCCGACGTTGAGATTCTGACTGAAGACGTGCCGGGCTGGGTGGTTGCTACCGAAGGCGGCATCACCGTTGCCCTCGACGTGACGATCACCGATGAACTCCGGCGCGAAGGCATTGCCCGCGACGTGGTGAACCGGATTCAGAACCTCCGCAAAGACCGCAACTTCGATATTACCGATAAAATCAGGCTTGTGGTGGCCCGCAACAACGACGAACTGACCGGGGCCGTCGAAGCCAACCGCGACTACATTGCCGGGGAAGTTCAAGCCGTTTCGCTCGAATTAGCTGACGTACTGAATGGCGAAGCCGTTGATATTGAGATGGATGAGTTTGTGCTGCGGGTAAGCGTAACGCTGGTCTGATTCTTGTTAAGCATTGTCCACGCCTTTCTCCAACGCTACTTAGCGCGGGGGAAAGGCGTTTTGCGTTACGGCCTATTTCCGCCCAAAGTTTATTCTATGGGTGTTGTGTAAAAGGTAAGATTTGACTGTTTTACCCAAAACGCAATTTAATACGTTCATGTGATGAAGCTGTCAGTCTTGGTAATATAACTGGCACTGGTTTTGCAGTAAGCCATAGCATAACAATCTCGATCATCTCTCCCTCGAATTCGCTATGGTACATCATTACTGTTTTCGGCCATTTGGTAGTACGCGCTCCGTCTGTTTTATAGCCCTGATGCTATGGTTCGGAACCATCATCACCGCCCAGGCGCAGGTATCCGGCACCGTCTTCCGCGACTTCAATGCCAATGGCATCAAAGACGGCCCCAATGAACCCGGCGTTTCCAGCCTGACGGTCACGGCCTATTACAACGCCACGTCGAGCAGTGTAGTCAGCACCACTGCGGGGGCGTACAATTTCCCGGTTGGAACAATCCCGGCGGGAGCAAGAGTCAGGCTGGAGTTTACGGGTATTCCCACTGGCGACTTCAGCGGTCCCTTTGCAGCGGCAGCGGCTGGCAACGGCACCTCGGTGCAGTTTGTAACGGCGGGCGCGGCAGTGACCAACATCAATTTTGGGGTGAATTTTCCGAATGACTATTGCCAGGCCAACCCCAAATGGGTGACGGGTTGTTATGTCAACGGCCTTGCCACTGGCACCGACCCGGCCTTAGTCTCCAATACATATAACGCCAGCGGTTTTGCCAGCGCAGCCGGAAATGGGTATACACAGGCGGCTACTGTCGACGATATAGGCTCGACATGGGGATTGGCTTACCATCGGTTAACCAAACGACTCTTTGCCGCCACTTATTTAAAACGGCACGTCGGCATTGCCGATGGGCCAGGCTTCGTTTATTATTTCAACTTCACCGGCACCACTACCCCGACCGCATCAGCCGGAAAATTCGATTTGCAGGGGGTTACTCCTGCCAACGGTGGCCCCGCTATTGATTTAGGCAGTGTGTGCCGCCAAAGTGCTACCGATGGAGACCCCAATGCCACTTGTCTGCCGTTGGGTGGGGCAGCATCTGATTATACACTGGGGGCAAAAACCTCGCAAAACCGTGATCTTGATGCCTTTGCCAAAGTTGGCAGGATCAGCTACGGCGATGCCGACGTGGACGAAAGCACGGGCCAACTTTGGTTGGTCAACCTCAACCAGCGAGCCTTGATTAGCGTGGACGTATCGGGGGCAACACTTCCTGGTGTGGTTAATCAATATCCGCTGAGTACAATACCGGGCTTTCCGACTAGCGTGGGTGGTACAGCGCGGCCTTTTGCCCTGGCCTTTCATAAGGGCAAGGGGTACATCGGCATTGTATGTGATGCAGGAACCAGCCAAAATAAAACGAATTTACACGCCTACGTCTTCTCGTTCGACCCTGCCAACCCAACAGCGGGCCTGACAAACGTACTGGACTTTAAACTGGATTATAAACTGACAAATCCGTTCGGCACAAGCTGGAATCCTTGGATCGATACTTATAGTCAGAATGGGAATGCCCCGGAGAACGTGTGGCCACAACCCATGTTGAGCGACATTGAGTTTACGCCGGACAACGCCATGATTCTCGGTATTCGGGATCGGTGGGGCGATCAGCAGGGGCCGGGCAATTTTAAGCCTGAAATTGGCAACACCAACATAAAGAACTCGGTAGCAGTCGGTGATATGCTGAAAGCTTGTTACGTGAGTGGTGCCTGGATTATGGAAGGCTTGCCGGGCGGTTGCCCCGTAACGGTCGTAGCGGGTGCGGCTACTATCGGGGTGCAGGGCAACGGGGTATTTTTTAAGCAAACCCGTGCTGATACCTGGGAAAAAGGGGCCCAGGCCGGTTTGGCACTGATTCCCGGCTCCGGCGAGGTAGTTACCACGTTTATCGATCCCTGGAATGGGGTTGGAAGCCCACCCAACAACAGTACCTACTTCGATACACAAGGTCTCGAATTTTTCAGCACAACAACAGGTACAATTACTGATTTTTACACGGTTTATAAAGGAGGGTTCCCGCTATTTGGTAAAGCAGCAGGACTGAGTGACATTCAATTTGTCTGCAATCTGGCTCCCGTCGAAATTGGTAACCGCATCTGGAAAGATGATAACCGCAATGGCATTCAGGACCCCACCGAGGTAGGTATTTCGGGCGTTGATGTCAAACTCTACAAAAGCAATGTTCTGATTACCACCGCCACCACTGATGCCAACGGCGGGTATTATTTCTCGTCGGGCACAGCTGCGAACACGGTCTCGGCCATTTATAACCTGACGGCTTTATCAGCGGGCAGTGCGGTTGAACTGCGTATTGACCAGAACCAGCCCGAATTGGTCAATGCGCCCATTGTGCCAGCCAATCAGGGCAGCAACGATGCGATTGATAATGATTTCGCGCTGACTGGTGCAGGGTCAAACACTGCCGTGACCTCGCTTACAGTGGGTATTTCGGGCGACAACAACCACAAGTTCGATGCAGGTTTTGCCACCTGTCCAACCATCGCGTTCACGGCACCAGCTTCGGCCACGACCACCGTCTGCGCCAATACCACGCTGAACATGAGCGTGACGAGCAACGCCGTGGCTCCCGACCAGATTCGGTTTGTCTATTTTACTGAACCATTGGCCTCGCCTGCCGAGGCTTACACATCTACGGAGGGGACGGTGCTGGGTACGGTTGCATCAACGTCCATTGCTGGAACCAAAACAGTCACACTCAGCAATGTACTCTTGCCCGACAACCTTAGCGATGCGAATACCCCAATCTATGTCTATGCCCTGCTGGTGTCGGCAGACGGAATTTGCCAGCCCATTGCCCAGCGTACTATCATTCTGAGACCCCGGCCTGTTGCTTCCATTGTTGGCGAAGATGTAGCCTGCACGGGTGCCCAAAACGCCCTCTCATCGCTCGATGTGGCTACGACCTACAAATGGTTTGTAGGCACCAGCCCAACCGTTGCATCAGCATTGCAAACGTACAACCCAACGGTTACCGCTACGACAACGTATCATCTGGTGATCTCCGATGCATCGGGTTGCGTATCCGACGCGGCTGACTTTACCGTTGAGGCCGTTGTTTGTAATCCATGCGTAGCTGGTCCCGGTAAAATAGGTGGCAACAGCTTCCGCGATTATAACGGCAACGGCGTTAAAGACACTGGTGAAAAAGGCGTGGCCGGTCTGACCGTACAGATTTTTGTTTGCTCGGCCACGGGCAGCAGTACCTTAGTAACGACCACCACGACCGACCTCAACGGCGATTATTTTGTATCGGGCCTGACCGATGGCCGAGCCTACCGCGTTGAGTTCTCGAACCTGCCCGCCGGGTTCAAGCCAACCGCCAGAGGCACCAACAACGGCACAACGGTTCAGTTTGTCAACGCGCCCACCTGCGGAGTCAGTTTAGGACTCAACGAGCCGGATAGTTACTGCCAGGCCAACCCCCGGCTGGCCACGCCCTGCTATGTCAGCGGGGATGCTTCGGCTACGGCTCCGGTCGATGTACTGGTCAGCTTCAATTACACCGCGCCCACCAATCCAGTCAAGCAGACAGTAGGAAATAAAGCACAGATGGGCTCGGTGTGGGGCATAGCCTACAGCGGGTTACGGCAAAAAATATACAGCGGAGCGTTTCTTAAGCGGCATGTCGGGATGGGTCCCAACGGGCTGGGGGCCATCTATTCGAGCAACGTGTCGGGAGCCGCCAACGCCAGTTTGTTGGTAACGATCCCAAACGCCGGTACGATTCCCACGAACGCGGCCCGCAATTTGGCCGCTCCCGCCACGCAATCGTTCGATCAGGATGCCTTCGCTAAAGTTGGTGCGGTAGGTTTAGGCGATGTCGATATTTCGGATGATGAGACAACGCTGTACGCCGTTAACCTCAACGACAAGAAAATTTATATCGTTGATATCAACACCCAAACCATCACTAACTCGGTTTCCGTACCCGATCCGGGGTGCAGTGCCACCGGCGACTACCATCCGTTCGCGCTCTCGTACCGGCGGGGCAAACTCTACGTTGGTATCACCTGCGACGCATCGGTTTCTAACCTGACGGCTGATCTTAAATCGTTCGTGTATGAGATGAACGTGGCGACAAACGTTTTCTCGGCCACACCCGTACTGACGATTCCGCTCAACTACCCCCGCAGTCCCGCGTGGGAGCAACCGGCGGTCGGTCTGGGGGGCGAACCAATCAATGCGCATTCGAGCCGCTGGCATCCGTGGGCGAGCGTGTTTTCGCCGGTTGTTTTCGATGGGGTTGTGGTCTCGAACACCAATGGAACCAATACCTACGTCAGTCATCCCCAGCCAATGCTGTCGGGTATTGAGTTCGACGATAAAGGGGCGATGATTCTGGGCTTTATTGACCGGACGGGCCATCAGTTGGGCGATTTCAACACCGACCCCAGTAACTCGGCCAAATCGGTCAATGTCATTGTTGGGGGCGACATTCTGCGGGCGGGCCAATGCACACCCGGCGTGTGGACGCTTGAAAATGGCGGTTCAGCCTGCGGAGAAGTAGCCTCGGCTAAACAGGCCAACGGTGATGGTCCGGGCGGGGGCGAGTTTTATTACGACGAGCAGTTTGCCCCGGCCCACTACGAAACGGCACAGGGCGGTATAGCGGTGTTGCCCGGTTCGGGCGAGGTAACCACCATTGCCATGGACCCGCTTGGGTACTATAGTGGCGGCATTATCCGGTTGAGCAACACGACGGGCAAACAACCACGGGGTGGCTTCACGATTTATTCGGGCGGCAGAGCGGCTGGTCTTTTCTCAAAGGCCAACGGTCTCGGCGACCTCGAAATCCTCTGCAACCCCGCCCCGCTCCAAATCGGCAACCGGGTATGGCGCGATGACAACCACGACGGTATCCAGGACCCCTGCGAACCGGCCATTCCGGGTGCGGTCGTGAAACTCTACGATGCGGCCAAAACTACTATTCTGGCTTCGGTAACGACCAACGCTGCCGGGGAATATTATTTCTCCTCCACCACCATCACGGCGGGAATCAGTACCTCATCAGTAGCCACAACAGCCCTGACCTACAACACGGCCTACGGGCTGGTGATTACGAGTCTCGGCAGCAGCACGGTGGTGACGAGCTACGGCCTGAGCCTGACCGATGTCTCGCCCCTGACACCGGGCGAAAGCACGGCCATAAACTCCGGTACCACCCTGGCTAACAACGATGCAAAACTGGACGCGGGCAAACCCTGTATCAAGATCACCACAGGAGGGCCGGGCGAGGTGAACCACACCTACGATTTTGGCCTGTATAAATTCCTGTGCAGCTTCACGGCTACGGCATCGGCCAACAGCAGCACCTACGTGACGGGCCAACCCGTTACGCTCGTGGCGCAGGTCAGCCCGGCCAATTCCTATACCTACGCCTGGGTCGGGCCAAACGGCACGACGATTAACCCAACCAATGCGGCTACCGCAACGGCAACGGGTTTGCTGGTGGGAGTCAATACGTTCACCGTTACGGTGACGAGCGGCCCCAATTGCTTCAGTGTAATTCCTGTTACTGTACAGGTCTTTAATCCGCCCTGTACCAATGGTCTCGGTGGCACGGCGTTCATGGACTTCACGAACACGGGCGTAAAATCCGGCACGGCAACGGTTGGTCTGGCGGGCGTAACGGTGTCGGTCTATGACTGCAACAACACCCTGCTTGGCACCGCCACCACCGACGGTAACGGCAAGTACAGTTTCCCCGGCGCACCATATTCGGTTTCGGCCACGTATCCGCTGCGGGTCGAGTTCTCGAACCTGCCCGCCAACGTGAACCCGACGGCCAACGGCGCGGATGGCCGCACGAACGTGCAGTTTGTCAAAGCCCCCGACTGTAACGTGGATTTCGGCGTGGTGCAGGCGGGCGATTACTGCCAGACCGACCCAAGTTTTGCGGTCGTGTGTTTCACCCGAAGCAGTGATTTGGCGACCGAAGCCACCATTATCGACATGAAGTACAGCACGGGGCTGAACTTTACGCCAACCATCACAGCCGATACTGACTACCGATGGGGTCAGCCGGTGGGGGGAGCTTCTTATCCAATAGCGGTCCATAGCACGGTAGCTACCAAAGGCGATGTCAGCACGACATTTGGTCTGGCCTGGGACCGCACCCACAAACAGGTGCTGACCGGGGCGTTTATGCGGGGCTACGCGCCGATGCAAAGCAACAGCAGTGCCAATACGTTTGCCGAGGCCACCCTGTATAAAATTGATTATACCAGTGGCGCAGCCGGTGCCAAATCGACCTGGCTCGATCTGGAAACGCTGTACAGCGATGGCTTTGCCGGTGCCTACCTCCCCGACGCTGCCTACACCGAATCTCCCTACGGCAAGACGAACGCGAATCCGTCCAAAATTGGCTACACGGGTTTAGGCTCTGTTGTGTTTGCCCGCGACGGTCACGAGGTCTATGTCGTCAACCTCAAAACGCAGGAGGTGCTGGTGATTCCCGTAGCAGCCAATGGCTCGGCGGTAGCCAATACCAGTCTAATCAAGCGATTCCCCTTGCCAACAGCCGGTTGCCCAACGGGTATCTGGTCGGACGGACGACCGTATCAGGCGGCTTTAGGCTTGGGTATTCACCCGACTACGAACCGGGTCTATGCTACCGTGACCTGCACCGGGCCAACGGCGGCAGACTTGAAAGGGATTGTCTATTCGTTCGATCCGACCGATGCCGCCCCGGCCATGGCCAGCTTCCGCCATGAATTAGACGTTCCGCTTAACCTGAAGTTTCCGGCCAGCAACGTAAACGTTTTCCAGTTTTACGGCCAGATTGTGCATCCCTGGGAGGTAGCCCCGGCCAACACGCAATTTTACCCGAACGGGGTGGGCAACAACAACGAGCAGCACACCCATCCGTGGTTAGGCGAGGTCGAGTTTGACCTGCAGCCAAACGGGGTTTATGGCATGATGGTTGCCACCCGCAACCGCTATCACGACGCGATCAATTCGTCGTTCTACGTGACGGGCGGGATACTGTTTCGCGGTGCCAACGGGGGCAATGACACAACCCCCGCCTGGACGCTGGAACAGAACGGCGTTGCCGGGCCGTTTGTCTCGCAGGTCAATTATACCCTTAGCCCGGCCAGCCGCGCCGGAGCCAATACCAGTCCGCAAAACCGCTTTTTCAAATATGTGGGGCTGGAGGGATCGGCTCTGTCCGGGACGCTCGATTATATACCGGGTCGCCCCGAAATTCTGATCCCGGCTTTTGATAACGTCCTGTTCAATGCCACATCGGGCATGACCTGGCTCAATCGCCTGACGGGTGATCGCTCCCGCGACAACCACCTCATAAGCGACGGCACGGCAGCGGGTTATTCGGCTTCCAACTTCCCCAAAGCCAACAACTGGGGCGGCATAGTGTCTCTCTGCGACGCGCAACCGATTGAGATTGGCAACTACCTCTGGATCGATGCCGACAAAGACGGTATCCAGGACCCCTGCGAAACACCCATCGCCAGCGTCACGCTGTGTCTGTATGATGCCACCGGCAAGCTCGTGGGCCGCACCCAGACCAGCACCAACGGCGAATATTATTTCAACCCGGCCAACGTCAATACCAACGGCATCAGCCCCATAACGGGCGCACCGCTGAGCGGCACGGCCTACACCGGGCTGGCTTTCAACAGCCAGTATTACGTGGTAATATCAGATGCACGGTTCGACAAAGCAACCAACACGCTGCCCGTCAGCGGTACGGCTCTGGAACTGGCCACCGCCTTCTCGACGGTGCCAACGGCCAACACCGCCAACGATTCCAACGCGACGATTGCCAGCTTGCCAAGCCTGTCGGCGGTGAATGGGCTACCCTACATTCCCGTTCTGACGGGCGGGCCGGGCAGCACCAACCACACCTACGACATCGGGTTTACGCCAAAAACGGTTTGCAGCCTGACGGCTACGGCCCAGGCCAACGGACGTACCGACAGCCCGACGATTTGTACCGGGCAATCGGCCACGCTCACCGCGCAGGTGTCGCCCGCGAATTCATATACCTACGCCTGGACAGCACCCGCCGGTATTACGCTCACGGGAGCCAACACGGCAACGGCCACCACGTCGGGCATCACCACAACCGGCACCAAGACCTTCACCGTCACCGTCGGCAGCTCGCCCACCTGCCAGACAACGGCCACGGTCAGCGTGGTAGTCAGCCCGCCGACAACCCTGCCGACGATTCAGCCGACGACGCTTTGCGAAGGCGGGTCAACCACGTTTGCCATCAGCCCGCCAGCCGGTGCGTCGGCCTACTGGACAACGCCCGCCAACACCACCATCAGCAGCGAGACGGTCACCATTACCAACGCAACAACCGCCGATGCCGGAATTTATACGCTCTACTACACCAACGAGCTTGGCTGCGTCTCAACCACCACCAAATCGGTAACGGTCAATGCCAAGCCGACGCTGGCAATCATGAGCAGCGGTTGCGTATCAGGCAATCAGTCATACACGGTGCTGCTCAGCACCAACGCAACCAGCCTGACCACCAATGCCGGGCAGTTTGGCGTAACCATCAGCGGCAATACCATTATGGCCCCCAAAACGGTAAACACCTTTACGGTATCCGGCACGTCGTCAGCGGGTTGCATTGCCACGCTGCCCGTCACGGCTCCAACCTGCTCAACGGTGTGCATCACGCCCAACGCCGGGCCGGATCAAACGTTCTGCGAAGGGCCAGCCAGCACCACCTTAGTCCAGCCGGGCGCGGGCGAGCAATGGAGTGTGTTGCAGTTTGTGAACGGCACGTCGCCGGTCATCAATCAGTCGGGTAATCCCGTTACGGTGAGCGGATTGACGTTGCCAGGTGTGTATAAGTTCGCCCTCTACTCAACCTCAGTGCAGAACTGTTCGGCGGTGGTGACGGTGACGATCAACCCCAGAACGACCATCACCCCGTTTGCCGGATCAACCATCTGCGAAGGTACCAACCTGACCTTTTCGGTCGGCCTGGCAACAGGCGCGTCGGCCTACTGGACAACCCCGGCCAACACGACCATCAGCAGCGGCACCGTTACCATTACCAATGCAACATCGGCCAACGCCGGGATATACACGTTGTATTACACGAATGAATTCGGTTGTGCGTCGGCTCCGGCAAGCAAGTCGGTAACGGTGAACGCCCTGCCCACGCTCTCGGTGGTGCCGGGCAGTCTGGCCTGCGTATCGGGCAATCAGTCGTACACGCTTTCGCTGAATACGAATGCCGCCAGTTTAACCACCAACGCCGGTTCACTCGTGACCATCAACGGCAACGTGGTGTCGGCTTCGGCAACGGTTGTTCAGTTCGCTATTCTGGCAACCTCGGCGGCTGGTTGCAGTCGGCAGATTAGTATTGACCGGCCAACGTGCCAGACGGTTTGCGATCCGCCCCGCGTGAATATCTCGCCAGGCTCGCAGAGCGTTTGCGAGGGCGCACCGGCCATGACGATGCAAATTCAGTTGTCAACCACATCGCCAACGGTATCGCCCGTAACGGGGGTGCAGTGGTACGGCCCCGTCAGCAGCAGTGGGGCAACGGGCGCGGCCATCACCGGCGCAACTGCAACGACGTTTGCGCCATCGGGGGCGCAGTTACCCGCAGCCGGGCAAACCAACTGGTTCTACGCCGTTATCACTGCCGGATCAGCCAGTTGTACCAACGCGGCCTACGCATCGGTGACGACGCTGCCCAAACCAACGATC
Organism: Cytophagales bacterium; assembly: GCA_038230415.1. GTDB lineage: Bacteria > Bacteroidota > Bacteroidia > Cytophagales > Spirosomataceae > JBBRNH01. The sequence continues at coordinate 470 of JBBRNH010000036.1, read as the reverse complement.
ATGCTCGAATCGCTGACGGTATGCGAAGGCCAGCCGTTTACGCTGGCAGCGATGGCGATGCCGGGCAATGCGACGACTTCCTGGAAACTGCCGAGCTGTGCCGATTTTTGCACGGGTGGTTCGCCGATTGTGTCACAGTCGGCAACGATGGCCGATGCCGGGCAGTACATCTACAAAGCAATCAGCAATGGCTGTTCAGCAACGGCTTCGGCAACGGTGACGGTACTGCCCAAACCAACGCTGTCGCTGTCGGCTTTGCCGGGCCTGACCGTTAGCCAGGGCAGCAACGCAACGCTGACGGCTTCGGGTTGCGTGAGCGGCACCGTCAACTGGTCAACCGGGCAGATGAACGTGCGGTCGGTGGTGGTGTTAGTCAACAGACCAACGGCGGTTTATTCGGCCACCTGTATCACCTGTCCGTGCTGCACCACAACGGCCAGCATTATACTCACCGGCACCGCGCCAACGTC
>JBBRNH010000035.1:0-50379 GCA_038230415.1 Cytophagales bacterium | reverse complement strand
TATAGCCGCGCACCATTGATTTTAAGGGCAGTTCGATGGTCAGGTTGAAGTGCGGGGCCAGAAACGGCTTGATACCCTCGATGGTTTCGCGCCGGTAGAGTTTGAAAGCGTTGGTGGTGTCATTGTATTTAATGCCCATCACGGCCATCACAATGGCGTTTGCCACCCGGTTAATCACCTTTTTCAGTCGCGGGTAATCAATCACTTTGCCGCCTTTGCTCCACCGCGAGCCAAACACGGCATCCACGCCCGTATCACGCATTTTTTGGTAATAGCGTACCAAATCTTCGGGGTCGTCAGACAAATCGGCCATAAACACCGCCACACAATCGCCGGAGAAGCGTTCGAGGCCGTAGCGCACAGCGTATCCGAACCCGTTGGGGCCGGGGTTGGTATAGTACACCAGCGTCGGGATTTCCTGCGCTAATTCCTGCAAAACGCCGAGCGTGTTGTCTTTCGAGTTGTCGTTAGTCACGCAAATCTCGTGTTCGATGCCGTGCTTGGCGAGACATTCATACAGCGTTCGGAGCGTTTGGGGCAACGATTCCTGTTCGTTGTAGGCCGGAATAACGACGCTTAATTTCATAAATAGTTCGAGGTTTGTAGTTTGTGGTTCGATGTTTTTAATTGAAGACAACTACAAACATCAAACCACGAACTACTGACGCTGATTTAGTTTTTGTGCGGCAGCAGCCGGATGGTGCTGTACAATTTTACGATTGGTGTCGGCAAAATATAATCCCGGATAACGTCTTTGGCAATGGCCCAATCGGGCTGGGCCATATTTAAGTACTTGACAGCCAGCCATGCCCGACGAAGATAAGTAGTCTCGTATTGTTTGGCATCGAGCATCATCCGGTAGTAGCGGGCTATGTTTCTGGTCAGTGTCCGGTCATATTTAAACCCCAGTTCACGGTTAATGTTGCCATACATCTCGATCCGGTTGCGGAGAAACACCTCGTCGCGTTCGTTATCGTGGTAGCTGGCCCCGCCCCGGTTTTTGCGGTAAACCGACATCACATCGGGAATATACCCAATCTTGCCGAGTTTGGCTTTCAGAATCAGCCGGGGAATATCGCCACTGCTCGACTCGCGAAACCAGGCCGGATACTCCGGGATGATGTTACGGTACATCTGGCTCGATGTTGCCATAAACCAGATTTCCTGCTCGCCAATGAGGTCATCAACGGTGTAAAACGGCTTCATGTCGGGGCCATTGAGCAGATACGACGGTGAGCCATCTTCAAACGTAACACGGGCGTTATGAAACACCATCGAACAGTCGGGGTGTGCGTCTAAGTAATCGGTTTCCTTTTGAAGTTTAAGCGGGTCAGTCCAGTAGTCGTCGCCATCCATAATGGCCCAATACTCGCCTTTGGTGCGTTTGAGCGTTTCCAAACAGTTGATACCGCCGTTTTTGCCGAGGTTACGTTCGTGCAGCACGCCCGTCACGCGCCCCGGATACCGGGCTTCGTAGTCACGAATAATGTCGCGGGTGCCATCGGTCGAGCAATCATCACCGACCAGAATTTCAACCGGGAACGTTGTTTCCTGCATCAGGGCGCTGTCAATCGCCTTACCGATGAAGTTCTTCTGATTATAGGTAATAATCGTTACGCTTACTTTCATACGCTGGCAAAGGTCAGCACAGCGGGTGGCAAAACAAAACCGGCCAACAAGTCATGCCTTGTTTAACGGTCGGTACGGCCTTTTTTCCGTTCTTGCGGCCAAATCAAAAGGCGTTTGAAGGAAAGACTACATGGACGAAAGAAGAAAGACAAAGTAGGCAGGAGAAGAACTGTTTCCCGTCATCAGGTAAAGTTTCTTTCGTCCAGTTAATCTTTCTTCTTTCGTCCATTCCGTCTTTCTTCTTTTGTACCCATTTTCTGTATGCAAAAACAACAGGCCGCGCTTGGCTTCATCTTTATTACAGTACTGATTGACGTAATCGGGCTGGGCATTATTGCGCCGGTGATTCCTACACTCATCGAGCAACTGATTCACGGCGGACTGAGTCAGGCGGCTACATACGGCGGCTGGCTCACCTTTGCCTACGCCGTGATGTCGTTTTTGTTCGCGCCGGTGCTGGGCGGTCTCAGCGATCAGTACGGTCGGCGGGCGGTGCTGTTGATTTCATTAACGGGCTTTTCTATTGATTATCTGTTTCTGGCCTTCGCGCCCACAATTGGCTGGCTGTTTGTGGGCCGTATCATTGCGGGTATTATGGGCGCGAGTTTCACCACGGCCTCGGCCTACATTGCCGACGTGAGTACGCCCGAAAAACGAGCGCAAAACTTTGGGTTACTCGGCGCAGCTTTCGGGTTGGGATTTATTATTGGCCCGGCCCTCGGCGGAATTTTGGGGCAGTATGGCGCACGGATTCCGTTTCTGGCGGCTGCGGGGCTGGCCGGGTTGAACGCACTCTATGGCTATTTTATCCTGCCCGAATCGCTGGCCTTAGAAAATCGGCGGAAATTCGACATCCGGCGGGCCAATCCATTGGGTTCATTCATGCATCTGTTTAAATACCCGGTTGTAACGGGCTTGATTGCCTCATTGGTGCTGATTTACATTGCGGGGCAGGCGGTGCAGAGCGTCTGGGGCTATTTTACGATGGAAAGTTTCGGCTGGGGGCCAAAAGAAGTAGGCTATTCGTTAGGTTTTGTGGGGCTGGCCGTTGCCATTGTGCAAGGCGGGCTGATTCGGGTGATTATCCCGAAAATCGGGCAGAAACGCGCCGTGTACGTTGGTCTGGGCATGATGTCGCTCGGTTTGGGGCTGATGTCGCTGGCCGTAGAGGGCTGGCAGATGTACATTTTCTTTCTGCCTTACGCCCTGAGCGGCCTGGCCGGGCCGTCGTTGCAGGGCATTATTTCGGCGCAGGTACCAGCCAATGAGCAGGGCGAATTACAGGGCGGCTTAACGAGTTTGGTGAGCCTGACCGGAACCGTTGGCCCACCGATGATGACGGGCCTGTTTTCGTATTTCACCCGCCCCGGTGCGCCGGTTCATTTTCCGGGTGCGCCGTTTCTGGCCGGTTCGGTGCTGACCCTGATTAGTGTGCTGCTGGCCGCCAGGTCGCTCCGCCGAACGGGAACGGTGGCGGTGGTTCAGGATAAAAGCGATTTTGGAACGGTTCCTGAATCACCATAAGCACGATAATCCGGCCAAGCGAAGCAGACAGAAGTCGCGCGGTAGTTATCGTGTCTGGTTCTGCCAACGTTTTAGCTCATTCCTAAGACTCACAAGCCTAAACTAAAAACGCCCCGAATCTGACGATTCGGGGCGTTTTTAGTACTTACTCGTCCAGAAACTTAGACTTTGATTTCAACGTCAACACCGCTGGGCAGGTCGAGTTTCATGAGTGCGTCAACCGTTTTGGCCGATGAACTGTAAATATCAATCAGCCGTTTGTAGGTGCAAAGTTGAAATTGCTCCCGCGCTTTTTTGTTTACGTGCGGAGACCGCAACACGGTGTAAATCTCCTTCTCGGTTGGCAACGGAATTGGCCCGCTCACCACGGCTCCCGTTGATTTTACGGCTTTCACAATCCGTTCTGCCGATTTGTCAACCAGCGTGTGGTCGAACGATTTCAGTTTAATGCGAATTTTCTGACTCATAGTCCTGGTTCTGATTTGTTAGTTGAAAAATACACCCCCGAAAGAACCATTCACTCCGAGGGGATAAAAAAATGTATGATATATGGTATATAACGTATGACTATTAATGGTCAACATACATAATATGCCATATATCATATATACAAATTAAGAGTTTCCTTTTGCCTTCGCTACCACGCCTTCGGCTAAGTTTTGCGGTACAACCTCGTAGTGCGAGAACGTCAGGTTAGCCGTTGCCCGGCCCGACGACATGGTGCGGAGTTCGGTGATATAGCCAAACAGTTCCGACAGTGGTACATCGCCTTTGATTACCTGCGAGCCAGCCCGCGTGTCCATCCCTTTCATGATACCCCGCCGACGGTTTAGGTCGCCGGTGATTGGGCCGGTGTATTCTTCGGGAGTCAGCACTTCAACGGCCATAATTGGCTCCAGAATTTTTGGGCCAGCCTGCCGCGCAGCTTCACGATAACCAATCCGGGCGGCCAACTCAAACGACAGCGAATCGGAGTCAACGTCGTGATACGAGCCGTGGAAAATCCGCACCCGCATCGAGTCGAGGGGGTAACCCGCCAACGGGCCGTTGGTCATGGCTTCCTTAAACCCTTTCTCGATGGGCGAGATAAATTCTTTCGGAATTACACCACCAACAATACCGTTTACGAACTCCAGACCGGGCTGCACAATGCCGTTTTCGTCAGCATCACGCGGGCCGAGATCAAACACGATGTCGGCAAATTTACCGCGACCACCCGTTTGCTTTTTATAAACCTCGCGGTGTTCAACTTTTTTGGTCAGTTTCTCCTTGTAGGCTACCTGTGGTGCGCCCTGATTTACTTCGACCTTGAATTCACGACGCATCCGGTCAATGATAATTTCGAGGTGAAGCTCGCCCATGCCCCGGATGATGGTTTGGCCGGTTTCTTCGTTCGACTCTACTTTTAGGGTTGGGTCTTCTTCGAGAAGTTTACCAATGGCTTTCGAGAAGTTGTCCTGATCAACAGATTTTTTCGGCTCAATGGCATAGCCGATAACCGGCTCTGGGAACACCATTGATTCGAGAACAATCGGGTGTTTTTCGTCGCAAAGGGTATCGCCGGTTTTGATGTCTTTAAAGCCAACAACGGCTCCAATATCACCCGCCCGCAGTTTATCAATCTGATTCTGCTTGTTGGCGTGCATCTGAAAAATTCGCGAGATACGCTCTTTGTTGCCAGAACGGGCGTTCAGCACGTAAGAACCCGATTCGAGAACGCCCGAATAGGCCCGCACGAAACATAACCGGCCCACATACGGGTCCGTCGCGATTTTGAACGCGAGCGCGGCAAACGGCTCGGTTTCGTTGGCTTTGCGGGTTACTTCCTGATCCGTGTTCGGATTGATTCCTTTGATGTCGGGCTTGTCGAGTGGCGATGGCAGCAGGGCCATCACGTAATCGAGCATGGTTTGAACGCCCTTGTTTTTGAAGGCCGAACCGCACAGCATCGGCACAATTTCCATGGCAATCGTCGCCTTGCGAAGAGCGGCCATGATCTCGTCTTCCGAAATGCTGCTTGGGTCTTCAAAGTACTTCTCCATCAACGTGTCGTCGAAATCGGCGACGGATTCGAGAAGTTTTTCGCGCCATTCGGTCGCTTCTTCGATCATATCGTCCGGCACCGGAATCTCGGTAAAGGTCATGCCCTTATCGGTTTCGTTCCAGATAATACCCCGGAAGTTAATCAGGTCAACCACGCCCTTGAATTGGTCTTCGGCACCAATTGGCAGTTGAAGCGGCACGGCGTTTGAGCCAAGCATTTCCTTTACCTGCTTCACCACGTTGAGGAAGTCGGCACCGGCCCGGTCCATTTTGTTCACGAAACCCAAACGCGCCACGTTGTAGTTGTTTGCCAGCCGCCAGTTGGTTTCTGACTGCGGCTCAACGCCGTCAACCGAACTGAACAGAAAAACTAATCCGTCGAGAACGCGCAACGAGCGGTTCACCTCAACCGTGAAGTCAACGTGGCCGGGGGTGTCAATGATGTTTACGCCGTATTTATGGTCGCGGTAATCCCAGCTAACAGTTGTGGCGGCAGAGGTGATGGTGATGCCACGTTCCTGCTCCTGCTCCATCCAGTCCATCGTAGCGGCTCCTTCGTGAACCTCGCCGATTTTGTGGCTCACCCCGGCGTAGTACAGAATACGCTCGGTGGTAGTGGTTTTGCCTGCGTCGATGTGTGCAGCGATACCGATATTTCGGAGGTATCGAAGATCAGTTGCCATGTGATTGCTTTATGAAATGAAGGTTGCTTTTCTGACCGAATCCGTCTGCCCATTGATTATCAGGCACACATTTTTGAAATCAGGACGCAAAATTACTGAAATTCAGACGCATTTCAAAGCAATGAGCAGAGTTTAGGCGGGATATGGGATTAAGAAATGTGGGGGATTGTTGGGAAGAAAGAGAAAAAAGACTTCTGGACGAAAAACTCCCCTTCGGCACCCCTTCTGTCTTTCCTCTTGCGTCTTTTTTCTCTTTCTTCTTGCATCTCTTTTTCGCTAAAAAACAAAAGCCCCGCTACATCAGTGGCAGGGCTTCAGGGTGTTTGTTGCGTTTCGAGTCGCATAAAACAGGGTTTAGTCAGTTAGCTGGAAATGCAATCGAACTAAGTGGGTTTCGGCCAACTGATCGAGAGAGACGTTCAATTTTTTGCCGACCAACTGTCGGGCTATATCGGCGTTCAGACGGTCGTTACCACTAAATACCTCCAGCCGCGAGAGCCGTTTGTCATCGTTGACCGTGAACCGGATCATCACAATACAGTTCGTGCCGCTTTCGCGCAGGATGTCGGGGCAGGTCAGGTTTCTGGCTAAACTGCGTTCTAATTTGGCGTTTGCCAACGTTGACCGAATGGCAAGGGTTGCTTTGGGCGCGATTTTTTCGGGCGTTTCAGCGAACGTACTCATGGTGATCAACGTGCTCAGTAGTAGAGGAACGACTACTTGTTTCATGGTTTTTGTGTGTGTACTGGTGAAAAAAACGGTTGCCGCATCAGGCAATCGTAGTGCAATGTTACGCAAATGTTAAGCCAATGTTATCCTAATGTTAAGTAAATGTTAATTTTTAGGGGTTAGTTCGTTTCCACAGGATGAATTTCGGCCCTCACAAACGCGGGTCAACCGGCTCGCTTTCTAAGCCCAACACCCCAATCACGCACTCGTGAATCCGGCGCAACGGCTCACGTGCCGCAAACCGATCAAGGGCTTCGAGACCAAGCGCAAACTCGCGCAGGGCCAACGCCCGTTTTTGGCCCACATTGCGCTGCTTCAGTTGGCTGAGATGATCCGGGCGGTCATAATCGGGGCCATAAATAATGCGGAGGTACTCGCGGCCCCGGCATTTTATGGCAGGCTGAATCAGATTACCCTTGCCCGACCGAGCCATAAAATCAGGCGGTTTCACTACCATGCCTTCACCCCCGGCATTGGTCAGCGATAACCACCAATCGAGCGCAATCTGCTGACTGTCAGCATCATCCAAATCAACTTCACGATACGGCGTTGCCAGCAGAAAAGCCGGGTCTGCCGCGCAGAAATCGGCAATCTGCGCCAAATGCCACGCGTGTGGCTGATTGGTATGCACCCGGCCTTCGGTTGCCAGGAGATGAAACGGAGCCAAAACCAACCCGTCAATCCCGTTTACCTCCCGGCAATACTGCCGGTAAGCTGCCCGGTATTGACCGATGGCGGTGGCGTAATCACCAATCTGCGTTGTTAAGCCCGAAATTTTCGCGGCCATATCCTCGCTTCGATTGGCCGTTTGATTCAGCGCAGCCAGCGTATCGGCGAGGGCAGCAGTGGCCGAACTGCCCACAGCCGCGTATTGCCGTTGAATCAACTCCTGCGCCTTTGCCGACCAGGGCATGAGTTCGGCATCCAAGCAAACCCAATCGGTGCGATGTTTGGCCCAGAAATCAGTGGCATCGAGCGCGGCCCGGAGTTTATACAGAAACGCCGTTTCGACCGCCGGATTGGTGAAAAACCGCCGACCCGTTCGGGTATAAACCACGCCCGGCGCGGCATCGGCCAGGCCAAACCGGGTTTGCGCTACGGCATCGGTCTGACCCACAATCACCACCGCCCGTGACCCCATATGTTTCTCTTCGCAAATCACCCGCCGAACGCCCTGCTTGCGGTAATAGGCAAAGGCTTCGGCAGGGTGTTCGAGAAAATCGGGCAGGGGCGCTGTTTCGACCGGCGACATCGTGGGCGGCAAATACAGCAACCATTTCGGGTTTATGGCAAACCGGCTCATCACCTCCAGCGCGGCTATTCCGTCTTCTTCGCGGAGGGTAATCGGCGGCACATACGTCGTGGTGATCGTGCGTCGGCCCGTTACATCCTGAATATCAAGCAGATCATCAAGGGTTTGTTGGGCAGTCATACCAACTAATCCCGATTCGGCGGGGGTTTCGGGCAGGAATGGCCGACGCGATTCGGCGTATTCGCGTTTGGCCGGGATGCTTACCAACGCCCGTTCGGGGTAGCGCAGGGCCGTTAGTTTGCCGCCAAAACAACAGCCCGTGTCAATGTCAATGGTGTTGTTGAGCCATTCGGCTTCCGGCACGGGCGTGTGTCCGTACACAATCATGGCGCGGCCTTTATAGTTGGCGGCCCAATTCAGGCGCACGGGCAGGCCATACTCGTCGGTTTCGCCGGTGGTTTCGCCATACAGACAAAAGGCCCGCACCGCGCCCGAAGCCCGCCCGTGCATTTCTTCGCGCAGGCCCGCGTGAGCCACCACCAACCGGCCTTCGTCAAGCACGTAATGACTCACCAAACTGTCGAGAAATAGTTTTACTTCTTCGACAAATTCAGGCGGCTGGGCTTCTAATTCGGCAACGGTTTCGGCCAAACCATGATTGAGCGACACTTTTTTGCCCCACAAATAGCGTTTTAGTTTGTCGTCGTGATTGCCCGGCACCACCAACGCTATGCCCTGTTTCACCAAATCCATGACCAACCGCAACACCGCCACCGAGTTTGGGCCCCGGTCAACCAAATCGCCGACAAACACCAATCGCCGACCGGCGGGCGGCACGAAAACCGGCCCCGAAACGTCGTATCCCAATGCTGTGATGAGTTCGGTCAGCTCGGCGTGGCAGCCATGCACATCGCCGATGATGTCGAACGGACCGAAGTCGCTTTGGCGGTTGTTCCATGCCGGGGTTCGGCTGATGGTTGTGGCCGCTACCGCATCCGGCGATTTCAGGAAATGCACGTACCGAAACCCTTCGCGGTCGAGGTTACGGGTGTGTTCGCGCAGGTTTTTGAGTTGGCGGTTAATCACCGATTCCGCAAAATCGCGGTCGGGCCGGGCGTGGTGGCGGTCTTTGAGCAGTCGTTCGGGCATATCAAACACAATCGCAATGGGCAGCACGTGGTATTGCCGGGCGAGTTCGATATAGTGTTTGCGGTCGCCGGGTTTCAGGCTTGTGGCATCTACCACCGTCAGCAGGCCGCGTTTGAGCCGTTTGCCCACAATAAAATGCAGCAACTCAAAGGCATCGGCGGTGGCGTTTTGGTTGTTTTCGTCGTTGGCAATCACGGCCCGGCAATAGTCTGACGAGACAATTTCGGTCGGCAAAAAATGGGTTCGGGCAAAGGTGCTTTTGCCCGAACTGCTCGCGCCAATCAGCACCACGAGCGACAGGTCTGGTAGGTTAATTTCCATAATTTGTTTTGTGTAGAGACGCAACATTTTGCGTCTCACCGCTGGGGGGTTTTTATTTTCTGAAACACCGCCATCTGCGACGATGCGCCAACGGTTTGGTCGGGTTGGCCAACGCCGGTGATGGCAACGGTATAGCGGTTTTGGTCGGCCACGCGGTTGGCCCAGGCCGCAAATTCGGCGCGAGACCATTCAAAGCGGTGGTCATTGTGGCGCATCAGTCCGTCTTCCATGTTATAGAGCGCGTTGTATTCAGCGTTGGGCGTGGTTACGACAACGGTTTTTGGCGCAGCAACCATAAAAACCACCTGTTCGAGGGCGGGCAATCGGTCCGGCTCGATGTGTTCGATTACTTCGACCAACGCAGCCGCATCGAAACCCGATAGCCGCCCGTCGCGGTAGAGCAATGAGCCTTGAAACAGCGTGAGCCGGTCGCGGTTGTGGGCCAACAGTTCATCAACTTGTAGTGTTTTTTTGGCCCGCATCAGATCGCGGTAAGCCACGTCCATGCCCGCAATGCGCGTAAACTGTGGTTCGCGGAGGAGCCGTTTCAGCAGTTGACCTTCGCCACAGCCCAAATCCAGCACCGACGCGGCCCCCGATAGTTTGATTACGTCGAGCGCGGCATCTAACCGCAGCGAGTGCAACGAAACCCGTTTGGCGATTTCGGTGGTGTTGGCTTCCTCGGTTTCGGTAGTGTCGTCGGCGGTTTCGTCATCATCGGCAGTCAGTCGGTTCAGCACCTGATTGGCAAAGCGGCTGAGGTGTTTAAAATACCGGCTCGTAATCCATTCGCGGTCAGGGTGTTGAGCGAGCCAGCCTTCGCCTTTCTTGAGCAGAATCTCCACGTCCTGCTGGGTCATAAAATAATGCCGTTCATTGTCAAGCACGGGGAGTAGCACGTACAAATGTTGCAGGAGTTGCTGCACCGTGATCGAATTAGTGAGCCTAACCGTGAAATACGGGCTTTGGCCCCAGGCCGGAAACTGCTCATCGAGGGCGTAACCCTGCACCGACACCCCGTAGCCCAACGGCTCAAACACCCGCCGAATTACATCTTCCCCTCCCCGCGCCCGCACTACCGATACATATACGGTAAGCGGTATCCGTTCATCAACTAATTCGGGGCGGTCGGCACATCTGCCGTTCAACGCCGACGAATACACGGTGGCAATGGCCGACGACATGAACGACGAAGCCACAAACGGGCGGTCGTTCACGTAATGCCGGGCCGTGAGGGCGTTGCCGCTGTTAGGCAGTTTACGGACCAAATCAATCGGGTCAAGGTCGAGCAGGAGCGAGGCCGTTGCGCGGTTATCGGTCGCTTCGGGATAAAACACGTGCGCCCGCCCGCCACTCGTCGCAAACGTCTGCACCTTGTCTGGGTGCTTATGGAGCAGATAGCCGAGGTCAGTGGCGGGGAAATGAGTAGTCGAAATTGTGAGTAACATGGTTATAAAAGTAGCGGTTTTTGGTTTATCCGGTATGCAAACCAGCTCACCTACTACGCCCGAAACCGCCGTTCTGCAACCCGCACCCGTTCGTCGGCTCAAATCGCTCGATGCCTTGCGGGGTTTCGATATGTTCTGGATTATCGGGGGCGAAGAAATTTTCCACGTGCTGGCCCAGACAACGGGCTGGGCCGGAGCCGTGTTTATGGCCGACCAGTTTACCCATGTGGACTGGAACGGCTACCGACCCTACGACAATATTTTTCCGTTGTTCCTTTTTCTGGCCGGTGTCTCAACGCCGTTTGCCATCGGCAGCCGCGTCTCGACAGGCGATGCCCGCGCCAAACTGGCCCGCAAAATCATTCAGCGCGGCCTGATTCTGGTTTTGCTTGGTGTTCTGTATAATAACGGCCTGTTTGAGAAACCCATCGGCGAGTGGCGTTTTCCGAGCGTGTTGGGCCGGATTGGCCTGGCCGGTATGTTTGCCCAGCTTATTTATCTCTACACTTATCCGAACCAACGCGCTCAGTATCTGTGGTTTGGCGGGTTATTACTCGGCTACTGGGCGTTGCTGGCGTTTGGGGCCACGCCCGGTTTTGCGCCCGGCAACCTCACGATGGAAGGCAACATTGTGAGTTATTTAGACAGGCTGATTCTGCCGGGCAGACTTCACAAAACAATCCACGACCCCGAAGGGCTGCTCTCCACGCTGCCCGCCATCGGAACCGGACTGCTGGGTATTTTTGCCGGAACGTTATTGCGCCGAAAAGACCTGGCCGAAACCCCAAAAGTGCTGTGGCTCTTAGGTGCGGGCGTGATTTGTGTGGCGGCTGGCTGGCTCTGGAATCTGGTATTGCCGGTCAACAAAAACCTCTGGACAAGTTCGTTTGTGCTGGTAGCCGGTGGCTGGAGTTTTCTAATGCTGGCGTTGTTTTACTGGATTATTGACGTGCGGGGCCGGCAGCAGTGGTCGTTTTTCTTCGTGGTGATCGGTATGAACTCCATCCTGATTTACTTAGTGGGCCAGGTGATAGACTTTGACCACGCCACTGAATATCTCTTCGGCGGAGTGTTGCAACACACAATTCCGGCGGTAAAAGGCGTGGGGCTGGTACTTGGTTTTCTGGCTGTGAAATGGGCGTTCCTGTATTTTCTGTATCGCAAAAATGTGTTTCTACGGGTCTGAATTTCGGGATATTGCAGGAAATTACTACGCTCAATAAACAAATTGACCACCGTACTGGAAAAACTGTTATTATTGAGCAGAAAATCAGACCGGCCAACCGCCACACAAACAAATAAGACAATGAAAAAGACGTTACTCCTTGCTTCTCTCGTTCTGGGTGGTTTCGGTGCCGCCGTTGCCCAGCAGTATCAGGATCAGGCCTCCATCGGTAGCACCGTTCGGGTGGGGCTGTTAAGTGAAGAAAAAGCCATTAGCTACCTGACGGCCTCTAACAAAATCGAAAACGGCGCGGCTGCCTACTACGTGGCTGGCAAGTCGGTCACGCTGGAGCCAGGTTTTGTTGCCGAAGCGGGGGCTATCTTCTCGGCCACGATTGACAAAGTAGAATCACAGAATGTTGAAAACAACGCCCTGACCCTGACGGCTTTCCCAAACCCGTTTGACGACAACACCAACGTTCGCTACGTGCTGCCCGAAGCCACCAAAGTTCGGCATACGCTGACCAACGCGCAGGGTCTTGTGCTGCGTCAGGACGACAGCGACGGCGCGATGAACGCCGGTAGCCACGACACAAGCGTTGAAGGCCGCAACCTCCCCGCCGGTATTTATCTGTATCAGGTGCAGACCGACAAAGCCAATCAGGTTATCCGGTTGCTGAAGAAGTAAGCCGGAGTTTATCCTGCGAAAAAGCCGCTCCGAGATTTCGGAGCGGCTTTTTTTATTGCCCGGCATAGCTACTGTAAAACCAATCTCGTCGGTTCAGCATCACAACCGGATAGCTTCGTTTAGATTAATGATTGCTCTTGGTTTTAGCAGTAAACACCCTGACCTGATTATGGAAGTGCTTAAAACTATCCGAACGCTGCTCTAACCAATCTGCGTCAAACGCCTTTAGGATTTCAGTGGCAATTTTGACTTGCTTATCTGTGTTCTTAATGCCGCCATACACCTGGTTTTTACTATCTGTTCTGGGAATGGATTCCAACGGTTCATTTTTAGAGAACGTGGGATTGTCTCGGTGGCGTTTGACGTACAGTAGCCAATGTTCAATACACTGCACAGGAACCATCAGGACAACCTTGGGCTGATGCTGTCCACACGATTCATGCAGCGCATCGCGCAAAGTTTTGATTCTTTTTAGGTCAATTGTATCTGCGTCTCTGCCAACTATTAACACATCTAACCCAAATTTGATGAAGCCTAACCGGGTGGCATCGGCAACAGAATCATCTACTTCTTTTGCATTGGAGGCATGAATCCGCCAGCCAAATTCGTCGCTTTCCTGAAACTGCTCAGGATGGCACTGCATCAGGTAATGATGGATAAAATTACGGTGGGCTTTGTCTTCGCACAGGATACCGTACACAAATGGGCTGCTCATCTGGGGACACCACCAATAAGGCCAACTTTCCAGGCTTGCCCCAGTCCGTTCAGATAGTGAGGAGGGTCAAGACTCAACCGTTTGCTTTCCTCGGTTTCTGGCTCAATTATGTCTTTTTGTAGGTTTTTAACGTGTGTAGCCCCATCATCATCTTTATCAAAAATGAACACCGACTCCGGCATATCCTTGAACATATCCACCACAATCGGGCTGTGTGTTGTCATGATTACCTGAATATTTTTCTCATCTGCCAAGCCTAAAATAAAGTTGATAATTTCTTCAATCCTGCGCGGATGAATCCCTTTTTCTGGTTCTTCGATTAGAAGAAATTTGGGTGGATTTGGCTGGTGAACAATGCAGAGAAGAGCGATGAAATAGAGAACTCCTTCAGAAACTTCATCAGCCCAATAGCCAATATCATCTTTGTCAAAAAAGCGCAATCCAAGCATACTTTCATTGCCAATCTTAACCGGGGGCAAGGTGAAGTAAGCAAATTCAGGAATGCACCTATTCAGGTCATCTTGAATCGCTTGTGCATTCTTTCGTTTAAAATTTGTGTCCAGAAAATAGTAGAACGCAATCAGATTAGAACAATCAGGATTTAGCGTAATATCCGAAACCGAAAGTTTGGCATACTGTAGTAATTTAGCCGGATCGGGTTTGAACGTATGCGTCCTGGCAAAATTATCAAATTCCTGACGGTGGCCTCCCATAACCTCACCGTTGGTTACCGTGCCATCGTTCGCGGTGAACCAATCGTTCATTAAAATCTCAACATTAGGAATTAGTGTACTGGTATCTACCTTATATGTTTGCTGATAATGGTATATGTCGTACCCATCTCCATTGTGTTTGGTAGCCATAAATCCATTTTTATCAGGCATAAATTCAAACAACCCGGCCATATCAAGAATCTGATGCTTGTAGCTCACCAACTGCAACTTATCTACGTGCATATTAGATGAATTGTAAGAAGCAAAGAACTCCAACGCTTTTAAGAAATTTGTCTTCCCTGAATTGTTGGGTCCGATGAGCAGGTTTATTTTCTGGAGGTCGAGCGTTACGTCTTTTAGGCTCTTGAAATTCTGAATTGAAACGCGCTTAAGCATGATGGATGGTTGTCAGTTCAGCACAATACTACGGGTTTTAATCACATCTTCGTGTTGCTCACAAAGGCAATCCGCTTGCTGTCCGGCGACCACGACGGCGTGTTTATCGAACCTTGCCCGCCGTATAGATACGCAATCACTTTCGGTTTGCGGCCAGAAACGGGCATCATCCGCAGATAAACGTGCTTGTAAAACGGGTGTTGATCAGGTTTTACGTCCTGCGTGTACGAGATAAAGACAATCCAGTTACCATCGGGCGAGATGTGCGGGAACCAGTTATTGTACTCATCGTCGGTGAGTTGCTCCTTATTTTTACCATCGGGAGTCATGCGCCAGAGTTGCATCGTGCCGGAGCGGGTCGAATTGTAGTAAATGTACTTTCCGTCCGGGCTGTATTCCGAGCCGTCGTCCAACCCTTTGGTGTCGGTCAGGCGAATTTCGGGGCCTCCCGTTGCCGGGACTTTGTAAATATCGTAATCATCGTTGCGGCTCCCCGTAAACGTCAGCCACTTGCCATCCGGCGACCAGCCGTGCAGGTAAGACGGGCCGGTTGGCGTAATAAGTTTGGGCGTTCCGCCACCAATCGGCACCGTGTAAACCCGTGACCCATAACTGTTTCCCGCGCTTGAACTGCTCAGGCCCAGCATTTTGCCGTCGAAAGAAATCACGTGGTCGTTATTGTTCTGCGTAACGTCAGCCGTAGCAAGCAGCGCGGGTTTTGCCGTTGCAAAATCGTAGCGATAGATACCACCGTCTTTGTTGTAAAGCAACGCCCGGTTATCTAACGTCCAGTTCGGGGCTTGTAACGACGCATTTTCTGAGTACTCCACGCGCCGTTGCCCCGTCGAAACGTCAAGCGTTTCGACATGACTCCCCAGATATTCTTTGTAGGCCACGAGGTTTTCGGGCGCGGGAACGGTAATCCGAACGTTTCGAAATGTTCCCGTCTCTACCACGTCTTTGTTGTGCGAGCAGACAAAAAGCCCGGCTAAAAGTTCTGTATCAAGCACAATATCAGGAACTTCAACCGTCCAGAAGGCATCGCCGAAACGGGCCATTGACACAAAATAGCGTCGGCCCCGCCGTTCGAGTTTGAGTACATCGGGCTTGACAATTGGTGATTTCACTTCTTCGACGTTGCCGTTGACTGTTTTTCGGTACTGAAAAGCCGCCAGCCCGTCGCCGTGTACCGTCGCCGAAACCATTGTAGCATTGGTATCGAGACTACTGCGAAACATAATGCCGGATTTCCGGTGCGGGTCAACACCCGTTCCTACCAGACTGACCTCGGCCTGAATCATGAAATCGCCGGTGATTTTTTTCCAGGCGAAGTGCATTTCATCTTTTTTGAACCAAACATTGGCACCCGCTGCCGATATGGTGTAGGCCTGCGATTGCTGATCATACATGGCCGTGCCTTTTTTAACAACCGGCCCGACATCGGCGTGATTCTCAAACAGGCCAACGGGTGTTTGGGCCAGAGCAGGAGCCAGAATCGCTATAAATAAAAATGAAGCAAGAATAGATTTCATCATGAACGGGGTTATCTGACTGATAAAGCGTGATGCTCTCGTTTCTAATCATTTAATCTGTGGGATTATGCCCGGCTTTTTCAATAAGACAGTGCGCCGTTTCTGACAAGGCAGTGCATCCGACGATACGCTGCCCACAGCCAGAAACGGCGCAGCGATTACTGATGTAGCCCCCAGCGGAGTTCTTCAGCGCGGAGTTTAGCAGCTTCTTCAAAATTACCTGCCTTCACAAGCCGGTTTTTTTGCTGCACTACATCGTCGCGGGTTTGTCTGAACTGGTGCAGTGACATCTGCCAGAACCCATCGGGCCAGCCGTCAATAACGGGGTTACTGCGGAGGTCAAGCGTCTGGAGTGAGACTAACCGGGCAAAATCGGCAGGCAGAGCCGTTATCTGGTTCATGCCCAGCCGAAGTTCGCGCAGGTGCCGCAGGCTGCAAAGCGCGTTTGGCAGGGCCGTTAGCCCCTGATTGATGAGTGTGAGCGACTCCAGATTCTGGAGTTGGGCAATCGCTTCGGGCAGTTCAGTAATGCGGGTTGTCTGCACCGATATTCTAACATCGCGTAGTTCCTGCAAAGCTTTCTTGAACTCGTTGTACTTGGCAATGTCCCAATCGGTTCGGCGGGGATGGTTCTCCATTATGGCTTCCAACCCGTTCATCAGGGGGGGATTATCGAACTCGATTGCCGATGCCACCAGGCGCGTGATTCGGGTAATGGCAAAGACCTCATCGGGGATTTCGGTCAGTCCTAAATCGCTCAAGTCAAGGGTGGTGGTGATGCCCGTTCTGACTTCATAGAGCCGGTCATCGAGTGTTGATTTTACGTTCATTTGTCGCTGTTATTCAATGGTTTAACAGCTACAAGATACGTTATTTTGGGCTATTCCAGACCACCGCCGTGTAATAAAAACCGCCCACGTTTGGCCCGGCCAAAAAGGTGTAATACGGCGTGTTGAGCAGGTTGGTAGCCCCGGCTTTCAGGGTCAGTCCGGTGCGCTTGAGGGCGTAATTTACCTGAGCATCAACCGTGCGAATGGCCGGAACCAGGCCCGTTGCCAGGGATGATTGCCACAAAAACGCGCTCTGATATTTCACGTTTATGGCAAAGCCGATGCCCCGAAAAACGTTTACGTTCGAGACCCCGGCATTGGCAATCCATTGGGGCGTATTAAAAGCTTCTTCAAGCCCGTCGCCACTCTCGGTGCGGTCGAGCCGGGCCAATGAGCCGTTACCCGTCAGCACCCACGACCCGGCCACCGCCCAGCGCAGACCTAAACTGGCTCCGTAGTTATGCACCACCGTTTTCGAGTTTGTCCAGAGCCGGTAGCGATCCTGTTTGGTGCGGTCGGCGAGATAATACGCCACCGAATCGGGCGCGGGGTTGCCTTTCGGGATATTGGCCTCAACCTGAGCCATGAAATTTCGATAAACAGTGTAGTAGAAATCGGCATCAACCACCAGCCGCTGCCGGGCCAGCAACCCTTTGTAGCCAATCTCGAAACTGTTTACCTGTTCGGGTTTGATGTAGGTGTAGGTGTTGGGTTTCAGCAGGGCTTTATTTTTCTGGATAGCCTGTTCGGTGGTGAGTTTGTTGGTATTTACGTCGGTGTTGATGGCGGCCTGAAACTGGTCAATGGACGTGCGGAAATACGACCGCTCAAAAATGCCCTGTGCCAGTAACGGCAAGCCCCCCACGCGCTTCACCCCGCCCGAATTAACGTTTGAAAATGCCTCAAACAGCGACGGAAACCGATAGCCGTTCTGGTATGACAGCCTGATGTTGTGCCGTTCCGTTGGCGAATACACCACCGACGCGCGGGCGTTGAGCCGGGCCGCGAAGTACTTGTTTTTGTCGGCCCGGAGCGATGCCGTGAGCTTTAGTTTATCGCCAGAAAACGGTCGGGTGGCCTGCACAAACCCGCCAAACTTACTGTATATCAGATTAGTACCCGGCGATTCGGGGTTGATAAAATAGTTACCATCCGGGAACACCATGTACTGCCGATAGTCAAAACCGGCCAGTACTTGAACCCCGGTTTTCTCGCGAAACCGCGCCCACAGCACCTTTGTTGGCTCAATTTGCCCCTCCACGTGATACAGCCACGACCGCACCCGCAGAGCCGCGCCGATGTCCCAGTTATTAATCTCGCGGAGTTTGGCGATCTGCTCGTCAAAGGCTGGCGTGTGTGGCTGCGGGCGGCCCCGGTCGGCGGCTACGCGGGCATCGGGCAAGGCGGTTGGTACGGCAAGACCCGCTTTGGTATCCTCGGTAAGCCGATTCGTAAAATCCTGAAACCAGACATCATCGGTCTTGAAACCACGCTCGATATTCTCGGCCATTGACCGGATGTTGTACGATTGTCCGGTGTTTTCGCGGGTGCGGTAGGCCCTGATTTGCACCGAGGGGGAGGTCAGGGTCAGGCTGTGCTGATCGAGACGGTAGTTATCTAACCGAAACCGATTGGTGCGCTGATACACGTTATCGAGCGTGGCCGCTTGCCAGGTATAAGCCAGGACGGTGTTCGGTGTGATTTTGTAGTGAATCGAAACATCGCCCCGGAGGTTCCGCAGGTGGTAATCGGTCACGTCGGCTTCGGCGTATCCGGTTCGGGCCACCACGTATTTTTTGCCGCCGAGGGTCAGCGTCCGGCGGTTGGCCGATTCGTTGCCGTAACTGTTTGCGGGGTCTTGTGCGGGATTATCGGCCCCCAGCAACCCCAGCGAGGTGTTGGCGTTCGGGTTCAGGTCGTCGGTGTTTTGGGCAATCCAGTCGTAGCCGCGCTGATACACGAGGTTCACCTTCACCGCCAGCCGGGACCCCAAAACGCGGGCATACCGAACGCTGCTTTCGGTGAATACCTGCGGCTTTACGCCCTGCGTCCCGTCGCCAACGTGGTTGACCCCGGTTTTCTGGCTGACGGATAGCCCCGGCGAATCGAACGGGTTTTTGGTGAGCAGATTCACCAATCCGTTCAGGGCGTTCATGCCATACAGAGCCGAAGCCGTACCGGGAATCACCTCGACCCGTTCGATGTCTAAATCACTCGGAGCCAGCGCGTTGGCAATGGGTGCGCCGATGTGCGGAGCCTGATTGTCGCGGCCATCCACCAACTGCACAAACCGGACATTGGTGGTGTTGGCAAAGCCGCGTGTGTTATACACCTTGAAACCTAAACTGGGCGTGAGTAGCTGAATCCCTTTGAGGTTTTCGATGGCATCGAAATACGACGGTTGCGCCGACTGCCGGATGCTGCGACCGTCCAGCACTTCGATACTCACCGGCGACCGTAACCCGCGCTCGGCCACCCGCGATGCCGACACCACGATTTCGGTCAGGTATTGGGTGCGTAGCGTATCGGGCCGGGGCAGGCTATCGGTTGCCGGGCCGGGAATCAGCAGGCAGGCAATAAGCGTAGAAAGGTGAAGCATTGCCGGGCGTTATTTTCTGCGAAAGATAACGCTTCGTTATAGTTACCCGGATATAGCGACTGAAAAATTGGTGAACTTGTCTTACTATTATGCACGAGAAAACAGTGAAACATGGCAAAGTCTCCTAATTGGACCCGCGAAGAGCTTATTCTGGCTTTCAACCTCTATTTAAAACTGCCTTTCGGTAAAATGCACAAAGGCAATTCTGAAGTAATCAAGCTGGCAACTTTATTAGGCAGACGGACCCCCGATTCAGTGGCTATACGGCTTACCAACTTTGCTAACATAGACCCGTATCATCAACAAAGAGGGGTTAAGGGTATGGATGGCGGCAGAAAACAAGTTGAGCCAATTTGGGATGAGTTTGTTAACAATCAGGAAAATTTAGTTTTTGAGAGTGAGCGTATTTTAGCTGACTATCAGCACCAAACGATTGAAGAACTCCACCCAGAAATAATAGTTGACTGGCAAAATTTACAGGGTGAAGTACGAGAACGGGTTGTGAAAACACGTGTTAACCAGAGCGTTTTCAGGCAGATGATTCTGAAAACCTACTCAAATAAATGTGCTATTTCTGGAATATGCTTGCCCGAATTATTAGTGGCAGGCCATATTATCCCTTGGGCAGTTGATGCCAAAAATCGCCTAAACCCTGAAAATGGAATTTGCTTATCGAACCTCTACGATAAGGCTTATGAAAATGGATTAATTTGCATCAGCATTGACTATAAAGTACTAATTTCCAAGCGGTTGAAGTCCGAAGTGTCCAAAAAATTCTACCATCAATTCTTTGGACAGTTTGAACACCAGCCAATTAGTTTACCTGTTGACTACCATCCTCGCAAAGAGTTTTTAGACTATCGTTTAGAGCGTTTTCAAATGTGATCTATTCTGAGTCATCATCTATCTGTTCGATAAAAACATAACCGTCTTCTTCACATCGATGGACAGCACTTTTAAAATTTGTGTGAAAAAAATCTCCGATTAATAATGTCCTCAGTCCACAGTTTGGGCAAACTGTCGGTTGGTCACTCATCAGATAAATTGGCAACTTCTGTAAGGCTTCCATAATACTTGATCATTTACATAAAGATACTAATTTCTTCGATGTTGCCCGCATCATTGAGCATAAGCGACCCAAAGCGTTTATGCTCGAAAACGTTAAAAATCTTGTCTCCCACGACAAGAAAAATACGTTTCTGATTATCCGGGAAGCCCTCGACGAGTTGGATTATAACGTTCATTTCCGGGTATTGGACGGCAAACATTTTGTGCAGCCGAATTTATCAGCTAAACTGGATAACGTCGAAACGGCTTGACCGATTTGGCAACACCATGGCCTGTGATGCCCCAAACTGCGGGGGATACACGCTCGAAGCCGAATTAGGCATTACGCCCAACGGCTATGCAGAGCCGGATTTTCTGGGATGGGAGGTTAAACAGTTCGGTGTTGACAACTTTAACCGGGTGGGCAGTGCCGTTATAACCCTGATGACACCGGAGCCGACAGCCGGGCTATATGTCTCGGAGGGCGTTGATTATTTCATTCGTACATACGGCTATCCCGACCAAAACAACCGCCCCGACAGGCTGAATTTTGGCGGGGTTCACAAGGCTGGTGTGCCGCACGGGCGTACCGGCCTGACGATGCAGTTAATCGGTTTTGACGGCAGTATCGGCAAGATAAAGAGTTCAACGGGCCGGATTGCCTTAGTAGATAAACAGGGAAACGAAGCGGCAGCGTGGTCATTTGCATCTATGCTTAAACACTGGAACCGAAAACACAATCAGGCCTGTTATGTGCCTTCTTTAACAAGTAGTCAGCCCGTTAAACAATATCGCTGCGGCAACCTGATAACCCTCGGCGTTGATACTGATTTTCAGTTGTTTTTACAGCAGATGTTCGTCGGAAACATATACTATGATCGGGGCATAAAGATGGAGAACGTATCAACCCGGCCAGTGGTGAAACGGCGGAGCCAGTTCCGCATAAAGTCGTCTTTTCTGAAAAATTTGTACAGGAAAAATGAAGTGACAGATGTGGCAGACGTTACCCAAAACGGGTCTTTGTAGTCTCTCTGTCATAAGTTTACAGACCTTTGTCGCTACTTAGCCGGGCCGTTTCATCGGCCAGAAACTGCCGGAAACGCGCTTGCAAACCCTGATACTGAGCGATGTAGGCAACACCGGCATCGGTCACAATGGCTCCTCCGCCCGTTGCCCCGCCGGTTTGGGTCAGTACCAGCGGCTGTTCGGCCAACTGATTCATGGCATTAACCAATTCCCAGGCCCGTTTATACGACATCTTCATGGCTTTGGCGGCCTGACTGATGGAGCCGGTGCGCTGAATGTGGCCCAGCAGTTCGAGCCGCCCGATGCCCATAAAGCGTTCGCCATCAGCCGTTTCGAGCCAGATTCGTCCGGTCAGGTGCAGGTCAGTCATTTCGGCCCCATTCGGATGGCCCCGTCCAACCGGATCACTTCGCCGTTGAGCATCGGGTTTTCAACGATGCTTTTCGCCAGCAGCGCGTACTCGTGCGGGCGGCCCAGCCTCGGCGGAAACGGCACCTGCTGACCCAGCGACAGCCGGGCTTCTTCGGGTAAACTTGCCAGCAACGGTGTCTCAAACAAACCGGGTGCAATCGTCGTCACCCGAATCCCCGACCGGGCCAAATCCCGCGCAATGGGCAACGTCATGCCAACAATACCGCCCTTCGAGGCTGAATAAGCCGCCTGTCCCATCTGCCCGTCGTAGGCGGCCACCGATGCCGTGTTGATAATTACGCCCCGTTCACCGGCAAAATCGCCCTCGGCAGGGGCGTTTCGTTCCATCGCAAAAACCGCCAGCCGAATCACGTTGAAGGTGCCGATGAGGTTTATGGTGATGGTTTTGGTGAAAGCCGCCAGCGCGTGCGGGCCATATACGCCATCAACTTTGCCGATGGTTTTGCGGGCTTCGGCAATACCGGCGCAGTTTACGGCAATATTCACCGCGCCGAACGTGCTGATAGCCAGGTCAATGGCGGCCTGAACATCGGTTTCGTCGGCGACGTTGGTTTTCAAAAACCGGGCGCGGAGGCCAAGTTCATCGGCGAGGGCGTGGCCGCGTGATTCGTTCAGGTCGAGAATCACGACGTTGGCACCCTGCTCGTGAAAGAGCCGGGCCGTTGCCTCGCCCAAGCCCGATGCGCCCCCCGTGATGAGGGCCGTTGCGTGTTGTATGTTCATGGGTTTACCAACGGTTTTTCGGTCAGCCAGCGTTGCAGTTTTTTCACGTCAATATCCTGCACGGCTACGTTCTGGTCAATGGCCTGGCAAGCGGCCAGCCCCGCCGACTGCCCCAGCACCATAAACACCGGCTCCATTCTGATTGACCCGTAGGCAATGTGACTCGCCGACAAACACACGGGCACTAACAAATTCTGGCAGTCGGCTTTTTTTGGCACGATGGCCCGGTAGCTGACCGGATACGGCCCAAATCCCCCAACCTGCACATCGCCCTCATTTTTGACCATCTTCTGCCCGTTTTTCTCGATCACGACGCGCTGGCAATTGTGCGAATCCATCGTGTAAGCCGCCATACCCACGCCATCCGTCACCACGGCGCGGCCCTGGCAGTTGGCTTGAGTCATCACATAATCTCCCACCATGCGCCGGGCCTCGCGGATGTATAGCTGGTGTGAAAAGTGATCATTATCAACGTATTCGTCTTTGGGATAGCCCCACTGCTGCATCTCGCGCCGGAGGTGGGCGGGCATTCGCGGGTCGTTGGCAATAAAATACAGCAGCCCTTTCGTGTACGATTCATGGTCGCGTATAATCTCGGCCCGGCGGTCGGGCGTGGCATTGGCATAGTCGTGGTTGGCCCCAATCATGTCCGTGCTGAAACCGCCACAGTTGTTGATGTCTGTCTTGCGGTTGGGCATCGGCACAAAGTGCATCAGGTTCCAGGTCAGTTCTTTCGGGACTTTCTTCTCGATTTGCCGCAACAGCAGTTCGTATTTCGTGGAATCATAATCTGCCGGGCGGGGTATCGGGATTCGGTTGTTGGGGTCGTCGGTCAGGCATAGCCTGAAATTATAGGCCTGCAACGCGGCATCGCCCGTGCCGGTTGGTTGCAGGGGTTTATCACTAATGCCATAAAGCAGCCCACTTTCGGGTTTGCCGGGCGTTCTATACGGGTCAACGCCATCAGGAAACTGGTGTTTATCAAGCAGTTGAACGCCGTTATAGGTTTCGTTGTATTGGGTGTTGGGTTCGCGGCCAGCGGTAAAACTAACCTTCGCCATCGCCATCAGATCGCCTTCGTAGGTGCAGTCAATGTATTGCCGGGCGCGAACGGCATGAATTTCAACCTCGCCCGGCTTTGGCGAACTCACAAACCCAACGGTTGTGATGCGCCCGTCTTTGCGATTTACGGCGTTGATCTGCCAGCCGAACTGGGGTTTAATATCAGCTTCGGCGAGGTAGGTATTGTACAGGTTTTCGGCCACGTGGGGTTCAAACGTCCATTGTTCGGCCTTGCCGTAGTGCTTGCCGATGCGCCGGTAAAAATCCCGTGCCAGGCCCGTAATCGCAATTTTGTTGCCGATGTCGGTATTGCCCAGCCCACCCGAACTCAGCCCGCCGAGGTGTTTGCCGGGTTCAACAAGCAGCACCGATTTACCGGCTCGTTTGGCTGCCACTGCCGCCATCACGCCCCCCGACGTGCCGCCATACACGCAGATATCCACGTCGTACAGCGCGGGTTGAGCAAGGGAGAAAAGAGGAAAGAGACTCAGGAAAAGGACTTTCATAATCGGTAGAACGCTGATTTCTATGATCTCACAAAACGACCATTAACTCGTGCCAGTGGCGAATATCGTGCGTTGGTTTGGTAGTAACAACCTGCCCGGCAGGGTTGTAAAAAACGGTATCGAGTCCCACGTTCATCGCGCCGAGGATATCGGCTTCGTAGCTGTCGCCAATCATGAGGTTTCCCGGCCCCAGCCGCGCCCCGCTTACGGCCAGCGCGTACTCGAAAATGCGCCGATCCGGTTTTTTAGCCCCGGCTTTTTCGAGCGTAACCACGTTCTCGAAATAATGGGCAATGTTGGAGCTGTCCAGCTTCACGGCCTGAATCTCGTCGAAACCGTTGGTAATGATATGCATCCGGTAACGGCCCCGGAGGTGGTCGAGTAACTCACGGGCGGCTTCGGTAAGGTGGTTCTTCTGCGGTAATCGGCGCAGGTATTCGTCGTTAAGCGGGGCGCAGGCGCGGGTATCAGTCAGGCCGAGGGCGGCAAATACCATCGGGAAACGCTGTTCCCGAATAACCTGATGCGTGATCAGATTGCGCTCAAAATCAAGCCACAATTGCCGGTTTACGCGGATAAACTGATCACTGAACGCGGCTGCCGACGGTATGCCCAGCCCGGCCAGATTACGATCCTCGTACATCTCGGCGATGGCCTCTGCCGAGTTTCGGTCAAAGTCCCACAGCGTATGGTCAAGGTCAAAAAAGAGATGGTTGTACATGAAGTGGCTAAAACTCTAATTTGAGCCGCTCCACCACTTCGTTTCCCACCAAATGCTTCTCCACAATCTCGGCCATGTCTTCGGGTTGCACATTGCCATAGTATATTCCTTCGGGATAGACCACTACCGATGGCCCTAAGCCGCACGTGTCTAAACAACCTGTGCCTTGCGCCCGGATGCTTTTTTGCAGGCCACGCTGGAGAATATCCTGCTTAAAGGCTTCCACAAGGGCTTTGCCGTGTTCGGTGCCGCACGATTTTTTCGGGGCATCTTTTTGATTCGTACAGACGAAAACGTGTTTCTGAAATTTCATGCCGCAAAGGTAGGCGAAACCGGCAAGGTGAAGAAAAAAGTAGTGCCTTCGCCCACCTCCGAATACACGTCCAGTTGCCCGTTCATGGCATCGGTGCGGGCCTGAATGTTGCGGAGTCCCATGCCCGACTGCCCGATGGTTTCGCCGGTCAGCGCGGTTTCCATACCCCGGCCATCGTCGCGCACAATCATGGCTAACTCGTTGCACGTCTCGCTGTCGCGTTGGGTATGGTGTTTCAGACACCGGAACTCGATGCAGGCTTCGGTGGCACCGGCGTGTTTGAGAATATTATTGCAGAGTTCAACGCAAATCGAATACAGATGAAACTCTGCCGTTTTGCCCAACGGCACCAACTTATCGGTATTGATTGAAAATACGACGGGTTGCGCGTTGTTGAGTTTTTGTACCAGCCGCTGGAGTGCCTGCGCGAGTCCCTGTTTTTCCAATTCGTCGGGCTGCATATTGTGCGACAGATACCGTACTTCGGCGTATGCTTCTTTGGTCATACTCAACAGGTTATCGTAAATCTGCTGCTCACGGTCGGTCAGTTGCGCGGGGTTCAGTGCGGTCAGGCTCATTTTGATGGCCGAAATCAGCCCGCCGAGATTATCGTGCAAATCGGCGGCTACGCGCTTTCGTTCCTGGGTTTGGCCGCGCAGCAGAGCCTCTTCAATCTCGCGGTTTTTGGCCCGCAACTGCTCGTTTGCCTGCGCGATTTCGGTGGTGCGGGCCTGTACTTTGTCTTCCAGCCCAATGTTCAGGGTTTCAATTTCGGCCCGTTGCCGCATCACCAGCCGGATAGCGCGGTACATCAATCCTAATAGCAGCAGCAGTAACAAAAGGCCGCCCACCAGCAAACCCCGTGTGGTAAGTTGCTCCTGAATATCCTGATTGAGCGACGCAATACGGTTGCGCTGACTCGATTGCTTGCGGGCGGTGTCGGCCCGGAGTCGCTCAGTCTCGATGCGTTGCCGGAGTTGAAATTCGCGGGTTTCGGCGGCCAACTGTTCGCGGTCTGCCTCGGCCCGCAGTTGGGCAACGTCGGCCTGTCGGCGCATATCGGTCATTTGCTGCTGCTGCATAAGCCGTCGCTTTTCGGCTTCGGTCATCACTTGCTGAATATCGTACCGTTTCTGAATCGCGACAACTTCTTCGAGCCGTTTGCCATCGGACAGGCTGTCTTTCAGGCTCACATAGTTTTCAAACATTACCAGGGCGCGGTCCGGTTGCCCGGCGGCACGGTAGGCCCGGTACAATGCCTGCGCTGCCATCTGCCTGATTCTCATGTAGCGTTCCTGCCGGGCCACCACCAGGGCTTTCTCTCCGTAATCAACGGCGATGTCGGTTTGTCCGATTTGAAGATAAGCCTCCGATAGCCGCGCCCAAACCGATGCCTGCCCCGGGCGGTCGTTCATTTGTTCCCAGATAACTAAGGCATCCGTATAATACCCGATAGCAGCATCGGGCTTGTGGCGAGTCACCATAAAATCACCGATACGCTCATTGCAATAAGCTATATTTACCAAAGCGTTGATGTCACTTACCAACAGCCTCACTTCCATGAATTTATCCAACGCCTGCTTATCCTGTCCCTGAGTGTCATAAATCTCGCCGAGTTGGCCGGTTGCCTGGGCAATAATCAATCGTTGATTACGCTTCGAGAGAATTTTATTGTGCGGCAGCAACAACAGCGCGTCCTGATAGCTCCGCAAGGCATTGGGATAATCTTTCAAGAGTTGGTAGATGTCGCCCATATTCATTCGCACCTGCCAGAGTGGTGATGTGTCGCGGCCCAACCGCTGGCACCGTCCCGAAGCCTGCTGATTGAGTTGCAGGGCGCGGGGGTAATCAGTTTTTGCCACCCGGAAATAATATTCTTCGAGCATTAGCCCCCGCACGGTGTATAAATCATTCTGATACTTACCGGCCAATCCAACCAACTGATGGGCATAATTGTAGGAACTGTCGCGCCCGGCACCGCGTGTCTGCTTGAACACTACGGCCAGAAAACGCAGGGCTTCGAGCCGGAGTGTGTCGTTGAGTGGGGTTTGGGGCAGGGTTTTTGCGGTGGTCAGATGCCGATGGCCTACGGCAAGCATACTATCAATGTAGGTGGTTTCGTTACGGCGGTCAAAATTTACTTCGGGCCATACCAATCGGCCAAGGGGCTGACTGCGTAGATGGGTCTGTGCATGAGCGATTGGCGCTGTTTGCTGCCCAACGGCTGAAACCGGCCACAGGTATGCGCCACTGCAAAAAGCAGCGGTCAGCAGGGTCAGCAACGCGGTTAATCGCTGTTTATGGGTCAGACCATTCATCGCATCGGGCAAATTGGTGGTTTGGGAGGCTGAAATTAGCGGTTTCTTAGAAAAACTACTCAGTGGCCCGTATGAAGTTTTTGTAGCTGATTAGTCGGAGTGAACCGAATTTTGGCAACACAACGAGGGCAGATTTTAAACGTATTATCAGATTTTTGTTCCAAGCAATACCCGTTTCGGCAAATTTCAGGCATACTAATTGTGCATAGTTTAGAACAATCATTGGCTATTGCCGGAAATCCGTACTGAAAATTTTCCGTGTAGGTACTTGCAAAAGTCAGACAGAGGAAGTTACTTTGAAGCCGCTTACAAAAAACGCTACAACATAAACCAACCGCCGTACACTATCGAAACAAGCCTCTACGTTACCTAATTGTCTTACTGAAAATGGAAAAAGCCCAGGTAACTGATAGTGAGCTGATTTCTCTGTACATCCGCGGTAGCGAAAAAGCCTTCGCCAAGTTAGTACAACGCCACAAGTCGAAAGTCTATACCACGATTTATCTAATCGTGAAAGACCAGTACGTGGCCGAAGATTTAATGCAGGATACGTTTATCAAAGCGGTCGAAACCATTAAATCGGGCAGGTACAACGAAGAAGGAAAATTTCTCCCCTGGATCATCCGAATCGCCCATAACTTGGCAATTGACTATTTCCGAAAAGATAAACGCTACCCCAACGTGGTGTTTGAAGACGGAAGCAGTGTATTCAACACGCTTGAGTTTGCCGAGGATTCGGTCGAGTCGGTTCAGATTCGGCAGGAGACCCACGAACACCTGCGGGAGTTGATTCAGCGATTGCCGGAGCAACAACGGCAAGTACTGATAATGCGGCACTACGAGGAAATGAGTTTCCAGGAGATAGCCGATGCAACCGGGGTCAGCATCAATACCGCCTTGGGACGTATGCGTTATGCGTTGATTAATCTTCGCAAACAGATGAGCAAACGTTCTGTGAGTTATGATAAAAACCTTTACCAACGATGACGTGATCCGGTACGTCTATGAAGAAACATCGGAAGAAGAAAACCTGCTGATCGAAGAAACGATGATGGCCGAACCCGACCTGATGACGTTTTTCCTGGACACACTTGACACCTGCTCGCTGCTGAACCGCGTAGAGCGAAAGCCCCGCGAACAGACCGTTCAGAATATTCTGGCCTACTCGCAACACTACCCCAACCCGCCAGCCCTCACCTGGATGGCGCGGTAGTCAGGAATTACAAAAACCCCGTTGATAACCAAGTGGCTATCAACGGGGTTTTTGTGTTGTACTCCCTTCACGATGCTGAAAAAAGAACGCTACCGGCGGCTGATTGCCTATTTCTCCGAAAACTACCCCGAAGTCGAAACCGAACTCAATTTCTCCAGCCCCTACGAATTGCTGGTGGCCGTGATTCTGTCGGCACAGTGTACCGACAAACGCATCAATCTGGTTACGCCCGCGCTGTTTGCCCGTTTCCCCGAACCGCACCTGATGGCCGTTGCCGAGATTGACGAGGTGTTTCAGTATATCCGCAGCGTGTCGTATCCCAACAACAAGGCAAAGCACTTAGTCGGTATGGCAAAAATCCTGACCGATGAGTTTAACAGCGAGGTTCCCGCCGACGTGACCGACTTGCAACGGATGCCGGGCGTGGGCCGCAAAACCGCCAACGTGATTGCCTCCGTGATTTTTAACCAACCGACGATGGCTGTTGATACGCACGTGTTCCGGGTGTCGCGCCGATTGGGATTAGTGCCCAAAACCGCCACTACGCCGTTGGCCGTTGAGAAAGGTCTGATGACCCACATCCCGAAGGCGTTGGTGCCAAAAGCCCATCATTGGCTCATTCTGCACGGGCGGTATGTGTGTGTGGCGCGGTCGCCGAAGTGCGGAGTGTGTGCCTTGCGGGAGTTTTGTACCTATTATGAGAAGACCCTACCGGCGATGGGACGGATGAACAAAACCGCGTAGTTGGGGGGAATTAAGTTGATGTTTTTTTAATCATTCGTTTAAATCAATTTAATAATACTATTTTTGTCTCATCAACTCAACGCTATGACCACCGATGCACCCGATACCGAAACCAAAATCAAGGAAGCCGCCAAACGGGTATTCCTGAGCAATGGTTACGACGGAACCAAGACCCGGCAGATTGCCGAAGAAGCGGGCGTGAACATTGCCTTGGTGAACTACTACTTTCGCAGCAAAGAACAGTTGTTCAAGGCTATTTATATGGAAACCTTCGCATCGTTCTTCGGCACGATGATTCAGTTGCTGAACGAAGCAACGCCATTGGAGGTAAAAGTCTGGAAGATCGTGGATAAGTACACTGATTTTCTGATGGATAACCCGCTGATGCCGCAGTTCGTACTGGCCGAATTTGGTAAAAATTCCACCAGCTTGTTCAAAGAATTAGACGTAAAGAGCATATTGAAATCAGCGCGGCTGTCGCAACAACTCCGCGACGAGGCCGAAGCAGGAAATATCCGGGCTATCGAGCCGCTACAATTCGTGATTTTACTGATGGGCAATATCGCGTTTCCGTTCGTAGCCCACCCCGTTATTTCCTACATCGGCGACCTCGACGATGCCGGTTTCAGGGCATTTGTGGAGACGCGCAAAACGATGGTTCCCGAAATGATTATGGGATATCTGCGGCAACGCTGACCTTTTTTTGATCTATTATTAATCGTTTGTTTAAATCAATTGATTAAATAACCTTGAGCCGATTAATCATACCTGTTAGCTGGTTTAGGCAGTTTGCCAAACAGGAGTACGGAAAGGTGAAAACGCAGAAAGCCATGAACGACAAACTTGTTTTATTGACATTGATCCTCTTGACAGCCTGCACGAGCGACGAAAGAACCGCCGATGCCTACGGTAATTTCGAGGCTGTCGAGACCATTGTGTCCGCTCAGGCAACGGGCAGCTTGCTTTCGTTTGCCATCGAAGAAGGTCAAACCGTACAAACCGGGCAAACCGTTGGGCAGATTGACACCGATCAACTGCAACTCCGCCGGGCGCAGTTACTCGCCAACAAACGCGCCGTGGCTACCCGAAACCCGGATATTGCCGTTCAGTTGGCAACATTCACCGATCAGATTGCCGTGCAGGAACAGCAGCTCAAAAACCTGCAACGCGAACAGACGCGCACCAAAAACCTGCTCGATGCCGGGGCCGCAACGGCTAAACAACTCGATGATATTCAGGCTCAAATAGCCGTAATCGAACGGCAAATCGCGCTCGTCCGACAGCAACGGGCGGCCCAGAAATCAGCCCTGAGTACGCAACGGGCCGGTATTGGGGCCGACGCGGGGCCGTTGGCCGAGCAAGTAAAACAACTTGACGATCAGATTAAAAAGTCAAGCATCGTGAATCCCGTAACCGGCACCGTAACCGTAAAATTTGCCGAGCCGGGCGAGGTAGTCAGCTACGGAAAGGCACTTTACAAAATCGCTGATTTGGGCAATATCATCCTCCGGGCATACGTGGCGGGCGACCAACTCGTGAGCGTGAACGTGGGTCAGCACGTAACGGTTCTGGTTGACGCGCCCAATAACACCATGAAGCCTTACGACGGGACGGTAGCGTTTATTTCGGGCAAGGCCGAGTTTACGCCCAAAGTAATTCAGACCAAAGACGAGCGGGTGAATTTGGTTTACGCACTGAAAATCAACGTTAAAAATGATGGAAGCCTGAAGATCGGGATGCCGGGCGAAGTGCAGTTCGCGGCCAACACAGCAAAGCCATGAACGCCATCACCATCGAAACCGTCTCCAAATCCTTTGGCTCCGTCAACGCCCTGCAAAGGGTCTCGTTTTCGGTGAAGCCCGGCGAACTGTTTGGATTGATCGGGCCAGACGGTGCTGGGAAAACCACACTATTCAAGATTTTGGTTACGCTGCTACTGCCCGACGCGGGCCGGGCAACGGTATCGGGTCGTGACGTGGTGACGGATTTTCGATACCTGCGCCAGACCATTGGCTATATGCCCGGCAGGTTTTCGCTATACCCGGATTTAACGGTGCGCGAAAACCTCGACTTTTTCGCTACCGTTTTTGGCACCACCATCGAAGCCAATTATGACCTGATTCGGGATATTTATGAGCAGTTGGCCCTGTTTGGCGGTCGCCGGGCGGGGAAACTATCGGGTGGTATGAAACAAAAATTAGCCCTCTGCTGCTGCCTGATTCACAAACCCGATGTGCTGTTTCTCGACGAACCAACGACGGGCGTGGATGCCGTTTCGCGCAAAGAATTTTGGGAAATGCTCAAAAATCTGCAAAAACAGGGGCTAACCATTTTGGTATCAACGCCCTACATGGACGAAGCCGGTTTATGTGACCGCGTGGCGTTTATTCAGGCCGGAAAAATTATGGCTGTTGATACGCCAACGGGCATTACGACGCGCTTCGAGAAACCACTTTTTTCGGTGAGGGCCACCAGCACTTACCGGCTCATTCAGGATTTGCGACAGGCTCCGTTTGCCGATGCCTGTTATGCCTTCGGCGAATCGGTGCATCTCACGGCCCGGCCCGGAACCGGGGTGCTGCCGGTGGTTGATTACCTGCACAGCCGCAACCACGAAGACGTTGTTGTTCAGCCGATTATGCCCGGTATTGAGGATACATTTATGGAACTGATGACAAAATGAAAGCCATTATAACGAACAAATTGACCAAGAAATTCGGCGATTTTACCGCCACCAACGAGATTACATTTTCGGTGGATGAGGGCGAAATTTTCGGGTTTCTCGGAGCCAACGGCGCGGGTAAAACCACCGCCATCCGAATGTTGTGCGGGCTGCTAAAACCGTCGTCGGGGGAGGCAACAGTAGCCGGGTTCGATGTGTACCGGCAGACCGAAAAAATCAAGCAAAACATCGGCTATATGAGCCAGCGGTTTTCGCTCTACCACGACCTGACCGTGCGCGAAAACATCCGGTTCTACGGTGGCATCTACGGGTTGCGGCTGTCTGACATCAAGCGAAAAACCGACGAGATTTTAAACACACTTGCGCTTCAAACCGTCGCCGATTCGCTGACAATTTCACTGCCATTGGGCTGGAAACAACGGCTGGCGTTTGCCGTAGCCCTCATTCACGACCCCAAAGTGGTGTTTCTCGATGAGCCAACGGGGGGCGTTGACCCCATCACGCGCCGACAATTTTGGGACATGATCTACGAAGCCGCCCACAATGGAACCACCATTTTTGTGACCACCCACTACATGGACGAGGCCGAATACTGCAACCGCGTCTCGATTATGGTGGATGGCCGAATCAACGCCCTCGACACGCCCGCCGGTCTGAAACGCACCTACAACGTGGATTCTATGGACGGCGTTTTTCAGATTTTAGCACGGGGAACATCAACTAAATAGTGGTTAGTGGCGAGCGGTTAGCGGCTGACGCAAAAACAGCAACGCGCAAGCAACTTACCACTAACTACTTGCCACTGACCACTAACTATGAACCGTTTTTTCGCTTTCGTCAAAAAAGAATTTCTGCACATTTTCCGCGATCAGCGGACGTTGCTAATTCTGTTCGGACTGCCGTTTGCCCAGGTTTTGCTGTTCGGTTTTGCGCTGACCAACGAAATAAAGAACGCCAACATCGCCCTCTTGGATAACGATCACAGCGTTCATAGTCAGCAGATTACAAACCGGCTGTTGTCATCAGGGTATTTTAGGTTGCGGCAAAACCTGCGTTCTTACGCCGACATCGAGCGGGCATTTCGGCAGGGGAGCATAAAAATGGCGGTGGTGTTTCCGGCCAATTTCACCAATGATTACGAGCATGGCGGGTCGGCGCAGGTGCAACTCGTGAGCGATGCATCCGAACAAAACACGGCCATCAGCCTGACCAACTACGCCACCGTTATTATCCGCAGCTATGCCGCCGAACAAAGCCCGCAAGCCACCCCGCCGATGCAGATCGAGGTGGCCTCGCGGATGGTGTTTAACCCCGAACTGCGGGGCGCATTTGTGTTTGTGCCGGGCGTGATGGCAATGGTGCTGCTGCTGGTATCGGCCATGATGACTTCCGTAACGATTGCCCGCGAAAAGGAAGTCGGCACGATGGAGGTGCTGTTAGTGTCGCCGTTGAATCAGGCACAGATTCTGTTCGGGAAAATTGTGCCGTACCTGTTGCTGTCGTTCCTGAACGGTTGCCTGATTATCGCTTTGGGCGTGTTTCTGTTGCATATTCCGATGAACGGCAGTTTGCCCTTGCTGCTGGCCGAAACGTTGCTCTTCATTTTGCTGGCCCTTTCGATTGGGCTGCTCATTTCGTCAATGGTTGATTCTCAGTTGGTTGCCATGTTCGGCTCGCTGATTATCATGCTTATGCCCACCATTTTTCTGTCGGTGTTTATTTTTCCCATCGAGAGTATGCCCCGGCCTTTGCAGGTTGTCTCGAACATCATTCCGGCCAAATATTTCATCAACATCGTGAAGGGAATCATGATTAAGGGCGCGGGGCTGGGCGGTCTCTGGCGCGACACGGCGGTACTGGCGGGAATGACGGTATTGTTTATCGGCCTGACATTGAGAAACCTCAAACCGAGACTGTCGTGATTGACAGAACGCAGATTTTCGTAATTATTCATGATAAAAATCATGTTTTGTCATAAAAACCCTAACAATCTGCGTCCTATCAACCCATGAAACGAATCGGATTCCTAATCGAAAAAGAGTTTAAGCAGATTTTTCGGAACGCGGTGCTGCTCCGCATGATGATTGCGGCCCCGGTGTTGCAACTGATTCTGCTGTCTTACGCGGCTAATTTTGAGGTCAAAAACCTGACCATTGCCCTTGTCGATCAGGATCATAGCCCGTTTTCGCAGCGGCTGGCGGTCAAGTTCCGGTACATTGACAATTTCCGGTTTCTGGGTTATTTACCCGCCGAAAAGCAGGCCCGGCGGCAACTCCTCAACGGCACCGCCGATCTGGTGCTGGTGATTCCGCCCCATTTTGAGCGTGACCTATACCGAGATAACGGCGCGTCGGTACAACTGCTGATTAATGCTATTGATGGCTCAAAAGCGGGCATTGCCGCGAGTTACGCCGGTACCATTATCCGGGATTTTAACAGTGACGTGTTAATCGAAAATTTTCCGGTGGCAACCGTTTCGGGACAACGGTTAGCCGTTGTGCCGCAGTACTGGTACAACCCAAAACTCGAATACCGGACGTTTATGGTGCCGGGCGTACTGTTTGAGCTAATGATTCTGGTGGGTGCGCTGATTGCCGCGCTGAATATTGTGCGCGAGAAGGAAATCGGGACGATGGAGCAGTTGAACGTTACTCCGATTAAGAAATACCAGTTTATCATCGGCAAACTCACGCCCTTTGTGCTGATCGGGCTGGTGCAGTTCACGATTGGGCTGACAGTAGCCGTCTTTCTCTTCAAAACGCCCGTAGAAGGCAGTCTGGGGCTACTTTACGGCGTTGCGTTCCTATTTTTGCTCTTGTGCGTGGGGTTGGGCCTGCTGATTTCGGCCATTTCGGAGACGCAGCAACAGGCGATGTTTGCCGCGTTTTTCTTTCTGGTGCTGTTTATTCTACTCAGTGGCCTGTTCTCCTCAACCGACGATATGCCGCGCTGGGCGCAGGTTGTGAACACAATAAATCCGCTGAAATATATTATCGAAGTGGGCCGAAATGTGATGCTCAAAGGCAGCACCTTTGCCGATGTACAGCCGCAGTTTCTGGCCCTGCTTGGCCTGACCGTTGGGGTAATTTCGCTGGCCGCGTGGCGGTATCGGAAAACGGTGTGAGAGCGTTGTGTTGTTGTAGGGTTGTGATGTTACAGGGTTCTCTTAACGCTTCAACAGCACAACCCCACAACTCAATACTGCTCCGTGTCGGCGAAGAAGAAACTGCCTTCAATGTGCGCGTTTTCGTCAGAATCGGAGCCGTGAACAGCGTTAGCTTCGATTGATTTGGCATACAGTTTCCTGATCGTGCCGTCTTCGGCGTTGGCCGGATTGGTGGCCCCAATGAGCTTACGGAAATCAGCTACGGCGTTTTCTTTCTCCAAAATCATCGGAATAATCGCGCCCGACGACATATAGGCTCTCAAATCGTTGTAAAAACCCCGCTCGCTATGCACGGCGTAGAACTGCCCGGCGCGGTCGGTGGTGAGTTGGGTTTTCTTCATTGCTACGATGCGAAACCCGGCTTCTTCAATCATCTTGATGATAGCACCCGTATAACCCGCGTCCACAGCGTCGGGCTTAATCATGGTAAATGTGCGATTGGTTGTCATTTGGGTCTGTCCAAATTTTATTCGGGCGCAAAGGTACGGGGATTGTTCGTACTTTTGACCTTTGTTTTACGTCATTCGTAGCCGTTAAGTAGTCATAGATTGGTGTTGGTGGCTTGTTCAAACTCCCCAAACACAACAGTAAATAACTACCTACTGGCAACAAATGACCACTAATGACGATTTGAAATGCAAGACCTCGACGCGATTGCCGCGTTGCTTCATCAGCCGCAAACGATTATTATCACCACCCACCAAAACCCCGATGCCGATGCAATGGGGTCGTCGCTGGCGTGGGCGGGCTACCTCAAAAAGCGCGGCCATGCCGTAACGGTCATCACCCCAACGGATTACCCGGCTAATTTGCACTGGATGCCGGGCGATGACGACGTGATTGAATTTTCTGAAAAAACACGGGTAGCCGTCAATGCACTAATCGAACAGGCAACGGTAATTTTTTGTCTGGATTTTTCGAGTCTCGACCGGCTGCGCGACTTTGCGCCCGTTGTCCGGGCCGCCCACGCGCCAAAGGTGTTGATTGATCACCACCTCGAACCCGAAGATTTTGCCATTATGGGCTGGTGGAACCCCAAGAAAGCCGCTACCGCCGAACTGATCTTCGATTTAATCACCGAACTCGGTGATAAAGCCCTGATTGACAAACCCATTGCCGAGTGTCTGTATTCGGGGGTGATGACCGATACGGGGTCATTTCGGCACGGTAGCACTACCAGCAGCGTTCACCGGATGGTGGCCGATTTGATTGACCTCGGTATTGAGGTTAGCCTGATTCACCGGCGGATTTTCGATAATGTTTCGATTGACAAACTCCGGTTCTTGGGCTACGTACTGAACGAGAAACTCAAAGTTGTGCCGGAATACCGCTTTGCCTACATCACGCTGACGGCTGCCGAACAAAAGCGATTCCAGTCAAAATCGGGCGATACCGAAGGAATGGTCAACTACGCGCTATCGGTAGAGGGCGTGGTGATGGCGGCTATTCTGATCGAGCGGGGCGACGAGGTGCGGATGTCATTCCGGTCGGTCGGCGATTTTTCGGTGCGAGACCTTGCCAGTACGCATTTCAGTGGTGGCGGGCATAAAAACGCGGCCGGTGGTAAATCGCGGTTGCCGCTGGCCCAAACCGAAGACTGGCTGCTGTCTATCATTCCGCGTTACCAACAACAATTAGTATCAACTGTTTAATCAAACCAAACACAATTCTATAATGTCTATTAAGCATTTCGGCGGGGCCGTACTATTGGTAGCAATACTGGCTTCGTGCGGCAAAGACCGCGTTAAAGTGACGACTAACGGACTCAAATATTCGTTCCAGCAGGAAAACGCATCAGCCCGCAAGCCCAAAGTTGGCGATGTGCTGACGTATCACGTAACGGTCAGAAACAGCAAAGACTCGCTCCTCGGCAGTTCGCATCAGCAGGGGCAACCGGCCAAGCAGATTTTGCAGGTGCCGGCCTTCAAAGGAGCCATTGAAGAAGGACTGGCCCTAATGCACAAAGGCGACAGTGCCACGTTTTACATTTCTGCCGATTCGCTCATTGGCCGGTCGGGGCAGCCCTATCCGAAGTTCATCGCCAAAGGGTCTGACCTCACCTACGGCGTTCGATTAGTGGACGTAATGAACGAAGGCGAATACCAGAAGGCAGAAGCTAAATCCCGCGAAGGCCAAAAAAGCACTGATGACAAGATCATTACCGACTACTTAGCCAAGAATGGCCTGACCGCCAAAGCCCAGAAATCGGCATCGGGCGTGTATGTGATCGTGACCAAAGCCAGCGCGGGTGCTATGCCCCAGAAGGGCGAAACGGTGGAAGTGCAGTACACGGGTAAAACGCTGGACGGTAAAGTGTTCGACAGTTCAAAAACCAACCCACAGTCGGGCGGCAAGCCGGTTTCGTTTCCGGTGGGCGTGGGCATGGTGATTCCCGGCTGGGAAGAAGGCGTGATGAAGATGCACAAAGGTGAAGCCGCCACGCTCGTTATTCCGTCAACGCTGGCCTATGGCGCACAGGGCAATCAGGGTATCAAACCAAACGCCGTATTGCTGTTTGATATCGAGTTGGTCAACATTACCAAAACGCCAGCCCAACAACCCGGCGGAATGCCCGGACAGCCGCAACCGCAGCCGGGACGGTAAGCATCAGAACTATGATTACACTGATTTAATGATTTACTGTGATTTTGATAATCAGTAAAATCAAAAAATCAGCGTAATCATAGTTCAGACATCATAATTCAGACAGTAATGCTCTGCTTTGCCACCAACAACGCGCACAAATTATCGGAAGTCCGGGTGTGGCTCGGCGATGCCTTCACGCTCAGAACCCTGGCCGAGATTGGCTGCACCGACGAACTGCCCGAAACCACCGGCACCATTCCCGGTAACTCACGCCAAAAAGCCGATTATGTGTTCGAACATTTCGGCGTGGCCTGTTTCGCCGATGATTCTGGTCTCGAAGTCGAAACCCTGAACGGCGAACCGGGCGTTGATTCGGCGCATTATTCGGGCAGCCGCAACGCGCAGGCCAATATTCAGAAATTACTTGCCAACCTCGCCGGGATTGATAATCGTCGGGCGCGGTTTGTGACGGTGTTTACCCTCCTGCAAACCGACCCAAACGGCAATCGGGTTGAGCATCAGTTCGATGGCGTGGTAGAGGGCCAAATCCTGACCGAACCACGCGGCACGGGCGGTTTTGGCTACGACCCGGTTTTTTTGCCCGATGGCTATGACCGAACGTTTGCCGAAATGAGCGTCGCCGAAAAAAACCACATCAGCCACCGGGCCAAAGCATTAGCGAAGTTGGTCGCGTTTCTCCGGGAGCAGTAAGTAACAACACTATCATCAAAAAAGCCCCTGACGAGAGTCAGGGGCTTTTTTGATATATCAAGTTGGCTGGTGGTTTATCAGAAAAACTTGGCCCGGCGGTCTTCTACTTTGGCCGCACCTTTAATGACTTCGTTCATGTAGAAGCCCGTTCGTGACGATACGTTTTGCTGCAACAACGTTTTGTAGGTCGAATAATCGGCAATGTTCGGAGCGGGCAGGGTCGCAATCGGCTCTACCATCAACACCCCGGCCTCGCCGGCAAAGGGCTTGCTGCGCTGACCGGCTTTGGTGCCGAAGACTTTGCCAAGCGCAACGGCATCAACGCCTGCGCTACGGAGGAAACCCGTACCGAGGTTGATGTCGGTAGCGGTTTCGACCAACGCGCCCGCGCCGTATTTCTGGGCAACACCTTCGAGCGGGCCGGTGGCGTTGCTAAGTTTGGCAATGATTTGTTTGGCTTTCTCTTCATTACGGACTTTGGCGGTGAGTTCCTGTTTATAGTCGGCAACGGTTATGTTGTCTTTGTCGGTTTTGGCCGTTACCGTTGCCACAACGTACTGCTCGCCGACTTCAAACGGCTCAGAAACGCTGCCGATGTCGGTTTTGTTCTCGAAGGCCCAGCGCACCAATTGCCGCGCTCCGGTGAGGGCGTTCACGTTATCGGCACTTTCGGTAACCCGTTCGGCAGTGGCAACCACCAGCGTTTTGTCTTCTTTCACCTTTTTGTCGAAGGCTTCTTTAGTACGGGTCTCCGACGCAAATTGGCTGGCTTTCTGGAAGGCTTCATTGCGGGTAGCTTCGCTCGGCGCAATGGTCTTGCCGATAGAGGCCACGCGATACAGCATATTGCTCTTGGCTTCGGTCACTTTGATAATGTGAAAACCAAAGTCGGTTTCAACCACGCGGGGAATCAGGCCGGGGCCGCTTTGCCCAAAAATGGCCGACTCAAACGGCTTCACCATCTGCCCGTTATTTTTGAAGAAGCCTAAATCACCCCCGACACGCGCCGAGCCATCGGCACTGTTGGCCTTTGCCAATGCTTCAAAATCAGCACCGCCCTGAATCTGTAACAGCAATCCCTGGGCTTTCCGGCGGGCTTCGGCCTTCGACGAGTCGGTGGGCGTGGTGGGCCGAATCAGAATGTGGCTGGCGCGGGCCGTAAAGCTGGTGTCGCGCTTGGTGCCGCCAAACTTGTAAATAAAATACGTGTTACCGTCGCGGAAAGGGCCGTAGATACCACCCGGTGCAAACGAACTGACCGAAGCCCGGAGTTGCTCCGGCATTTCGCCGAGAGTCTGGTAAAGCGGGGCGCGAATGTCAGAATTAATCTGCGCGAACGACGAATCATTCGTAGCCGCGCCTAAGCCACGCGCCAGCGTTTTGATCTGATTGTAGAGTTGTGCGCTGTCGTCTTTCGATGGCGTAACCGAAAACGTTACATACTGCATAGAGCGGCTGTTGCCACCCGGAAACTCGGCCTTGTGGCTGTTGAGGTAATCTTGCAACTGTGAGTCCGTAACCTTTACCGTTGTGTCGTTGATGGTGTAATACGGCACAAACAAAAACTTAACGTCGGCCTTTGTATTCTGGGATTCATACTCCCGCTTGGCCTCGGCAGTGGTGGCAAACACCGACAGCCGCATCAGGTTTTCGTATTTCTCCCGTAGCCGGTCCTGACTGAGTTTAGCCTCAAAACTCGCCCACGACTGCTGCTGTTGGGGAGGCAGGTTCCGTAGCCCCTTTAAGTAGTTGATAATCATGCTCTTGTCGAACACGCCAGTCTGAGGGTTGGTGAATGCCTGCCGAACGGCGGGACTGATGTTGTTGCCCTGCACCATGTCAACCAACTCGTTAGGCGAAACGCTCAGGCCGAGTTTGTCAAATTCTTTCTGGTAGGCAATGCCGAAAATCAACTCCTGCCAGGCTTGCTCGCGGAGTTGGGGCATATCCTGCTCGGTGGGTGCGCGGCCCGATTGCTGCTGAAACTCTCCCCGCAGGGCATCTACTTTGGCCGTAAAGTCGCGGTAATCAATACCCTGACCATCTATTTTACCGACTTGCTGGCTGTTATTGCCGAAAATCTGGCTACTTCCGCTCAACAAATCACCACCGACAATAAACAGGAGTAAGCTGGCGGCAACAATACCGACGGCCCAACCAGAGCGTTCTCTAATCTTGTTAATTAATGACATACAAAAAACTATCCTGAAATGTTAGACTCGCAAAATTAGCACAAATTTTCCCGGAGAAGGGCTAAAACTGTGCCAGATTAGCCCGAAACTGAAAATCCCCGGCTTAAAAGCTGGGGAAAGAGAAAATTAGAAGTCGGTTGACGTAGGCTTAGAAAAACATAACCCCCTGTAAATCAACGCTCCCAGCCAACAACGGCAAACCGGGCGAACATCTCCTCCGAATACCACTTCCGTTCGCGGGTCAGTTTCACCACTTCGCGGTGGCCGCTCTCGCGGTAGGCATATTGGTTCACAGCTTCGGCATTGCGCCATACGCTGACGGTACATTGCTGAATAAGTGGTAACTCACCAATGCCGATGCCAAAGAGCAGATCGTCGGCGTGGGCGCGGAGCCGGGCGCGGGCCTGTGGCACGTGCCGCCAAAAATCGGGCAGGGCGCGGGGCCGGATGGTGGCGCGGGTCAAAACAGCGATGCAATTATCAGTAAACGATGAACAATTATCAATGGCTTGCGGTGGAGAACTTTCCGTTGTTAGTTGCCTACTGTTAACTGCTGATTGCTCATTGTTCATTGTTGATTGCTCATTGTTCATTGTTAATTGCTCATTGCGGGTTGAAAACGGATTTTGCCCATCCCACAAACCGTGCGCCTGCAAAGGTCGGAGCCAAAGTGTTTCGGTATGGGTTGTGCCTGTGGTAAATTGTTGAAAATCAGGCGTTTGGAAGAACATCCGGGCCGACGATTCATCATCCCAGACACCGAGAAAAACGTAGCGTGACAAATCAGGCACCATCCCGTAATCAATGCCGCTGCCGAGCAACTTGGCAAACCGCAAACCGGGCGCGGTGACGGGCTGTAGCAACACCCGGCCCATATTGCCGAACGCCCGAAGCCGGGCCGATGGCCGATAATGCAGAACAGTTACAGAAACAAGCATAGCAACGTAAGGCGCAAAATTTGGTTGAAGTTATTGGCCCGACTGACGGGTATGATAGCCAACAGTGCGGCCTTCCTCATTGTTTACCAACGCAGATGGCTTGCGAAAGAATCGGCAATGGGCGGTAAAGACGGGCTTCTGCGTTGTTTTGGTCTTACTTTCAATCCGTTTCCTGCCGTTCTACCGGGCAAGGTTCGTAGATTCGGCCCGATAACCGGCAAGACCTGGCCTTGCCCGGAACACGTAAACCCTAAACCACTCATGTTTACCCAACAAGACCACGTGCAGATTGACGCGCAGGGCATTGCTGCCGCCCTGATTGATACGCAAATCGAGAATTTCAAGACCGGCTTCCCGTTTTTATCAGCCATCAAAGCCGCCACCATCGGCGATGGCATCGTGCGCGTACCCGAAGAAAACCTGAGGGCTTATCTGCGCCGGTTCGATGAAGCCGCCGGGGAGCTATCACTGCAAAAATTTGTACCGGCATCGGGCGCGGCAACCCGGATGTTTAAGTCGCTGTTTGCGGCAATGGAGGGCAAGTCAGACAAAACTGCCGATGATTTTTTTGCCCGGATTCATGAATTTGCCTTCTACGACGCGCTGAAAACCGCCTTGACCGGGGCCGGCTTTGCCATCGAAACCGCCGACCGGCCAACCGTTTTGCGCTACCTGCTTACCGCCGACGGACTTGACTACGGCAACCTGCCCAAAGGACTGCTGCTGTTTCATGGCTACGAGTCGGGGCCGCGCACGGCGATGGAAGAACACTTGGTTGAAGGAGCAGACTATGCCAATGCCAACGGCTTAGTCAGGATTCACTTTACGGTTTCGCCCGAACACCGCGACCGATTCGAGACCCTGTTTTATGCCAAACAGCCGCATTACGAGGAAACGCTCGCCGTTGCCCTTGATGTGACATTCTCCGAACAACTCAAGTCAACGGATACGATTTCGGTAAACGTAGATAACACCCCGTTCCGCAATCCCGATGAGTCGCTGTTGTTCCGCCCCGCCGGGCATGGTGCGCTCATCGAAAATCTTAACGAGATGGATGCCGACCTGGTGTTTATCAAGAACATTGACAACGTAGTGCCGGATGCCATCAAGGAAACAACCGTAACCTACAAAAAAGTACTGGCAGCCGTGTTATTAGACGCGCAGCAGGCGCTATTCCGGTTGCAGGAACTCCTCGAAGACAACAGCGAGATAAGCGATGGCTACCTTGCCGAAGCCGATGCGTTTTTACGGACAACGGCCTGTACACTACCACCGGCAGACTTCGACATCCGTTCACGCGATGAAAAAGTAGCGTATTTCCGGCAAAAACTCGCCCGCCCCATTCGGGCCTGTGGCATGGTTAAAAACGTGGGCGAACCGGGTGGCGGGCCGTTTTGGGCCATGAATACCGACGGGTCAGCGTCGTTGCAGGTGGTTGAGTCGGCGCAGTTTGACATGACTGACCCCGACCAGAAAGCTATTTTTGACGAAGCCACGCACTTTAACCCCGTTGATCTGATCTGCGCCCCGCGCAACCGGCACGGCAAAAAATACCACCTGCCCGATTTCCGCGACCCGCAGACGGGATTTATTACCCAAAAGTCGAAAGATGGAAATGATCTGAAAGCGCAGGAACTGCCCGGCCTGTGGAATGGCGCGATGGCAAACTGGAATACCATTTTTGTGGAGGTGCCGCTGCTTACGTTCAACCCGGTGAAAACGGTGAACGACTTGCTCAGAAAAGAGCATCAGGGGTAAAACAGCGTGGCCGGAGGGCCGCAAGCCTGTACAGAATTAACCTATATCAGCTTGCCGCCTTCCGGCCACGCTACTTTGTTTATGCTGACATCCGGCCAACAGTCTCAACCCCGTCGCTGATGGCAGTGCCAATGGCGATTTCTTTGGTTTCGAGCAGCCCCATGTTTTGAAACGTGAGCAGCGTAGTGTTCTCATACACACCGAGATTGGCATCCCTAACCCGCTCCATAATAGGGCGCAGGGCGCAGGTAACTTCGTCGGCGCAGTCGTCGCATTTTACATAAAAATTGTGCGACACGCAGGGAGTCGGCGCAATCGGCCCGTCAATCACGCGCAGCACCTGGGCCAGATTAACCCGGCCCGGCTCAACGCGCAAGAGGTAGCCCCCGCCTTTGCCTTTCTGACTTTGCAGGATACCGTGATTCCGAAGTTCGAGCAGGATGGCCTCCAGAAATTTTTTCGGGATATTCTCTTTGGCCGAAATGTAAGAAATGAGTATCGGCCCTTTCCCGAATTCTTCGGTGAGCACTTTCAAGGCTTTGATCG
Source organism: Cytophagales bacterium (assembly GCA_038230415.1). Taxonomy (GTDB): domain Bacteria; phylum Bacteroidota; class Bacteroidia; order Cytophagales; family Spirosomataceae; genus JBBRNH01. The sequence goes on along the minus strand of JBBRNH010000035.1, from coordinate 6,279 downwards.
CATACTTTGCCTTCTTGGAAATCATGATGTTACGGTTGTGTAGGGGTTAAATAAGTAATGGTAGTCCATTTGTTTGGTAGGTATTGGTTACAAAAAGGGCAAGTTAGTAGCAAAATGCAGACAACACAAGTTTTTGTTCATATTTTGCGTTTCATTGCTATTATTTCGCGCTCGATGCTTTTCCGATACGGGTGAAAATCAACCTGTAATGTATGCCTTGCCGACGGTTTATACCGCCGTTGATTACGACTACTGTCCTGGTTGATAGCCTGTTGCATTGTAGTTGCGTCGGGCAATCGGCACCGCCCGGCAATGAGTTCGGCAATCCAGCGAGACTGTACTTCGGCCAACGGCATAATGGCTCCCAACGGCTGTAACAATCCCAGAAAATACAATCCCGGAAAATCGGGATGCACCACCCGCCGGTACAGTTGCAGATCGTTGGACGATTCTACGTTGAAAAAGTCATTGCCAAAAAACGGAAAAGAGACCTTGTAGCCGGTGGCATACACAATCACATCAAATGCATCGTGGCTGCCATCGGTAAAATGCACCTCGCGTCCGTCAAAATGGTCAATATTAGGCTTGAACGTCACCAACCCCCGGCCTGCCAGATTCAGAATATCCTGCGAAATGGTGGGGTGTTCGCTCAACAACGGGCGGTTGGGTTTTGGTACGCCATAACGCTCCTGACGGCCCCGCGCCAGCCATAATGACAGGCCCAGAAAAACGCGCTGTACGGCCATCGGCAAGCTGGAAGTCAGGGGATTAGCCAGCGAGTCGAACGGCATACCCATTAGCCAGTTTGGAATAATGTAGGCTCCGCTGCGGGAAGAGACCGTTACGGGCGCGTCGTAGAGCCGGGCGGCTTCGCAGGCAATGTCCATCGCCGAGTTACCCATGCCCACCACCAGCAGTTTGCGGCCCCGGAGTTGGTCGGGTGTTTTATAAAAATGCGCGTGTAGCGTTTCGCCCGTAAACTGCCCGGCAAAAGCCGGTTCGGGGTAGCGGGGGTTCCAGTGGTGGCCGTTGGCAACAAGCAGGTGGCGATAGGTGCGGGTTTGCCCGTTGCTGGTTGAGACCCGGTATTGCCCGTCGGGTGTACGCTCAACACGCTCAACGCCGGTGTTGAACCGGATCGAATCCCGAAAGCCAAAATGATTCACGTAGTCTTCAAAGTACCGGATAATCTGGCTGTGGTGCGGAAACATGGGATAATCTCGCGGCATCGGAAAGTCTGAATACCCCATCACATCGCGGTTGGTATTGATGTGCAGCGACTTATATGCCGACGACATTCCGTTGTCGTTCTCATACCGCCAGTTACCGCCAATGCCCGTCCCGCGCTCGAAACAATCGAACGGAATGCCCTGCTGATGGAGGGTTTTGGCGGCTGCGATACCCGATGACCCTGCGCCAATGATGCAGACATCAGGAGTTGTTGTTGTGGTCACGAACGCCGAAAAAGCTAAATCAGTCTACGAAGGTAACAATAAACTCAGGTTCTGAAATACGGGTCGTATATCCAGAACAGGTTCGCCGGGTAAAAACTACATTTGACCTTGTTTCCAATGGTGAAACAATCAACCAATCCTTTTTTCATGGCACAACCTACCCTTACCCTCGGCGAAAAAGAATTTTTCCCGTTCGTCAAATCACCCATTCAATTTGAAGGCCGCGAGTCAGATAACCCCCTGGCGTTCAAGTTCTACGATGCCAGCCGTACCATTCTCGGCAAGCCCATGAACGAGTTATTTCGGTTTGCGGTGGCCTACTGGCATACCTTCTGCGGCACCGGAGCCGATCCGTTCGGGCCGGGCGTTAAACACTTCCCCTGGGATGCCAACGCCGACCCGCTCGCGGCTGCCCACGACAAAATGGACGCGGCTTTTGAGTTTATTACCAAAATGGGCATGGAATATTACTGTTTTCATGACGTAGATGTGGCTCCCGAAGGCAAATCGAACCACGAGTTTGAGGCTAACTTCCGCAAGATTGTTGACTACGCCAAACAAAAACAGGTCGCCAGTGGCGTAAAACTGCTCTGGGGAACGGCCAATCTGTTCTCGCACGAACGATACATGAACGGGGCCAGCACCAACCCCGATTTCCACGTATTGGCCCACGCGGGTTGGCAGGTCAAAAACGCCATTGATGCCACCATCGAACTCGGCGGGCGCGGCTACACCATCTGGGGCGGACGAGAAGGCTATATGTCGCTCCAGAATACGAACCTGAAACGCGAGCAGCAGCATCTTGGTAAGTTTCTGCAAATCAGCCGGGACTATGCCCGGCAGCAGGGTTTTACGGGTAATTTTTATATTGAACCCAAGCCCGCCGAACCCAGCAAACACCAGTACGATTTCGATGCGGCAACGGTGGTCGGTTTTCTGCACCAATACGGATTACAGAACGATTTCAAACTCAACGTCGAGACCAATCACGCCACGCTTGCCAACCACACCTTTGCCCATGAATTGCAGGTAGCCGCCGACCACAATATGCTCGGCAGCATTGATGCCAACCGGGGCGATTACCAAAACGGCTGGGATACCGATCAGTTTCCGGTTGATGTGTATGAACTGACCGAGGCCATGCTGGTGATCCTGGAAGCGGGTGGGTTTGAGACCGGCGGGGTGAATTTCGATGCCAAAACGCGCCGGAACTCCACCGATTTAGACGATATTTTCATCGCCCACATTGGCGGAATGGATGCCTTTGCGCGGGCCGCGATTGCTGCCGAAGCCATTCTGAGTAAATCGCCCTACAAAAAACTCCGCACCGACCGTTACGCCAGTTTTGACAGCAAAGCCGGGGCTGATTTTGAAGCGGGTAAACTTACGCTGGAGACCCTCCGCCAATTTGCCATGACCAACGGCGAGCCGAAACAAGTCAGTGGTAAGCAGGAGTTGTACGAGATGATTTTGAATCAGTATATCTAAGGAGGGGTTTAAACACAGAGTTAAGGAGGTTTCACAGAGGTAACAGAGTTTTTCTCCGTGTTCTCTGTGAAACCTCCCTATCTCTGTGTTTAATTCTCTTTTCACCTTACGCTAACTTTTCTCAAACACTAATCCCAGTTTTTACGTAGTATTCCCGGACGAAAACTCAACAACGATAACCATGCTGGAACGCTTAGAAGAAATCAGAGAGAATATTTTCCGGTACTTAGAAGCCCGGATCGAATTGTTCACCCTCGAAACGCGGGGCAAAGTAGAAGAAGGTGTAGTGCAGGCCGTGCATGGCCTCGTGCTGGGGTTGCTGGGCATGATGACCATGATCTTTCTGTTCAGTTTGCTGGCCGCTTATCTCAACGAAGTGACCGAAAGCCGCTACATGGGTTTCGTGATTGTGGCAGCTTTCTTTCTGATTCTGACCATTATCTGGGCCGTTGCCAAAGACGCGCTTACCAACCGCATCCGGCTGATGGCCTACGGTATTATCAAGAAAAGCCAGGAAAAAAAGGCCGAAGAAAAATCAGAAGCCGTCCGCGACCTGATGGATAAAACCCGCACGACACTGGACGAAAACAGCCGCCGTTTGGCCGATACCCGGTAAGCGGCCCGGCTTAACTTACTCACGAATGGAAATTTTACCTTAATTTTAGACCTGATAAGTCAATGGAAGACCCAAAAGTATTATTTGCTGATACGACCGCCCGCCGGGCCGAACTGATGGCCGCTACCGAGCGGCTGAAGTCGTCGCTCGAACACAGTGTTGATGATATCAAGGACAACATCAAAGACAATGCCGCTGAAATCGGCAAAGTAGCCGGTTATGTAGCTGCTGTTGCGCTGGGCGTATTTATCGTTGCCGATCTGATTTTGCCAAAGTCAGATGAGTATCGGTACGCTGAAAAATACGGTGAGCCAGACGATGACGACGATGATGATGACGATCAAGGGCGTTACGCCGTGCAAAACGGGCGTAAATCTGGTACTCGCCGACCAAACCAATCGGCTCTTGGCGGCTTGATTGGCGGGCTGATTACGACCGCAGTGACTAACTTGCTGCGCGAACAGGCAACTGGTTTTTTAGCGCGTGTCCGTCAGAATAATGCAATCAATCCCGCAGCCACTCCCCAGCGTGACGAGCAATACCACCAAAAAGCACCCACGCAACCTGTTAGCTACGCTTCAAACGTATAAACAATCGGGCCGCAAAGCCTTAGCCGTCTTGCTCGACCCCGATAAGGTCGGGCAAGACCTGTTTTCAGACCTGTTGAGCCAAACGAAGCGGTATCACGTTGATTTTTTCTTTGTCGGGGGTAGTCTCATCACCGACTACACACACCGGGCCTTGGTTGCCAGCATCCGGCAGCACACCGATACGCCGATTGTTCTCTTTCCCGGCAATTCGCTCCACATTGAGCCAACCGCTGATGCCATTTTGCTCCTTTCCCTGATTTCGGGCCGCAACCCGGAATTCTTGATCGGGCAACACGTTATTGCCGCTCCGCTCCTGAAAACCAGTGGCTTAGAGATTCTGCCAACGGCCTATATGCTGGTTGACAGCGGTTCACAAACAACGGTTTCGTACATCAGCGGCACCATGCCCCTACCCCACGACAAACCCAGCGTGGCGGCCTGCACGGCAATGGCGGGAGAAATGCTTGGCCTCAAACTGACCTACATGGATGCTGGCAGTGGAGCGCGTCGGCCCGTATCAGCCGCTATGATTGCCGCCGTTCGCAAGGCCGTTGACACGCCGATTATCGTGGGTGGTGGCATCAACTCCGGCGAAAAAGCCTACACTGCCCTCGAAGCCGGGGCCGACCTGATTGTAGTCGGTAATGGTATCGAAGACAACCCCGATTTGCTCCCCGAATTAGCCGCAGCGTTGCAGGCGTTCAACGGGAAAGCGGTGAGGGTGTAGTGCCAGCAATCCTGCCCGTGGGCCAACAGGCCAATACGTCAAAGACAATTTCTCAATAAAATAAGCCCTCGGCTTTCCGGCAGGATTGCCAATACTACACGCATGAACGTTTCCCTACCCCTTACCCCCGATCAGCTTTTCGGCGAATTATTCCGCGCCGTGCAGTTGGGCCGCGTCTTCGCCGATTCAAAAACCTTCGTGGATTGCGTTCCCAAGTCGGCCCCGGCCCTGATTTTAGCCGATTATGAAGCCCGGAAAAATCAGCCGGATTTTGACCTCAGTGCGTTTGTTATTCAGCATTTTACGGTGCCAGAAGCCCTCGTTTCTGGTTTCGTGGCCGATACCTCGCTCTCGACTGCCGAGCATATCAGCCGCGTTTGGCCGTATTTGACCCATAGCGCTGATGAAATCGGACAAGGTGAGCAGCCAGGTCAGGGCGGTTCATCGCTGCCGTTGCCACATCCATACATAGTGCCGGGTGGCCGGTTTCGGGAGGTTTTTTATTGGGACAGCTACTTCACGATGCTGGGTCTGCGCGAATCAGGGCAGTATGACCTCATCCGGCAGATGCTTGATAATTTCGCGTATCTCATTGATTCTTACGGCTTTATCCCCAATGGAAACCGGACGTATTTTTTGAGCCGGTCACAACCGCCGTTTTTTTCGATGATGGTGCAATTGCTGGCTGGAATTGACGGATCAGCGGTGCTGGTAAAATACCTGCCGCAGTTAGAACAGGAATATGCTTTCTGGATGGCTGGCGCAGCGCAGCTTTCTCCCGAAACACCAATCATAAAGCGTGTGGTCTGGATGCCCGATGGCTCAATTCTCAATCGGTATTGGGATGATACGCACCAACCCCGCCCGGAATCGTACCGCGAAGAAATCGAACTGACCGAAACTGCCCAAGCGCAGGGTGTTGAGCCTGCCAAGCTGTACGAACACATCCGGGCGGCTTGCGAATCGGGATGGGATTTTAGCAGCCGGTGGTTTGCCGATGGCCGAACGATGCCAACCATTCAAACGGCTGATCTGGTGCCGGTTGACCTCAACTGCCTGATTGCCGATCTGGAATTTACCCTGCACTATGCCTATACATTGGCAGAACAAAAGGCGGAAAGCGAGGCAGTTTTGGCGGCTTTTATGCGTCGGATGGAAGCCATCGAGACGTTCTTTTGGAACGAAGAAGCCCAGTTTTTTACTGATTTTGACCTGAACCGGCTCACTCAATCCGATCAACTGACGCTGGCCGGGGTCTTTCCGTTGCTCATTAACATGGCCGACAATACACAGACATTCTTAACCTACACCCGGCTTCGGCAGGATTTTTTGCAGCCCGGCGGCTGGGTCACAACGCTGACCAACACCGGCCAACAGTGGGACTCGCCCAACGGCTGGGCTCCG
>JBBRNH010000034.1:0-50544 GCA_038230415.1 Cytophagales bacterium | reverse complement strand
GGGGTTGGTTGCGCCCCCAGGATTATGGGCAAGCTGATGATCTGGCTTATGCCGTGAATCGGTGCTTGGCGAATGTAGGTATCCACCTGAAAATTGAGTTTAGTGATTTTAATGAAACATAATTACAAGCACCTACTTATTATGCAGGACCTATCTTGCAAGAACCACAGGTAAACGAAGTTAATATTCTAACTGGCTCTAACTGGGTAAAAGTATCTGGTTACTTTAAAGCAGATAAACCTTATCAATATCTTACATTAGGTAACTTCTTTGACAATGCACACACGCTCTTTACGAAAAAGGACGTATTAACTAGTACAGGGACTTACTACAACATTGATGACGTGTTGGTCGTGCCTGCCGAACAGGCACCGCTGTCAGAAATCCCCCGTTTAGGGCCGGATCGGTTGTTATGTCCGGGACAGGTACTGCCTTTTACACTCACCGATAACCCAAACACCCGCTACCAGTGGCAGGACGGGTCTACTGCCGCCAGTTATACCGTCACCAAGCCCGGTGTTTACGCCGTTAGTGCCACCACCGGCACCACCACCTTCGCCGATACGGTTCGGGTTAGCTACCGCCCGCCACTCATCCTGCCCCCCGACACGGTTCTCTGCCGGGGCGAAACGCTCACCTTAGCCCCCGATTATCCCGATAAAACCCAGTTTTATTGGAGCAATAATTCGTCGCGGGACTCAACATTTGTCGTTTCTCAGGCCGGAACCTACCGCGTCAGTCTGTTAAACTCGCCTTACTGTGAGATTGGCGACACCATCACCGTCCGCTATGATGATTGCCCCGGCGCGGTTCCCAACGTCTTCACCCCCAACGGAGACGGCAAGAACGATGCCTTTGTCATCCCCAACATTCAGTCTCGCCCCTGGCGGCTGGAGGTCTATAATCGGTGGGGCAAGCGGGTGTACGATGCCCGGCCCTACGCCAACGACTGGCGGGCGGAGGATGTCCCATCGGGCGTATATTACTACGGGCTGACCAACGACGACCTCAAGCGCACCATCAAGGGCTGGGTGACGGTCATTAAGGAGTAGCGCGGGTAGAAACCCGCCCTACTGTATTCAGGCAGGCAAAAGCCGCAAAGCCACTGACCGGACGGTCAGTGGCTTTGCGGCCTGAATCAGTCAACCCCTTAGGCCAGATACGGCGTGGCAATTGCCAGCACGGCGGCTTTGTCGAGCGGCTCGTCAAACGCTTCCCGAACGCGGTCGGCACTGAGTTTGGTCAGGCCAACTAAGTCAACCCCGGCCTGGGCCGTGAGGGCTTCACCGGCATACACGGCGGCTGGCGTTTCGTCGCCGGCTGATACCCAGCCCCGTAACCCGCGCAACCGGCGTACTTCTGAGGCATGACGCGCTTCGACGGAGTGAATTTGCAACGCTACCGTCAGCACATCCATACCGAGCAGGTTGCCCGCCTGCCCTTTGTAAGCCCGAACGCCGGTGTCTTCAAAGGCCTGGGCCAACAGCAAAAACGTCTGGTAATCGGTAAACGTGGTGGCCGCGTATTTGAAGGCTGGTTTGGCAACGGCTGCCGCAGCGAGTGCGCTTTTCAGGAGGGCAACGTGGGCGGTTTCGTGCTTGCCGATCTGCGTAAAAATCGCCTTGTCGCTGGCCGGAATCAGGTTGGCGGCTGCGTTGGCTTTCTGGTAGTAATCGTCTTCGAGGTACTCAAGCGTGAGGGCGAAGTTCAGCACGTCCGTCACGGATGAAGTCTGACCGTAGGCTTCGTTCAGTACGCTTGCCATCACCACCGGGGCCGAAACCGCCATTGCTTTGGTGCCTAAACGCAGTAAACTCCGGCGCGAATAATACGCTAACCGCTCGGTGGCATCGCCGTCAACGGCTTCGATGTCCTGGAATATTTTGAATAAGTTCATGGAGTCAGTTTGGTTTATTTAGGCAGGTTGTTTGCCGTGATTTTAGTTTTCACATACGCTTGTGCCAGGGGCAACACCACCGATGGGGCGTTGGCACCGTCGAGACCATTGGCGGGCGTTACCACGTCGTCACCGGCAAAACTGGCCGTTTTCGGACTCAGCAAACTGCGGATAGCGGCTGCGTGCCGGGCTTCGACCGACACAATCTTACCGGCCAACAGCAGGTAATTCACGTCTTTGATGAGCTTACCGGCTCCGTTGTAGGCCGATACGCCGAGGTCTTCAAAGGTTTTGGCGGCACCGAGTACACTGGCGCGGTCGGCGAAGTTAATGGCCGAGAAGTTCACCTCCAGACCGGCAATGGCGTTGGCACCAAGCGCGGCCTTGAAAAATTCGCGGTGGATGATCTCGTGGTCGCGAATCTCGGTGAGCATCGTCTGTTCGGCAGGGGTGATCCCGGCGTAGGGCGTGGCAATCACCTGGGTGTAAAAAGCGGCCTCCAACTGTTCCAGCGCGTAGGCGTAGTTCAGGATACCTACATCGCCCGACCCCAGATCAACCGTTCCTGATGTGGGGGCTGGCGTGGCGTTATTGTCGTCTTTGTTGCAGGCCTGGAGCAGTACGGCTCCCGTTGCCACCGTGATGCCCGCGTACCGCAGAAACAGCCGACGACCAACCGGCACGATGAGCGGTGCCGGTGCTTCTGGATTATTTGCTGTGTTTTTCATACCGTTTGGTAAGTAAGAATTATGTTGATGAAGTGTAATCCTGCCCTGGCTTGCTACCCGAACAGTTATGGGTAAGTACGGGAAGCGAGCCGCTATCGGATTCATTCGCACTAAAAAAAGTCTGAACTCCCCGCCGTATTTAAACATTTTTGCCCCGAAAGCCGTAAACTTACCGGCAGAAACAAAACCTAAACAAACACAACTATGCGGTGGCTTGGAGGACGCGAAAGCGAGAACGTAGAAGACCGCCGGGGAAGCGGGGGTGGGGGATTAGCCATCGGGGGCGGCATTGGCACGGTGATTATTGCACTGGTGTATATGCTCCTCGGCGGTGATCCGTCGGAAGTACTCAACCGGGCATCGTCAACCGGCAGCCCCACCATGCCCGGCTCGCCGGTGCGGCAACCGGCAGCCGACGATCAGGCGGCAAAGTTTACGAAGGTTGTCCTGGGCAATACCGAAGATGTCTGGACAAAACTCCTCGCCGGTCAGGGCGAGCGCTATCAGCCGCCGGTGCTGGTGCTGTTTCGGCAGCAAACGCAGTCGGGCTGCGGGGTGGCTTCGGAGGCATCCGGCCCTTTTTACTGCCCCGGCGATCAGAAACTCTACGTTGACCTGTCTTTTTATGATGAACTGAAAGACCGTTTTCAGGCTCCGGGTGATTTTGCGATGGCCTACGTAGTGGCCCACGAGGTAGGCCACCATTTGCAGGACCAATGGGGTATCCTCGACAAAGTACACCGGGCGCAGGAGCAGCTGGGCGAGGTAGAAGCCAACCGGCTATCCGTCCGGCTCGAATTGCAGGCCGACTTTCTGGCGGGCGTTTGGGCGCACCACGCCCAGAAAATGAATAACATACTCGAACCCGGCGACATTGAAGAGGCACTGACGGCGGCCAACGCCATTGGCGATGACCGGATTCAAAAAGCGGCCCAGGGATACGTCGTGCGCGACGGCTTTACGCACGGCTCATCGGCGCAGCGCGTATATTGGTTTAAAAAAGGCTTCGAGACCGGCGACATGAAGCAGGGCGACACATTCAACAGCCGCGAAGATGCCCGGTTGCAATAGCAAGGGTGGTGGCGATGCGATTATCGGGTCAGGGTTTACCTTTTTGCTGTTTCATCATGCCTTCCACAAACTCTTTGCGCTGAGCGGGGGTCATTTTCTGCAACTGTGCGGGGTCAAAGGTCGCGCCTTTTTTGTAGCCCGCCGGAATCTCGAACAGGTTGGGCGAGACCTTGCGCTTGCTGTACTCGTCGAGTTCCATCGTAATGGCTTTGCCGCCCCGGTTAGTGGTCATTTTCACGGTCATACCGTCGGCTCCGTTTTCGCGCAGGGTCTCGTATGCATCATTCATGCCGGTGTTGTCGCGCCAGAACGCCGTTAGCTGTTCATACCCGGCAATCTCGCGGGTGGTCCAGTAATCGGTCTGGAATGATTTGCCGCCGGTGGTCACAGTCATAACCGAGTGCGTACAGTCGTATTTCCTGACTTTCTCGCGGCCAATGACTTTCACGGTGGTTTTCAGCGAGTTGGTCATGCGTTTGGTTGCCATTTCGGTGTAGGTCTGGGTGGCATCATTCAGCACGACCATCGTGTTGGGCCTGTCTTTGCGGAACAAAACCACCTGCATCAGTTTCTTCTTCGGATTGTCGGGCCGGGGGATTTCTGACTCGGCCCTGAAATTACCATCGGCAAAATAGAGTGTAGTTTTGGTGGTTTTGGGGCCAACGCCGGTCATCTTGTAGCTCAGGGTTCCCTGCTGGGCAAGCGTGGTCAGGGGCAGCAGGCAGGCCAGCAACAGGCCCACAAGTAAGTTCTTCATGGTATTGGGTTGGGTGTTATCTAAGAAATCAAAGGTGCAGATTTTTTCTGGATCAGTGGTGTCGGTGTTTAGCAAGCGGTTGTCCATTGGCTTTAGCCAATGGCCCATCGCTCACACCCGGCCAGAAACGCCGGCTCAACGGTGGCCCCGATACCGGGCGCGTCGGGCAGCGTAATCTGGTAAGGATGGTAGCTGATGCCGCCCAAAACGGGGTCGTGGGCGTGTTCAAAACAGCCATCCAAATCACAAAACTGAATATTTCGCCGGGCCGAGGCTACGTGGGCGTTGGCGGTCAGGGCCAGCCGACTCTCCGACATACAGCCAATCATGCACGGCACGTTGGCAGCTTCGGCAATGGCGTTGATCCTGAGGGCGTCCCAGATACCCCCGCTTTTGGCGAGTTTGATATTGAAATAATCAACGGCTTCCTCCCGAACCAATCGCAGCGCGTCCGGCGCGTCGAACAGACTTTCGTCGGCCATAATCGGCACGGGCGAGTGCTGGCGCAGGTGCCGGAGTCCGGCGATGTCGTCGCGCCGGATGGGTTGTTCGCAGTACTGCACGTTCAGGCTGCCGATGGCCCGCAGCACGGTTCGGGCCGTCACCACGTCCCAACCCTGATTGGCATCTACCCGAATCGGAATCTGATTGCCGACAGCCTGCCGCACCGCCCGCACCCGCTCGATGTCGTACCCGGCTTCCTGCCCTAATTTGAGTTTGATGGCATCCGGGCCTTGCCGGTGAATCTGCACGGCGCGTTCGGCCATGCGGTCGGGCGTGTTAAGATAAATGGTCTCATCGGTGATGAGTGGCCGTTTTTCTCCGCCCAAAAATTGATACAGCGGCATTTGGGCAGTCTGAGCAGCCAGGTCATAGAGGGCCATATCAAACGCCGAGCGCGTGGTGGGGTGGCCGGGCAGGTAGCGGGTCAGGGCCATGATTGCCCCTTCGATGTCAAGGGCGTTGCCTCGGTCGAGGAGGAGCCGGGCCATGTCGCGGGCAGCGGCCAGCCCCGATGCCTGCGTTTCACCGGCAATCATCCACAACGGCGAGCCTTCGCCCCAGCCCGTCAGTCCGGTGTCGGTTTCGAGCGTAACGAGTATGTTGAAGGCGTGGTCAATGGTGCCGAGCGAAATCGTGACGGGAGCCTTGAGCGGAATGTCGAAGCGGTAGCATGTAATACGGGTAATGAGCATCCGGCAAATTTCCGGCAGGAAACCGATTAATAAAAGCCCGCGATGAGTATTGTATTTTGGTTTGGTTCTTTATACGTTTGATACGTCACAGTTTAAGAATACGCTCAAATAATCATATTCCTGTTCATTCAAACCTCTAAATTCCGTATGCCTCTATGAGAATTGTATCTCTACTAAACACCCACTGCCGGGCGTTGGCCCTGCTTTTAGTTGCCGTGCTGCTGTCACTTCAGACCTACGCCGTGCCGCTTGATGTGATGGTCAAGGGAAAAATAACCGACGAAACCGGCGCGGGTCTGCCCGGCGTGAGCGTTATCGAAAAAGGCACCAACAATGGAGCCACAACCGATGGAAACGGGCAGTTTTCGATCAACGTGAAAGGCCCCGGCTCGGTACTGATTATCTCGTTTGTGGGGTATCTGGCCCAAAACATAGCGGTTGGCTCGAAAAGCGTGATTGATGTGTCGCTCAAACCCGGTACCGCTACCCTTGATGAAGTGGTGGTGGTGGGGTATGGCACCCAGCGCAAAGCCACCGTAACGGGAGCCGTTGTTGCCGTGCAGGGCGACCGGCTCATTAAGTCGCCTTCCGTAGATTTAGGCAGTTCATTAGCCGGGCGGTTGCCGGGTTTGGTGGTGATTCAAACCAGTGGCGAGCCGGGCCGCGATGGTGCCACGATCAACATTCGCGGCACGAATACGCTCGGCAACAGCAGTCCCCTCGTGGTGATTGACGGTATCCCTGACCGCGACGGTGGCTTAGGCCGGTTATCATCGTATGACATTGGGTCAATTTCGGTGCTGAAAGATGCCTCGGCGGCTATCTACGGCGCACGGGCCGCCAACGGCGCGATTCTGGTGACGACCAAGCGCGGCAAAACCGGCAAGCCAACCATCACCTACGACTTCAATCAGGGATTCTCGCAGCCAACGCGGGTGCCGCAGATGTCGAACGCGGTGGAGTACGCCAACATCCTGAACGAACTGCCGATTTATAAAACCATTCCGGCCAACGAATGGTCAGCGGCTTCGGCGGCAATCAACACCACCGGCACCTACACGTCGCCCACACCCGGCATCAGCCCGTTGAACGCCAACTACAGTCCGTCGGCAGTGAAAAAATACGGCGACGGTTCCGACAAGTGGGGCTACCCCAACACCGACTGGTTTAAGGATGCGTTCAGAACCTGGGCCCCGCAGACGCGGCATAATCTGCAAATTCAGGGTGGCTCAGAAAACGTGAAGTACTTTGCCTCATTGGGGTACGTGTTTCAGGATGCCGTTTATAAAAACTCGGCCACCAACTACAAGCAGTATAATTTCAGAACCAACGTTGATGCCAAAGTCAACGAGTATGTGAAGGCCAACCTGAACATTATGGTGCGCCGGGAATCGCGCCGGTTGCCGACCGAAGGCTCCGGGGCTATTTTCAGGATGCTGATGCGGGGCCGCCCGGTTGAGCCGGAAGTATGGCCCAACGGATTGCCTGGCCCCGACATCGAGAACGGCCAAAACCCGTATGTGATTACGACCAACGCCACGGGCTACGTTGACAACCCGACCGATTATGTGCAGTCGAATGCCAGCGTTGACATCACCAACCCCTGGATAAAGGGCCTCCGGCTGACCCTGTCGGGAGCCGTTGACAAGAGCAGCCAAACCACCAAAACGTGGCAAACGCCCTGGAGTCTGTACTACTGGGATAAAAAAACCTACGAAGCCGATGGCGTTACGCCCAAGTTAGAAGGCTCGGTCCGGTCGAATTTTAAAGACCCGCGCCTGAATCAGGAATATCGGCAGGTACTCAACACCAACCTGACGGCGTTGCTGAACTACGACCGTCAGTTTATGGGCGGACACCAACTGAACGTACTGGCCGGGGTAACAAAGGAAAAGTTTTCGGGCGAGTTTTTCTCGGCCTTCCGCCGGAATTACATCTCGCCCGCCATTGACCAGATTTTTGCCGGGGGTTCGCTCCAGCAAAGTACCGACGGCAGTGCCTACAACCGGGCGCGGCTTGGCTACTATGGCCGGGTGCAGTATGCCTTCAAAGAGAAATACTTAGCCGAATTTATCTGGCGATATGACGGCTCGTATATCTTCCCGGCGGCCAAACGTTTTGGTTTCTTCCCTGGTCTGCTCCTCGGCTGGAACATCAGTCAGGAGAAATTCTTTAACGTGAAGAACGTGGACTACCTCAAAATCAGAGCGTCTTATGGGCAGATGGGTAACGATCAGGTGGCCTTCGATAAAAACCGAAATGGAGTCATTGATCCGGGCGAGTTGCAGGAATACGCCTTCCTGTCAACCTACGGGTTTGGGCAGTACCCGATTAACGGGCAGGTTGCCACAACGCTACAGGAAACCGTGCTGGCAAATCCCAACTTCACCTGGGAACGGGCCAATAACTACAACCTCGGTTTAGATGCGTCGCTGTTTAACGGCAAACTCGACGTGGTGCTGGAATATTTCTACAACAAGCGCGATCAGATCCTGATCCAGAAAACGGGGTCAACGCCGGCTTCGTCGGGCATCACCACGCTGCTGCCGCCGGTGAACGCCGGGCGGGTCGACAACCGGGGGTTTGAGTTTAGCTTGAACTATAACTTCAGACCAACCAACGATTTCACGTTTAGGGCAGGCCTGAACGGTGGTTATGCTCGCAATACGGTAAAGTATATGGACGAGGTGCCGGGTGCGCCCGATTATCAGCGGATGGAGGGCAAGCCGATTGGCGCGTATTTAGTCTATAAATCAGACGGTGTGTTTAAAGATCAGGCATCCATTGCCGAGAATAAGCTCGATTACAGCGGGGTAACGGGTAAGTTACTGCCCGGTGACCTGAAATTTCAGGACATCAACGGCGACGGAAAAATTACCGCTGACGATGCTACGCGCATCAACCGCAGCGTTACGCCGACGTTTAATTTTGGCAGTACGTTTGATGTGCGCTACCGGAATTTCGACCTGAGCGTTTTGTTTCAGGGCGCAACCGGCGCGTCAATCTTTATTCAGACTGAGTCGGGTGATATTGGTAATTACCTCAAATACAGTTACGACAATCGGTGGAGCATCGCCAACCCCAGCAGCGTGTATCCGCGTCTGGCAAGCCGGGGCGACACCTACTACACGGGCGGCAACTACGGCAACAACACCACGTTTCTGTTCAATAAAAACTACATCCGGCTCAAGAATGTCGAACTCGGTTATAACGTACCGTTGGCGGCAGTTCAGAAGATTCGGCTGGGGTCGGCGCGGGTGTTTGTCAACGGCTCGAACCTGTTTACGATTGACAAATTCAAGATTTATGACCCCGAATCAATCACCACAAACGGGCAGTATTACCCCCAATCGCGGGTGATTAATACTGGTGTCCGGGTGAGTTTCTAAACGGTGCAAAAAAAACTTGGTTTGATACTAACAAAACGTTGATACACACCGTTTTGCTACCATACTACCAAAATACTGGCGGCTCAGGTGATAACACATCTGAGTCGCCAAACTAAACGTAAGTCCATTGACACAATTCAAAAAAATCATGAAAAAATTTAAACTTTCATCGGGCCGCATGACCCCGGCAGTGCTGGGGTTGCTGATGGTCTTCGCGCTGTCGTGTAACAACGACTTCCTGAATACAAAGCCGCTCGACAAGATTTCGAGCGACGCAACCTGGGCCGATGGTGCGCTGTCTCAGGCATTCATCTTCAACGTGTATTCGTTTTTGGGATACGGCGGTTTTGAGGAGCAGGCCCTGGCTGCCTACACCGACGAAGCCATGTTTACGCACTCTGGCCGGAACCTGAACACCTTCAACGAGGGGATCGAAGACCCCGGCGCATTGGCCTGGATGAGCCCGACCTACGAGTGGGGCAATATGTATTTAGCCATCCGCGAGGCCAACGTGGCCCTCGATAAGTTGCCAACGGCCACGTTCACCAATCAGAAACTCAAAGATCAGTTGATGGGTGAGACGTATTTCCTGCGGGCCTACTACTACCAGCAGTTGACCCGTTTCTACGGCGGGGTGCCGCTGATTGCCAAGCCATACGGCCTGAACGAAGACTATGTGGTGGCCCGGAACACCTACGACGAGTGCGTGAAATTTATGGTGGCCGACCTCGACAAAGCCATCGCGCTCTTAGACGGCAAGGCTCCAGAAGATGGTCGGGCCAATAAATTGGCGGCAATGGCGCTCAAATCGCGCATATTACTCTACGCTGCCAGTGATATGCACGACGCTGCGGCCCTGAAAGCAAAATCAGCCACGATTGGCGGTTTTGCCAACCTCGACCTGCTTGCCTACACGTCGGGCGACCGGGCTTCGCGCTGGCAGGCCGCCAAAACAGCCGCCAAAGCCGCCTACGATGAAGGGCAGAGCAAAGGCTACAAACTGAATTTGTCGGCACCGGCACCGGCAGCCGACGGACGGGCCAACTACGTGGCTATTGCGATGGGTGGCAAAAGCGCGGCTGCTGACCCCGGTGCCGCGTCGGAACTGCTGTTTCAACGGACAACAACGGCGTTGTTTACCCAGGAAAACAACTGGCCCCTTGGCGGCATTCACTACGGCATCAACAACGGCCCGAACGGATACCACAACTGGGCTGGCAACACCCCAATCCAGAACTTAGTGGATGACTATGAAATGATGGATGGCTCGAAATTCGATTGGGCCAACGCAACCCACAAGGCCGACCCGTATGCCAACCGCGACCCCCGCTTCTCGGCTACGATTTTGTATGACGGGGCGACCTGGAAACCCCGTCCGTCTGACGTAGCGGGTCTTGAGCCGGTAAACCAGATTCAGACGGGTTACTACGACGATGGCAAAGGCGGCACCATCAACGGTATCGATACCCGCGAATCGGCGGTCGAGAACTGGAACGGTAGCCGGACGCACTACTACACCCGTAAGTTTATTGACCCAGACCCAGCCTTGGCCGACAATCAGTCGAGCGCACAGGTAATTCCCTGGCCGTTTATCCGGTTTACGGAGGTGTTGCTGAATTACGTCGAAGCCTCATTGGCAACCGGCGACGACGCAACGGCCCGGATGTTGATTAACAAAGTGCGTTTCCGGGCCGGTATGCCCGCTATCACCGAGTCGGGCGCGACACTGCTGGCGCGTTACCAAAACGAACGGCGCGTTGAATTAGCCTACGAAGAACACCGCTACCACGATGCCCGCCGGTGGCTGATTGCACCCACAACGGTTGGCCGGGGCATCAAATCGGTGAATATAAACGCGAAATTGAAAGCGGGCGCAACTGCCCCAACTGCCTACAAATACGACAAGACAAAGTATGACTATACTTATACGGTTGTGGACAATACGCAAAACGAGACCCGGAAGTGGAACGACAAGATGTATTTCCGGCCCATCGGTCGCGGTGAAATTAACCGGAATGCCAAATTGGTGCAGAATCCGGGGTATTGAGGTGAATGAATAGTGTACATTAAATGATGAAATTCGTAGCATTATCCATTGTACACTATTCATTATCCATTTTTTGAAATCTATCCTCTATCTTGGGGATAGATTTTTTTTAGCCCGTAACGCCATGACTTGTACGTTGACAAATACGGTTAATTTCGTCATCATAGTTGCCTCACTCACCCTGACCGCCTGTCAAAACAAGTCGGCGACGGATGCACAATCGCCCGACAGCACCCCGTTATTTACCTCCCTCACCGCCGAACAAACGGGCATCGGTTTTCAGAATACGCTCGACGAAGGGCTGAATACCAATATCTTGGTCTATGAATATTTTTACAACGGCGGGGGCGTGGCAACCGGCGATTTTAACGGCGATGGGCTGGCCGATGTGTATTTCACGGCCAACATGGGCGATAATAAGCTATACCTGAATACCGGAAACCTGAAATTTCGGGACATCACCACCGCATCGGGCGCGGGCGGGCGGCCCGGCCCCTGGAAAACCGGCGTAACCATTGTGGACATCAACGCCGACGGACGCTTGGACCTGTATCTCTGTTATTCAGGAGCCTTGCCGCCCCAAAAACGCCAGAATCAGCTTTTTGTCAATCAGGGAAACGATGCCGACGGGGTGCCGCAGTTTGCCGAACAAGCCGCCCAATACGGCATAGACAGCCCCGCGTTTAGTAATCAGGCGTATTTTATAGACTACGACCACGATGGTGATCTGGATATGTTGCTCCTGAACCACAATCCCAAAAACCTGCCCATCCTGAACGAAGCCAGTACGGCGGAGTTTATGAACGTTGACGATTACGAACGCGGCCTTCGGGTATTTCGGCAAACCAGCCCCGGCGAACGTAGCGGGCTAAATCAAACCGCTCACTTTGATGACGTAACGCAGCAGGTGGGCGTAAACGGCTCGGCGTTGAGTTACGGATTGGGACTCGGTATCGGTGATTTTAACGACGATGGCTGGCCTGACTTCTACGTCTCCAACGACTACGCCGTGCCTGATTATCTGTACATCAATCAGCGAAACGGCACATTCAGCAACGATGTGCAGAAAGCCTTGGGCCACACGAGTCAGTTTTCGATGGGGAACGATGTGGCTGACATCAACAACGACGGGCGCGACGATATTTTCACGCTCGATATGCTGCCCGAAGACAACCACCGCCAAAAACTGCTGCTGGCCCCGGACAATTTCGCTAAGTTCGACCTCAACGTACGCTCCGGGTTTTATTACCAGTATATGCGGAATATGCTTCATTTGAATCAGGGAATACCCCAAACCCCTAAGCAGGGGCTTATATTTTCGGAAATTGGGCAACTCGCCGGGGTCTCCAATACCGACTGGAGTTGGGCCGCGCTCCTCGCTGACTTTGATAACGATGGCTGGAAAGACCTGTTTGTGACCAATGGCTACCGGCGCGACTATACCAACCTCGATTTTATCAAGTACATGGATGATTATGTGCAGGCCAAAGGCCGGTTGCAGCGCGAAGATGTGCTGGACATCATCAGCAAAATGCCAGCCTCCAACGTGGTCAATTACGGGTTTAAAAATCAGCGGGGCGCGGCCTTCTCGAATCAAACTCAGGCGTGGGGCCTGAACACGCCATCAAACAGCAACGGCGCGGCCTACGCCGACTTAGACAACGACGGTGATCTGGATTTGGTCGTGAACAACATAAACCAGCCCGCGTTTGTCTATCGTAACGAAGCCCAAAACCGCCCAAATCAGCGTTATCTGCAACTGAAACTGACCGGCGAAGGTGGTAACACGCAGGGAATCGGCACTAAAGTAACGCTCTATCACAACGGCCAAACACAAACGCAGATGCAGACGTTAGCGCGGGGCTATCTGTCGGCGGTGTCGCCGGTGCTGCATTTTGGGCTGGGCCAGACCACCCGACTCGATTCGGTGGTGGTGGCCTGGGCGAGTGGCAAACAGCAAACCATCCGGGCCGTGAACGCCAATCAGGTGCTGGCTGTCGCCGAGAAACAAGCCAATCAAAAACGCACGGTTCCGCCAACGATTCGGGCGTTGTTTGCTGAGATTCCGTCGCCGATTGCTTACGAAAACCCCGTTCAGGCGGTGAATGATTTTGATCGCCAATCGTTGTTAATCAGCGAGTTATCACATTCCGGGCCGTGCATGACGCAAGGTGATCTGAACCGCGACGGGCTGGATGATCTCGTTATTGGCGGAGCCGCCGGGCAGGCGGCAACGCTGTATATTCAGCAGGAAACAAGTGGCAATGCGCCCCGGTATGTCCGGCAAATTGTCCCCGCCTTTGAGACCGACAAAGCCAGTCACGATGCGGCCATCGCCCTGTTTGATGCCAACGGCGATGGATTGGTAGACGTGTACATCGCTTCTGGCGGCTATCACGATTTCGCACTTGACAACGCGCTATTGCAAGACCGGCTGTACCTAAACAACGGCAACGGCCAGTTTACCAAAACCCCGGCTGCACTCCCGGCCATGCCCGGCAGCAAAGCCTGCGTAACGGTGTGCGACATCAACGCCGACGGCCACCCCGATTTGTTTGTTGGTGGGCGGGTTTTGCCGGGTCGCTACCCCGAAACCCCGGCCAGTTATGTACTGATGAATGATGGACAGGGTGGGGGCGGTCTTCCGCATTTTTCCGATAAAACAGCCATCGTTGCCCCGGAACTCAGCAAGACGGGTATGGTGACGGATGCCGTCTGGCTCGATCTCGATCAGGATAAAAAACCGGAATTGGCTGTGGTCGGTGAGTGGATGCCCGTGTCGGTGTTTGCTGTGGAACAGGGTAAGTTAGTGAACCGAACGAGCCGCTATCTTGATAAATCACAGCCGGGCTGGTGGAACAAAATTGCCGTTGGTGACTTTAACCACGACCAAAAACCGGATTTGATCGTGGGTAACTGGGGCGAAAACTCACAAATGAAAGCCTCCGAAACCGAACCTATTGACTTGTATTATAGTGACTTCGACAAAAACGGCTCCGTCGAACCTGTTCTCACGTGCTACGTGCAGGGCAAACCGTATCCCTACGTCACCCGCGACGAATTGCTTCAGCAAATCAACGGATACCGACCCCGCTACCCGACCTACGCCAGCTACGCCGATGCCATAATTACTGACGTGTTCGACGATAAAACCCGTTCAGAAGCCCGGCATCTGACGGCAACGAACCTGAAAACAACCTGTTTTTTAAGCACCTCATCGGGGAAATTCAAAACAGCGACTTTGCCCGTGCAGGCGCAATACGCGCCCGTTTACACGATTACGGTGCTGGATGCCAACGCCGATGGCAACGACGATGTGTTGCTGTGCGGCAACAACAGCCACGCTAAAATCAGGTTGGGGAAAATGGATGCCAACGTTGGCGTTTTGCTCATAGGAAACGGCAGGGATGGTTTTACTTACATGGGGCAGCCACAATCGGGTTTGCACCTGACGGGCGATGTCAGGAGCGTAATGCGGGTGAAAAATACGCTGTTAGTTGGCATCAACGAACGGAAAATAGTAGCTTATTCACTGAAAAAATGATAACCCGTTTACTTCTGATCACGGCTATTGTTGCGGGATTACTCAGCGGTTGCGCCCCCAAAACCAAACCCCTCGCCGAACCCGACGTGGCAATGGCCTGGGCCGATATGACGCTGTTTATTACCCGGAATACACCCGCCAACACGCCCACGTATTCGTCGCGGTGCCTCGGCTATATTGGCCTGACCATGTATGAATCCGTTGTGGCGGGCGATTCTGCCCATCAATCAATGGCCGGGCAACTCAACGGATTAGACAGCCTGCCGAAGCCCGAACCCGCCGGGCGATACCAGTGGGTACTGGCCCTGAACGCGGGACAGGCGCAGATTCTGCGGACGATTTACAACCAGACATCCGACGCGAATAAGCAGAAAATTGACTCGCTGGAGGTGCTGATTCTGACTCAATTTGCCAGCCAAGCCGACTCGGCCACCGTTGCACGGTCGGTTCGGTATGGTCGGGTGGTGGCTTCCCGCATCTTCGACTGGTCGAAAACGGACGGCGGACACCGGGCGTATCTCAAAAACTTCGATAAAACCCTCCGGTTCACCAACCGGCCCGGCTGCTGGAACCCACCATTATACGCGCAGTCGTTCAGCCATTTTCCGCTGCACCCGCACTGGGGCCAAACCGGACGTTTCTCCGGCAAGATGCCGCCATTGTTCCGCCCCGGTTTATGGCCTTCGATACGGCCCGGACATCGCCTTATTATCAGCAGTTTAAGCAAGTTTATGACAAGAAAAAGAGACTGACGCAGGATGAAAAAGAAGCGGCAATCTGGTGGAGCGACGACCCCGACGAAACCCCCACACCCCCCGGACATTCGTATAACGTAGCCACCGTGGCAATCCGAAAAACGAGGCCATCGCTCATTCGGTGCGCCGAAACCTACGCCCGGACGGGCATGGCCGTTGCCGATGCCTTTGTGGATTGCTGGAAATGGAAATACCTGTTTTTTTCGGAACGGCCCAATAATTTCATTACGCAACACATTGATAATCAGTGGGAATCGTTCTGGCCCGACCCGCCGTTTCCGGCTTTCCCGTCGGGCCACGCGATTCAGGCAGCCGCAGCCGCAGCGGTTCTGACCGATTTATACGGCAGCCGTTTCGCCTTTACCGACAGCACCCACGTGGGCCGCAAACGCGACCAACAGCGCAACACCGATTTTAAGGCCCGGCACTTCACATCGTTTTGGGCCGTAGCCGAAGAAACGGCCAACTCGCGGTTTTACGGCGGTATTCATACCCCGCAGGACAACCAGGCCGGGCTGGAAAAAGGTAAAGTTATCGGGCTGAATGTTAATGGATTACGCTGGAAAAAAGACCGCTGATTCCATTGATTTTAATTACTGATTCCGCTGATTTTAACCGCTGATTACACTGATCTTAACCACTGATCTCGCTGATTTTGATCACGGATTCCATTGGTTTTGACCCCATGTCATCCTGATTTTAACCGCTGATTCCGCTGATATTCATCCCCTGTCATCCTGATTTTATGATTAACCATACTGATTGCACGAGGGTAGGAATCGTTTTACTCAGCTTTTTTGCCGGCCTTACCTGCGCCCAAACGCCGTTTAAAGACGTGACGGCCCAGGCCGGGATTACCCACCAGTTTCAGGTCTATGAAGGAATGTTTGGCGGGGGTGCCTGTGTGCTGGATTTCGACAATGACGGCTTCGATGATGTGTTTATCACGGGCGGCATGAACGCTGACGCGCTGTATCATAACAACCGTAACGGGACGTTTACGAACGTGTACGAAAAATCAGGGCTGACTATTTCCCGGAAATTCGTGTCGCAGGGGGCCGCAGCAGCCGACGTAAACCGCGATGGGTTTGTGGATTTATTCGTGACAACGATCACTACAAAAGGTAAAAAACAGCCCATTCCCCGCGCCATGAATCTGCTATTTTTGAATAATAAGAATGGTACGTTTCGCAATGCCACAAAAGAGTATGGGTTAGATAAACTGCTGTCGTTCAGCACGGCGGCTTCGTTTGGCGATGTCAACGCCGACGGTTTCCCGGATTTATACGTCGGTAATTATTTCAACGATTTCCAGGGCGAACTGACCTTTATCAACGATGCCACCATCGTTGGCTCTACCCAAACCTCAAAGGGCTACCTGCTGCTGAACAAAGGTGGCAAATCGTTTGAGGACGTATATGAGCAGTACGGCCTGACGCACAAAGGGTTCGGTTTCGGCGGGGTGTTTACCGATTATGACAATGACGGCGATCAGGACCTGATTATTAACCACGACTTTGGCTACAAACGCACCCCGAATCTGCTGCTCCAAAACCGATTTCCCCGCGAACGCTTTACCGACGTGGCCTCCGACCTGAAAATTGACCTGAAAATCAACGCGATGGGAACCGCAGTCGGCGACATCAACAGCGACGGTTTGCTGGACTATTACTTCACCAACATCCGTTTCAACCGGATGATGGTGAACGGTGGCCCCGGCAAGCCCTTCACCGACAGGCTGTTAGACATCGGCATGAACTATGTGGCTATTAGTTGGGGAGCCAATTTCGCCGATTTTGACCACGACGGCGACCTTGATTTGTTCGTTTCCAACGGCGACCTGAACCCCAACTGTGTGCCAATGGCTGACTTCTATTTCCAGAATAACGGCGGTAAATTTCAGGAGAACGCCCGCGCCGTTGGGCTGAATGATTACGGCATCGGTCGTGGCTCGGTGGTGTTTGATTATGACAACGACGGTGATTTAGACCTGTTGGTAGTGAACCAAAAGCCGATTCTCGATTATCCGGTTCCGTCGGTCACGCACCTGTATCAAAACAACGCGGCTCACGGGAACTGGCTGAAAGTAGCGTTGCACGGCGTTCAGGCCGAATCGCAGGGCATTGGCTCGCGGGTCGAGATTGTAGCCGGGGGAAAACATCAGATTCGGGAAATTGACGGGGGCGGCTCCAGCCACCTGTCACAAAACGCGCCCATCGCTCATTTTGGCATCGGTGCGGCTACCGTTGTTGATACCATTATCGTGACCTGGACGGGCGGCAAGAGACAAATCCTGACCCGGCAAAAAATAAACACCCGGCTGATAGTCAAGGAGATACCCGACGTGCCGACTAATCCATTGGTCTGGATAATTACCGTTGGGTTGATCGTTGGGGCGTTGGGATTGGGGGGATATTGGCTGTGGCAGCGGAAATAGAGTTTCAAACACAGCGGCAGGAAGATTACACAGATGTTGCGGAGGTAAACTGCTCTGTGACCTCTGTGTAACCTCCCTGCCGCTGTGTTTGAAACTCGTTTAGGCACTATTTCGGGAACTGCCCCGCATCCAAGCCCGGAATGATCCGCAGGGCGTTCTTGTAGTAGACCTTTTTTAGAATTTCGTCGGGCAACCCTAAGCCGTACATCCGCCAGAAAGCGTGGTATTTTTTGTGGTACGGGAAGTATTCGTCGTCCGTTTCCAGCACCCGGAAGTACGTCGTGTATTCAGCAGGCACCCACGAATCTTTGCCGAACAAAATCCGATCCTGGTATTTCTCGAAAAACTTGCGGGCGGCTCGTGGCTGTCGGCCCAGTTCGGCAATCACCGCGCCAATCTCGACTAATGTGTTCGGCAGGGCCGTCATTAGGCTGTCTAACTTGCCCAAATCGTTGGCATACCAGCCAAAGTGGGCGTTGATAAACGTGGTTTTCGGGTGTTTCTGAAACACGGCGTGTTGCTCATCCAGGAGTTTTTCCCAGGGAACGGGGTCGGTGGCGGTGCGTTTGCGCCCGGCGTGGAGCTTAAGTTCGAGCCAACGTTCGTTGTAGCGGTCCATCGGGTCCCAGAACGATTTGGGGTCGGCGGTATGAATCAGCACCGGAATTTTCAGTTCCCCGCAGCGTTCCCAGATGGCATCGAGTCGCGGATCGTTAACCCGGACGCGCTGTCCACTTTCGTCTTTCACGTTGAACCCCAATGACTTATAGATTTTCAGGCCGTGTGCGCCCGCCTTCACGTCGGCTTCGAGGGTTTTCACGGCTTCCTCCGTCCAGCCCGCCTTGCCAATGTCGTCGAAGTTGATATTGGTGAACAGGGCGAGCCGTTTGGGAGCCGTTTTCTGAATGTTTGCCAGCGACTGTGTGAAGAATTTTGTGCCTTCGTCAACGCTGCCCCAGCCGCGTCCGCTCAGGTTAATCATCAGGCCCATGTTCAGGCTGTCCATCTGGGCAACAAGGCCGTTGAGGTTCTGGTTAGGCATACTATACTGATGATTATGTACATCAATAAACGGAAACTTGGCCCGCGTAAGTTTATGTTCCGGCACTTTCAGCGTCGAAACGGGGTCATATTCTTCAAAGCCGAGGGGCATTTCGGCGGGTTTCGGGGTTTGGGCCAACGTGGTCTGCACCACAAAAACGCCCACCAAAAAAGTTGCAAATGTGCTGATAAATTCGTGAAAACGGGATGAGATCATTGGGTAATCGGGGTTGATTGTTTCGTAAAGATGTATGCTGTGTTGTGAGTTTGAGCAGGGTAAATATAACGCACTATTGCTCAGTAGGTAGTTGCTGTCGAATTTACGCACCCAGCCACCGAATTTCAGTATCGGGCAGGATTATACCGACGGTTTCGCCCACAACCGGAGCCGCACCGGGCAGGGTCAACAGCCGCAGAGTCACGTAGCGGCTGATAAATACGGTCACATCGCTGTAATACCCCCGGAACCCAACCGCCCGCACCGTGCCGCGAATAACCGCATCGTCGGGTGCTGTGAGCCGGATTTGGTCCGGTCGCCAGAAGGCCAGCGCGTCGGGGTGAACCCCCGCCGACAGCCCCAGCACGGGCAAAAACCGGGCTTTCACGAAGTTTGCCGGGCCGGTAAGGGCGGCAGCGTAGGCGGTGGCCGGTTTCAGATAGACCTCCGCCGGGGTTCCGGTCTGGATAAGCTGCCCGGCCCGCAGAATCCCTAAGGTATCGGCTAAGGCCAGCGCGTCGGTGGCATCGTGGGTGACAAACAGGCAGGCCACACTATCCTGCCGGACCAGATCGAGCAATAAATCGGCCATGAGTGTCCGGTTGGGCAGGTCGAGGTGGCTGAACGGCTCGTCGAGGAGCAGCGCGGTGGTGCGGCCCGGCTCTGGTTTCTCGGCAACGGCGCGGGCAATGGCCGTTCGCTGGGCCTCTCCGCCCGAAATCTGCTTCGGGGTCTGCTGCCGAACCGACTCTAAGCGGCACAACGCCAGGAGTTCATCCACCCGAAAATCACGGTAAGGTTTTTCGTAAAACCGCAGCGCGTGGGCGATATTGGCCGCCACCGATACGTTGGGCTGCAACTGGTTTTGCTGATGCACGAGTTTGATGCGCGGATGCCCGGCCACCAGCACCTCGCGCGGCCCCGGAACGCGCTGCCCGTCGAGCCAAACGGCCCCGGAATCAGCATCGGTCAGGCCCGCCAGCATACGCAGCAGCGTACTTTTCCCCGATCCACTGGCCCCGACGAGAGCCATAATCCGGCCCGGTTCGAGCGTCAGCGACACGTCGGCAACCACCGGGCGGCTGTTGTATAACTTCGTGAGATGAATACTCTGCAACAAAACGACGGTGATTTAGCCGACAAAAATACGTCCGAATCAGTGCGTTTCGGGCGGTGTGTTGCCAACGGGTGTGCGATAGGGCTGGAAGGGTACCTTCAGCAGCCCGCCCACGTGGTCATGTTCGCGGGGGTCGGGATGGGTGTCAACGCCATACACCAAGTCCGTACCGGCTACCCTGGTATACGTGCCAAACAAACGATCCCAGTACGGAAAAATATTGCCGTAGTTGGTGTTGGAGAGCGGCAGCACGTAATGGTGATGCACGTGGTGCATATTGGGCGTAACAATCGCCAAACCCAGCAGCCGGTCGGCCCGGCGCGGCAACTCGATATTAGCGTGGTTAAACTGCGACAGCAACGCCGACAGGGATTGATACACAAACACTAACCACATTGGTGCGCCCGTCAGTAACACGGCGGCTGTGGTAAAGATCAGTCGCACCACGCTTTCGCCGGGGTGGTGGCGGTTGGCCGTTGTGGTGTCCACGTAGGTATCGGCGTGGTGAATCAGGTGAAACTGCCACAGCCACCAGACGTGGTGTTCGGTATAATGCACGAGCCACGCACCGACCAGATCGAGGAGCAGCAGCCCGATGATGGCCTGCGCCCAGGGCGGCACCGAAACCGTTGACAGCCAGGGCAACAGCCCAATATGGTTGGCAACGGCCCAGCCGCTGGCGTTGACCAGCACAAACGCCAGCACAAAATTAACGACGATGGTGGTGGCCGTAAAAAACAGGTTCAGCCCTAAATGCCGCCCCCGGCTGTAGCCCGGCGACGCGATTTTGAACCGAAACAACGGCACCGCTCCTTCGAGCAGGTAAAAAAACAAAATCCCGCCCGCCAGCAACACCGCCCGGTGAAGCGAGGGCATAACCGAGAAATAGGCAACAACAGGCTCCATTATGAATCAGTCTATTTTTTCGTTCAAAGATACTACGGCATCGGCGTTCCCCGATGCCCGCAGGGGGTGATAGTGAAGGGGAACTATGGTCAAGCCATCAGGCTGAGCCTTTACACCCTTTGTCCGTTAGGTTGCCGACGTTGGCAATCCGGCACGCCCTGTCAGCGGAAAAATAACCTACGCAGAGTGGGACTAACGTGCCTCCTCACAAACTGACTTTTGTTTATCCACTGTGTCCCGAAAGTCCACCAAATAGATATCGGGCTTGTTAGGATTGTAATAAATCCAGTAAGTGCCATTGCCGAGTTTATTGGTTCTCAGGTGCTGGGCGATTTCCTCATTATACACGTTCGTTTCAAGAATATTTTCCTTGTAATCAATTTCAACTTTGTGCTTGACTACACACTGATACAAATGAATGCCTTTAGGGTTGAAGTCAATGGAAATAACCTTAGTGTGTCGTTCTTCATAATTTTGAGATAAGGTTACATACCCATATTGTTTGGGAAGTATCCGTAGACAATAATTTGCTGCCAAAATCCCCAAAAACCCAGCCATAGCCATAGTAATTCGTCTGGCAACGCTGATAGGTAAATCGTTTTGTTTGCGACTCCTGAACTGAAGATAGACAATAAGCCCTAACACAATAAAAAATAAAGCGACTGATGATTGCACCAGCAGCCACTTCCATGTGTAGCCACTAAAGGGGTAAAACTCGGTTGGATTACAATTCACGCGGAAAATTTAGTTTATTAACATCACATAAACTCAACATTCTTGCTATTGGTACAGGACTGCGAAATGGAAGAAAAAAACTGCTCAACCGGGGCGTTTGCCCGATGTTGCCCGTACTCTTCTTGTAGGCTTGGCTAACTCCGACCTGCTGACTGTCGGATGTTCCCATTAATTGGGAAGTAAAGCATGAGCATATCGCCCCGTTGATAAGTCATAGCAAGTGACTGTTACGGCTCCAGAATCGTTGTTGGTTTTCTTTCGTTGCCTGCTTAAATGCTTGTTCTTCTTCTTCGGCTGTCAGGCTGTGCAGGTAGAAAAAATTTTCGTCTGGCGAGACAGATATAGCGTGTATCTCGGCCTTGAGTTGCTTCAGCGTAGCTAACAGACCAACTGGAAAGGGTTTGGTTGCATGAACTGTTAAAGCTGTCATTGCTAAGAGCATTTACCTTAAAACGTTTCTATTTAGTCCGTCGTTCAGCCAAATACAAAAGGCGATACCTGTGTAGGATTTTATACTGTCGTCGAGACGCTGAACTGCAAACCAAAGCGGTGAATTACGAGCCGCGCTAATTATTACCAAGACGCGGAACTGTGAGCAAAAAACGCTAACCGTTAGGACGCACTGCCTGTCGCCAAGAGCGAAAAAGAACTATTTTGAATTTCGCAACTTTATTTCTGCTGCTATCAGCATTAGGTAAATAGAACTGAACAGAAGAGTCACCGAGCAACCAAGGGTAAGCATGGTCATAGTATTGTTACTACTGCCCTTTGCAAGAAGATAGCTGAGAGCGGCTAATGATATGAGAGTCACAATCCCAAAACCAACAAGAAGACCTGTGACCATTTTTTGTCTTGCCTGTAGCTGTTGTACTGTTAGTTCTTTGAACTTGCTGTTCACTTCCATATGATTTTTCTGTTTTATTGGTATTGACTGAACTCCTCACCCAACAACCAATTGGACAAGGAGTTCATAAGGGAAAATCAAAATCCCCGTTTACGACCTGTAAACGGGGATTTTGATTCATCTAAGCAGAGAGGGAGGGATTCGAACCCCCGGACCTGTAACAGTCAACGGTTTTCAAGACCGTCGCAATCGACCACTCTGCCACCTCTCTGTTTGCAAATGTGGATGCAAAAGTACGACAGAACCCGGTTTTGTCAAGTTCTGGCCGGTAAAAAAATCAACCCGCCCGAATTTACCGCCCGCCGATTTTGTATTAGAGACGGGACGGGTGGTATTTTTACCATCATTTTTGTAAACTATGAAGGAAATCAGTTCTATTCTCAACGCCTACAAATCACTTGACCCGGCCACTACCAGAGCGGCTTTAGCCACCGTTGTCCGGGTCGAAGGCTCATCCTACCGGCGGACGGGTGCCAGGATGCTCATCATGGACAACGGCAATTGGGTGGGCGGCATCAGTGGCGGCTGTCTCGAAGGCGACGCGCTCAAACGCGCCCGGCTCGCCATTGCTGCTGCCCGCCCCACGCTCGTGACCTACGATACCACCGAAGACGATGCCTACCAGATTGGCGTGGGCCTGGGCTGCAACGGCATTATTGATGTGCTGATTGCCCCCGTGAATCCAGACATACCCGGCCCACTCGACATTTTAGACCGTTGCGCCCGGGCTACCCGACAAACCCACGTGCTGCTGACCATCACCCGGTTGGCGGATGCCAACACGAATGAACTACCCGATGAGAACCAGGCACAACCCAAACCCCGGCAGGGCGATATGATTCGGTACGACGGGCGCGGCAGTCTGCTCGTCTTTGGTGACGAAACCGTTGAAAACCAGCTCGAAACGACGATCCAGAAGTACATCAGCAAGGGGAAATCAGCGTCGGTGCAACTCGATACCGCCGACGGCCACTCGCTGGAGGTGTTTGTAGAAGTGGTGCCGCCCGTGCCGCACGTGATTCTGATGGGTCAGCAGTATGATGTGGTGCCGTTGGTCAGGATTATCAACGAACTCGGCTGGCAATGCACCGTGATCGCCAACCCGCAGAAGGTGACACAAACGCTCTTTGCCTCGGCCAACGCCATTGTCCCGCCCGATGACGTTGATTCGCTCCGATTCGATGACCACACGGCGATTGTGCTGATGGCCCATGATTTTAAGACCGACAAAGCCAACCTGCCCAAAGCCCTCGCCACTGCCGTGCCGTTTGTTGGTATTCTTGGCCCGCGTATCCGTTCTGAACGGATGGTGGCCGAGTTGGCCGACGATGGAATCACCGTTTCGCTGGATGACCCCCGGATTCACGCGCCCGTTGGGGTGGACATTGGCGCGGCCTCGCCCGAAGAAATTTCGCTCTCCATTGTGGCCGAAATCCGGGCCGCGCTCTCTAACCGCGACGGGACTTTTTTACGATTACGGCCCACCACCATCCACGAACGCGAATAGCAAGAGCGATGAACTACCCGGCTTATTTCGACTATAACGCCACCACGCCCGTTGACCCGGTGGTGCTGGAAGTCATGCTGCCGTACTTCGGGCCGCACTTTGGCAATGCCGCGTCACGCACCCACGTTTTTGGCAGCAAAGCCGAGGAAGCCGTTGATGAAGCCCGGCAGCAACTCGCCCGGTTATTAGGGGCCGATGCCAAAGAAATCGTGTTCACCAGCGGAGCCACCGAATCTATTAACTTAGCCCTGAAAGGCGTTTTTGAGGTTGGGCCACGAATGGCAAATCAGCATCGGGGGAACCATATTATTACCGTCAGCACCGAACACAAAGCCGTATTAGATACTGCCGAACACCTCGCCCGGCACGGTGCCGAGATCACCTATTTACAACCTGACTCAGAAGGACTTATCACCGTTAAGCAGGTCGAGGACGCGCTCAGGCCAACAACGGTTTTAGTATCGGTGATGGCGGCCAACAACGAAACGGGCGTGATCCAGCCGATTCAGGAAATCGGGGCCGTTGCTCATCAACACGGAGCCTTATTTCATACCGATGCTACCCAGGCCGTTGGGAAAATCCCGTTTTCGTTTGCTGATATGCCGATTGATTTGCTGAGCCTGTCGGCCCACAAATTGTATGGCCCCAAAGGTGTCGGTGCGTTGGTGGTCCGCCGACAAACCGCCCTCACAGCCCAGCAGGATGGCGGGCGGCACGAACGGGGCCGACGTTCGGGTACGCTCAATGTGCCGGGCATTGTGGGCCTTGGCGAAGCGGCCCGCCAAATCCGGCTTCATCTGGCGACCGAAATCGACCGGGTTGCAGCCCTGCGCGACCAATTAGAAACCGGAATACTGGCCGGACTCCCCAACGCCACCGTCAACGGAAACCGGCAATTTCGGCTGCCCAACACAACCAATATCTGCTTTGCCGGGGTTGATGGTGAACGGCTCTTGATGGCCCTGAACGAAGTGGCGGTCTCGAACGGCTCGGCCTGCACATCGGCCTCTACCGACCCCTCGCACGTGCTGAAAGCGATGGGGCTATCCGACGATCTGGCGTATAGTTCGGTGCGGTTCAGCTTGGGTCGCTTCACGACTGGGGCCGAGGTTGACGCGGCTGTTCGGCACGTGGTGGCGGTGGTGGCGCGGCTTCATTGACCAATTCTATCAGTTCCGGGTAAAATTCTATCTAAATCGAAACGTTGTATAAACTGACGATAAAGTTGGCCTATATTTAGGCTCTTAACCAGTATAAATCCTGTCAACTCTTCGTTTTACGTCTGGCTTCAGATACAAACCCGTATGCAACTTACCGGAAATCACGTCTTGAATGCCCCCGTTTCTACCGTCTGGGCTATGCTGATGGACCCCGAAACGCTGGCCCGCATTGTTCCTGCCGTGTCATCGCTCGAACTCATCGGCGAAAACCAATACAAAGCCCTCGCCGAGATCAAACTTGGACCCGTCAGCGGCTCATTTGCCGGTAATTTATCGCTCCTGAACATCCGTGAAAACGAAGGCTACAGCCTGCACGTAAAACAAACCAGTAAAATCGGCAATGCCGACGCATTGGTCAATATTGCCCTGAAAACCGTTGGTGCCGATCAAACAGAACTCATTTTTGATGGTGATGCTAAGTTATCCGGGTTGCTGGCCCGTACCGGCCAACGGGTAATTTCGGGTGTTGCTACCACGCTCACCAAGCAATTTTTTACCAATTTCGATCAGGAACTGGCAGTAATTAATGTATGATGTATGATATATAATGTATGATGCCTTCAGAGCCTACACCATACATTACACACCATACATTACACATCATACATCATAAATTATACATCATACATTAATAATTTAACTAAACCACTATGCAAGTTGAAATAACCGTAAACGGAAAAACCCGCAAGGCCGAGGTTGAAGACCGCACATTGCTGGTCTATTACCTCCGCGAAACCCTGCAACTAACGGGTACGCACGTAGGCTGCGATACGTCCTCGTGCGGAACCTGTACCGTCCACCTCGACGGGGTGTCGGTCAAATCATGCGCGATTCTGGCGGCTCAGGCCGATGGCTGTTCCGTCACAACCATCGAAGGATTGGCTGTTAGCGGAGAAATGCACCCGCTTCAGGATGGGTTCAAAGAATGTCATGGATTGCAGTGTGGTTACTGTACACCGGGTATGATTATGACGGCGGCTGACCTGCTCAAACGCAATCCCCACCCAACCGAAACCGACATCCGGCTGGCTCTCGAAGGCAACATTTGCCGCTGCACCGGCTACCACAACATCGTGAAATCAATTCAGTGGGCCGCCGAAAACACCACCGCAACCCTGCTGCCCGACACCCACCTGTGGACGAATGACGTAGTGACCAATGAAGTAGCAGAAACGGTATAATCAACTACAAACCACAAACTAAGTTATGAGCAATCGGTATATTGGTGAATCAGTGAAACGCCGGGAAGACAAGCGTTTTATCACCGGAAAAGGTCGGTACACCGACGACATCGTGCTGCCCGGAATGCTGCACGCCCACTTCGTGCGTAGCCCCTACGCCCACGCCCGCGTCCTGAGCATTGACCTCACCGAGGCCAAAGCCGTTCCCGGCGTTATCGCTATTTATACCGGGGCCGACGTAGCCGCCATCAACGGCGTTCCGTGCGGCTGGCAGGTGAATTTCCGCAGTGGCGAGACCATGCGCGAACCCAAACACCCGATGCTGATTGCCCTCGGCGAGACGGCCAAGCACGTCGGCGATGCGGTGGCGGTGGTCATTGCCGAAACCAAAGAAATTGCCATTGACGTATCGGAGATGGTGAACGTGGAATGGGAAGAACTCGATGCCATCGCCAGCCCCGCCGACGCGCTCAAACCCGGTGCGCCCAAAGTACACGCGCAATTCCCTGATAATAAGGCATTTGACTGGACGTTTGGCAACCCCATCGAAGAAGTGGACGCGGCAATGGCAACGGCGGCTCACATTACGCAGTTAGATTTCGTGAATCAGCGCGTGGTGCCAAACGCGATGGAACCCCGCGCCTATATCGGCTCCTACGACGAAACGGCGGACAAATACACGCTCTATACCTCAACCCAAAACCCGCACCTGATCCGGTTGCTGATGTGCGCGTTTGTACTCGGTATTCCCGAACATAAAGTGCGCGTAGTCGGGCCGGACGTGGGCGGTGGCTTTGGCTCAAAAATTTACCACTACACCGAAGAAGCCCTCGTGACCTGGGCCTCCAAACAAATCGGGCAACCCGTAAAATGGACTTCGGATCGGTCAGAAGCGTTTTTGACCGACGCGCACGGTCGTGACCATTCGTCGAAAGCCGAGATGGGTTTCGATGCCGACGGTAACATCGTCGGTCTGCGGATCAAAACCGTTGCCAACATGGGTGCTTACCTCTCAACGTTTGCGCCCGCCGTGCCAACCTACCTGCACGGAACGCTGTTGCAGGGCGTTTATACCACGCCCAAAATCAACATTGACATGACGTGTGTGTTTACCCATACCGTTGCCGTTGATGCCTACCGGGGAGCCGGTCGGCCCGAAGCCACCTACCTCCTCGAACGGCTGATTGACTTGGCCGCGCTCGAAATGGGTAAAGACCCGACCGCGCTACGGTTCCAGAACTTTATTCCGCCGTTCGATGGTGTCGAACAGCCTGGTTATCAGACACAAGTGGCGTTGCAATACGATTCAGGAAACTATCACGGCATCCTGACACGCGGTCTGGAAATGCTGGGTTACGCTGATTTCCGGGCCGCGCAGGCCGAAGCCGCCAAGACCAATAAACTCCTCGGTGTGGGTTTCTCGACGTATGTAGAGGCCTGCGGTATTGCGCCCTCGGCGGTGGTTGGTGCGCTCGGTGCGCGGGCGGGTTTGTTCGAGTCGGCGCAGGTACGGGTGCAGCCAACGGGCAAAGTGAGCGTCTTTACCGGCTCGCACTCGCACGGGCAGGGCCACGAAACAAAATTCGTACAGGTGGTGGCCGACAAACTCGGTATCCCGATGGAAGACGTTGACCTGATTCACGGTGATTCAGACACGATTGCCTTCGGCATGGGAACCTACGGCTCACGGTCGCTGGCGGTGGGTGGCTCGGCCATCGTGAAAAGTATTGACAAAATCCTGGAAAAAGGAGCCAAGATTGCGGCTCATAAACTCGAATGTGCCGCCGGAGATTTAGAGTACGCCGAGGGTAAATGGACGGTGAAAGGCACCGACAAGTCAATCAGTTTTGGCGATGTGTCGCTCACGGCCTACGTGCCGCACGTGTATCCGGCGGGTCTGGAACCAGGGCTTGATTTTTCGAGCTTCTACGACCCGGCCAACTTCACTTACCCCTTCGGCTGTCACATTGCGGTGGTTGAGGTGGACAAAGAAACCGGCAAAACAACGCTGACCCGCATGATTGCCGTTGATGACGTGGGCAACGTAATTAACCCGATGATTGTGGACGGTCAGATTCACGGCGGACTGGCGCAGGGCATCGGTCAGGCGATGTTTGAGGGAACGATTTACGACGAAAACGGGCAACTCACCAACGGGTCGTACATGGACTACTGTATGCCCCGCGCCGACGACCTGCCGATGTTCGAGACCGACCGTCAGGTTACGCCCTGCCCCCACAACCCGCTGGGGGTGAAAGGCGCGGGCGAGGCCGGTGCCATTGGCTCAACGCCATCGGTGGTAAACGCCGTGATTGACGCGCTCTGGAGTGGCGGCTACAAACCAAAAGACATCGTGATGCCGATGACCCCGGAGCGGGTTTGGCTGGCAATGCAGTGAAAAACGTTTGTAGTTTGTGGTTTGTAGTTACTATTCGGTCAACTACAAACCACAAACCACGAACCACAAACTAAATCCATGATAACCTACCCTTTTCAATACAAACGTGCGGGCAGCATCTCGGAAGCTGTTTCTATGCTGGCCGACGGCGCAAAAGCCCTCTCTGGCGGCCACAGTCTTATCCCGGCCATGAAACTCCGGCTTAGTGCGCCCGATATGCTGGTGGACATTGGCCGGATTCCCGAACTCAAAACCATCACCGTAGATGGCGATGAGTTGGTGATTGGCGCGAGTGCAACCCATTCGCAGATTTCAGAATCGGCCTTGGTGCAGCAACACCTGCCCATGTTTGCCGAAGGCGCGGGGCATATCGGCGACCCGGCAGTGCGGCATCGCGGCACCATCGGCGGCTCGTTGGCCCACGCCGACCCCTCTGCCGACTGGCCCGCCATGGTGCTGGCCGCTAATTCCACCATCGTGGTTGAAGGCGCAAGTGGCAGTCGTTCGATTCATTCGGCGGAGTTCTTCACGGGGCTGTTCAGCACGGCCTTAGCCGATGGCGAGATTATCACCCAGGTTCGGGTGCCGGTCTCGGCGGGGGCTAAGTCAACCTACCAGAAATTTGCCCAGCCAGCCTCGCGTTATGCCATTGTGGGCTGTGCGGTGGTGAAATCGGCGGAGGGCAAGGTGACGGTGGCGTTTTCGGGCGTATCGGAGGCTCCGTTTCGGGATATGGCGGCAGAAAACAGTCTAAACAACGGGCAGGATGTTGCACAAGCGGCTGCCGGTCAGTCAATTATGTCGGATCATTACGCATCGGAAGCCTACCGGCTGCACTTAGCCAATGTGTATCTGAAACGGGCGTTGGCGGCAGTAGCGTAGCGTTTTATAGAACCGCACCGGCGGCCCGGGCGGATGACGCAGATTCAAAGGATTCACGCAGATTTCTTATGTCAATTTAAGAAAAAAAATCTGCGTGAATCCTTTGAAATCTGCGTCATCCGCTTTCTATCTTTTAGTCAATTATGCAAAATCATACCCGCGAAACCATTCAGGAACTCCTTGCTAATCAGGGCTATATCACCGACCCGCAGATTGTGATGTCGGTTTTTTTATCTATCCAACTCCAGAAACCGCTGCTCATCGAAGGCCCGGCGGGGGTCGGCAAAACCGAAATTGCGAAGGTTATGGCCCGCGCCCTTGACACCGACCTGATCCGGTTGCAGTGCTACGAAGGGCTTGATGCCAGCCACGCGCTGTATGAATGGAATTACCAGCGGCAACTCCTGCACCTGAAAATGCTGGAAGTTTCGGGCAAGCAAAGCATTGATAATCAGTCGGTTGCCGCGCAGGAACAGGATTTGTTTTCGGATACCTTTCTGCTGAAACGCCCGTTGCTGCAAGCTATCACCCACCATAAATCACCCGTGCTGCTGATTGACGAAGTGGACCGGGCCGACGAAGAGTTTGAAAGTTTTCTGCTCGAAGTGCTGTCTGACTGGCAGATTACCATCCCCGAAATCGGCACCATCCGCGCCACGCACATCCCGCACGTGGTGGTGACGGGCAACCGCGTCCGCGAACTCTCCGAAGCCCTCCGCCGACGGTGTTTGTACGTCTATATTGACTACCCCGACTATGACAAAGAACTGAGTATTGTGCTGGGCAAAGTGCCAAACATCAACCCCCGGCTGGCCGAGCAAATCTGTGCGTTTATGCGGGAGTTGCGGCAACTGCGCTTAGAAAAAACGCCCGGCATCGCCGAAACGCTGGATTGGGCAACGGCGTTATCGTCGCTGCATTTCACGCACTTAGACAAATCGCTGATCGAAGAAACCCTCGGTGTGGTGCTGAAAGACTGGAAAGACATCCGGCAAACGCAACTCTCGCTCACCGAGTTATACGAACGCGCCGGGGTGATTTCTAAGTGGGATACTTTGTAAAGGACAAAGGACGAAAGGGAGGAAGGAAAAAAGGGACGGTAATCCATTGGCACGTTATCTCAGCCCGCCCGCAATTTTATTTACCTGTTCAATCGTCAGGTTTGTCATTGACGCGACTACTTCGACCGCCATGCCAGCGCGCAACATATTAGTCGCAACCTCAACAAAGGCTTCATGCTGGAATGCCGCAACAACAATTTTAGCGGACTCTTTATCTTTACTGAACCTACGTTCTTCAGGCGTTAAATTTTCAAAACTGATGAGGTCAGCGGCCCGACGAATGCCTTCGTTTAGTTGATTGATCGTGGGATTTTCGGGGTTGTGAATAGATTGGTAAATCAATTGAAGCCAGTCACGAATGGGCTGGGGCGTAGTATCGTCCTGATGGTTTGGGTTTAAGCAAACAAATTGATGGCCGTACAAATCGCGCTCCTGACCATCTAATGTTTTTGGGTTCAACCTCATCAATAATACTTCGTCTTTAATTGGCTGACCGTTTTTTTCGCTGATTTTGTAAGGGGTCGTCAATACAACAATCACATAAACCGTTTGCCCTATTCCATACGCTCTCGACCGCTTTTGTTGCTCGGCAATCGCCATCAAAAAATAGTGCAGAAATCGGTCAAAGTTATTGTCGTATTCGATGCGCTGGATTTCAATCACAATGCGTTTATCAACGGTTTCGGCAAAAATATCTAACTCGAAGTCAATGTAGCCGACCTTTGGCTCAAATTTTTTTTCGGTCTCGATTTTATCTACTTCTACGTCAAGACCCAGCACATCGTGTACAAACGAGGTAAAAACGAGTTTATCCGTGAAGGCTTTCTTGAAAATCACTTCGTTATCTAAACTGCCGAGCGTCATTGTTTTGTAGATTGAGTGTCTGTAAAATTACATAAAACTGCCTTCTAATCAACCGATTACTCATCCCATGCTCATCACCCGCAAACTAACCCTGCCCGAAAACATCGTCTCGTTTTGCCGGTTTCTGCGCGAAAGCGGCCTCAGTATCGGCCCCGACGATGAAGCCACTGCCCTGCTTGCCCTCGGTTACGTGGACATTGGATTGCGCGAGGATTTTCGGCTGGCGTTCCGCACTACGTTCTGCCGCCGGGCCGCCGATTTGCCGCTTTTTGATCGGCTGTTTGCCCAATACTGGAAAGAGTTAGACACGGCGGTGGATGCCAAACGCAAAGACGACCCCAATCAGCAACGCCCGGTTTCCAGTCCGCAACCGAGTTTCAACCAATTAAAATCGTGGCTGTTTGGTAATGAGCCGACCGACGAAACCGAACTCACCACGTATTCGACGCAGGAAGCGTTGGCGCAGCAGGATTTTTCGCTTGTCCCCGCCGATGACCTGCCCGAACTCATGCAGCGCATCCGCGAACTCTCGCTCACGCTGGCCCGCCGTGCCAACCGCCGACACCAAAAAACCACCACCGTCCGGCAGTTTGATTTGCGGCAGACGCTCCGAAAAAACCTGCGTCGCGGGGGCGAATTGGTGGAGTTAGCCTACAAAAAGCCGCGCAAAAACCGGCTGAAAGTGGTGATTCTGGCCGATGTGAGCCAGTCAATGGACTTATACAGCACGTTTCTGATTCAGTTCATGTATGCGTTTCAGACCGTTTTCCGGCGCATCGAAACGTTCGCGTTCAGCACAAACCTGTACCGGATTACGCCCGCGCTCAAAAACCGACCCTTTGCCGATGCCATCAAACACCTCTCCCAAACCGTGACGGGCTGGGGCGGTGGCACCAAAATCGGCGGGTCGTTGCAGGAATTTACGCATAGCTACCTGACCCTCGTGGACAGCCAAACGCTCGTCATCATCCTGAGCGACGGCTGGGACACCGGCGACGTGGAACTGCTCACCGATAGTTTGAGCCGGATAAAAGCCAAAGCCC
The DNA here is from genome assembly GCA_038230415.1 of Cytophagales bacterium. Lineage (GTDB taxonomy): Bacteria > Bacteroidota > Bacteroidia > Cytophagales > Spirosomataceae > JBBRNH01. Next base: position 17,647 of record JBBRNH010000034.1, on the reverse strand, counting down.
GCAAATTGGTCTGGCTCAACCCGTTGGCGGGCAATCCGGCATTTCGGCCAACGGTTTCGGCCATGGAAGCCGCCATGCCGTTTCTCGATGTTTTTGCCCCGGTTCACAACATCGAAAGCCTGAAAGCGGTGGGGAAGTGGTTGTGAAAGTTACCGTCCATTTTTGGGCCGAAACCGCTATTTTTGCCCGATATGGACGCTACCCAATCCCTGCCAACGCTCGAAACAGCCCGCAAACTCGGCCTTCTGCCCGACGAATACGACCGCATTATCCAGATTATGGGTCGGCAACCCAACTTCACCGAACTCAGCATTTTCTCGGTCATGTGGTCGGAGCATTGCTCCTACAAAAATTCGATTGTTTGGCTCAAAACCCTGCCCCGCGACGGCGAGAAGATGCTCGCCAAGGCCGGAGAAGAAAACGCCGGGCTGGTAGATATTGGCGACGGGCTGGCGTGTTCCTTCAAAATCGAATCGCACAACCACCCGTCGGCCCTCGAACCATATCAGGGCGCGGCAACGGGCGTGGGCGGCATCAACCGCGATATTTTTACGATGGGCGCGCGGCCTATTGCCCAGCTTAACTCGCTGCGATTCGGCGATTTAAGCCTGCCCAAAACCCGGCGACTGCTGCGGGGCGTGGTGAAGGGCATCGGTGATTATGGCAACGCCTTCGGGATTCCGACGGTGGGCGGGGAGTTGTTTTTCGACGAATCGTACAACACCAACCCGCTCGTCAATGCGTTTTCGGCGGGGATTGTCAAGATTGGCAGCGTTGCCAAAGCCACGAGTTACGGCGTGGGCAATCCGGTGTTTATCGTCGGCTCGGCAACGGGCAAAGACGGGATTCACGGCGCGACGTTTGCCTCGGAAGACATCTCGGCGGCTTCGGCAGACAAACTCCCCTCGGTGCAGGTCGGTGATCCGTTCATGGAAAAACTGCTGCTCGAAGCCACCCTCGAAATCATTGCCACCGGCTATGTGATTGGTATTCAGGACATGGGCGCGGCTGGTATCATCTGCTCGACCTCCGAAATGAGCGCGAAAGGCGAACACGGTATGATTATCGACCTCGACAAGGTGCCAACCCGACAGGCCGATATGCAGCCCTTCGAGATTCTGCTGTCCGAATCGCAGGAGCGGATGCTGGTGGTAATCGAGAAAGGAAAAGAATCCGTCATTCAGGGTATTTTTGATAAGTGGGACCTGAACTGCGCCCGGATTGGTGAAGTCATTGCGCCCGTTGCTGACGGTATGGGGCGGCTATACTTCCACCGTTTCGGACAACTCGTGGCCGACGTTCCCGCGAACGATCTGGTGCTGGGCGGGGGGGCACCCCAATACCACCGCGACTACCGCGAACCGGCTTATTTTGCTGAATACCAGAAATTTAACCCGGATTCAGTTTCTGATATTGACCGGGATAAACTTAGCGATGTTGCCCGGCATCTTTTGGCTCACCCCAACATCTGCTCGCGCCGGTGGGTGTATGAACAATACGATTCGATGGTTGGCACGGGCAACCGCAGCACCAACGCGCCCTCTGATGCGGCCATTGTTCGGATAAAGACACCGGAGACGGGTATCAGTGATAAGTCAATCGTGATTACGGTGGACTGCAACGCCCGCTACGTGAACGCCAACCCGTTTGTGGGGGCGCAGATTGCCGTTGCCGAAGCTGCCCGTAACATTGTCTGCTCTGGCGGGGAGCCATTGGCCGTGACCAACAACCTGAACTTTGGCAATCCTTACATCCCGGAAGTCTATTGGCAATTTGTGGAAGCCGTGAAAGGCATGGGCGAGGCTTGCCGCCGGTTTAGCACCCCGATTACGGGCGGCAACGTGAGTTTTTACAATCAGTCATCCGATGATGGCCCGGTGTTCCCCACGCCCACCATCGGGATGCTCGGCCTGATGGACAACCCGGCGCATCAGATGACGCTGAATGTTAAACAGCCGGGCGACGTGCTGTTTTTGGTCGGCCCGTCGAGCAACGATATTGCTTCATCAGAATATTTGTATTCGTACCGGGATGCGAAAGCGTCGCCCGCCCCGCAGTTCGACATCGAGCAGGAATGGCAGGTGCAGGAAGTGGTAAAAACGATGATTCGCAACGGCTGGCTGCAATCGGCGCATGATGTGTCGGATGGGGGCTTGTTTGTCTGTCTGGCCGAATCGGCGATGGTCGGCCACCTCGGTTTTTCGATTACGTCGGACGAACGTTACCGGCTCGATGCATTTTTGTTTGGCGAAAGTCAAAGCCGGGTGGTGGTGTCGGTGGCCCCGGCATTGGCCGATGAAGTCGAACGGTATTTGTCAACGGGTACACCGTTCCAGCGGCTCGGCGTGGTAACAGCGGCTGATTTCGTGCTTGACGACGTGCTGATTCTGACCACCGAATCGGCTAACGGCCTGTATGACAACGCGCTGGGTAAGATTATGAATCCGTGAACGTAGAGACGCAATATGTTGCGTCTCTACTTCTTCTCCCCATTCTCCACGTACCAGAATCCGGTTTTGGCGGTGCTGCCGGTAGCGGGCCGAAACGTATTTAGCTCAAAACCAATGGTTCCGTCGGTAGAGCCGGGCAACGTCCAGACGCGCACCGCCCGCCGGTTGGCAACCCACGTGAGCGGCTGACCGGCCCGGCAGGTTTCGGGTTTAGTCGCGCCCGCTTCCAGAAAATAAGCATTGCCCCGGCCAAATACCTGAACATTTCCATCGGGAAAGATACCAACGGCGGTTTGCTCGTCGGTGCCGATACCACGCGGCTGTACGGCCCAGTCGGTGCTGGCGCGGGCCATAAAGGTCAGGTGCCGCCCCTGCCGGTCGGGGTTGTTGTAGTGCATATCGGCGAAAACATTGGTGAGCAGTGGGTGCCGCAGAAAATCATCGTGGCCGAGGTCAACGCGGGCATCGTAGGGGTTGGCGAGGGCTTCTTCGGAGCGGATGGTTCCCTGTTTGGCCGTAAAATAGGCTCCGCCCAGAATACCACAGCCCGCGCTCGTGCCGCCCACAACGGCCCCGGCCCGGATACGGTCGTTGAGCGCGTCGGCGAGGAGCGTTCCCTGGTAAAAATTCACGTAGTTGGCCTGGTCTCCCCCGGCAAAAAAGATGGCTTCGGCAGTACGAACCTTCCGCAAAACATCGGTATTGGCCGACAAATCACGGTTGTTGAGCAGCAGCGTCTCGACCGAATTAACGGTTTCGCCGAGGTCACTGAACAGGTACTTATTATAGCCGTTGCTACCCGTTGCCCTGATTATCAGCACGTCGCCCCCGGCAGCCCGGCGCAAGAGCCACCGCATGGCCGCGTCAACGTCGGTGCTGCCCCCGGCCAGCAACACGCCCCCCAATGGCTGGGTGTTCACGTCGGCAGTATCACCCACTACCCACGAGGTGTAGGCAGATGCCGGACTACTTGTCGTGGGCGTAGGGGTGGCGTTGGGCGTTGAGGAATTGGAGCCGCAGGCCGAAATCAGCAGTAGGGCAGCCATTGTAAGCAGATAGGTTCGGGAGGTTTGCATGAAGAAACTGGTAAGAAAAACCCCCGACGCAGCCGTGCATCGGGGGTTTATACAGGATTTGGTTGATTCGGGATCAATACCCCTCATTCTGCCCCAATGCGGGGTTGGTGGTGATCTCCCGGAGCGGAATCGGAAAAATCAGCCGGGGGCTGCTGAAGGCCAGCGTTGCCGCATTCCGGCGGGTGCGCTTGAGGTCATGAATGAGTGTGCCTTCAAAGGCCAGTTCGAGCCGACGCTCCCGGAGAATTGTAGCTAAGTCGAGTTGGGCAGCCGTCAGTGGGTTGGCCTCCGACCGCGCCCGAATCCGGTTGATGTCGGCCAAGGGGGTGGCTCCCAGCGTTGTTCCGGCCCGGAAGTTGGCTTCGGCCCGCGTCAGGTACATCTCGGCCAGCCGAAGTACCTGGATATTCCCATATTGATTGATGTATTTAAGCGTCCTGATCTGTCCGTCGCCATCTTCGTAGAACAGTTGGCTGCGGGCATCGCTGGCGGTGTACAGGGCCAGGTGGGTATCGGTGATGTTAATATCACCCCGGCCCCCAACGTCCGTTGACCCAAAAAAGGTGTTCAAATTGTTGGTGCCATCCTGGTCGGTAATCTGAATGGCGAAGATGGTTTCTGCCGTATTTATCCCGTTGATATTCTCGCGGGTGTCGAAGACTTCACCGGCACCGACTAACTTATAAACCCCGCCGGCAATCACCCGGTTGGCCGCGCCGGCCGCATTGGGGAAATCACTTTTCTGGAGATACACCCGCGACAGCATGGCCGCTGCGGCTCCCTTGGCGGCCAGAAACCCGTAGGTGGCATCGGTGGCGGGTAGTTTGGCCTCGGCCTCGGTCAGGTCTTTAATAATCTGGGCGTAAACAGCCGCCACCGAACTGCGCGGAACGGTACTGCTGGCATCCAGCACCGTTGTCGGGGTGATCACGAGCGGAACGCCGGGATTGGTGTTGGCATCGCCATCGCCCCAGGTTCGGGCAAAAAACCGCACGAGTTCGAAATACATCGAGGCCCGGATAAATTTGGCCTGCCCCTCCACGTTGGGCCGGTTTGCTTGCAGTGCCAGGTTGAGGTTGGCCAGCACCGTGTTGCAGATGTTGATCGTCCGGTAGGCATTCGTCCAGGTGATGTCGGCCTGATCGTTGGTGACAAGCAGCCGTTTGGTAAACACCTCGCGGGGAGCCGTAAACGTACCGGTCCATTCAACCTCGCCGTTGTCGCCCAGCAGTTCGCCGTCGCGTTGCAGGTTGCCGCCATACAGGTTGCCACCACCGACACCGTCGTAGGCTCCGATGAGCAGCGCGTTCAGGTCGGCGGGCGTAGTCAGGGCCTGCCCCGTTGCCACCGTGTTGACGGGGGTAACGTTCAATTTATTATCACAGGCCGTCAGCCACAGACTAATCGTCAGGGCCGACAGCAGTAGTGTATATTGGTTGGTTCTCATGTTAAGTGCCTTTTTGTTTGGGATAACGGACATGGCCCGCGGGCCGCGCGGTACGCAGCCAGAATCTGATTTGTTTGCGTTGGGTTTAAAAACCAATCTGTAGGCCGCCAATAATGGTGCGGGGCTGGGGGGCCGAGTAAAAATCCACGCCGATATTCACCGCATTACCCGAATAGGCATCCGAGTTCACTTCGGGATCCCAACCGTTGTAGTTCGTGAAGGTCAGCAGGTTCTGACCCGTCACGTACAGCCGCACCCGGTTCAGTTTGGCCCGGTTTACGAGGGCTGTTGGCAATGAATAGCCGAGAGTAATGGTTCGCAACCGCACAAAATCACCCTTCGACAGATACCGCGAGGATTCGCCGGTGCCGTTGGCCCCGAACAGCCGGGCCTGCGGAACGTTGGTCACGTCGCCCGGTTTGCGCCAGCGGTTGAGCTGATCGGTGGTCTGATTATCGAAGAAATCGCCGTTGGCCGACTGGAATTTACCACCTCCGTTGTAGATATAATTGCCAAACTGCCCGTTGAAGAGTACGTTCAGGTCAATACCCTTGTAGCTGAACGTATTGGTTACGCCACCGATAAACTTGGGGCTTGGGTTGCCTAACGGCACAAACTCGGCGGCATTATAGTTGTTGGTGGTGGTGCGGTCGCGCGAGCCGTCGGCCTTTTTGGTGTTCAGGTAGTAGATCGCATCGCCGTTGGCGGCATTGACCCCGGCGTATTCCGGCCCGACAAACACCCCCAGCGGCTCGCCTTCCTGCGCCCGGTTCAGAAAACTGCCGTTCAGGGTGGTGCCGCCCAGGTCGGTCACTTTGTTGGTATTGTAGGCTATGTTCAGCGATGTACTCCATTTGAAGGCCCCAATCAGGTTGCTGGAATTAAACACAAACTCAACGCCCCGGTTGTCCATCTTGCCCACATTACGGAGTTGGGTTCGGAAGCCCGATGACCCCGGCACGTTGACACCGAGCAGCAGACCAGTCGTGTTTTTGACGTAGTAATCAATCTCACCCGAAAGGCGGTTGTTGAGCAGACCAAATTCCAGCCCGATGTCGGTCTGGAGGGTTTTTTCCCAGGTCAGGTCGGGGTTGGCGATCTGGTTGGGAGCCTGACCGGGTACGCCCGCGTAGCCAGCCGCTGCCGAATAGAGCGCGAGCGATCCGAAATTACCGATTTCGGCGTTCCCCGTCAGGCCGTAGCTCGCCCTCAGTTTCAGCAGGCTGATAACGGGAATGTTCTTGATGAACGATTCCTCGCTGAGAATCCAGCCCGCCGAAGCCGCCGGAAAAATGCCGTACTTGTTGTTGGTGCCAAACCGCGACGACCCGTCAATCCGGCCCGACACGCCGAGCAGGTAGCGGTTATTGATCCGGTAATTGACCCGTGCAAAATAAGACAGGAAGCTAAAACGGGTTTCGGTGCCGGTGCCACCCGTTACTTTGGCTCCCGACACAATCTGTTTGTAGGCATTGCTGGGAAACTGCTGCGCCGTGACGCTGTTGACATTCGAGCGCGATTCCTGATACGACATCCCGACGGTGGCATCGAGGTCGTGGTTTTTGGCGAGCGTCCGGCCAAAGCTGAAATAGTTGTTGGTGGTGTTATTAACGACCTGCGCGAAGCCGTTTGTCCCCTGCCCATTGGGTGCGCCGGTGTTGCGGGTTGTTTCGCGACCGTAGTATTCTTCTTCCTGCTGAGTCAGCAGGTCCGTGCCGAACTCGGTGCGGAAGCGCAGACTCGGCAGAATTTTATACTCGGCGTAGGCATTGCCAAACACCCGGTACACGCGGGTTTGCAGGGCGGCAAAATCGCGGTTCAGCAACGGGTTGTAGTAGAGCGTATAACTGCTGCTCAACTCGTTGGTGCGGGGGTCAATCACCGGGTGCAGGGGCGGCAGGGCCACAATCTGCATCGGAGTCGAGAAGGCGTTATCGTTCGAGACGCGGTCGTTTTTGGTATGGGCCACGTTCAGATTTACGCCGATGGTGAGCTTGTCGGTGGCACTGTGGTCGAGGTTGACCCGGCCACTCAGCCGCCGGAACCGGTTTTTGATGATGATGCCGCTCTGATCGAAATACTGCCCCGACACAAAGAACCGCGTCTTGGCATCGCCCCCCCTGGCACTAAAATCGTACTGTTTCGAGGGCGCGTCCTGAAACGCTTCGCGCTGCCAGTCGGTGTCATATTTGGGGTTGGCCCCTTCCCAGCCCGTCCGGTCGCCGGCGGCATAGCGCGTGAAGCGGTTTTGCAGCGAGGTGGGGGTGGTGGTGATGTAGCCCAAGGCAACCGAGTTAGCCCGTGCTTCCTCGAACAACTCCACGTATTGCTTGGTGTTGAGCCATTCTTTCAGGCGGGTGGGCTGGCTGCTGCCGGTGTAGCCGGAGATTTCGAAGACGGTTTTACCCGCCCGGCCTTTTTTGGTCGTAATGAGTACGACCCCGTTCGAGGCCCGCGACCCGTAAATAGCCGAAGCCGAGGCATCTTTGAGAATTTCCAGCGACTCGATATCGTTGGGGTTCAGGTCGGCAATGGGATTGGTGGGAGCCGTTGAAGACGACTGATCCTGCGAGGTAACGGGGATGCCGTCAATGACGTAAAGCGGCTGGCTGCTGGCCGACACCGACGAGTTGCCCCGCACCCGAATCTGCAATCCCTGCCCCACTTTACCGTTGAGCGAGGTGATCTGCACCCCAGCTACTTTGCCCTGAATGGCCTGCTCCACGCTCGGCACCGGAATATTCTCCAGTTCGCGGGCCGTTACCCGCGCAATGTTACCCGTCAGGTTCCGCTTCGACTGCACCCCGTATCCCGTCACCACCACTTCGCTCAGCGAACGGGTATCGCTGGCTAAAGTAATGCTGATTTCGGAGCGGTTGCCAATGGTGGCTTCCTGCGTGGCCGAGCCGATAAAGCTGAAAACGAGGGTGTTGGCACCTACGGGTAACGCCAGACTGTAGTTACCCGCAGCGTCGGTCTGGGTGCCGCGCGTGGTTCCCTTCACCTGCACCGATACGCCGGGCAGGGCTTTGCCATCGTCTGCCGACGTAACGATTCCCGTTACCCGGCGATCCTGCGCGTTGGCTGGTAAACTACTAATTCCCCATAGTACCAGTAGTAAAATGAAAATATTTCTCATGGATTAGTTGGTTGACGCGAAGATTTTGTTTTGAACGGCGAAATTACCAATTAAAATGCGGTCAAAATAACGTTCTGCAAAATTTTATAGTAGCTTGTCATCGAATCACCGCTTTAATGCAGCCCAACAGGCTGCATTAAAGCGGTGATATACTGAGCAGTAAGGGTGGTTGGGATTCAGTAAACCTGCGGCAACAGCCCGTCTGTCTTTTCATAGACATCGGCCACGAGCAGCGTCAGGCCAATGCTGGCAAGGATAATCTGCCCGTCGAGGGTGTCGGCTTCGTCGGCGATGTACCAAAAGCCTTCCTGGGGGTGTTTGCGATAGACTTCGGCGTAGACATGGGCCGAGTGAATCATCAGGTATTCGGTCAGGGTGGGGATGTTTCGGTACAGTTTGAATTTATCGCCCCGGTCGTAGGCTTCCGTGCCGGGCGACAGCACCTCACCAATCATCACGGGGTTCATCAATGTGTCCTTCCGGCCATCGGTATATTGGTTGGGGCCGCAAACCACCACCAGGTCGGGGTAGGTGTAGAGTGTACCGTCGTAGGCATGAATCCGCTGGTCGCTGGAGTAATTCCGGCAGGAACTATTACCGCGTAAAGCCAGACCAATCAAACCAGAAACTCCTTCTTTTATCAGATTATGATTGGTCGAACCACCGGCCATGAGCCGAATGTCGCCCCGGACATATTCGTGCCGAAATTCGGCTTCCCGCTCCAATGCCAAATAGGCTTCCGGGGTGTGGTGAATTTTCGGCATAACCAGTTAAAAATCACGCAACTGCTCATACATCTCCTTGAGCCGGGGGTCTCGCTCGTTGGTGCGGATGTCGCGCCGGATGGCTTTTACCCCCTCCACGTCGGTCAGCAAACCCAGCACCTGATACGCGCCGAACCGCACAAAATAGGCCGGTTCGTTGCGGGCGGTGGTCTCCAACATCGGGATGGCCCGGCGTTGAACGTCGCCGTCTGACTTGACGAGGTACTTACCGAAGACCTGCAAAAAGTTGTACTGATCCTGCGCCGAGAGGCTCCGCAGTTTCTCTAAAAACCAGTCGAACCGGGCCGGGTCGGGGGTGTTGGCGTAAAAATTAGCCACCGCCGTAATAATATCGCCGTTCGGCACCTGCTCAAAGCGGGCCGCAATGTCGGCGGCATCACCCGGTTTGCTCATCAGATAGGCATCGAGCGCGACCGACACCACCGCATACGACGAATCATTGAGAGCCTCGCGGAAAAGCGGGTCATTGGCATTATCACCAAACGAACCCAGCGTGGTAATCGCTTCAGAGCGGACGATAGACTTGGGGTCGTTGCGGGCTTTGTTCTGGATAATGGCTTCAATATCAGCGAATTGCTTACCGTCGTACTCCCCAAAGTTGCTCACCGCTACCTGCCTGATTTTCCAGAACGGGTCGTTCATAGCATCCATCATCATCTTACGCTGGGTCGAGTCTTGCAGGGCCGATTTGTCTTCCAGCCCGACGAGTGCTTCGTACCGATCCTGGTAGGTGTTGGCGTGGTAATACTGAAAAAGCAGCTCGCGCTTGTTTTTGGGCTGTTCGATGGTACCTACCAGCCGCCGGTCGGCATCGAACAGAATCAGGTCGGGGCGGGCTTCGGCGGGGAAGGTCAGGGTCTGGCGGGCGCGGTCAATCACCACGTCATAACTCGCTTTCCGGCCTTTCACCCAAATATCAACTTTGAGCGGCAAGCGAAACACCGGTGCCAGGGTGGTATCCTGTACCTGACTGATTTTCAGCATGGCTCTGCCCGGCGCAAACTCCGGCACAACGGTCAGCACGGGGTGGCCGGGTTTGAGAAACCACTGGTCAAAAAACCAGTTCATGTCTTCGCCCGTCACGGCCTCCACTTCCCGGCGCAAATCGGCAATTTCGGCGGTGCCAAAGGGATGCGCGGTGAGGTAGTTTTTCAGGACGGCAAAAAAGGCATCGTCGCCAATGTATTTGCGGAGGTAGTGCAGCACCCGCCCGCCTTTCTGGTACGAATGAGCATCGAACATAGCTTCGCGGTCGGCCACGCGGGGGCGGATGAGCGGTTCCTGCTTGGTTTCGGCTTCGGCGAGGTACTGATTCAGATCAGACGCGCCGTGCAGTTCGGCTTCGTCGCGGCTGCGGGCGTGTTCAAACCAGAGGTATTCGGCGTAGGTCGCAAACGACTCGTTGAGGGGCAGATTGGCCCACGATTCGCAGGTGACGTAATTGCCAAACCAGTGGTGGGCCAGTTCGTGAACGATGGTTTCGTCGTCGTTTTCGTCAATCAACTGGCGGGCATCGCGCTGAAGTTTTTCGTTATGCACCGTTGCCGAGGTGTTTTCCATCGCCCCGCTCACAAAATCGCGCACCACAATCTGGCTGTATTTGTCCCAGGGATACGGCACCCCGAAGGTCTGTTCCAGAAAGCGCATCATGGCCGGGGTTCGCCCAAAAATGGCGCGGGCCGAGGGTTCGTATTTCGGCTCAACATAATAGCTGAGTTCAAGCGGGGGACGTTTAATACCAGAGTCGCGCCCGACCGAAGTTCCGGTCAGCGGATCCCGCACGAGCGAATCCCGCACGAGCGAATCCCGCACGAGCGAATCCCGCACAACCGCAAAATCACCAACGGCAATCATGGCGAGGTAGGGCGCGTGGGGTTTGGCCTGCGCCCAATAGTCGGTGCGGGTGCTGTCGGCAGGGTTGGGCGTTGATGAGATCAGGCGGCCATTGGAAAGCGTTCGGTAGCGGTTGTCAACGGTGAGGTAGATCTCCTGCGTCATTTTCTCGTTGGGCGTATCAATCGTCGGAAACCAGGCCGAGTTGTTCTGGGTCTCGCCCTGGGTCCAGATTTGGCGGGGCTTGCCGGGTTCCAGCCCGTCGTGATTGATAAAATACAGCCCCTTGTCGTCGGTGATGGCGGCTCCTTCTTTGCGGCCCGGCGTGGCGGGCAGTTCGTTGGGTTTGGCAATGTAGACCACCTGAATGTCAAACGTGTCGCGCCGGGTGTAGGTGCGGGGCAGTTGCAGCCGAATCTGTTTCTGGTCGGCGTAGGTGTATTGCAGGGTGTCAAAGACATACGTTTTCAGCACCTGCCGGTAGGTGGAGTCATACCGGCTGAGGGTATCGAGCAGATAAACGCCTTTGATATCAAACCCCCGCGCATCGAGTTCGAGCGTATTCTGGGGATAAAAATAGGGCTTAAACCGGAGCGTGGCCGTACCGATAACGTGTTGCCGAATCCAGTCGAACCGCAGGTTGAGCCGGGTGTGCAGCAGGTCGTGCTTGAGCGTCCGGGCGGGCTGGTAAGTGCCGGTGCGGGTCTGGTAAAGGGTGTTGCGCCGGGCGGTGCTGTCGGATTGGGCTGCACAATGACCAGTGAAGAGTGAGGAGTGAACAATGAAGAATAAAATACAGACCACCAGTCGAATAATTGTCTGTTTTGAGGCACTCATGCTGGATTGTGGCACAGGATTTATCATAAAAAGAGAAGGTCGTTACAGAGGTCTTCTGCTGTTCTATTGCTCACTAACTGAGCCAATTTTTTGATTTGTTCGCCAATACCGTATCGCTGGCGATGCACAACGATGATACCAGAATGGGTTTCTCCCTGTGTCAAAAAACTGTTGTGTAGTTGGCAGAAATCACCCACATTGAACGTGTAAATGGCTCTGTTTTCCTGACTGGCAAATCGCAATTGGGCTACGTCAGTCTGGCCTTCCCGATTAGCCGACAATACGGTAGTGACATCAATTCCGCGTGCTTGCAAGCCCTGAATCAAGGCGTGGGCCATTGCGTCTTCGTCTATGTATAACCGAACAACACTCATTGATGCAGGGCTGACTTGGCGTAAAGGTTGGCAAGCCGCACGGTTTCTTCGCGTTCTTGCCGGAGTTCCGTTTCAACCTCAACTTTGTTGGCATGATAAAAGGCTAATGCCGTGTAAACCTGGGCCAACGACAAATGCGGATACTGGCCGGTAATATCTTCGGCAGATAATCCCTCTTTGTAACACACAACCAACTGATTAACAGTGATTCGAGTGCCATCTAAACGCAGTCGGCCTCCGCAAATATCCGGTGTCCGAACGAGCAATGTGTCTATCAATACGTGCATATCTCTAATCCATTGATAACTGTTCACTGATAACTGTTCATTGCCGTGCCGCTCGCTGGGCCGGAAACCAGCTTGTGATAATGGTAACGGCAACGGCCACAAAACCCGTCAAAAGTAAGTCATTCGTCTCTAACCTGACCGGGTACGCATCCACGATACTCGTTACGGTTCCCATCTTCACCAAGCCAAACTGCTGCTGCAATCCGCAGATGAGTACGCCCAGCCCGATGCCGACAGCCGCGCCGGTGAGGGCGATAATGGCTCCTTCGGTCAGGAAAATGCCCCGTACCAAGCCACGTGTGGCCCCCAAGGCGTACAAAATCCTGATGTCGGCCTGCTTTTCCAATACTAACATCGAGAGCGAGAAAAAAATGTTGATGGACGACACCAGAATGATGAGCGACAGGGTGAGGGCGGTGAAGAGTTTCTCGAACTGAATGGCCCGGAAGAGGTCTTTGTTCAGGTCGTCGCGGGTTTGCACCCGCCAGGCATCCCCCGCCACCGCCTGCAAGGCCGCTTTCAGGGTCACCAACTGCGCTGGCCCAACCGCGTCGGGCTTCGTCTGGATTTCGATGCCCGTTACGTCGTCGGGGCCGTAGCCGATGAGCGTGCGGACGACCGGCAACGGAGCCAGCACAAAATCATCGTAACGGGCTTCGATAAAAAACACGCCCGCCACCGTCAGGGCCACCCGGTTGAGCGCGTCAGCGTTGAGGGCGTTGGGTGTACCGGCACTGTTGGGATACACCAATTCGAGGGGGGTGAGGATGTCATCGGTACTGATACTGAGGTCGTTACGGATTCCTTCGGCCACCACCGCGTAGTTCACGCCGTTTTGCTGAATCCTGAACTCCCCCTCTACAATGGCCGAGTCCAACTGCTGCCGCTGGGTATAGCTGTTGTCAACGCCTTTAATCTGCACCACGGTCTGGGCATCGGCGTAGCGGGCCAAGGCATTGTCTTTGATGACCGGCGTAAGCACCTGAACCCCGGCTACCTGCCGGAGTTTTGCCAGCAGTGCAGCCGGGGCGGCCTGCCGTTTCCCCTGTTGGGGCGCAATGGTAATATCAGCCTCGAACGAGCGAAACAGTTGGCGGTTCAACTCTTCCATGCCGTTAAAAACCGATAGCACCACCACCAACGCCAGGGTTCCCACGCCCACGCCAAGCATCGAAAACACTGACAGCCAGCTAATGAAACTGCGCTTTCGTTTCGAGAAAAAATACCGGCGGGCAATAAACAGCGACAGGTTCATACAGAATTTGGCAGACGGAGACGGGTAAGTGCGTCTCCATGATCGGCTATTTTTTGATAGGAGACGCAAATATAGGAGACGCAACTATGCGTCTTTACCTGCCAAATACCCGTTTGAGCAAATCCGTGACCCGCGCCACGGGGTTCTCGCGAATTTTTTTCTCTTCCTGCGCTATCAGCACAAACAGCCCGTCAACGGCGCGGTTAGTGGCGTATTCGGTCAGGCTGGGGTTCACGGGCTGCACCAACGGCAGCCGGTTATAAATCGTTACGAGGTCGGTATAGTAGCGGGTGGCGTTGTTTTTGCGGAGCGTACTGTCCACAATCGGGGTGAATTCGGCCACGAGTTGCCGCCCCGAACTCTGCCGCAGATACCGGGTGGCGGCTGTGGAGTCGCCCCGCAGGATACCGATGGCATCCTGAATGCTCATGCTCGTGATGGCCTTGACAAAGACGGGTTTAGCGCGTTTGGCGGCATCTTCGGCGGCCCGGTTCAGCGAGAGTTCAAACTGGTCAACCTGTTTGGTGAACCCGATTTGCCGGAGCGTGGTGGCAACTTTCTGGGCTTCGGGCGGGAATACAATCTTCAGCAGTGGATTTCTAAAGTAACCATCCACCGCCGACGCTTTGGCCGAACCGTTGCTGATGCCTATTTCTAATGCCTGTTTAAGCCCATTGGCGATTTCGGTGCTGGTGAGACCCGCGCCCGTGCTGCCGTTGCCGGTAGGCTGAATCACTTTCTCCAGAAACTTGCCAAAGCCGCCCAGCCCGGTTCGGCGTTGCGGGGGTGTCTGGGGCTGTTGTTGGGTCGAATCCTGGGCCAGAGCAGGCGTAGCGGTACTCATCAGTGCCGACAGGCCGAGAGCCAGCCAGATTGAGCCACTGAGTGATTGTTTGTTCATCGTTGTTGGGCGTTATGCCTTCTTTTGACCCCAAAACCGGGCAAAAAGTTTAATCGGTGCGTGATTCTGCGTGATTCGCTTACGTTTGAGCTGAACTACTCCTAAACGATACAGATGCAAGAACCCTACATTTCTCTCTACGGGCAGATGGCCTACGTGCTGACTGCCGGGCCGCTCCTGCTGCTGATTCCCAACGTATTACTGGGTGTTTTCGGCTTCGCACCCACGTCCGAAATCTGGATTCGGGTCCTGGGAATGCTCGTAACCGTGTTGTCGTTTTATTATTACGCACTGGCCCGGCATGGCAACCGGCAAACGGTGGGAGCAACGGTGGCGGGTCGGTTAGTATTCTGCGCGGGCTTAGTGGTGTTTGTCATCATTGGCCTGGCCCCGCCCGCGCTGATCGGCTTTGCCGTAGCCGAAACCGGCCTGGCACTCTGGACGTGGCAGGAACACCGGCAACGGGCCGGTAACTGATAAAGCCGGTCTATAAATTCACCCAGGCCGAGACCTTGATGCCAAAGGGCGTGGCACCGGGTGCGTCGCGGTAGGTGAGCCGATGGATGGCATCAACCCGGACGAGTTTAAAAATATTATCGATGCCGTAGCTGACCTCCACGTAGGGTTTTTGCCAGGTCAGGGTCTGAAAACCCGCTACGGGCTGCCCCAGCGCGTCGGTCGTTGGCGAGAGGGTTCGGTTGGTCTCCGTGATACTGCCCGCCAGGATTTTAGCCGTCACCACCGTCCGCCATTTTAAGCGTCGGATGGCCGGAATCCGGTTGAAAAACAGCCCTTCAAAATTATGTTCGAGCCGGAGGGTGGCGTAGCGGTCGGTCACAAACTCGAAGTAGCTCATCAGGTTATAGGCATTATCTACCCGAAATATGGACTGATTGCCGAGCGGAATAAACAGCAGCGGATACGGCACGGTGTTCGGCACAATGCCCCCGCCAATCACGTAACTCGTGCGGCCCAGCACCCCCAGCCGGAGCGAATGGCGCAACTCTGCCGACAGCCGCTGGTAGGTAAAATCGCTGCCCATCACCCCGGCAATGGCAAGGTTATAGCGCAGCGTTACCACCGGCTTGCGCGAGGCTCCCAGCGTCAGCCGTTCGTTATCGTTCTGGATAAAGAGTTCGTCGGGCGCAAAGCGGGTTTCCCACGTCAATTCAGTGATTTTGAAGTGTTTACGCGCCACCGTTTCTAAGGGGTCATCAGCGGGCATGGCGTATGAAAAGGTAAATAGCGGATCAAACGACTTCGCCCGGATGCCAATTGTCTGCGTAAAGCCACTGCCCATGTCGCGTTTCAGGTAGGCGTAAGCCTGTTCCTGAAAGTAGCCCCGGCGGATGGTGCCAAACCGCGCCGAGGCCAGAAAAATAGTGCTGGTGCCAACCGTTTCGGGCGAGACACCGAGCCGGTACACGTCGTAGTTATACTGCAGGCCCAGCACCGTCCAGGGTTTTCGGTTGGCAATGTACTTGGTGTCGAACCCGTATTTGAGTTGTTTGTCTGCCGTGCCGATGGCGGTGTAGGCACCCAGCACCCAGCGTCGGCTAAAACCCGTATTGGTCTGCAGCCCAAGTTGAAACCGATTGCCCTCGATGCTGTTGTTGGCGTAACTGCTCAGGATCGGGCCGATCTCTAAATTGGTGTTGCCGAGGGGTACATAGCCGTTTGCCAGCAGCCGGACAATCTCGGCACCCACTTTGATAACCGGCGTATTTCGTACCGAATCCACCACTTGAAACACCCGGCTTTCGGCAGCAGAGAGCGGGTCGGGCCGGGCGCGTTCCCAAAACCCATCGTCGGTTTTTTTGTAGTCGTCGGCGAGTTCGATGGCGGGGTCATAAAACGCGGGGTCGTTGGGTTTGTTGACGACCACGTTGCGGGCCACCACAAAAAACCGGACCAATGCGCCCGGCGCGTTGGGCGTGGGTTGGTCGGTGTCAATCGTGATCTGGGTGCGGGTGGGCAGTCGTGCGCCGGTTTCTACGGCCTCGTACTGCTGGCTGATGCGGAGTTCGTCCACAAAATTGATGTTGGCCCGTTTGTCCACCTTCGCGTCTATTTCGACTAAACCGAGCCTCGTCGTATCCAACCAGACGGTGCCGGCAAAGGCCAGGTCGCGTTCTCGTTTGGGCTGAAAGTCAATCTGATAGCACATCGTTTCGCCCACCGCCAGCGTATCCACCATCCGAAACGTATAGAGTGCCAGCCACTGCTCACCCACCGGCGAGGGGATGTCTTTGCCGAGGATCGAGACGTAATTCCGGTAAAAGTTATACCGTTGAAAGGTGGCCCCCGTAAACTGCGACACTAAGGAGCCGTCGGTAATGCCAACGGCCTGCACGCGGGTTTTCAGGATGCGCTCTTTGGTCCGGTCGGGCGCGTTGCGTTGGTAAAATTCGGAGGTATTTTCGGAGATAAAGACCGGCACGGCGGGATTTCCGTTGTCGTCGCTCACGGTGGGGAGCTTGCCCAATAGCTGCCCTAAGGGGCCGGGCCGTCGGTTTTTGGCGCGGCTTTTCCGGCCAAAATCATTCACGTAGGCTTCAATCCGGCTGTAATTATCATACTGAAACGCCGTCAGCCGGTCATAGTCGAAGGTGGCGCGTCGGGTAGCGGCTGCGCGCAGCACCCGGTAGGCCGGGTCTCCGCCCTTGCCATATACCTTTACTTCCTGCAACCGGGTAGCGGCTGGTTGTAGCTGAATATCAAGGGTTTGCGTTGGTGTTTGAGCCAGGGCGACGCTGCGGGCCTGATAGCCGAGACTCACCACCACGATTGAATCGGTCAGTTGAGGGGCAGAAAGGCTGTACCGGCCATTGACATCGGCAGTGGTGCCGATGGCCTTGCCTTTGAGCGAGAGTGCGGCAAACGGTATCTCGGCTCCCGTGCCTGCGTCGGTCACGCGCCCCGACACCCGAAAAGTGGGTTGGGCCGATGCGGGCAGAATAAGACTACCGACTAAGAGGGCCAGCCAGCAGCGGAAGAATGCGCGTTTCATGCGTTGTGTAGAGACTCCGGTCATGCGTTGGTTTAACGATGATATGGTCAACAAGGTTTACTATCTACGCGTAATCTCGCTGAATCGTTGCTTTTTTGGGATGAATGGTCAAATTGGTCAACTGGGTTTGTCAATAATTTCATTTTTCTAATCGGCTTTCAACGTTTTTAGGCTGCATTTTTGTCATTCCGACCGGTACGCCGGTGCGGACAGGAGGAATCTATTTCACCTGGCACCGTAGATTCCTCCTGTC
>JBBRNH010000033.1:0-52048 GCA_038230415.1 Cytophagales bacterium | reverse complement strand
GGGTTTTATGGTCAGATTCGGGTTGGTAGTTGCCCCCGTCAGGCCCGGCCCCCAGAATGTGGCACTGCCCGCCGGAGCCGTTGACTGAAACACAAACGCCCCCGTTGAGCAATTGTAGGTCGGAGCCAGAATCTGGAAACTACCCGTCGTTGGTGTGGTCGGCGTGGTGGGCGTGGTGGGCGTTACGGGTGTCGTGGGCGTACCAGTCGGGGTGCCGGAGCCGGTCCCGTTCACGGTAATCACCTCGCCGGGTTCGCCCGTTATGGCCGGAGCCGTTGAACTCACCCGAAACCGATAGCGTCCGTTGGCCCAGCCTGGGATGCTGACCGATATTGGGTTGCCGTTGCCCGTACCGACCGTTGCTAAATACGTGCCGCCTTCCGACAGTATATCCACCTGATACTGGTTGTTGCCCTGCGTGGGCGCGTTCGACAGATACGGCACCTCGACCGACTGCCCCGCCCCCGCCGAGAACGGAAACACGTAGCCAGTCGTAATCAGGGCCATCTGATTGGGCTGGGCGGGCTGCACATTACTGAAAAACGAGTTCGACAGCGATTGGCTCCAGGCATCGGCCAGCGCCCCGCAATCGTCACCGTCTAAATGCACGTGGAGCGGGTCGGCCCGCCGATACGACGGATAGATCATGTTGTCGGTTGCTGGCCCGGCCCAGTTGTTGCTCTGACCCGCCAGCGTGTTTTGGGCCGAGATGATGTTTGGGTCGGTCTCGTGGTTACTGTATGCTTGACCGGCAGCAGCGGGCATATACGACACTCTTGCTATAACCCAACCCAAACTGCCAAAGCCCAACTGCGACCGTGATTTGTTGATGACCGTGTTGAGGTTGCTCACGTAGGTGCTGGCCGACGTTACGTTGTTGTCGGCTTCGCCCTGATGCCACAGCACGGCCCGAACGCCGGTACGTTTGAGGTAGTGCAAAATAGCTGTTCCCAGCATTTTGTAGGGCGAATTGCGGCTGTATCCATTCACGTTTTCGGTGCCGCCCGCCGACTGCGCCCACGAAGCCGAGTTGGTGCCGGGATACGACGCGCCTAAAAACAACACCGGCACGCCGAGCCGGGCCACAAGCCGGTCGCCCAACGCGCCCCACACAAACAGCGGTGCGCCGGGAGCCATGCCCACCGTGCCACCCGCGTTTAGGTCGGCGTGAGAAAATGTCAGCGGCAAATTCGGTTCATACACTACCCCGGCATCGCCCCCCCAGTAGTTGGCAATGGATACACGGTCGTCGCTGGCCTGTCCCTGCGGCCAGTTTGACCCGTATGAATTGGATTGCCCGGCAGTGACGAACACCTCGCCCACGCCCACGCGCTCAACGGTTGCCGAACCAATTTCGGCCCCGTTGCTGAACGCTTTGATTTCGGCATTATACCAGCCGCCCGACACGCCATTGAGCAGACCCCGGAAACTGCCGCCCTGCGGATTGCTGTCTATGGTTTGCCAGCCGGTGGTGCTGCCCCCCTGCCGGGCCACCATCCGGGCCTGAACCGAGGTGGCATTGCCGGGGCAGCGGCCCGCCACCGGCACATTGGCCTGATTGCCGGTATTGCGCTGAAACACAATGCGCGACGTAGGCTGGGTGACGCTCAGTTGCGCTTGGGTATTGCCGGCAACAACCGTACAAAAAAAGGTTAGAAGCAGGATGAAATTCCGACGGAGATTTCGGCAAAAAACGGATTGCGGCAAATAGCCAACGGCAATAGTCTGATCAATCATAGTTACGTTAGGTTTATTTCCTATCGCACTGACTGAGCAAATGTTATCAGCATCGCCCAAAAAAACCTTAATAGTCTATCGCAAATGTGTACTTTTGTTTTTACTTTACTTTGCCTGCCGTACCTAATGACCGATTTTTGCCCTGATTTCAGCAACCCGTTCTACCTGCTCGAACAACTCCGCAACAACGACGACGCGGCTTTTCGCTGGCTCTACGTTCGTTGTGAGCGTGTTTGTATGACTTATGCCCGACCCCGCACCAAGCTCCCCGATGATGACCTGTCTGATGTGCTGCAAGACACGATGGTAACGTTTCTGGTGCAGCTCCGAACCGGCAAATTCACCTACCAGGGCGTTCCCATCGAGCAGTATGTTCGGAGTTTATTCTGGAAAAAGTGCGTGGATCGCTGGCGCAAATACCGCCACGAACGGAGCATGAGCAGCCTGCAAATTACCGACAGTACCGACCCCGAACAATCAGCCGCCTTAGCGCTGTACGGTGATTTACTGGCCGAAGGCACCGCCCGCGCCGAAGAAAAAGAAATCTGGCTGCAACGGGTCGAAACGGCCCTGAGCCGCTTAGAACCCCCTTGCCGGGAGTTGATCGAGAATTTTTACCTCGCCCGGCATTCCTCAAAAACGGTTGCCAATATGCTCGGCCTGAGCGATGGCTACACCCGCCTGAAACGCACCCGGTGCCTGAATACGTTACGAAAACAACTGCTCAACGAATACGCCCTCCACGACGATGCATAATCTCTACTCTCCCGCTGCATGAACCCCGATAACGACCTACTCGATGAACTGAACGACTACCTGAACGACACCCTCCCCCCCGAATCCCGAACGCAGTTTGAAGCCCGGCTCTTGACCGACGAAGCCCTGCGCGACGAACTTGACCTCCAACGAACCATCCGGGAAGGCGTGTTAAGCCTTTACTACCAAAACCTGGTCAAAAACCTGCATACCGAATTGCAGACCAACGGCTCTTTTTTGCCCCCGGTAAATGGCCGGTCTACGCCCAACAAACCCGAAAATCATTAGGATAGGACTTTCTCAATGCTGCTCCTGAGCCGCCACTTCGACTACGCTCAGTGTGACTCAGGAGCAGCATTGAGAAAGTCCTGTGGAATTAGCTTTTCCCTTTAGTTCAGGGGGAGAGAGTGGGGTAGAAATTCCCCTCACGGCTCCATCTGCAACCGCCCGCCCGCGCCATACAGCAACCGGCTGGCCGGGTCATAAATCAACGTCGTCACAAAACCCAAATAACTCGCCGGAATCGTCACGGTGTGTTTGAGCCGCGCCCGGTCGCCGGGTTGGGGCAGGCGGTTTACGTTCCAGACCGTCGGGTCGTTCCAATTGCCGGTTTTGACCGTAAAAATCTCGTCCTGAAATTCGAGTGCGCCGATATCCAGACTACCCACGAAGCGGGGCAGGCCCGCCAAATCCGTACCGCCGACGGTGGTGGTGGCGGGGTCTCCGGTGTTGATGGCCGGGGAGTTGGCCGCAAGCCGGATGGTAGCGGTGCCGTTGCCCGGCCCGCTGATGTAGCCTGTCACGCTGGCATCGAACAAGCTATACTGGACCGAGACGGTGGCGTTGTTGTTGACAATGGTGTTGGCCCCACCGTTGCCAAACAGCACGCAGTTGGTCATGGTGGGGTTGCAGGTGCCAGAAAGCGCATTATCGTTCAACATCG
The DNA here is from genome assembly GCA_038230415.1 of Cytophagales bacterium. GTDB lineage: Bacteria > Bacteroidota > Bacteroidia > Cytophagales > Spirosomataceae > JBBRNH01. Next base: position 48,612 of record JBBRNH010000033.1, on the reverse strand, counting down.
CCCCGCCAGAAAAGGCCGAATTGGCTTGAAACGAGCAGTTGGTCAAGCTGGGGCTGCTGTTGCCAGAATTGATACCATTGTTAGATATTGCCCCGCCCCGAAAACCGGCGGTATTGGCTCGAAACGAGCAGTTATGAACAGTGGGACTACTGTTGCCAGACTGCCCCTGATTATAAATCGCCCCGCCATTGGTACTGGCCGAATTAGCTTGAAATGAGCAGTTACGAATGGTGCTGGTGTTGCCGCCTGATCTATATATCCCGAATGCGACCCATACTTAGTCAGTAGCACCGCTGGCGTTGATAACGGCTCGCAGGTCTGCACTGACCGTTGCCCAACTCGTGGCACTGGCGGGGTTGGTGTTGGTGCCGGTTGTGGAGACGTAAAGAATGACCGGGGTCGCGTTCGACTGCGCCGAGACCGTCAGGATGCACAGTAGCAACAGAAAATGAGTGGGTTTCCAGAATAATACCGACTGATGACGGCGTAAAATAGAGTCATAAAAAGCGGGGAAGAGGTTTGTTACCAGTTTATTTACGCAAAGTAAGAAAGTTTACACGTACAAGCCAACCCAGAGGCCAGCCTTACCGAAACGCTGATCAGGCTGCGCCCTCATCGGGTTATTAAGCAGTAAATTATTGCCATAACTGACTTAACAACCCATGACAAATGACCAATCCCCAATGACTGACCTGACTTCGTCGCGCCGGAAATTCCTGCAAAGCTCGGCGGTGGCCGCAGCCGCTTTTTATATCGTTCCGCGCCACGTTTTGGGCGGGCCGGGCTTTGTGGCTCCGTCTGACAAACTGAACATTGCCGCTGTGGGCTGCGGGGGCAAAGCCGATTTCAACATCAAACAGTCGTACAACGGCGGCACCGATAATATGGTCGCTCTGTGTGATGTGGACGACCGGCAGGCCAAAAAATACCGCGCTCAGTTTCCCAACGCGCCCTATTTTCAGGATTACCGCGAGATGTTCGATAAAGTCGGTAAGACCTTCGATGCCGTTATCATCTCCACGCCCGACCATATGCACGCGCCCGTTGCCATGGCCGCCATGCAACTCGGCAAGCACGTCTATGTCGAGAAACCCCTTACCCACGACATCTACGAAGCCCGGATGCTGACCCAGGCCGCCGAAAAATACCGCGTTGTGACCCAGATGGGCAATCAGGGCAGCAGCGGTGATGCTACCCGGATTATTGAAACCGCCATTCAGGACCGGATGATCGGCCACGTGCATACCGTGTATTGCTGGACAAACCGCCCCGCCTGGCCGCAGGGCGTGAAATCGCCCAAAGACAAGGGCGAAAGCCAACCCGTGCCATCGGAGGTGAACTGGCCGTTATTTCTCGGCACGGCCCCCATGCGCGACTACCACGAAGCCTATATGCCAACGCGCTGGCGCGGGTATTGGGACTTCGGCACGGGCGCACTCGGCGACATGGGCTGCCACTTTATGGACGTTCCCTTCCGCGCCCTCCAACTCAAATACCCCACCTCGGTCGAGTGCAGCGTCGGTTCGGTTTACGTTGATTTTTTCAAGGAAGCCTTCTTCGATGACGTTTGCCCACCCTCGTCGGCGGTGCATCTGACGTTCGCTTCGCAAGACCGGAAGGTGGACGAGATCAAGTTTTCGTGGTTCGATGGCGGCATCCGGCCCCCGCTGCCCGAAGGCGTGGAGTATGACCAGGTTTTTAAAGATGTGAGTGGCGGGATGCTGTTTATCGGCACCAAAGGAATGTTGACGGGCGGTTTGTTCGGCGGCAACCCGACCTTACTACCCCTCGGCAAGTTTGAGGGAAAACAACTGCCCACGCCCAAAAAACCGTTGGTCGAAGGTAAATTCGACGGGCATCAGCAGCAGTGGGTCAAAGCCTGCAAAGAAGGCTACGGAGCCTACACGTCGTCGTCGTTCGATCAGTCGGGGCCGCTGACCGAAACCGTGCTGATGGGCAACCTCGCCACGCGGTCATACATGGCGCGGGAAAACGGCAAATTCACCGGACGTAAAAAACTGCTGTGGGATGGCGAAAACATGAAAATCACCAACTATGATTACGCCAATCAGTTCGTGAAGCGCGAATACGCCGGGGGTTATACGTTGTAAAATATCGTATCTTCACTGCATGAACATCAACGCACTTATCACCATTGACCCGGATATTATGGGCGGTCAACCTGTGTTCATCGGGACACGGGTTCCCGTGGAGTCGCTCTTTGACCACCTCGAAGATGGCGTTTCGTTGGACGAATTTCTGGACGATTTCCCAACCGTCTCCAAAAATCAGGCTATAGCCCTGCTCGATATCGCCAATAAACTGCTGACATCTGCCCGAATAAAGGACTTCTATACGGCTGTTGCTTGACGAGAACCTACCAAAACGGTTGAAGATTGATTTTCCAGCGCATGACGTGTTCACTGTAAGAGACAAAGGCTGGAATGGCATAAAGAACGGTGAGTTGCTCAAACTCATGGTTGCTGATGGCTTTCACGCCTTGCTCACGTTTGACAAGAATTTACAGTATCAGCAAAACTTTAGCAAGTACACGATTACTGTTTTCGTATTGAGTGTGCGTATCAATCGGTATGTGGAACTGACGAAGCTCTCCCCGAAAGTGAACGAGTTTCTGAACGGAGAATCAATGCCCGTTGGCCCGATTATGATTAAGATGGACGAGGCAGAAAAATGACGATCCAAGACCTCCGCGACCGCAACCTCATTATTTTTGAGTGTATCAGCGGCTCCAACGCCTACGGCACCAACACGCCCATGTCTGACACTGACATTCGGGGCGTGTTTGTCTTGCCGCAAGATGACCTCTACGGCCTGACAAGCGTGGAACAGGTGGCCGACGACCGCAACGACATCGTGTTTTATGAACTGGGCCGGTTTGTGGACTTGCTCACCAAAAACAATCCGAACATTCTCGAATTGCTCTGCACCCCGGCAGATTGTGTATTGCACCGTAACCCGTTGATGGACAGGCTCACCACCGAGCTATTTCTGTCTAAATTATGCCGCGATACGTTTGCCGGGTACGCCATCAGTCAGATTAAAAAAGCGCGGGGGCTGAACAAGAAAATCGTGAACCCGATGCCCCGCGACCGTAAATCGCTGCTGCATTTCTGCCACGTCCTGATTGGCCCCGGCAGTCAACCCGCACCCGATTGGCTGGAAAAACGCGGCTGGCGGCAGGAAGACTGCGGTTTGGTAAACGTAGCCCACGCCCGCGACATCTACGCCCTTTTTTATGACCCGAACGGAGCTAACGGGAACGGACTCGGTTTTTCGGGAATCATTCAGGGCGACGAATCAAACGCGGTTTCGGTGAGCAGCGTCCCCGTTGGCCTGGAGCCGGTGGCGCATCTGTACGTGAACCACGACGGTTATTCGAGCTATTGCAAAGACTACCGCGAGTACTGGGAATGGGTCGAAAAACGCAACGATGCCCGCTACCAGAACACAATGGATCACGGCAAAAACTACGATGCCAAAAATATGATGCACACGTTTCGGCTCCTCGACATGGCGGCTGAAATCCTGAGCCGGGGCGAGGTTATCGTCCGCCGACCAAACCGGGCCGAATTACTACAAATCAGGGCCGGGAACTTCGATTATGACGAACTCATCGCCCGCGCCGAAGCCCAGATTCTGGACATTGATGCGATAACGGGCAACAGCAGATTACCTGATAGACCGGACGTGAAACAAGCCAATCAGGTGTTGATTGAGATGAGGAGAGAATGGTATGGGCAAACAAAAACCCCGGCATGACTGCCGGGGCTACTGATTTTCAGCAAGATAACAGACCTTATGCTTCGTCAATAATGGCGATGCTCTTGATTTGGTCGCCCTGCCGGATCATGTCAACTACGTCAATTCCGTCTGTTACCTTACCAAACACGGTGTGCTTGCGGTCGAGGTGAGCGGTGTTTTGGCGGCTGTGGCAGATGAAAAACTGCGAGCCGCCGGAGTTTGGCCGCCCCGTGTTTGCCATGCTCAACACGCCCCGGTCGTGGTATTGGTTGCCGCCGGTGAGTTCGTCAGGAATGGTGTAGCCGGGGCCACCCGATCCGGTGCCGGTGGGGTCTCCGCCCTGCACCATAAAGTCAGGAATAACGCGGTGAAACTTTACGTCGTTATAAAACCCGGCCTCGGCGAGTTTCAGGAAGTTGGCGACTGTTTTGGGGGCATCCTGCTCGAAAAATTCGATGGTCATCGTTCCCCGGTCGGTAATCATTTGGGCTTTTTTCATGGAGTCAAAGGTACGACGGGCGGCTATTTTTTACTGATTTTCTAATTTTCCGAGCATAATCATACTCTCAATATCGGCTAAGGCAGTCGATTCGTACGTCTGAATAACAACTCTGACGGTTTTGAGTACGGTTTCGTCGGCCGCTCCCAGCATCCGGGTAATGTCGGCTAAGTCCTGCATTCGCCCGGCCAGTAATTTCATCAGCACCAGATAGGGCAAGCCAATCACCGGAATACCGTCTATCCAATTGGGGTTTCTCAGCGCGACTTCGGCCCATGAACTTTCCTGCGTCAATAAATCTACCACCAGGCCCGCTGGCGAAAGCCACGTACTGTCGCCAATGCTCAACGCGCCTTGCCGTTGGTAGCCATGTTGCAGCAGCCGGTTTTCAGTTTGCTCCTGTTCAGTAGCAAGCACCAAAATATCGGCATCAATTGTGTAGCGGGCGGGCATATAATACTGCGTTGCCAGCCCACCAACCAGCACATAGGATAATCCGGCAAGTGTCTGGTGCAGTGATTGTTCCATCATCGGATTGGATTTATGTTGAACCAACGACAGCATACTGCCACTACCCGACTGGACATATTTTTGCGATAACCGGATAAGCGTTTGCCGATATTGAGCGGTGGCCGGATTCATTGGTTGAGATCATAAGGTTGAACACTAAACGCTAACTCACCGCCCCCCCGTTCCAGACGGGTTCGCCATCAGGGGCAATCAGGGCCAATCGCCCGTCGCGGTCTTCGGCCATCAGAATCATCCCGGCAGATTCGTGGCCCATCATTTTGCGCGGGGCCAGGTTTGCCAGAAACGTAACCTGCTTGCCAATCAATTCTTCGGGCGAAAAATGTTTGGCAATGCCGCTCAGAATCTGCCGCCCGCCGAGACCGTCATTGACCTGCAATTTCAGGAGTTTGTCGCTCTTCGGTACGCGCTCGGCTGCGGTGATGGTGCCGATGCGGATGTCCATTTTGGCAAAATCGTCGTACACGATTTCGTCACGCAGGGGCGGCACGGTCTTCACCGGATGGCCCGACCCCTCTAACTCGTTCATTTTTTTGGTCTCCATCAATTTCTGGACTTGTTTCTGGATAATGTCGTCTTCTAATTTCTCAAACAGCAGCACTGCTTCGGCCAGCGCATGGCCGTCAGGCAGCAGGTCGGCGCAACCACCATCGGCCCAGGTCAGCGTGTCGGTGAGGTTAAATTGGGTACGGAGTTTATCGGTGGTGAACGGCAGAAACGGCTCGCAGACGATGCTCAGATTAGCCCCGATTTGCAGGGCGATGTTCAGGATGGTTCCCGTTCGGGCGGTGTCGGTTTTGATGGTTTTCCAGGGTTCGGTTTCGGTTAAGTATTTGTTGCCCAGCCGGGCTAGGTCAATCACGTGGGCCAATGCTTCCCGAAAACGATACGCTTCGATGCTCTGCCCGATCCGGGCCGGAAACAACGCAAGTTCGGCTAAAACAGCCTGGTCAACCTCATCTAATTCGCTGATTACCGGCACTTTACCATCGAAGAACTTGTGCGTCAGTACGACAGCGCGGTTCACAAAGTTGCCAAAAACCCCAACGAGTTCGGCATTGTTGCGGGTCTGATAATCTTTCCAGGTAAACTCCGAGTCTTTGGTTTCGGGGGCGTTGGCCGTCAGCACGTAGCGCAGCACGTCCTGTTTGCCGGGCAGATCGGCTAAGTATTCATGCAGCCACACGGCCCAGTTGCGCGAGGTTGAAATCTTGTCGCCTTCGAGGTTCATAAACTCGTTGGCCGGTACGTTGTCGGCCAGGATAAACGGATGGGCATCGCCGGTGCTTTCGGCCATGAGCATCGCCGGAAAAATCAGGCAGTGAAACACGATGTTATCCTTGCCAATGAAATGCACGAGTTTGGTGGCCGGGTTTTTCCAGTAATCTGTCCAGTCTTTTCCGGTTTTGGCGGCCCATTCTTTGGTCATGGAGATATAGCCAATCGGCGCATCGAACCAGACATACAGCACTTTACCGGCGGCATCGGGCAGCGGCACCGGGATTCCCCAGTCTAAATCGCGGGTCATGGCGCGGGGCCGCAAGCCTTCTTTTAGCCACGATTGGCACTGCCCGAAGACGTTGGTTTTCCAGTCGTTTCGGTGGCTGTTGACGTAGGCTTCGAGTTGGGGCTGCATCCGGTCGAGGGGCAGGTTCCAGTTTTTGGTTTGCCGCAGCACGGGTTTCGAGCCAGACAGCGTACTGTGCGGTTCGATGAGTTCCAGCGGACTGAGGGCCGTGCCGCAACGTTCGCACTGATCGCCGTAGGCATTGGGGTTGCCGCAAACGGGGCAGGTGCCAACAATGTAGCGGTCGGCCAGAAACTGATTGGCAACTTCGTCGTAGTACTGTTCGGTGACTTCCTCATCAAAAAATCCCTTTTCAAACATCGTGGTGAAGATTTCCTGCGAGGTCTCGTAGTGGATTTTGTTGGTTGTCCGCGAATAAATGTCGAACGAGATACCGAACTCACTGAACGCCTGTTTAATCTGGCCGTAGTATTTATCAACGACCTGCTGCGGGGTCAGCCCTTCTTTTTTGGCCCGGATGGTGATGGGAACGCCGTGTTCGTCGGTGCCGGAGATAAACGCCACATCGTGGCCGGTGCTGCGGAGGTATCGGGCGTAAATATCGGCAGGCACGTAGCACCCGGCCAAATGCCCGATGTGAATGGGGCCGTTGGCGTAGATAAGGGCGGCAGTGATGGTGTATCGTTGGGGATTGGAAGGGGTCATATTTTATAAACTAAACAGCGTTTTATCACTGATTTTTGCGGCTAAACTCTTGATGATAATTTCCAGTTCTACCCGGGCTTGCGCCTGCAAACCGAGACAGCGGGCAATACCATCACTATCGGTACTGATTCGTTCATGCAGTTGCAGCGTATATATTTCCTGAGCAACCTTGTTAAGGTGATAGGCGTGGATGTGCATCGAATCACCAACAAGGGCCGGGCTTGAAAAGTGGCCGAACGAAAATTCCCGACGCAAATAGGCCAGTAGATGATCTTGCAAAACCAACACCAAATGCTTGCCGATGTGTTGAAATGTATCAATCTTGTGATGCAGTTGCACCAGCGTTGTTTTAGCCGTCATTTTCCAGTTCATCCCAAACGACGTTCCGGCAATAACGGCATCGGACCCAAGAAGACCTGTCTGCTGCAAAAAACGCTGACGTTCGGGCCAAACGGTTCCCGTTGTATCCATCGTTTGTAACTCGATGCCGACAAAATCACGAATGACTCCGTTTCGTACCGACACCAAGAAATAATCAACGTTACCGCCCGGTATTGTTAGTTCTGGCACGATATGGAAATCATTGCCGGGTTCGTGCTGTGTCAATAAGTGCAGACAATCCAAAAAGATACGCCGTTTTTCCAGCAACCGATGGGGGCAAATAATGACATCTGATGCCTCCTGACCGTATTTCATGGTGCAGGTGCCAATTGAAACTGCCGAGTCACTTTTCCGGGTTTTAACGCATTTTTTATTTAGATAGCTGCACGCTTGGCTCGTTGTCACGCCGTCCCAATTGACCGATTGGCTGTCAGTCGAATAAGTGAAGAACTCCGTTATTTTGCTGTTCATATTGGGCGATTCTGTCTTCGGCAAGTTGCAAATACTCGGTTGATATATCTATGCCGATTGATTTTCGATGGTTTTTGTAAGCCGCCAGCATCACCGTTCCCGTACCGCAAAAGGGGTCTAAAACAACGCCGTTTGGTGGGCAGGTAGCCACTATCGGAATTTGGCACAGGTCTTCGGGGAAAACAGCGTAGTGTTTCTGACGATTTTGGGTGTCTTCGGGCAGAATATCCCAGACATCGCCGGGCAGCGTACCGTCAGGATGGTAAAACAAGAAATAGAATCCCTTCTTAATCAGTTCTTTAGCCCGGCCCGACAGGTTTTCCGATTCGGCATGGGTGGCCCGCTGTTGCCCCCGGATAATCATCCTGAAATCGCTGAGTTCGCCCTGCTGAATCCGGGACAAAACGGTTCCCAACTCGTTCAGGGCGGCTGTTTTTTGGTCGGGTGTCAGTGCGGTCGATAACTCAATTTGTCGCCGATACCGAATCCCACTTACGCCCGTTGCCGACACAACGGCCCCGTTTTTGACGATACTCTTGCGCGAATCTGACCGGATGGCCTTGCCATCATAGAAATAATTTTTGGGGTCTTTCACAAAATGAAAAACGTGTTCATAAACGTTTCGCAGTTTGTCTTTGCTGCTGTCTAAACCGCCTTTATGTTTGTTCCAGATCACGTCGTTGCGGAGCGTCCAGTGTTGCTCGTCCATCATGGCAATCGCCACGCGCCACGGCACCCCGGCCAACGATTTACTACGGTAGGTATCATCTATATTCAGCCAAAACGAACCTGTATTTTTCAAAACACGCTTAATCTCCGCCGTGATTTTCAGTAGATTCTGGACAAATTCGGCAGGCGTGTTTTCTAAGCCAATCCCCCCCCCTTCGTATTGCCGTTGTCCCCAATACGGCGGACTCGTTATGCAGCAATCCACGCTCAAATCGGGTAACTGACGCAGTATTGCCAGACAGTCTCCTTCCAGAAACAAAGGAGTTGGTTCATTGGCGCAGATAAGATAATCGGTTGGGGTTGTCATGTCGGCAAATCTACGAAAACCCCGCCGTCTGGTTTGAAATCCGTTGGGCGGGCGGTTACTTTGCCGCATCAGTACACAAAACAAAACCAGCATGATTCAGACTGTTTTAGTTGTCGGCTTGGGCAAAGTCGGCTCGCTCGTGGGCGTATTGCTCAACCGCCGTTTTTCGGTGACGGGCGTTGACAAAGCCGCGCCTACCTACCCCGTTTCGTTCCCCACAAAACAGGCCGACATCACCGACGAGACCGCTTTTGCCGGAATTCTTCAGGGCTTCGATGCCGTTGTTTCCTGCCTGCCCTATTCGCTCAATTTGCCCATTGCGCGGGCGGCTCATCGCTTGGGTGTGCATTATTTTGACCTTACCGAAGACGTACCAACCACCACTGCCGTGCGCGAAATGGCCCTCACCGGCACGTCGGTCATGGCTCCGCAGTGTGGGTTGGCTCCGGGGTACATCGGCATCATCGGGGCTGACCTTGCCAAACGATTTGACCGGCTCCGCGACATAGAATTGCGCGTGGGTGCCTTGCCGCAAAACCCCAATGGCCTGCTCGGTTATTCGTTTACGTGGTCTCCGGCGGGCGTTATCAACGAGTATATCAATGACTGTGAGGTGATTCACAACGGCGTTCGGAAGTGGGTTCCGGCATTGGAAGGTCTGGAAGTGATTAATTTCAACGGGATGGAAATGGAGGCTTTCTCGACATCGGGCGGGCTGGGAACCATGTGCGAAACCTATAACGGCCAGCTCGACACCCTGAACTACAAAACCATGCGCTACCCCGGCCACGCCCGGCTGATGCGGTTTTTGCTGTATGAACTGCTCCTGAAAAACGACCGCGCCTTAGCCGAACGCATCCTGACCGAAGCCAAACCACCCGTACAAGACGACGTGGTGTATGTATATGCGGTGGTGGAGGGCTGGAAAGACGGGCAGCTAAAACGCGAAGAATTCAGTCACGCCTACTACCCACTTGTGATTGAGGGTCAACGCTGGCGGGCTATCTCCTGGACAACGGCGGCTTCGGTAGCCTCGGTGGTCGAGATGGTGGCCGACGGATTGTTGCCGCAGCAGGGGTTTATCAAGCAGGAGGCTATTTCATTGGCCGCTTTCCTGAAAACCCAAAACGGGCAGTTATACGGCAACGCACATGATTCGGAGACGGTGACGTTGTAGTTATGCCAGTAAAAACGGGGTTTCGCCTTAGTTTTTCTTTAATCACTGCAAAATGGCCTTATTTTTGTGGCTATAATAACCAACTGATTGAGCTATGAAGAGACAACGTGTTTACCGGATTTGGTGGCTGATGCTACTGATGTGGGGCAGTATTTTTGCGGGGCAGAGCATAGCCCAGACCATCACCGTTGGCACAGTGTCGCCTTCGTCCTGCGTGGCAGCCGGTAGTGGGGTTTCGGTGCCGTTTTCAGTAAGCGGTGCATTTGGCTCAACCAACCAGTTTACGGTGCAGGTCATCAACACCACCACGAGTTACACGGGCATTGCCGGTGTTGTATCAGCCACGGCGGGCGGCACAGTTTCGGCTACGATTCCGGCCAATATCCCGGTCGGGAGCGGCTACGTGATTCAGGTTGTCTCCTCATCACCGGCCCGCATCAGCGGCAATACCAGCAGTGCGTTTGGCATTATTCCCCCGGCCCCGGCAGTGGCAGTTGCTTCACCCACCACCGGGCCAATCTGCCCCAATACAGCGGTAAGCCTCACGGCAACCGGCAACAGTGTTCGGTGGTATTCGGGTGCCGGGGCTTTTTTGGCATCAGGAAATCCGTATTCACCGCCAACGGCTCAGGCGGGGTCATCGTCTTACTTTGCGTCACAAACGGTTGGCGGCTGCGAAGGGCCACGCGGTCAGGTGGTGGTTACAGTTACGGCCAAATCGGCCCAGCCCGTAGCCACTCCGCCCGCATATTGCCAGGGCGTTGCCGGGCAACCCGTAACGGCCTACGTGACGGGCAGTAATCTGAAGTGGTACATTGCCGCCAATCTGCCCGCTCCCAACAACACACCCGACCCGGTCTTGGTCAGTTCGGCAGGGCAGCGAACGTATTACGTAACACAAACAACCAATGGTTGCGAAAGCGACCTGCTTACGTTTTTTGTGACGGTGAATGCCAAGCCAAACCAGCCAACGGCTTTATCACCAACGGTTTGCCAGAATGTAGCACCGCAAACGCTGTCGGCCAGCGGCCAACCCAACGCTGCGTTTCAGTGGTACAATGCCAGTGATGTCTTGCTGGGTAATAACGGCGCGGCACCCAGCCCGGCCACTACCACGCCCGGCTCAACCACCTACAAAGTTGACCAAACCGTACTTGGTTGCCGTAGCGACAAAGCCACCGTTACGTTTACCGTTCGGACGGCTCCGGCGGCTCCGGCTCCCGTGTCGGTATCCTACTGCGAAGCCGCCCGCCCCGCCAGCCTGACCGCCCCCCCCGGCACAGTCCAGTGGTTTACCGACGCTGCCGGTACGCAGGCAACTAACCAACCCGCGCCCCCGGCAGCCGCCAATACCTATACATATAGCGTCAGGAGTGTTGATGGCAGTTCGTGCCAAAGTAGCCCGTCGGTTTATGTGGTTCGGGTAGCGGCTACGCCCGGCCTGCCCACGCTTACCACCGACCTCAGCCGTTGCCAGGGCGAAACCGTCCGCGTTCTGACCGCTACGGGCGGCAATGGAAACGTGCTTACCTGGTTTGATTCAGCCGGGGGTGTTTTGCCCGGTGCACCCCAACCGCCGACCGGAACCGTCGGTACACAAATTTATTTTGCAAGCCAAACCACGCCCGACGGTTGTGTTGGCGGACGCGCAACGGCTACGGTGATTGTGAAACCCACCCCAGCCGCACCCGCTGTCAGTACGCCGGTGGTGTTTTGCCAGAACTACGGCGCACCCCAACTCAGCGCAACGCCATCAAGTGGAGCGTCGCTGCTGTGGTACGGCCAGAATGCCACAAACGGTTCGGCAACGGGAACCGCTACAACACCGGCCAGCAACGCAGCCGGCACGTTTAATTATTACGTGAGCCAGACTTTCAACGGCTGTGAGAGCCAGTCTCGCGCCAAAATTGATGTCGTGGTGAAACGCACCCCCGGCGCACCCAATGTGATTACGCCAGTGGTATTCTGCCAGAATTCATCGGCTCCGATTCTGAACGCAACGCCCGAAAACGGCGCGGCACTACTCTGGTACGGCACTGATGCAACGGGTGGCACGGTACAGAGCAACGCGCCGAATCCGCCCAACAACGTTGCCACGACCTATAATTACTACGCCAGTCAGTCACTCGATGGCTGCGAAAGCCAGCAACGCGCCCGGATTGAGGTAACGGTGAAGCGTACACCGGCGGCTCCCGCCGTGACTCCGGTGGTGTTCTGCCAATTCACCAACGCCCCCACGCTTACGGCATCGGGCGAAAATGCCTCAACGATACGGTGGTACGGCCAGAATGCGACGGGTGGCACGGCTGCCGGTAATGCCCCCGGTGTTCCCAACGACGTGGCGGGTAATTTCTCGTACTACGTCAGTCAAAGTGTGAACGACTGCGAAAGCCCGCGTGCCAGCCTTGCCGTGCGGATAAAGACCAAACCCGGCGCACCCGGCACTGCCTCACTTAACTACTGCTTAGCCCAGCAAGACCAGCCCGGTCAGAATGTTGGCCCGGTTGTGGCAAACGGCCAAAACCTGCGGTGGTTCAATACCGATGGAAATGCGTTTCCGAATGCACCCACCCCGCCCATTGACCGGGTGCAGGTGCTGAATTTCTTCGTATCGCAAACCGTCGAAGACTGCGAAAGCGACCGGGCCACGCTGCGCGTAACGGTACAGACGGCTGCTACGCCCGCCGTGTCATCGTCGCTGGTAACGTATTGTCAGACTACTCAATCTGTACCGCTCACGGCTACCGCAGAGACCGGGGGCAGCCTGCGCTGGGTTGACCCATCGGGCGTAATCACCAATAACGCCCCCACCCCCATCACGCTGAACGCAACCAAACCGGGCGGTGAGTTTTTTTATGTCTTTCAGGTGAGTGCCAACGGCTGTTACAGTGCGCGGAATACCATCCGGCTTATTGTCAACAGCACCCCAACGCTCTCACTGCTGGGTTCTACAACGGTGAATCTGGGCCTGAAAGCCAACCTGCAACTGCGATTTACGGGAGTGCCACCATATAGCTACGTGCTGACCGACGGCACTACGGTGATTGATTCGGGCGTGGCCCCGGATACGCTGGCAACGGTGGCCGTGATGCCCGCCCGCACCACCACCTATCAGGTAGCGAGCGTGACCAATATTTGCGGCAAAGGGCTACCCGGTAATCCGGCAACGGCAACGGTTTCGGTGGCTATTCCAACCATCATAACCGGCACCTTAGCCAGTTCGGGCCTGTGCGCGGGGGCTAATTTCTCGGTGCCATTCTCGGTGGCCGGTACGCTCAACCCCGGCAATGTGTTTCAGGTGCAGGTGGCCGATACGCTCTCCAAAGTCTTTGTTCCGGTATCGGCCACCACTGCCGGCACCGGCCCCATTGTGGCATCGTTGCCGGCCAGTCTGAGTGCCGGGTATTATTTTGTGCGCGTTACCGGCTCCAACCCCGGCATTGCCGTTGCCGGTCGAAACAGTCCGGTGGTCTTGCTGGTGCGGGCCTTGCCAACGGCCCGGCTGTCGGGCAGTCAGGATGTCTATCAGGGCAGTTCGGCTAAACTTAGTGTGGCCTTCACCGGCGATGCGCCCTGGACATTCGTCTGGGCCGACAGCACCGCCCGGAATTCAGTTTCGACAGCGGCCAACCCGCATCTGATTGACGTGACCCCCGCCCGAACCCGCAGTTATAGCCTGATTTCTATTGCCAATAACTGCGGCAATGGCACCGTTAGCGGCACGGCTACGCTCACCATTTTGCCCCTGCTGGCCGTTGATGACCCATTAGCCGAGTCTGTGAAGGTGTATCCCGTACCAACCGGAACTACCCTCACCGTTGAGATTGACCAGAATTTGCTAACAACACCGGCCACGCTGCAACTCACCGACATCACGGGCCGTGCCACCCACAACCGCACCACCCGCGACCACCGTACCGACCTCGACCTGAGTCAGCAACCGCCAGGGCTGTATCTGCTTCGGGTGCAGATTGGCGGGCAAACAACGGTACGGCGGGTGTTGAAACAGTGATTGGAACGCAGATGACGGGGACGTTGCGGATAAACACGGCTTTTCTGATTAAATCAGCGCAAGTCCGCAACGTCCCCGTCATCTGCGTCCCGATCATTCGCTTAAACCACTTGTCCGGTGTAACGCCCGCGCCAGATTGTCCCGGATTTGGTCGCGAAGATGGGGCGGTTCCAGCACCTCTACATCGGCCCCGAACTCCAGTATGCGGGCTTCCAACTCCTGATTCAATTCCACAAATAGCCGCACCTCCAACTCTCCCGATGGAAGCCAGACGGTTTGCTGTTCGGGATGGATTTTTTTGGTGACGACGTACTTCCCGCGCTTGTTGGTAAATCGTAAAACAACGGATTGCGGGGCCGCGCCGGTCTTGGTCGTACCAATGAGGTGCCTGAAATAGGCTTTCCCGTCGAAGGTTTTGGGATGGGTAAACGTCTCCGCCGTGTTGAAAAACGACGTAATCCGGTCGAGGGGCAGGTTTTGCGGAGTATCTCGACCATTTTCCCAACTGACCAATACCCACCGATTGTTGTATTGCTTCAGGAGCAACGGAAACACGTGCCGAATCATCGGTTGGTCATCGGCAAAAGGCTGATACGTGATTCGCAGAAACAACTGCTTCTGAATAGCCCGATACAGCCCAATCAGATGCTCGCGGCCCACGAGTTCGGCCTCATCGAAGGCGATAATGGGGTTTTTCTCGGCATCGGTCGTCCCGGCCACGCGCTGCTCCAGCCGGAGCAAAAGGTCTTCAAGCCCCACAAACTCGGCAGCATCTGACAATTGCCGGAGCAGGGCCAATGCTTCGTTCAGGCTTCCTAAATACGAATCGTCAAGCCCGTCGAAGATCGAGTACGGTGTACTGTAATAATAGCCATCGTGCTTGTTGGCGCGGTCGGGCAAGGGTGCACCCAACGCATCGCGCAAAAACCTGAGGTCGTTCATCGTCGTGCGCTTGTCAACATCAGGGTCCACATCCAAACAGGCCACTCGCAATTCGTCCGCCGACCGCCCCCGGTGGCTCTTTCGCAGGATTTTGTGCAACTCGAACACGCGTTTCAGCCGCAAATCGCTTACGGCACCCTTCTTCTTCATGGCTTACTGACTAATTAACACTTAGAGGATGGACATTTTTTGTCAACGTAAATAAATACGTCATTGAGGCCCCTACTATTGTATCAGAAACCAACAAAAAACGGTATATGACCACGGCAACTGCTACCATTTTTGACCTGCTTCCTTTTGCTCCCACCACCGAACAGGCTCAGTTTCTGTTCGAGATCGAGGAGTTTATGGCTTCCGACGAGGACTTCTTCTTATTGCGGGGATCGGCGGGAACGGGCAAAACATCGGTAGCGAAGGCAGTGGTTGATTACCTCACCGCGCAGGAAATTCCGTGCTTTTTGTCGGCTCCCACCACGCGGGCGGCCCGCATTATCGGGCGCAAAACCGGGCGCGAAGCCCGCACACTGCATAGCCGGATTTATACCATCGAGCCGCTCGACGATGGCCGCGTACAAACGTCGCGCAAACTAAATACCGACACGTTGCCAACGCTTTACATCGTGGACGAAGCCTCGATGATCTCGGACATCGTGACCAACGACGACAAGTTTATCTCGGCCAACGGGCTGTTGCACAACTTCGTGCAGTACGTCAAAAGCGGCAACGCCCGCAGCAAAGTGCTGTTTATCGGCGACATATATCAGTTGCAGCCCATCGGCTATGGGGCCGGTGAGTTGCCGCCCGCCCTATCGGAGCGTTACCTGCGCGAACGGTTTGGCCTAACCGGGCGCATGGTCGAACTAACCGACGTGCAGCGGCAGGCCGAAGGGTCGAGCATTTTGCGGTCGGCCACGTCTCTGCGCGATGCCATGCGGTTTGGCCGTAGCTGGCGCATCGAAAGCGACGAGTTTTGGGGGCTGAAAGGGGCCGTTACTGCCTACGTCCGGGCGTTCGATTCGCACCGATTAGATGCCGTCATTCATATTGGGGCCTATCATATCCCATTGACTAATTTCAACAAAGCCGTACGCGAGCGGTTTGGCTTCGCCGATACGCTGGCCGTTGGCGATGTGGTGCTGTTCTGCCAGAATTTCGTCGGCGCAGACTACACGGCTTTCAACGGCGATTTCGGCACGGTGGTTGAGTTGGCAAGCGGGGCCGAATCTTTCGGCGGGTTGCACTTCCAACAGGTAATGGTCGAAGTAACCGACGAACGTGGGCAACCACAACGGGTTTCGGGCAAGGTATGCCTCGATTTTGTGCGGGCCGACAAACCCGAACTGATGCAGGAGCAGGAAAAAACCCTATACTCCGACGTGATGCGGACAGACAAGGCGTTTCGCGACAGTCCGTTTAAGCAACGCCACCTGAATCCGTACCTCGGTGCGATGCGGTTGCGCTACGGCTACGGCATCACGGGTCACAAAGCGCAGGGCAGCGAGTTCGACACGGTGCTGCTCAACACGTGGTCGCCGACGGGTATTGCCAACCTGAATTACCTGTACACGGGCGTAACGCGGGCGCGGGAACGGTTGATTTGTTCGCATTGAGTACAGATTTTGTTATGTAGTCTCCATTTTTTCACGTTCTTTCACATCCTGAACCATCCGTCCCAACGGTATTGATTTTCGCACGTGCGTTTTGCCGTGTGGTCCGGCGCAAGCTATGGGCTAAATGTTATCAGGTGATAGCTTGAATCAGAAAAGTGGAAGGTTAAGTTGGTAGGAAGAGAAGTTAAGTCGTAGTTGATGCTGCATCAATTTCTACCTAACCAACGCTTCTACTTAACCAAAGCTTCTACTTAACCAATTGTTGTAATAGGCAATGTTTACAAGAAGAGTACCGGGATGGAGTGGTTCAGGATTTTTTTAAACTATGCAATTGACACCTGAGCAGAAGCACCGAATTAAGGACTTGTTTGATGGGATGCAAACCAAAGAAGACTTGGTGCTACTGCTTAATTACGTTCGCTCGTTACTTTTTGCAGAGGGTAATCAGATACAGCAAGGCAAGCAAAAGCCGATCAAACTCCAAACCCTAACGTATTACGCCAATACTAAACTCTCAATAGGTCGGTATCAATCGTTTACTATTCCTAAGAAAAGTGGAGGAGTCCGAACGTTACACGCACCCACAGGCCCGTTAAAAACCATCCAACGTTGCATAAATGTTGCCTTTCAGCTAATGAGCGAAGTGCATACTCATAAAGCTGCTACGGGATTTGTTCCGGGTAAAAGTATTGCTGACAATGCTCGTCCGCACATTGGAAAACAGTACGTCTATAACGTTGATTTGAAAGACTTCTTTCCCAGCATAGGCTTTGGCCGGGTGAAGGCTTGCTTAAAGTTGGCCCCTTTTAATCTCATTGGCGAACGGGAACCACTCGCGTTTATGCTGGCTAACTTATGCTGTGAACGTAATCTTGACACCCCTAAACATTCATTCTTACCACAGGGTGCCCCAACTTCACCTGTCTTGACCAATATAATATGTCAGAAGCTTGACCACAGATTGGCAGGTTTGGCAAAGCGTTTCCGGCTGACATATACCCGGTATGCTGACGATTTGACGTTTTCGTCAAACAGGGACGTTTATAAAGTCGAAGGAGAATTTTGTCTTGAACTAAACCGAATCATTACAGACCAGGGGTTCACACTTAATCCGGCGAAAACCCGATTACAACAGGCCGGGTATCGACAGGAGGTGACCGGGTTGATTGTAAATGAGCGTGTTAATGTACCGCGTCAATATTGGCGTGAGATCAGAACATTGCTACACCTATGGCAAAAACACGGAGAGATTAAGGCACAAGATCGGTATTGGGCAGAACATCATGCCAATACACCTGAAAAGAAGCGTCCTGCCCTGCGTAATGTACTGATGGGTAAGCTATTGTATCTACGAATGGTACGCGGAACAGAAGATGCGCTGTACCAACAGTATCAGGGCGTATATAATGCGCTATCGGGTACTTTGGGTGTTGAAGCAAACACATCAAAGATTACCGCTTCAGATAATAAGCCCCCGGAGTTACCTGAAGTTGATAAAGAAATAGAATTTTTGAAGACTGTTTTGCAATTTTGGGAAAGTAGTGGCCTCGAACAGGCTGCCAGTCTCTTCTACAAGCAGTCTTTATCACCATGAATCATCGAGAAGCTGAGTCTTTTTTAAGTGATTTTCGCCGTAGGCTGGTCGAGAAAGGTGCTGATGGATCAGCTAATGACCTAAATACTAAGTATTTAAATCTACTTGTACAATATGAAAAAATGATTGAGGAGGTTAAACTAACAAAATCATCTCATAACCCTGTTGAGGCTAAAGACATTCTTGCTTCATTCTCTCGTGACGAGGGATTGAAGTTCTTTACACACGAATACGACCGATCAGTAGGGACATTTAACTACAGTAAACACATAGAGAAATCGAGTGACCTTTTTCAGAAACTAATAACATCTCGTCGTGAGTATTTAAATAAAGAAACTTATGATCGTCTGTGGGGATTCACGAAGGGTACATTTTTTAAGACGTATGGTCACTCAATACAAATGGCGTGGGGAAATACATTACTAAAAGACTGGTGTGAAGCTAATTCTGAAATATATCCCAGTAAATATTTATTACCCAAATACATACAGTTCGCAGATAAAGGTAATCGCAGTATTAAATACGCCTATTTTAACGATGTAATAAATCGCTTTAAATTTGATATTCAGTTACGTACCGACGATCCTTGGCAAACTCTTGATGAAATTATTAAAAAAGGGGTCAATTCTTCTGGCCTTAATACAGATTTCAACCTTCAACCAATGCCGAGAGAATTAAAGAACGTTGACCTATTTATTGATACGGTTCAAATTAAATCGGCACTTTCAAATTTTTTTGAATGGATCAAGAAAAACAAAACCCGTTCTACTGATTTATCAGTTTGCTTAATCGATAATGCAGACACGTATGAGTTAGATATCAAACATTTAGGGTCGTATGTCTCTTGGGAGCCTTACGCCGAAAAATGGAACGGATTATCAGGCGATCTAAAGACAGTAAGAGATATCTTACAAAATGTCTGCGATTGGCAGATGCACGTATCTACAGAAAATAATTGTCGATACACATACCCTTACCTTACCCGTCATCAATCAATCAATCAACCTGTTCAGCCTACTTTAATTTCCGATTGGAATGCAGACCGAGACGTAACCTACAAACTAATCCTCTATAAATGATTTACCTCGTAGAAGACCGGCTACCCCGTCAGAAGCAGTTCTTACAGGACTATGAATTACCTGAAGATAGAATTAGGGTTATCTCTGATATACATTTCAGTAATACTCCGAAACAAATAGATAGTGCATCGGATGACCAATTCCCTAATGCAGAGGCCGTGTTATGTCACAAAGGTCATGTGTTTTTCAACGATAAGTCAAATTTACTAACAGAATTTCAGAAATATTATATAAAAAAACACGTCCCTTTTGTTTTTTTCAGTGGCAGTATTTCGTCTGCAAATTATACAAGTATTGGGAGTACTTTTGGTGCTAACGTCAACAGTCGCATATTCTATGGTAATCTAAAGTATTATTTAGAAACCTCACCTTACGATGTACGAATCTTGTGCTTTGGAAGGAGATATTTACTCAATGAATTTATGATATTTACCAATATTGTATCAGCGAAACTTCATTCTTTTGATAATAATACTAAATTGGAGGAAAGCACACGTCAGTTTCTATATACTTTGACAGAAGGCTATGAAATCAATAAAACAGCAGCCGATTCGGATATCTATAAGAAAGCAAAGCAATTATTTGTTAGGAGAACAGAACCATTAACGGTTGAAACAATCAAAGAACAGCTTAGAAGAGCATTATTACAAGCCAATGCAGTGAAATTATGAAAAATTTATTGATTATTCAACGCGACCTCCCCAATGCACTTCAGGGTGTTAGTTTCGATTTTGAGGATTCGAAAGATAAATTCGTTTCGGTGAAGATTGATGTAATTGATGGGCAAGCGATTGGATACGAAAACTTTGATGAGCATATTTCTATCGAAACAGCAGGCATTTTTAAAGAGATTCAAGAAAGAGATTTTGATGCCATTGTCATTCCTACAACATACGGCCCCTCTCCGTTATCTTATGATGGCTTTCAACTTGCTATGCACATTCGACTTAGCAATAATGAGTTAGGAAAAAGATGTCTTGTACCCATAGTTTTAATGGGATTTGAGCAAGTTAATCAATTAGCGCAGTTAGGTTGCCCCTATTTGTCTTTTTTATCAACTCCGCAGATATATTACGCAGAAGAATCTGTAGAAGGATTAACACTATTTATTAAAGAGAATGGATCGAATATCCGGTCAATAACTGAAGAAGAATTAATAGTCAGTTTACCACAATATCCAATTTATCCGCAACCTCATTTAGAATCTAATCACTCATTAGCCAACGAATGGGGTGCCTTTGAACTCGACCAAGTAACAGTAAAGAAGTTATCAAAAAGAGAAAACTGGATTAATAATAGTCTGTATATCAAGTATTTAAAAATAAAATCTGGATATATAGCAGGGAGAGACATATCTTTAAAGCTTTCAGAAATATTACAAATTAATACTTCAAGATACAAACCTAAAGTACTTTACATTGATGACGAACATCAAAAAGGTTGGGAGAAGACGTTAAAAGCCATTTTTGATGAAGCTGATATTGAGTTTGATTGTGCCACAGATATAAAAAAGGGCAAAAGTCGTGCTGAAGTAATAACCTCTGCTAAGGATAAAATAAGGTCTTGTGATTGGGACTTAATACTGCTTGATATAAGGTTAACTGAGGATGATAGTCAAGAAAATGACGCGAATAATTTTTCAGGGTTTGAAATTTTAAAGTTCATAAAGCTATACAACCCCGTTTTACCTGTTATTATATTTACAGCATCTACGAAAGCTAAAACTATAGACATCTTTTCAGAGAATGGAGCAGATGGGTTTTACATTAAACATAGTCCTGATGCTACTCGAACGCCACAAGTTGTATCTGATGATGTGGAACGTTTTTTTGAACGTACTAAAACGTGTCTTGATAAATCAGTGTTATTAAAGCCTTATTGGAAGTATATCGGCTTGATTGATGACAGTAATCTAATTCGAGAGAAAGGAGAAGGAACTCCTGATGAGACTGATTTTAGAGGTCGGATATATGAAAGGCTTTGTATGTTCGTTGGGTTATTAAAAAAAGCATACGAACAAACAAAATTCGATAAAGAGCATTTTCATTATGACAACTATGAAACGGCCTTTTTGACACTTTGGAGTTGTTTGAATGAAATTTCAGAATCCTATTTCACAAAAACCCAGCCTACTATTCCTTACTTACTTAATGAACGAGACGAGAGAGTAAAGGATAAAAACGAAAAAGAAATCACAAAAAATCCTAATGGGAAGCCACTGACATATCGGAATACAAACACAGTTAAACATTATAAATGGGAAGTAAATGGCAAGGCATTTTTACACTATAAGTATTGGGCAAAGTCTGATAGTAGTGGTAGCCCTGAAACTGGTGATAAAAGATACTGGTATCAGACTTATTACGAGCAAAGATCAAGTTTTAAACTTGATCTTGATACAGATAGCTATATTTATCAAACAGATAAAAAAACAGAAAGAGATTATCAAAAAGAGATTCGATTACAGATTGTGTTCATACTTATTAATAAATTTAATACTGGAATTAACAAATCAGACCCTATTATTAATCTATTTGAAAACGTGCGTGATGTTCGTAATCACCTTTATTTAACTCATGCCTCTGACGATTTATCAGACTATACAAAAACACTTCGTAAGACAGGCTTCAAAGTAATGCCCGACGACACACGAGACTTATTTAAACTGATTTACTTTCTACTTAAGGGAGAGCTTCCATCTATATAATCCCCCAATAACATGAACATCACCGGCCCCGGCAAAGACAAACATACCTACGACGCTATCGTGATCGGCTCCGGCATCAGCGGAGGCTGGGCGGCTAAAGAACTCTGCGAGAAAGGGTTTGGACTTTTCAAGAACAAGCGCATCAGTGCCGACAATGAAACATCGCTCAACTGCTAACCGATAACGCTATCAGGGCGTTATGCCAGTGTGTTGGCTACCCCGTCAGAAAGAACTCAAAAAGTGCGTGGATATAAACAGACCGGATCGAATAACTGATAGAATTGCCGGTTCCCGGCAAAACCGGCTTTTGCAATAACTTACCCAAACCCAAATGATTACAGAAATCATACCCGGATTAGCCAGCCACGTCGTGAGCGTAATTGACCACTTCCGGCAACATGATTTTGACGTGGAAAACCAGGTAAATAGAATTGAATTAATCGGGGCAACATAGACCTTCCGACGAACGTTTTTGCACGCAAATTTCCGGACTGAAAACGGAAACATTAGCGTTTTTCAACGGTTCTGACGACGCTTTGGGCATAGCCCACTATCTACCATAAATCTATGAACGACGAGTATTTCATGGAGCTTGCGCTGCAACAGGCCGAAGAAGCCGCCGATGCGGGCGAGGTGCCGGTAGGGGCAGTGGTAGTCTGCCAGAACCGGGTGATTGGCCGGGGCTGCAACCAAACCGAACTGCTCAACGACGTAACGGCCCACGCCGAAATACTGGCGATCTCGGCGGCAGCGCAGTTTATGGGCAGTAAATACCTGACCGACTGTACGTTATACGTCACCCTCGAACCTTGCGTGATGTGTGCCGGGGCCATTTTCTGGGCGCAGGTGGGGCGGTTGGTGATTGGCGCACCCGACGAAAAACGGGGATTTCTGCGTCTTCAGCCCCCGGTGCTTCATCCCAAAACCCGGCTCGTCACGGGTCTTCTCGCCGATGAATCTCAGGCGTTGCTTACTAACTTTTTCAGGGGGTTGAGAACATAAGCCGGAAAGCCGGTGTTAATCGGACGGACAAGTTTTTCACTAAAACCCGCATTTATTATGGCTTTTGTATTAGATCCCCTACCCTACCCAAGCGACGCGCTCGAACCCAGCATTGACAAGCAAACCATGGAAATCCACCATGATAAGCACCACAACACGTATGTGACCAATCTCAACAACGCCGTGGCGGGTACCGATCTTGAAAACCAGTCTATCGAGTTATTGCTCGCCGACGTGAGCAATCATCCGGTAGCCGTTCGGAACAACGGGGGCGGTCATTACAACCATACCCTGTTCTGGAACTCGCTGTCGGCAACGGGCGGGGGCAACCCAACCGGCGATCTGGCGGCTGCTATTGATGCCAAATTTGGGTCGTTTGCTGCCCTCAAGGAAGAATTTACCAAAGCCGCTACCACCCGTTTCGGCTCTGGCTGGGCCTGGTTATTGCTCACCAACGACAACGAATTAGCCGTGTCGTCAACGCCAAATCAGGACAACCCGCTCATGGACGTGGCCGACGTGAAAGGCTTTCCGATCATCGGTCTCGATGTCTGGGAACACGCTTACTACCTCAAATACCAGAACAAACGCCCGGATTATATCGGCGCGTACTGGAACGTAGTTGACTGGACTGCCGCCGAAGCCCGGTATCAGACCGCCAAAGCAGAATAAAAGAGGGAAACGCAGAGGAGCAGCGATTTACGCAGAGACCGCAGAGTTATTTTTCTCAGCGTCCTTTGCGTAAATCGCTGCTCCTCTGCGTTAAAACCGTATTACCTCACAAAATGGAAGCTGAAATTATCAACCGTGTGGCCCGCAGCGGCTTGGTTACGCTCGATCTGGAAGATTACTACCACCCCGGCCAACGGGTGGTTTATGACCTGAAAGACAATCTGTTTATGGGTCAGATTCTGCGCGAGAAAGACTTCCGCGAGTTTCTGAAAGCACACAACTGGTCTCGATACGCGGGCCAAAACGTGGCCGTTACCTGCACAGAAGACGCTATTGTGCCAACCTGGGCCTATATGCTGCTGGCCGTTCATCTCGAACCGTATGCTGCTATGATGGTCTTCGGCTCGCTCAACGACCTGAACGAAAAACTGTATTTCGATGCCATTGCCCGCATCAATCCCGCCGATTATCAGGATGCCCGCTTAGTGGTAAAAGGCTGCTCGAAGGTACCCGTCCCAACGGCGGCCTACGTCGAGCTGACGCGGGTGTTGCGCCCGGTGGTAGCAGCCCTGATGTTTGGCGAACCGTGCAGCACGGTGCCGCTTTACAAACGGGCAAAAGCGTAAGCAGTTGATTATGTGGCAGTCATACCTCACCGCCTTCAAACATTACCTGACCCTCGAACGCTCGCTGGCCGATAATTCGGTGGAGGCCTACCTGCACGATGCTACCGCACTGCACAGTTTTATTGACCTTATATACCCCGGTACAGAGCCGGGAATGGTGACGCAGAAACACCTGACTGGGTTTCTGGCCCACCTCGGCGAGTTAGGGTTATCAGCCCACAGTCAGGCGCGGATACTGTCGGGGCTGAAATCGTTTTTCACGTTTCTGCGGCTCGAAAACATTACCTCTCACGACCCCACGCAACTCCTTGAATCCCCAAAACTCAGCCGTAAACTTCCCGACACGCTGAGTTTTCCCGAAGTAGAAACGCTGCTGGCCCGGATAGACCTCTCCACGCCCGGCGGCCCCCGCGACCGCGCCCTGCTTGAGATTCTGTATGGTTGCGGGTTGCGGGTGTCTGAACTCCTTGATTTACAGCTTTCTAACTGCCATTTCGATGCTGGTTTTGTTCGGGTAGTGGGCAAAGGCAGCAAAACCCGGCTTGTTCCCATCGGCAGCGATGCCATTCATTACACCACCGTATATGTGCAACACAGTCGCAACCTGCTCGATGTGCAGAAAGGGGCCGATGATCTGGTATTTTTGAACCTGCGGGGCGGATCGCTGTCACGGGTGTCGGTGTTCAAAATCATCAAAAAACTCGCCGACGAAGCCGGGATTTTGAAAACCATCAGCCCGCACACCTTTCGCCATTCGTTTGCCACGCACCTTATCGAAGGCGGGGCCGATTTGCGGGCCGTGCAGCAGATGCTGGGCCACGAATCCATCACGACAACCGAAATTTATACCCACCTCGACCGCGATTACCTCCACCAAACCCTCCGCGATTTTCATCCCCGAAACAGGCAGCAGTAGAGCGTGTGTTGTATAGGGTAGTCCGCCGTTTTTTCGGGCATTCCGGCCACGATGCGTTGGGGCGGAGTTGCTGACCGGCGATGCCCACACTGCGGGCGGGAATTACACTAAAAAAGCACCCACCAGAATTGATGAGTGCTTCATTGTCAGACTTTTGAGTAAACGCAGGTAGCATCGCCCCAGCTTACGTACTGCAAAATACGGTTGGCCGTTTAGTTCTTTATTTTGACAGCGCTGAATATGCATCTAACCGGCCACCAGTAACGGTTTTGCCCGCCAGCGATGCCGTTGGCACAGCACTCGATAAGATTGCGTTTCTGATCTGCGCTACCGATGCACCGGGGTGTGTAGAGGCATAAAGGGCTACTGCTCCCGTTACGTGTGGGGTAGCCATAGACGTACCGTTATACGACGAATAGGTGTTGAACGCCGTTGTTGAGTTGATGGCAACACCGGGCGCGCCAAGATCAACAGTGGCAGCACCGTACTGCGAAAAACTGGCCAGCGCACCTGTCTTATCAATGGCGGCTACTGCAATCACATTCGGCAGATCATAGTTTGATGGGTAACTGGGCGACGTGTCATTATTGGTACCACTATTGCCCGCAGCCGCAATAAACAGAATGCCTGTATTGTTGGCCCGGCTGATGGCATCGAAAAGCCCTTGTGAGAAGCCACCACCTCCCCACGAGTTATTGCTGGCAACAACGTTTATTCCCCGGCTTTTGAGGTTGGTCAAATAATCTACTGCTTTAATAGCGTTGGCCGTTGTGCCACCATTCAGGCCCAGAAATTTAGCTGAGATCAACGTGATGTTCCAATTGAGTCCAACCACGCCCGTACCGTTATTTGCTTTGGCACCGATTGTGCCGGCCACGTGCGTACCGTGACTGTCGGAAGACCCCCGCTTGCCACCGTCGTAGATCGTGCGGTCGTTGTTGGCAAAGTCCCAACCATTGGTATCATCTATGAAGCCATTACCATCATTGTCCACGCCATCAACCGGGTCGTTGGGGTTCGTCCAGACTTGACCGCTCAGGTCGGGGTGCGTAAGTTGCACACCTTCATCTATGATACCGATGTAAACCGAAGCCGATCCTGTTGTTCCGGCAGCCCAGGCAGCAGCCGCGTTACTGCCATATTGATTAGCTGGCGAGGTGGCCGGGCCATACATCCCCCAAAGCGATCCATTTGTGAAATACGAATCCGTTGCCGTAGCTGCGTGCTTGTAAACGAAGTTAGGCTCGGCAAACTCAACGTGGGGGGTGTTTTGTAGAGCAGAGATGGCTTCCAGTGTGCTTCTCTTGACCTTCACGAGCAGTATTCCTTCCTTTTTACCGGCTCGTTCCATCGCTTTGGTAAGTATCTTTTCAATAGACTGCCCGCCAACCTTGTCTAAAACCTTCTGCTTGTCTTCATCCGTGACTTGTTCCGCAAATTGAATCAGTAACTCCCCCTCAACGTAATCCTCACCGGCAGTCAGTCTGGCGTTGGTGTCTGAGTGCGTTGGCAGAACCGGGCTGTCAAGTTCTACCGGCTGGCAACTTACCAGAACCAGCGAAGTCGTTATGACCAGGGCTAATGCCTTCACAGCCAGTTGTGTATAGGTCTTTCTCATGAATTTTGGAATTTTTTATTGAAGCCCAAGTTTAGTAAAAATCATTGTGATAACAATATCACAATGATTTTTTATCGTCAACCATAGTAACGGATATTTCGGGAGTCGGCCAAGCGATACGGTATCCAGTCAGGTGCGCTGGGTTGCCTCCGCAATAATCAAACGTAATAATCTCTGGACGGAAACTAAATCAATCAAGCACTTATCGAAATCCGATAAGTGCTTGATTTTTAGCTTATTATAGTGACCACGGGGGGACTCGAACCCCCATACCTTGCAGCACCACCCCCTCAAGATGGCGTGTCTACCAGTTTCACCACGTGGCCTTGTTTTGAAATGGAGTGCAAAAATAAGACGCGGGGCCGGAATTGGCAAACAGAGTGACGAAAAGGCCCAAACTTTTTCAGGAAATCGGTGCCGCGAACGTCATTTTTTCGTACCTTCATCCCTGCAAACGCATCAAACAATTACCGCAGTATGGCATTAGAACTAATCGGCAAACTCGTCAAAACCATGCCCGAAGTAACGGGGCAAAGCCAAAAAGGTCCCTGGAGCAAACAGGATTTTATTCTCGAAACTACGGATGGTCAGTTCGCGAAAAAAGTATGTCTCACGGCCTGGGGAGACAAAGCCGCTGACCTCAAGCAATATGCCCCCGGCGACACGCTGAAAGTCTCGCTCAACCTCGAATCGCGCGAATACAACGACCGCTGGTACACCGAAGCCCGCGCCTGGCGTATCGAAGCCGGTGAAGAAGGGATGGCGGCTCCGACCCCCGCTCCCCGCTCGGCACCGGCCCAAAGCCGCCCCGCAGCCGCACCGGCGAGCAACGGCACCACCCCGTTTAACATGACGTTTGAAGACGAAACAAACGATCTGCCGTTTTAATGAAAACAGCGAAGAGGTCGCCGAAGTTAGGGCTGAAAGCCCATCAATTTCGGCGACCTCTTCGCTGTTTTGTGGTTTTTGTGATCCGGCTGGGATTCGAACCCAGGACCCATACATTAAAAGTGTATTGCTCTACCAGCTGAGCTACCAGATCATATTTACGCCCGTATTTCAGTGAAACGCGGTGCAAAAGTAGCTATTTATGCCAGGCTATGCAAACGGTACTTTATTTTCTGGTTGGGTTTTGTTTACTCCTCACGCCTGTTTTCGGTCAGCAAACGGCCACCACAATCAAACAGGCTGACTCGCTGTTTGTCGCCGGGCAAGAGACCGATGCGGCATCGGTGTATGAACTGGCAATTGCGCGTGGGCAACCCGCCACCGATGCCATGCTGCTCAAACTCGCCTACGTTACCGAGCAGGAACGCGACATTCCCCGCCTGTTGTATTACCTCCAGGTGTATTTCGACCGCCACCCGACCGAGGCTGTACTACGGAAGATGAACGCAGTGGCCCGTGCCAACAACCTCACCGGCTACGAAACCGACGACCTCAATTATTTCCTGCTCTCCTACAAACAGTATGGCTTTTATGGTCAATTGCTACTGCTGCTATTGGGCTTGTACATCGTTGGCGTGGCGTTTCTGAAAAGTCTCCGGCACGAGCCTATTCCGCAACGCCATAAGGTAGTCACGTTACTCTACGTGCTGGCGTTGCTGATATTTGTCAATCTCCCCGAAGGCTACCAATCCGGTGTAACCAATCAGGAACGGGTTTTTCTGCGCGAGCAGCCATCGGCAGCAGCCCCCATTGTCGAAGTCATAGGGCGGGGCCACAAGGTCAATATCTTAGGCAGCACCGATATTTACCTGCGCGTTTATTGGCAAAATCACCTCTACTTTGTTCGGAAAGACAACGTTTGGGTCATTTGATGCACTGGGTTCCGCAACCGAAAACCGGGATTCGGCGGGCGCAAACCGGCATTGGCTCAACCTGATTTCTAAAATCGTACCGGCCCGGTGTAGCTTTGATGCCAATGACACAGGCCCAACTCGTAGCGTATCAGCTTTCTTCACGTCAAAAATGGCAACTCGCCTTCAGCGTGTTTGTCATTTATTGGCCCGTTCGGATTTATCTGAACGTGAATCAGATATCGTGGGCCTGGGCCGGACGATGGCTACCGTTCTGGCTGCTCGAAATACCGCTGTCGTTAGGGTTTTTTTACCTCTGGCTGTCGGTAATCGGGTGGCTGCAACAACGTGCTTTTGAGCGGTTTGGTAACGACGAAGGCTACCTGATTAAATTAAATTTGCCCGCCCAATTAGCCATGCTATTGATAGCGACCACATTAGCCGTTGGCTTCAACGCATCCTTCCAACTGATAGGGCGCGGATTAAACGACTGGCTCGAAACCCAGGTGCCGTTTTACCGCGATCAGGCCGAAGCCCGGTATCGCGGGCAGGTGCCAGCCGGGCATCAACCCCAAAACCGACCCATGAGCCGCGAACAACGCGACAAAATGAACACCGGCCTCACCGTTATGGCAATGCTGTCGGCGTTTTATCTGTCGGCCAATCGCCGGGCTTACCAACGAATGCGTGATGTGGAGGGCAAGGCGCAGCAACTCGAAAAAGAGAATGCCCAGGCGCAATTGGCCGCCCTAAAAAATCAGGTAAATCCGCATTTTCTGTTCAACAGCCTGAGTATTCTGTCGTCGCTGGTACAGCTCGATCCCGATTTATCCGAGAAATTTATTGACCAGCTTTCGCGGGCGTATCGCTACATTCTGGAACAAAAAGATAACGAACGCATCCTGCTCAAGACCGAATTGGAGTTCATCCAGTCGTACACATTCCTGCTCAAAATCCGGTTCGAGGAGAAATTTGCCCTGCAACTCGACGTACCCGATACCCTGCGAAGCCGGTTCAGCGTGGCCCCGCTCACGTTGCAACTCTTAGTCGAGAACGCCGTGAAACACAACCGGATGTCGGCCCGCGAACCGCTCACGGTCAGCATTATGATCGAAGGCGATTGCTTAGTGGTCTCAAACCCGATTCAACTCCGCCCGCAGTCTGAACTGTCTTCGACGGGCGTTGGTCTCGAAAACATCATCAACCGATACGCGCTGCTGACCGAGCGTCCGGTATGGGTTGGCGAACACGACGGGGCATTTGTCGTTAAAATTCCGTTGCTATGAATGTTGTTATTATTGAAGACGAATCCCTGACCGCCCGGCGGCTCGAAACGTTGGTGCTTAAATACGACCCAACCATCCGGGTGCTGGCTCAAATTCCATCGGTGGCCGATGCCGTAGCCTGGTTTCGGGATGCGGCCAACCCCGCCGTTGACCTGATTTTCATGGATATTCACCTCGAAGATGACCTTGGTTTTCGCATTTTCGAGCAGGTGAATCTTACCACGCCCGTTGTCTTTACCACTGCCTACGATGAGTACATGATTCAGGCGTTTAAGGTCAATAGCATTGACTACCTGCTCAAACCGATTAATTACGAGGAGTTGGTGGCGGCCATCGAGAAGTTCAAAGCGTTGCGAATCCAGTTTGCCAATGCCGGTAATCAGCCCGCTCCCGACCTGTCGGCGTTGATGGCCCTGCTGGGCAAGCCCGCCACGCCCGACTATAAAGACCGCTTCATGATTACCATCGGAACGCGCATCCGCACCATCGAAACCCGCGAGGTTGCCTATTTTTTCTTAGAGGAAAAGATTACGTTTCTCGTCACCAACGACGGCACCACGCTGCCCGTAGATTATAGCTTGGACAAGCTGACGCAGGTGCTGAACCCGCGCCGTTTTTTCAGGATTAGCCGCCAGTTTTTGATCGAGTTGGGGGCCATTCGCCAGATTCATGCGTTTTCGGCGGGTAAACTCAAACTCGACCTGCACCCCAAATCACGCCACGAGGTTTTTGTGAGCGGAGACCGTATGACTGAGTTTAAGGATTGGCTGGGGAAGTGAGTGATGAGTGAAGAATGATGAGTGAAGAATAGGCTGACGCAAAAACAATCATGCGTCAGCCTATTCTTCATTCATCATTCATAATTCTTCACTAAAACCCCGCCTTTCATCACCAATTTCACCCGTTTCAATGCCGTGATGTCCTGCGTCGGGTCGCCCGGCACGGCTACCAGGTCGGCGAGGAGACCGGGCCGGATGCGCCCCCGGTCGGGCAGGCCAAACACATCGGCATTAACCGACGTAGCCGACCGCAACACCGCAACCGGAGTCATGCCGTAGTCTACCATCATTACCAACTCGCGGGCATTGTCGCCGTGCGAAAATACGCCCACATCACCCCCGGCGCAGATACGCACGCCCGCATCGAGTGCTTGTTTGAAACTTACGCGTTTTTGTTTAATCCGGTCAGGTTCAGGCTCCTGACCTTTTTTCCAGCCCCGGTATTGGCTTACGGCATCACCGGCGGCAAGGGTTGGGCAAAGGGCCACATTTCTGGCTTTCATCAGGGCAAAAATTTCGGGCGTACCCGCGTCGCCGTGTTCCAGCGTGGTGCAGCCCGCCAGAATTGCCCGGCGCATACCTTCGGCACTACCGGCATGAGCCACCACCTGCCGCCCGCTACTGGATGCGATGGACACAATCAGGGTCAGTTCGTCAAGGGTAAAGGTTGGGCGGGCCTCGGCCATCAGTCCCCAGCGGTAGTCGGCATACACCTTGATTACGTCGGCCCCTTTGCCAATCTGCGTTCGCACGGCGCGGCTCAGGGCATCGGGTCCGTCGGCTTCTTCGGCTCCCTGCGGCACGGTTATATCGGCACTAAACCCTTTGGGGGCGTAGGAGCCGGTGGCAATCAGGGCGCGGGTTGCCACCACCATACGCGGCCCCATAATGATCCCCTGCTCGATGGCTTGTTTCAGGCCAACATCGTCATAATCAGCCCCTTCGGTGCCGAGATCGCGGACGGTGGTGAATCCGGCTTTGAGCGTTTTTTCGGCATGAACCGTGGCCCGCGCCACCCGCAGCGACCGGGCTTCGCGCAGCACCTGATCGTCCCAGGGTGTTTCGTTGTAGGGGTGCAGGAGCAGGTGCGAATGACCTTCGATCAAACCCGGCAAGAGCGTCGTGCCGGGCAGCGGCAGCCGGGTAGCATTGGGGCCAGCGGTGAGGCTTTGGGCCGGGCCAACGGCATCTATGCGCTCACCGACCACACGCACCGCCCAGCCTTCGTGCATCGTTTCGCCGTCAAAAACCCGGTCGGGCAGGAGCAGCGTTACACCGGGCTGTGCCAGTGAAGAATGGACAATGAATAATGAACAATGGATAATGAGCAACAGGTGGTACTGTTTCATTTGCGGGTTTTTGGTTTGTTTTGTGTTGCATCATACACGCCCTTTGCCATCACCAGCGTTACTAAGCCCGGCAGTAGAATGGCCCCGGCTTTGAAGCCCGCGCCGGTAAGTTTATAGACCCCGGACGAGAACTGAGTCGCGCTCGAAAACAGCCAGTAACCGGCCACCGCCAGCAACGCTACGGCCACCGCCACGCCCGCCCGACGGGGTAAAAACCGGCCAACCGACAGGCTCACTAACAGCGCGACCCCCACCACAGCCGCCACCGTACCGAGCGCACGCGGGAAGGTTTCGAGGTAGGTGTAGTCGTAAAAAAATACGCCAAACAGCCCAATCAGGTTCGGGTGGGCCAGCAGATACGCATCCAGCACGACCAAAACGACCAGCAGGAGATAAAAAAATGGGTTTTTCATTTAGTTGCGCGTTTATCCAATTCGTCAGTCGGTATATCAAGCAGCCGGCCAATGAGTTTTCCGTTTCGGTAGGCCACCACCCGCACCCGGTCGGCACCTTTGGGCATCAGGAAGGGCGCGGTATAGCGGGGCGAAAAAGTATCGGCCATCGTATTGTCAACGGTGTAATGCAGGGCCACATCGGGCAGTTCGTGACTCAGCACCACCTCGTTCATGCCCATCGGGTGCTTCCGTGCCGACACAATCGGGTTCTGGTAACTCCGGGCGTAGTTCACCCCGGCAGCATCAAACCGGGCAAAGTGACTTTCGACGCGCCGAACGAAATCAGGAAAGTTGCGGGGCTGTTTCGGCGACCACAGTACTTCGGCCAGCGCAAATGCGCGGGGCCAGAGCATGTACTCGGCGTGGCGCGTGGTTGGCACTGATTCTGCCCACAGGTTGCCCTGCCCACCCAGAATCAGACTGGCATTCACGCCCTCCGGCACGGGTTCAAACGCGTAGCTGTTGCTCAACCGGCACATCGAATACGTGGCAGGTTCGGCGGTTGGCTCGCCCTGATAGAGGTCTAAGTAACAGTTTTGGGCCGGGGTCATAATCACGGGGTGGCCCTGTTTGGCCGCTTCGATACCGCCCGCCATACCCCGCCAGCTCATCACGGTGGCGTTGGGAGCCAGGCCGCCCTCTAAGATTTCGTCCCAGCCGATGAGCTTTTTGCCCTTTGCTTCCACGATTTTCTCAACCCGGCGCACAAAATAACCCTGCAAGTCTTCGGGCGTTTTCAGGTTGTTGGCCGCCATCACTGGCTTGCAGGCTTCGCATTTCTCCCAGAAACCTTTGTACGCTTCGTCTCCTCCGATGTGAATATACTGACCGGGAAACAGCCCGGCAATTTCGGTAAGTACCTTGTCCACAAACTGATAGGTGGCTTCGTTGCAGGGGTTCAGGGTGTTGTCTTCCTGTTTATAAAACTTACCGTTGGCGGCCACGTTGTAGGTGCCGGGTGTGCAGCTCAGTTCGGGATACGACGCAATGGCCGACAGCAGATGCCCCGGCATATCAATCTCCGGCACAATAGTTACGTGACGGCTGCGGGCAAAGGCCACCACATCCCGAATATCGTCCTGCGTGTAAAAACCGCCATACGTCGGTGCTTCGCCGGGCTGCGGGCCGTCGCGGTTGCCCCATTTTCCCAGGCGCGGCACCCGCCACGCGCCCACCTCGGTCAGTTTGGGCAGGCTTTTGATCTCTACCCGCCAGCCCTGATCGTCGGTCAGGTGCCAGTGAAAGACGTTGTATTTGTACTTCGCCATCTGGTCAATAAACCGCATCACAAACTCTTTCGGGAAGAAAGCCCGGCTCACGTCCAGCATCAGCCCGCGCCAGCCAAACCGGGGCTGATCGCGGATGGTCAGGGCCGGAATGGTTGCATTGCGTAAGGGAGTGGCACCCGTGTTTCGTTGTGCAGACGCACTGTTTTGCGTCTCTACGCCGGGCGGCAGCAGTTGACGCAGAGTTTGAAGGCCATAAAACACCCCTGCCGGTTGCGGAGCCGTGAGCAGAATGCCCGCCGGAGTCACCACCAATTCATACCCCTCCGGCCCCAGCCCGCCCACCGGAGCCAGCCGGATACTGATGGCGTTCCGCTGCCCCGAACGGTCGCTGAGGGTCAGGCCGGGCAGCAGTGCCGTTGCCATCTCCCGAACTTCGGGCAACGGCGTTTGCACATCTAACCGGGTTTGGGTGGTTATGGTAAATGCCCCCGCACCGGGCAAAACGGTTTGCGGGGCCGGAATAATAGCCGGGAGCGGGGCGGGTTTGGGTGCCTGCGCCCAGATGGTCAGGCAACTACACAGCAACAGGCCGGTAGCAACAACGAGACGTGAAGTCATGGCTGAGGTTTATGAATGAACGAGTTTTTCAGTTATTACCGCCGACAGCGCACCGGGAACCGATTGGCGCATCGGAAAACGTACCGTTACCGACGTTCCCCGGCCCGGCTCGGACTCAATCTGGATTTGACCATTGTGCAGCCCGATAATGCGTTGCGTCAGGGCCAGCCCAATGCCGTGACCTTGCAGTTCTTTGGTGCGTTCGGCCCGGTAAAACGGCTCAAAAATATGGGCCAGATCATCGGCACTGATGCCCACGCCCTGATCGGTAAAGGTCAGTTGCAGGTGGTCAGTATTGACACCCAGCATCACCCGCACCCGGTGATCAGCCGAGTATTTACAGCCGTTTTCCATCAGGTTCTGGAACGCCGTGCGAAGCAGGGGTTCTTCGGCGGGCAAAATAAGGTCATCTTCCTGATCGGGCAGGGTATCGAAATCAATATCAATCGTGTAATCGGGGTGTTTCTGAATGAGGTTGGCGCGGGCCTGCCACAGCAACTCGTCCGTTCTCAGGGGCCGGTAATGAATCGTAGCTACGTCAGCATTGGCGCGGGCCAAGTCTAACAAACCATTAGATAAATCAATCAACCGGCGCACTTCGTCTTCAACAGTTTCCAGCGCAGTAACATAGTCTGCCGTTGAACGCGGTTGCATGAGGGCTACGTTGGTTTGGCCCAGCATCACGGCGAGGGGGGTTCGCAGTTCGTGCGACGCATACGAAACAAACGTTTTCTGATTGATAAACGCATCTTCGAGCCGCCGGAGCATGGCGTTGAACGTTCGGGCCAGGTCGGCCAATTCGTCGCGTTGCCGCCCCACCCGTAGCCGTTGGTGAATATTGGTGGCCGAGATCGCGTTGACCTGAGCAATGATTTCTGAAACGGGCCGGATGGCATCACTGGCAAAAAACCAACCCGCCACCGCCACCACAAACAGGCTGAAAACCCAGCCGAAGAACAGAATATCGCGCAGCCGCTGCAGTTTGCTGAACCCATATCGGTCATTTGCCGATACAATAATGACCAACCGCTGCTTGTTTTTGCCGGTGAAGATCAGGCCAATTGCTTCGGTATCTCCCCGGCGCATCCGAATCTGCTTTTTTTCGCGCACGGCCCGCAGAAAGCCGGGCGAAACGCCGAAAGTCGGGCTGTCTTTTGTCTCCTGAAAAACAACCCGATTTCGCTCATCATAAATCGTCACCTGCTCGTCGCTCAGCACCGGCAGATCATCGTTTGGCACCTCACCCACATCTTGCCGGAGCCGGGCCGTGGTCAATGCTTTTTCGGCCAGCCGCTGATAAAATTCCTGCTCCCGAAACTGATTGTAGAAATAATAGATCGTGATGGTGAACAACAGCAGAATCGAAGCCACCAACAGGGTAAAGAGCAACGTCAGGCGTTTGCGGATATTCATTCTTCTTTGAGCATATAGCCCATCCCGATTACGGTGTGGATGAGTTTTTGGGGGAAGTCTTTGTCAATTTTTTTTCGCAGGAAATTAACATACACATCAATCACGTTGGTGCCGGTATCAAAGTGAATATCCCATACTTTCTCGGCAATGTCAACACGAGACACCACCCGGCCCCGGTTGCGGATCAGGTATTCGAGCAGGCCGAACTCTTTGGCCGTCAGTTCAATACGTCGGCCATCGCGCCGGGCTACCTTCTCGTTCATATCGAGTTCGAGGTCGGCCACTTTCAGGATGTTGGCCTGCGGGCCGGTGTCGCTGTTGCGCTTGTGGAGGGCGCGGAGCCGGGCCATCAGCTCCCGAAACTCAAACGGCTTCACCAAATAGTCATCGGCTCCGGCCTCAAATCCGGCCAGTTTATCATCTACCGACCCCATAGCGGTGAGCATCAGTACGGGCGTGGTTATTTTTTCGGATCGCAGATTTTCTACCAGGTCAAACCCGTTGATTTTGGGCATATTCACGTCCAACACAATCACGTCGTAGGGATTGCTCAGGGCCATCGTCCGCCCAATCTGCCCGTCGTAGGCCACGTCCACTTCGCACGACTGCTCTTCAAGCCCTTTTTTAACAAACGAAGCCAGTTTCGGCTCATCCTCAACTATCAGAATTTTCATGGTCGAAATGTAGCGTATTGTTGTGACAGGTGAAAACAAAAAAGCCGCTCCGAATATCGGAGCGGCTTTCCGCTTCTATCCACACCATTTCAAGACGGGCGGCTAAGGAGCCACCCTACCTTGATGTTTAACGTTCCTTTTGCAAAGGAACTTCACGCGTTTTATGTCAAGTGGCTGGCAACAACAGGCCGCCCGCCTTTAATGCCTGAGTAAAAAAATGGTTTCTTATTCTGCGGTACAAAGTTGGCACTAATTTTTTGAAATCCCGACAGAAATTCTTAAAAATTATTTAACACTGAACTGTTGTAAAAGTGAAAAAGCCATTTGTGGAAAAACAAGAACGCTCCGGCTATATCCACACCAGTTAACGAACGCCCCGATCTGTGGTTGTTTCCTACCATAACGATCTGCACGGGTTTTTGTTGCCTATCTGCGGCAATGTTACCCCGATGAAACACTGTCACAAGCAGATTGGGCAGTATTGCTCACCCGATCAGGACGTATCGGGAAAGCCTGCCTATTGGTTGGTTTGTGCTGTGACATTTACCATGTTCATCTATGCCGGGTGACCGAATCCTATCAACTATCATATCCGGTGCTGACATTCGTCATTGTTGAACGGGTTGGGGTTACGCACCTTTGCGAATACCTAAGTAGTTAAAGCCCCCGTCTGAACGATGAATTACCCAAAAATAATCGTGTATATGGCCGACGACGACGCAGACGACCGCTTTTTTATGCGGAAGTCGCTGACCGAGTTCGACCCGTCGCTGACTATCGTCGAAGCCGAAGATGGCGACCAACTGATGACGATGCTGGGTATCTGGAGCGCGGAGCCAACGGCGCAGCCGGTACACCTGATCCTGCTCGACATGAATATGCCAAAACTCAATGGCTTAGATACGCTGTTGGCACTGAAGGCCAATCCCCGATTCAGGGATATTCCGACGGTGATGATTTCGACCGTTGCCGAACCGCAGCAAGTTGCGCTGGCTTACAAAAATGGTGTAAACGGGTTTATCCAAAAGCCGGCATCATACACCAAGTTAGACCAGATTGCCCAAGCCCTGAGTCTCTGTTTTTTAAACGCAATGGCGAATTAAATTGCCCAACCCAACATCTGACTTGCCAACCGATACTGACCTTCTCGACCAACTCCGGCAGCAAAACCGCGCCCTGACCCAACAACTGCTCGACTGCAACGCCGAACTCGAACAAGTGCGGGCCGCGCTCACCGTTTACGAACAGGCCAAAACCGAAACCGAGCAGCACAAGGCCGAACACGATGCCCTGCTGGTGCAGGAACGTGAACTGAGCGAACTGAAATCGAATTTTGTGACGCTGGCTTCCCACGAGTTTCGCACACCGATGGGTACAATTCTGTCGTCGGTCTCGCTCATCGGGCGGTATAACGGTGCCGACGACGGACCCCGGCGCGAACGCCACGTGCAGCGCATTAAATCGGCGGTGCATAGCCTGACCGACATTCTGAACGATTTTCTGTCGCTCAGCAAGATGAATAAAGAAAATATGCACGGCCAGCCGCACCCGCTGAACGTGGTATCGTTTTGCGAGGAAGTCATTGACGATGTAGAGGGCATAATCAAACCCGGTCAGCGCGTGGTGTATCGTCACCTTGCCGGCGACCCAGTGACTGCCATTGACGGGCAGATGGTCAAAAACGTCCTTATCAACCTCTTAGTGAATGCCAGCAAATATTCGGCAGACGGGAAACAGATTGAGTTGACAACGGTTGTCTGGGACGATCATCTCGTGGTTAAGGTCAAAGATGAGGGCATTGGTGTTCCTGATGCCGATAAAGACAAACTGTTTATCAACTTTTTCCGCGCCCGCAACGCCATTCACATACAAGGCACGGGCTTAGGGCTTTACGTGGTCAAACGCTACGTTGACTTGCTCGGCGGAACCGTTACGTTCACCAGTGAGTTGGACTTCGGCACTACGTTTACCGTACAGTTGCCATTGAGCAAATTAATTGATAATGCAGAATGAACCACGCGGGCGGCCCCGAACATAAAATTGTAAAGCGTTGATTACCAAAGAATTTATCATACATTCGGAACCGCCGTCCGATTCATTCTACATTCGGGGTCGCCCGCGCGGTTCATTGACTATGAAAAAAATCTTAGTGATTGAAGATACGCCTGATATACGAGAGAACATCACCGAAATTCTCCAGTTGGCTCCCTACCAGGTTATTCAGGCAGCCAACGGTAAACAGGGTATCGAACTGGCCCGAAAAACCCGCCCCGACCTGATTTTGTGCGATATTATGATGCCCGATCTCGACGGTTTTGGGGTGTTGCACATCTTGGGGAAAGACCCCGCCTTAGCCGATGTTCCGTTTATTTTTCTGACCGCAAAAGCGGAGATGACCGATTTTCGGTTCGGGATGAACCTCGGTGCCGATGATTATTTAACCAAACCCTTCGACGATCTCACGCTGCTGAACACGGTGGAGTTGAGGCTCCGAAAAGGAGAACGCGGGCAAGCTGGCCCCGTCAGAAATCCTGCTGGTTTAGACAAACTGAAGCTGGCGATTCTGAACAAAGAAGATGCACATCGTTCGCTCTGCGAAAACTACCCCACCATGCAGTTTAACCGCAAACACCGGCTCTACGCAGCGGGTAACTGGGCAACAGCGCTGTATTTTATCAGCCGGGGGAAGGTCAAACTCTTCAGCACCGATGCCGCCGGTAATGAGTATATCACGGCATTGCACGGCCCGGGTGATTTTGTGGGCTACTCAGCCTTGCTGGAAGAAACGGCCTACGCCGAAACCGCCGAACTCTTAGATGATGCCGAGGTTTGCACCATTCCCAAAGCCGATTTCCTGGCCCTGATTTACTACAATCAGGAAGTAGCCAATCAATTTATCAGAATGTTGACCGGCGCCGTAACCGAGCATCAGGAACGGCTGCTGAAATTAGCCTATCAGTCGGTACGCAAACGGGTGGCCGAAGCCCTGCTGATGTACCAGCGCAAATTTTATCCGTTGCCAGACAGCCCGGTACATCAGGGCGACGCTGATGCGGGTTTGGGCAGTACGTCAGACGACTCCCGCGTCAACGTATCGGCCCGGATGACGCTCTCGCGCGATAATTGGTCGCATTTAGTGGGGGCCTCAACCGAAACCGTTATCCGTATCCTGAGCGATTTGCGCGCCGACGGGTTGATTGAGATAAGCGGAAGCCATATTACCCTGCTCAATATTGAAAAACTTGCTCAAATGAAGCGTTGACTAACTCCAAAAAACTATGATTCTGTTACTGACTGCGGTTGATAGTGTAGGCGATATGCGGGAATTTTCCTGCCAACTGCCCCAATTAGAAGGCGGGTTCGACCTGCTGACGTACATGGATGCCAACGGGCATACATTGGTTAAAGCCCGCATTGTGGATGAAAGTACGCCACTATACCTGCCGTTGAAAACAGTTGATGCAGTCCCAATTGAACCCATCATTCAGGAGTTGGCAAAAGATTGGCAGCAGGCATCGGCTACATTGGCTAAGCCGGAGCCCTTAGTTTCTGTTGCTGAACAAGCCCACAACGATGGCCCGGCAGCGGCCCCAAAGCCAACAGTGGACCATTCTTTAGTCTATTTCAGCACCTCGTTTGGGCTGTTTGATGAAGAAACCATCGCGTCTATTCTGCAGCAAAGCCGCCGAAACAACGCCAAAGTGGGCATTACGGGCCTGTTGCTCTACATGAACGGCAGTATTATTCAGGTGCTGGAAGGCGAAAAAGAAGCCATTGAAGCCTTGTTTAAGCGGATATCGCGCGATGACCGGCATACGCACGTGGTCTGCGTACTGAATCGCCCGGTTAAGGAACGTCTTTTCGACCGCTGGAGCATGGCCTACGAAACCTTAACCACGTCTCAGTTCAACGAAGTTGAGGAAATTGTATCATTAAGTAAGGGGAAGGAGTCTGCTACCCAAAAAGAGGATTCCATTATTTTGAAGACAATCAAGGCGTTTTATGAAACAAACCGCCAGTGAGGTATTTTATCAGGCAGAAACCTGACAAGTATCATATTCCTGGCTGATAAATAATGTGTTTCATTGGGTATAATGTCATAGTTAGGTTGGAGTGACTCAACGAACTTTATGTTTTGCTTCAACGACAGGTCATTAACTGACTAACTATGAAATTCTTGTTCAACAAATCACAAACGCACGGAAGGCAGACATTCGATGCCTTTTATGCACGCTATGCCCCGAAACTCTGGGGAATTATTCTGGTCGCTGACCTGCCCGCTGCCCAGGCGCAAACAATTCTGGTTAATACCTTCACCAACGCCTGGCAGCACCCCGACTGCCAACATAACATAGCTAACCACCCGTTTGGCTGGTTGGTCAGGCTGGCTTGTGCAGAAGGGTTGCCAACAGACACCCTAAAATCGGTTATCACGCCGGGCGGCAGGCCAGCTAAGGGCAGCATCTGAACGGTTGCGGCTGTCCTACTAAAGCACCGCTTTCGGGTAGCTAAACAAGCGAAATCCCGGCCTGTTTGGGGCCGGGATTTCTGTTCATATCGTTGAGTAATTGATAGGCAGGGCCGATTAATAGGCCTTCACTGCATCTTTGGTATCTTCGATACCACTCTTAGCTTTGTAAGCAAACTCGTCAACTTTGTCGTTGTAGTTTTCTTTTGCCTGCTCACCTTTGTTAGCGGCCTTGTCTTTCATCGTGTCGAAATCAGACTTGGCTTTGTCGGCCATGTCTTCGGCCTTCCCCTTTGCCTGCTCAAAGCCCTGCTGCACCTGCGTTTTCGTCTGCTCGAAGGTGTCTTTTGCCTGAGCAACACCCTTCTCCCACTGATCTTTCAGGTCGGCAGAACGCTTGTTCGCTTCTTCCGTCAGTTTATCGCGGGTTTCTTTACCACTCCGGGGAGCTGTCAGGATGCCAATGGCTACACCCGTCAGGATGCCAGTCAGAAAATCTCGTGTGCTACGCATGATCGTTTGTTAGTTTGTGTTGAAAAAATTTACTGAATTAACCGTTGAGTTGTTGAGTATGTGTAATCAGACTTGGCTGTAATTGGTCGGAGTCGCTTAGAATTTAGCCTTCCTTTTTGCTTCGCCAACAACCTCCTTCGACCGCTTGGCCGACGTTTCTACGAAGTCATCGTACTGGGTGCGGATGTTGTCGAGACCAGACTGGAGTTGATCCTGCAAATCGCCGAAAAACGAATCAGACTCTTTCGAGATGCTCCGGCGGGTTTTTTTGCCGCTTTCGGGAGCCAGCAGCAAACCGACCACTGCGCCAATTGCCAATCCTACTAAAATTCCGGGTAATGCCTTCATCTTGTTCTATTTTTAAATGCTGATGGTAATGGTAAAGCGTATTGAAAAATCCGTACCAAAGTCGGCAATTTCTTTTAATCGTTTAATTATGAGTAGGTTATACTATTTCTGACTTTTTGCCAAACCAACAATTTGAGTAAATTTTTCCCCGATAGGGTCTAATAATTCCTCAATGTCGGGGCAAGGCAACACCTGACTCGGTGGTCTGTTAGGGCGTGTCGCATCAGCAAAGGGGGCTGAATGGGGTAACAAGAAAAATCCCGACATTCAACTTGATGTCGGGATTCCGTACCCACCGTAACTTGTACTTAACCTAAAATGCCCGGTGCCAACTGTGGCACCAAAATGTCTTTTGTCAAACGCCCCTACCCTGAATCAGTCGCAGAACAACCGCGATCACGGCAATCACCAGCAGGATATGGATAACATTACCCAATCCGAAACTACCGAATCCGAAGAAGCCGAGAAGCCAGATAATAACCAATATCACGGCCACAGTGTAAAGAATGTTTCCCATTGTTGTGTTTGTTGAGTAAACCAGAAGTTGCCCGACATTCGCTTCGTGCTTGTCGTCTGGATACCATCATTGAAAAATCTGTGCCAGAGACGCTTGCCCTTACCTGTGTTGGTGGACAAATGCGCGTTAATGGCTGTAAATGAGACCAAAAGGGTATCTGATTAACCGAAAATAGTGGTTTATACCAAAGAAGAAGAATAGAGAAAGTGTAGAAAAAAATCTACACGTGTAGAGATTAATGGGGAGAATTGACACGGCTTACCTTAGATTAAGTGAGGCAGGTCTGGCACGGATACCTACTTTTTTTTATCTAACAAGCTCTAATACCGGACATTGAAGCCAATTATGGCTAATTGTGCTGCACCGCGTTCAGGTTCGGCACTATATTGTATGATGCTATACTAACGACGTAACATTGAACGCTCTTACTACGGTGACAACAACGGGAACTGCTGCGGCTCAACTCTATTTAAACAGACCAGCCGCCATGACGGGACTACTAAACACAAAACGAATCCTGATCATTGACGATGAGCAGGATATATGCCTGTTGCTGTCGGGTCTGCTCCGCCGGTTGGGCTACCAGCCAACCTGCGCCCACTTTCTGGAAGAGGGCCGCAGGTACATCCGTACGCAACAGTTTGATGCAATATTTTTGGACCTCAATCTGCCCGACGGCCTGGGCTTTGATCTTCTGCCGACGATAAAAACGGTCGAGATCACACCCAAAGTGGTGATGATTAGCGCGTTCGACGGGATAGCCGAACGCAAACGCGCCATCGATCAGGGAGCAGATCACTTCATTGGTAAGCCCTTTACCCGTAAAACCGTTGAAGCGGCTTTACAAACCATTCAGGTTTAAGTAGATTTGTCAAACGGTTGAGGTTTGGCCGGGACCACCCGTGCGGTTCGGCAATTGACGGTCAGAAAAAAAGACCCCGACCGTCAGTTGCCAAATCGCACAACGGTCACGGCCAAACCTCTTTCTGTTTAATAGCTCACTGACGTTACGTTATCAGTAGCCCGGCAGATGTCGCTCCGTACACGACCAACATGGAAAAAATACTAATCATTGACGATAATAACGACATCTGTCTGTTGCTCGAACGGTATCTCGGCAAGCAGGGCTATAAAACAGCCTCGGTGCTGCGGGGCGAAGACGGCCTGGCTCTGATTCGGCGGGAATCATTTGACCTGGTGATCTGTGACTTTAAACTACCCGATATTGACGGACTGGAAATGCTCCGGCGCATTAAGGTACTGAACCCGGCAACGGCGGTGATTATTATAGCGGGCTATTCTGACGTGCGGGTGGCGGTGCAGGCCGTTCGGTACGGCGCACACGACTACGTGACCAAGCCGCTGTATCCCGAC
The DNA here is from genome assembly GCA_038230415.1 of Cytophagales bacterium. Lineage (GTDB taxonomy): Bacteria > Bacteroidota > Bacteroidia > Cytophagales > Spirosomataceae > JBBRNH01. The sequence goes on along the minus strand of JBBRNH010000033.1, from coordinate 4,925 downwards.
GAGATTCTGTACACGATCAAGGCCGCCCTCGACAAACGGGAACAGACACTGACCCAACCCGCCACGAACCGTGCCTCATCGAATACCGATGCAAAAGCGGATACTACAGTCGCCAAACCCAACGGACGCACTAAAAACAGCGGTATCACGGCAAACGGCAAACGGTTCATCTTTGGCAAGAGCAAAGCCGCTGACCAGCTTCAGAAACACATTGACCTGATTGCGCCGACGAATATGTCGGTCATTATCATGGGCGAGACCGGCACCGGCAAAGAATTTGTTGCCAATGCCATTCACCTCAAAAGTAAACGGGCCGACAAACCCTTTGTGGCGATTGACTGCGGAGCGTTGTCGAAAGAATTAGCGGGCAGCGAGTTGTTCGGCCACGTGAAGGGCGCGTTTACGGGTGCCATGTCTGACAAGGCCGGTAGTTTTGAATACGCCAACGGCGGTACGCTGTTTCTCGACGAGATCGGTAATTTATCCTACGATAACCAGATTAAACTGCTGCGGGTGTTGCAGGAGCGCAAAATCAGGCGGGTGGGCAGCAATACCGATACGCCGGTTGATGTCCGAATTATCTGCGCCACCAACGAAGAACTCCGCGAGGCTGTGCGGCAGGGCCGGTTCCGTGAGGATATTTTTCACCGCATTGATGAATTCCGCATCGAGCTTACCCCCCTGCGCGAACGCCGGAGTGACATCATGATTTTTGCCGAGCATTTTCTGGAACTCGCCAATCAGCAACTCGAAAAAGACGTGCTGGGCTTTTCGGACGAAGCCCGCGACAAACTCCGCGATTATTACTGGCACGGCAACCTGCGCGAGTTACAAAACGTGGTGAAACGGTCGGTGCTGCTTACCCCCGGCGATTATGTGCCGGTTGACGTGCTGCCGAATGAGATTATTCACCCGACCTATCTCTCGCCCGAACCCGGTAACGGCGGTGATTCGCTCTTTGGCGACCCGCTCCGGGGGGCCATGCCGGTGATTCAGCAAACGGGCGGGGCCAACCTGAAAATGGTTTCTGAAAATGCCGAGCGCATGGCGATTTTGAAAGTCCTGGAAAAAACCGGCTACAATAAAACCAAAGCCGCCGAAGTACTCAACATTGACCGTAAAACGCTGTATAACAAACTCAAAGCCTACGATATTAATCTGTGACACGTCGTTTGAGAAAACCCAATGGAACCTGCAAGAAAAATAGCAACAGACACTGACGTATTGCTTGATGCATTTCAGCTTGAAAAGGTTTATGGTGGTCCTCAAATTGAGGAATGGATTAATGCTAAAAGTGAACTGACCCCTAATCAGGCGGTACTTTTAGAAGATATATATCTGCAATCGTATAAAAGAGTAGGGGGCTGGAATGAAGAAGAAGTGAAGATGAAAGTCATCAGTTTCTTGTTTTACATTGCTGACATAGAAGAAGAGGGAAAAATCAGCACCTTTTTTGAACGGGAATTATCAGCAGAGATTGACCATAAACGCCTTTCCGTAACCTGCGATTGCTTAGTTGCCTCACCACTTGGGTTATCATCTCCGCGTCTTCCCTACTTTTTTTTGCAGGAGTTTAAGCGCAGAAAACGGACTCAGAACGACCCAGAGGGCCAGATGTTAGCTTCGATGCTCATTGCTCAACACCTTAACAATGACCAGAAGCCAATTTATGGGGCGTGGCTTACGGGCAGTTTCTGGGAGTTTGCTATTTTGCTGGATAAAACCTATTATTCAAGCTATACATTCAACTCGGTAGAACGTGGAGACCTGCTTCAAATCGTTTTTATCCTGCGTAAACTTAAAGAACTTATCTTATCCCGTTAGCCGAATGACCGTCCTGACCGCTCCTATTTCTACCGTTGATGTTGCCATTATCGGAGCCGGTTTTTCGGGGCTGGCGGCTGCTGTCCGGCTCCAGGAAAGGGGTAACCCGTCGTTCATCGTCTTTGAGCGGGCGGCTGCCGTTGGCGGCACCTGGCGCGACAATACCTACCCCGGTTGCGGGTGTGATGTTCGGTCTCACCTGTATTCGTTTTCGTTTAATCCAAATCCCGGCTGGTCGCGGGTGTACTCGAAACAGCCCGAAATTCAGCAGTACCTCGTCGAGACGGTCAGCAAATTTGGCCTTGCTCCGCACATCCGGTACAACACCGAAATTATCCGCACCGAGTTTTCGGAAGAAACAGGCCGGTGGACGCTTACCGACCGGGCCGGGCAGCAAACCACCGCCCGCGCCGTGATTGGAGCCACCGGGCCGCTCAACCGCCCCAGCATCCCCAAAATCAAGGGGTTAGAGACTTTCGGCGGCAAAGCGTTTCATTCGTCAAACTGGGATCACAGTTGCGACCTGACCGGCAAGCGCGTAGCCGTGATTGGCACCGGGGCCAGCGCAATTCAAATAGTGCCGGAAATTGCGCCGATTGCCGGGCAACTGACTGTTTTTCAGCGGACTCCGCCCTACATCACGCCCAAACCCGACCGGCCCATCAAGGCGTGGGAAAAGCGGTTATTCACTGCTTTGCCTGTTGCTCAACAAGCAAAACGCTCGCTGATTTACTGGCTCAACGAGTTGGTCGGAACGGGATTTCTGGGCAACAAGACCATCAGCAAACTCGGCACCGAAACCGCCCTGAAACACCTCGAAAGCCAGATCACAGCCCCTGAACTCCGCCGAAAACTCACGCCCAATTACCAGCTTGGCTGTAAGCGCGTTCTCGTCTCCAATGATTATTACCCCGCCCTGACGCGACCCAACGTCTCGCTCGAAACGGAGCGGATTGCCGAAGTCACACCAACGGGCATCGTGACAACAGACGGAAAAATGCACCCGACCGACGTACTAATTTTTGGTACGGGCTTTGTGGCCGCCGACATTATTGCCGACCTGCATATTGTGGGGCGTGAAGGCCGGGTGCTGTTTGACGAATGGGCCAAAACCGGCCCCGAAGCCTATTATGGCATCACGACATCGGGCTACCCAAACCTGTTCTTTCTGGTTGGGCCAAACACGGGCCTCGGCCACAACTCGATTATCCATATGATCGAGTCGCAGATGAACTATATAATGGATTGCCTGGATGTATTGGACACCGCCGGGCCGGATGCGTTTTTAGACGTGAAGCCCGACGTGCAGCAGGCCCACAATGCCGATTTACAGGCACAGTTGCAGAAAACCGTGTGGGCTTCGGGTTGCCAAAGCTGGTATCAGGATTCGCGGGGCAAAATCACCACGATATGGCCCGCCCTGACCGTTACCTATCGCAAACTGACCAAACGGGTAAACCCGGCAGATTACGCGCTGGTACGGGCAAAAAAAGTCCCCGCCGTCAATTGATAGCGGGGACTCTGAACACCTGTTAACCCTAATCCAAACCACATTATACTCACTTATGCTTCTCGTTCATGATGATGAATCGGTGACTGCTGCCCGGTAATCTGTTCAGCATCAGTGCCTGGTATTTTCATCAGTTGAGTATTATCAAACCTCGTGCCAAAGTTTTTTTCGCACGATTATTTTTCAACAAAGTCAAAATTTTTATTCCTGATACCGATATGACCCTCCAGCAACCCACTTTGCTCACCTGCCAGAAGCACCAGTTTTTGTTACCCACCGACCGGCATTACCTCAACTGCGCCACGCGGGGGCCGTTCAGTCAGGCTGTCGAAACGGCTGGCGTTTCGGCTATTCACCGGCAAACGAATCCGTTTGGGTTGGCTCCGGGCGAGTTTTTCAGCAGCACCGAGCCGCTTCGCCACTTATTCTCACAACTCATCAACAACCCCGATTCAGACCGGATTGCCATTGTGCCATCGGTATCCTACGCGATGGCGGTGGTGGCCCGCAACCTGCCCCACAAACCAGGCTTTCGGCGGGGGCAGAAAATTGTGCAGATCGCCAACGAATTTCCCAGCGACGTATATGCCTGGGAGCGCGTGGTGACTGAGTATAATTTGCGCGTCGAAACGGTTGCCATGCCCGACACGTTTCCGCTGGCCGATGCCTGGAACGTAGCTATTCTTTCGGCAATTGACGACGATACGGCGCTGGTGGTGGCCCCGCCGGTGCATTGGATGTATGGCACCCGGTTCGATCTGGAAGCGATTTCGGCACGGGCAAAATCGGTGGGTGCGTGGCTTGCCGTAGATGGTACGCAGGCGGTGGGAGCCATGCCGTTTGACCTGAGCCGTATCAGACCCGATGTGCTGGTGGTGGCGGGTTATAAGTGGTTGATGGGGCCGTATTCGAGCAGTTTGGCCTACTTTGGCGAAGCGTTTGACGGGGGCATTCCACTCGAAGAAACCTGGATGGGCCGGATTGACAGCCATGAGTTTCACCGATTGACCGATTATCAGCCCACCTATCGCCCCAAAGCCTACCGCTATAACATGGGTGAGCAGAGCCATTTTATCCACGCACCGATGCTCGAAGCCGCGCTGAATCAGCTTCTCGACTGGCAACCCGCCCGGATTGAAACCTACTGCCACGACCTGCTGACCCCGGCCCTGCCCGCGCTGGAAGCCCTCGGTTGCCGCATTGAACCCCGGGCCGGGCGGTGCCAGCACTTGGTGGGCGTGTGGCTCCCCGACCATGTTGAGCCATTGGCCGTGAGCCAGGCATTACAGGCCGGGCAAGTATCGGTGTCGGCGCGGGGACGGGCCATCCGGGTATCGCCGAACGTGTATAACGATGCCGATGACATGGCCGTGCTGGTGCGTGTTTTAGGGGAGGTGTTGTGATTAATTCAGCGAATCGAGCCTGGTGGTATCAATTTTGAGCGGGTCAGCGGGGATGCCCCGTTGACCGGGCAGGGCGCGTTCTACCTGTTTGCGCCGGTTCCAGGGGGCGGTGGTTTTGCTCGCCATATCAATCGTAATCAGAATTACGATTAATACAAAAGCGATAAAAACGATGGCGAAAATACGTT
>JBBRNH010000032.1:0-54966 GCA_038230415.1 Cytophagales bacterium | reverse complement strand
TATTTTTTTTTTTTGTTTGTTGCGGGGTTCCCCGCTTGGTGGGTTCCCCCCGCGGGGCTAAACGCCAGCACGTCTATTTCTCCATCGGGTGTTCGCGGAGCAACTGCGTGGGCGAATAAAAATCGGTCTTTTTGGCCGTAGCCGCCCTGACTTTTTTGACCTGATCGGGCAGCACCGGCGATGCCTGATTGCCGAACGAGTTTCTGACGTAGGTCAGCACGGCGGCTACCTCGCGGTCGTTGAGCAAGCCACCGTATGGGGTCATCGGCACCTGACCGGGATATGTTTTGCCGAGGATTTCCATCGGCCCCATCACGCCTTTCAACGTTATTTTTATCATCCGGTCGGCACTGCCCGTCACCCAGTTGGAGCCGACGAGGGGCGGGAAATTGGATGCCGACAGCCCCCGGCCATCGGGTTGGTGGCAGGTGGTGCAGTAGCCTTCGCGGGCATAAATTTCTTTGCCGGTCGTGAACAGGGCCAGTTCTTCGCCTTTCAGCCGCGTTTTTACCATCTCGTCTTTGGCCTTGTTCACGTTCACGCCGTTCAGGTGCGCTACGGCGGTTTCGTGGGCATGAACCATCCAGTTGTCCATCGGCTCGGTTCGGCGCTCCGATTTGGCGGCTTCGGCCAGAATGGGCAGCCCTTTTTCTTTCCCAATCCAGGAGGCCGCCACGATAGCCACGAGCCGAACCCGGCTGTTCTCGTCCCGAACGGCCTGCATGAGTAATGGAGCCTGATCGGCAACCTGATGTCCGGTATAGCGCAATACCTGCACGGCAGCAGCTCTGGCGTGGTAATCTTTAGCGTTCAGAAGTTGCCGCAGCAACGGCTGTTCCACTTTGTTCAGCCCCCAGCTTACCCAAAGACCTTCGAGCAGGTGGTGTTCGTAGCGCGGGTCGGCTTTGTCTAACCCGGCAACCCACGCCCGAAGTTTGGGCAGCACCTCTGCCGCGTTGCGCCCCCGGAGTTCGCGCCGGGTGCGGTAGCGGGTGCGGTATTCGGGTAGTGTCAGGTTGTTGAGCAGTTCGTCAATGCTGGCCCCGGCAATGGTGGCGGGTTTCACCAAAGGCCGCGATGGATACGTGATGCGATAGACCCGCCCGTGCGAATGGTCGCGGAGGGGGTCGCGGGCGTTGTGCTGCATATGCCCGATCAGAATGTTGTGCCAGTCAATGAGATATAGCGAACCATCGGGCGCAAATTCCATATCCACCGGGCGAAAGTTGCGGTCGTCGCTCACCACCAAATCCTGCCGGTGTTTGCTCGTATAGCCCGTACCGGCATCAACCAGCGTATGCTCTTTCATCCCCAAAAACCCGATGGTGTTGTTAATCAGGAAATCGCCCTGAATGGCATCGGGAAAATGGCGGCTCGACACAAATTCCAGCCCCGACGTGGGCCGCACCCGGTGCGCGTCTTCGACCAACTGCTCCGATTTGTGCGTGGCTTCGCCGTAGCGCGGCAGCACCGTTCCGGGCAGCATCCAGCGCACATCGGGGCTTGATGTCTCGGCAAAAAACGGCTGTCCCCAGTCGTCAAAGGCAATGCCCCAGGGGTTCGGAATGGCGAGTTGGGCCGTGCGTTCCAGCTTGTGCAACTGCGGAGCATATCGGTAAAAACCGCCGTTGGTGGCCCGCATCGGCCCATACGGTGTCTCGACGTTGGTGTGCAGAAACACGCCCTCGCCCGAATAAATTGCCCCCGATGGGTCAACGCAAAAGGCGTGGCTGTTGTGGTGGGTGTCGTGGTCATCAAAGCCACTGAGCAGAATTTCGGAGGTATCGGCGCGGTCGTCGCCGTTGGTATCGGTAAAGAGTTTGAGGTTGGTTCCCTGCGAGACGTACACCCCCTCGGCGGCAATCTCGAACCCAAGCGGCAGGTGCAGCCCATCGGCAAAAACGGTTTGCTTGTCGGCTTTTCCGTCGGCGTTGGTGTCTTCTAAGATCAGGATTTTATCGTTGGGCCGGGCATCACCGGGTTTGTAGTGCGGGTAACTCGGCATCACTGCCACCCACAGCCGCCCCTTGCCATCGAACGACATCTGCATCGGTTTTGCCAGATCGGGAAACGTTTCTTCGGAGGCAAATAACTCGATTTTATAGCCCGGCGGCACGGTCAGTTTGCTAAATGCTTCCTGCCCCGACAGGTACGTCAGGCTCCCGTTTTGCTCCGGGTTGAAATTGGTTTTCACGGGCGGCAACGTCCGGGTTGTTTTGTCGGCCAGGGCTAAATCCATCTTTTGGCCTTTGGATGCGGCCAGCCAGATAGCCGTATCACGGATGGCGGTCAACTGCCTGATTTTCTCGATTTCAGCCGGGTAATTGTCGGGGCCAAACGGGTTATACCGCCGACCATAGACGTGAACGCCGTTCGGGATTTTGTAGTCGTTGTGCCACATCCAGTTTTTTTCCAGCACGGCTCCCCGAACCACGTCGCGGTTGGCTTCGGCGTTGGCGGGTGTGCGGCCAAAAAGCTGGTCGGTGAGTAACAGGGCTAATTTTTTGTAGCCCGCGTCGTTCAGTTGAAACCCGTCAATGGTGAGCGGTTCAGCCGTGTCGTTGTACCACTGCTGCGAGGGTGAGAAGGCATCTACAAACAGCACGTTTTGCCGGGCAGCCACCTCGCGCATGGCGTTGGTGTAGCGCAGCAGATTCTGGTTTTCGGTCTTGCCGGTGGGCAGGTCGTAGCGGGCTGACAAATCCTCGAACGCAATCGGCGACACCAGCGCGAGTTGCGGGGGCGCGGTGCCGTTGTAGCGTTGGCTGCGGGTGTAGTTGACAAACGCCGTCAGTTCAGCCTTGTAGTTTTCGAGTCCGTCGGCTCCCTGAAACGATTCGTTATAGCCAAAAAACCCCACAATCACGTCGGTTTTGAGCCGCGTCAGCCACTGGTCGGGCGTATCGAACATCCCCTGACTGTCTGAATTGTTGGCAAGTTCATTCTCGGCGGGCCGTTGCTTAAAGGCTTCCGCACCCGGAAAAGCCCAGGGTGAAATTCGGCTGGCGTGGGGCCGGAAACCGGGCGTATCACCCCCGTCGCACATATTGCGGATGTAGAGCAGACTGTCGGGGTAACGCAGCTGCATCTCGGTCTCGAAATGACCGTAGTTCATCATCCGTGACCCTAAATTGTTACCCAGCAACACGATTCTTGATCCTTTTTTCAGGACAATCCGCTGGGGTTCATCGGCCTGAAAGCCGCTAAAGCTAATTGGTAAAAAGAGACTGATAATCAACAGCTTTCTGAAATTGAGCGGTTTATTGATGAATGATCTCATGGCATTATGCTTTTTTAGGATGACCGTAAGGTACGTCAATGGCGAGTTTGCCGAACCAGCGTTTGGGAGCAGGCTTGCCCAGCAACCAGTGCGTGGCGTTGACGACCATACGCTGAAATGATTCAATCCGGAAATCGTCGGGGTGGCCCAGCGTGGTCAGAAAGGTCTTGCCACCCCATTGGTTTTGCCACGTCCAGGCAACGGGATTATCAACGGCGGGCTGCTTTTCGGGATTCACGGCTTTGCCCATCAGCAGCCACGTTGCGCCGTTGGCGGGATAGTCTGGCAAGACCTGATACAGCCACGATGCCGCATGAAACGCCGGTTCTACGCCCGTCAGAATCGGGTGTTTGGCCGCTTCTGGAATCACCGTAACGTCGGTGGTGCTGGTGTGACCGTAGTGCGTGTGTTTGGCGGCCCCGCCCCAGCCAGGCGGACTGCCAAAGGCAAACTCGCCGAAGCTGTTCCAGCGTTTTCGGTCGTCGGTGTCGGGGTAATTAAAGGCGTGGGTGGTGGTGCGAAACCCCATCACCGGCTTCCCCGATTTCAGGTAGTCGTCAATGTGTTGCAGTTGCTCCGGGGGAAGCAGCCGCCAGCGCAGAAAAAACACGGCTAAATCAGCCTCGCGCAGGGCTTCTAAGCCGGGAATGTCTTTTTCGCCGTTATGGTCGGGGTAGGCTTTCAGTACTTTCGTCCGCATCCCGTAGTGTTTTTCGAGTTCGGCAGCGATAAGCGGCAGCGTCAGTTCGCCACTGTATTCATGGTCGCCGGTGACAAACACGATGTATGGTTTGGCGGCCTTGCCGGTGGTTATGGCGGCTTGCGCGGCTAACGCTCCAACGCGGCTCAGGGGGGCCAGGGCCAGCAGACTGGCCGCGTGTTGCAGAAAAATTCGGCGGTTCGGTTTCATAGGTTGGTTGTCACTGGTATTTCAGTAATGTTATTTCTATTTCAATTTCCTCGGTCTGTGTCTTCACAGAACGCTTTGTGTGGCACGAACGGGCGGTCTGTGAAGACACAGACCGAGGAATCGGTGCCGAACTTGTTTCCTGCCGCCCCTAGGCTGTGGGTATTCCCCGCGTAAACGGGCTTGCCCGGCTGAACTGGCACAGCCTGGGGGCGGTACCGAACAAACTACTTGAGCAGCCGACGATTATGGCAACCCATTACCCCATCTCGCCAACGCCCGTATCCTGCCAGTTTCTTGACTTCGCCGATTCGATCACCGCTTCGCACACTTTCTGGGTTTCGAGCGCGTCGGCAAACGTAGGATGGCAGGGCTGGTTGGTTTCGATGCTCTTGAGAAAATCGGCCACCTGATGGGTAAACGTATGTTCGTAGCCGATACTTGTTCCCGGTATCCACCAGCGATTCATGTAGGGCTGGTCGGAGTCAGAAACGTGAATCGAACGCCAGCCCCGCACCACCGATTCGTCGGCATAGTCAAAATACTCTAAGCGGTTCATGTCGTGCAAATCCCAGCGGATGGAAGCGTGTTCGCCGTTGATTTCAAAGGTGTACAGTGCCTTGTGACCCCGCGCATACCGCGTAGCCTCGAACAACCCCAGCGAGCCGTTTTTAAAGTGACAATGAAACAGACAGGCATCGTCAATGCCCACTTTTTGCACCTTGCCGGTGAGTTGATGCACCCGTTCTTTGATGAAGGTTTCGGTCATGGCCGAGACATCGGTGATGCCGCCGTTGAGCCACATCGCCGTATCTATGCAGTGGGCCAGCAGGTCGCCGGTCACGCCCGACCCGGCAGCGTCGGCATCGAGTCTCCAGAGGGCCGTACCCCCCTGCGGCAGGTCGGCACTGATGGTCCAGTCCTGCAAAAAGTTGGCGCGGTAGTGAAAAATACGGCCCAGCTTGCCCGAATCCACGATTTGCTTAGCGAGCGTTACGGCGGGAACCCGGCGGTAATTATACCAGACGGTGTTGGCAACGCCCGCTTTCCCGATGGCTTCGACCATACTCCGGGCTTCGGCGAGTGTTCGGGCGAGGGGTTTTTCGCACAGAATCATCTTGCCCGCTTCGGCAGCGGCAATGGCAATTTCGGCGTGGGTGTCGTTGGGCGTACAGATGTCAATGGCATCAATATCGGGCCGGGCCACCAGCGTCCGCCAGTCGGTCTCCACCGATTCGTAGCCCCACTGATTGGCGAACGCCTGCACGGTTTCGGCGTTCCGCGAACAAACTGCTTTTAACAGAGGCTTGTACTGCAATTCTGGGAAAAAGTGGCTCACCTGATTATAGCCGTTGGAATGAATCCGCCCCATCAGCCCGGTGCCGATCATCCCGATTCTAAGTTCTTTTTTCATAAAAATAAGTCAAAAGTCAAGAGTCGAAGGTCAAAAGTCGTTGCCACGTCAGTAGTCGTACATAAGCCGACTTTTGACTTTTGACCTTCGACTTTTGACTTTTTTGGACTATTCATACCAGCCGTGCAACTCTCTGACGCTGACCATCGTTGCCAAAATATCATTCCAGGTTTGCTGATTCGTCATCACACTGTTGGGAAACATACAGCCATCCCAGCAGATGTGGTTAAACGCTTTGGTGAGTTGCCCGGCTTCGTCGCGGAGCCAGAAACCCGCGTCATTCGCCACGTCGAGTTTGCCGTTGGGGTCGAGAGCCTGGCAGTGACGGCCCGTTTTATCGTGCGATCCTGACCCGAATACGGTTCCGTCGTTCTGAGCTACATGGAAATCAATCGTCCAGGGGCGCAGGGCAGCGGTGAGCGTTTTAAGCGCGTCGGTCAGCACGGCCCGGTCGGTCCAGTCGTAGCCGTCGGGCAGAATACGGTCCTGCTCGCGGTTGTAGCCCATCGTATAAAGCAGTGTATGGGCCATATCAGCCTGAAAACCGATGTTTGGGCGGTCAACGGCTTCGAGTGTGTCAACCATTGTGCGCCAACTGTGCATCCCGCCCCAGCAGATTTCGCCCTCGGCAGCTAATCGTTCGCCGTAGTCGGCGGCCACATCGCAGGCTTCGCGGAAGGTCTGGGCAATGAGCCGGGTGTTGCCCGCCGGATCAGCATCCCACGCTTGTGGCGAACTCGCCGAATCAATCCGAACCACGCCGTTGGGCCGCACACCCAGTTGCCGCAACCGCTGCCCGATATGACACGCTTTACCGACCATCGCCACAAAATGAGCGCGGTCGGCGGGGCTGCCCATCGCCGGGCCTCCCCAGATTGGGGCCACCAACGAGCCGATGTTCAGGCCATAGCCCGAAACTTTATCGGCCAGCCGTTTGATGTCATCGTCCGTACTGTCAATATTGAAATGCGGGTCGAGCAGGCCAATGTCCACCCCGTCGAATTTAACGCCGTTGACCTCGGCGGCAGCAGTCATGTCGAGGAGGGTATCAAACGGAATCGGCGGCTCCGAATCGGGGCCTTTGCCTACTACGCCGGGCCAGGTGGCGTTGTGGAGTTTGGGGAAGTTGTTGTTCATGGTTTTAGGTGAGATTGGAACCGCACGGGCGGCCCCGGCAGATGACGCAGATTTAAAAAGATTTACACAGATTTTTAGCTTTCATTAAACCAGGAAATCTGCGTAAATCTTTTTAAATCCGCGTCATCCGCGTTCCATGTTGTTCATAACACTAAATCAGGGTTGCCCGGTCCGAAGTGTTTCAGGATCACAATCGGGTCGGTGGTTGAGGGGTTCACAATCGTTACGCCGGTCATGGCGGCCTGTTCGCTCACAAAAAATTCGTCGTTGGTCAGTTGGCCGTACCGAATCAGGGCGGGCGTTTCGATGGCCCACGTGCCGAACGTACCGTGTCCCTGCATCACAATCAGCCCGTATGCCGCACTGTCTCTGATGGTTACGGTTTTGCCGGGGAAAACCGTCAGTTCAGTTGCGCTGAAGGCATCTGACTTGTAACAAACCCAGTTTTCGGCGTAACCCTCAGCAGTCATTTCGGCCACGTCGCGCACCGGCCTGGGGTTCATAAAGCGGTTTGCCATCATATTCGGGTCGGTATTCAGGTCCCAGTCAATAGCTTCGAGGAGTTGGTCATAATCGCCGATGCGGTCTTTAGGGGTGCCGTTCCAAAGCAGTTCTTCGGGAATAATGGCCTCGTTGACAAGCGACTGATACATGGCAAACACGTCGGAGGCTTTTTGTGGCTCGTATGTACACAGGCTTCCCGGCGCGTGGAGCAGGCCGGGCGGAACGTCCCAGCCGGTGCCGGGTTCGAGCCGGTATGCCGACGAGAAATTCGTGATTTTGTTGTCGCCTTTGGTGAAGTTCACCAAGCACGCCCGAATCTGTTCTTTGGTGGTTCCGGGCGCAATTCCGATGAACGTGTAGGGGAAATCGCCCCCGTGATTGTTCAACTGGGGCGGGAAATAATAGGCTTCGGGCTTGCCCAACTGCCCGATGAGCGCGGCTTGCTCGTCGTTGTGGTGCAGGTGGTGGGGCAGCGGCCCCATGTTGTCAAAAAATTTGGAGTACATCGGCCAGCTACCGTACCCATCCCAGAGCCGGTCACCAATCAACGCGCCTTTCAGGGCATCAACGGCCTCTTTGAGCAAAAACCGCGTTTCGGTGTCGCCATCCTGAAAGACCACCATACTCAGCCCCTCGTTTTCGCCGGTGAGCGGGCCGTTTTTGGCGGGCGTGGTCGAGGCTAACCAGCGTTCGTCGATGCCGCCCCGATTGCCGCCCAGCACGTAATAATCGTCGGGGTGGAGCTTAATGCGTCGGCCCGGCACGCAGAATGACCGGGGAACCCAGGTGGGGGCCAGTCGTAAAATTCCCTGTCCTTGATCTAAGGCGCGTTGGGCAAGTTGTTGGGTTGTTTCCATGAACGATTATAAGGTGTCGGTTGGGGCCGACGGATTTAGGAATTGATTGATTGTCAACGAATTATCCATTGCCTCGATGGCTATGTTGTATGTCCGGTTTTCGCCCGGTTCCAGAAACAGCAGCGTTCCCTGCTCCCTGGCTTTGGCCTGACCGATGGGCGGGTGGGTGCCGGGTTCAAGGCCGGTCACGTATTCGCCCCGGCCCCAGTGCTGCCAGTTGGTGAGCCAGGGCAACTGCGCTTTCTGAAACCGAACGGACACCGCCAAACCCAGCCTGGCATTGTGCAGCCCGGCCACGCAGGTGCCGGTGTCGTCGGCGGTCGGGTTAATAAAGGCAACGGCCTCGCCCGTGCCATTGTGGGTGTCCATCGGTTCGGGGCAGGTGCGAAAATCGTGACCATCCCGAAAAATATCGGCGTTGATACCGCCTTCCCGCGCCTGCCAGTCGCCGTGCCAGATGAGTTGCGTACCGGCATCGGCCAACGGCCAGCCGAAGTTGATGTGGTAGAGCATCATATGCGGGGCCGGGGTGTTGCCGCAATTCGTCACCTCGTCGTGAATCCAGATGGTGGGTTGGCCGAGGGTTCCCGAAATGGTTCGTTTCAGTTCGAGACGGGGGCCGAAGACGGTTGTTTCGCGCATCCGACCCGTAATGCTCATGTCGAGTTTGCCGGCTACAGGGTCGGGCTGGATAATGGACTCGATCTGGGCCGGGATGTTGCTGATTAGCCCGTGTAGTCCGCGTTCGCCAAATTCGTCCTGCTCCGGCCCGCCCACGTGGGTCAGCCCGCAGGTGGTGAATAAGCCGCCCGGCCAGCTTCGGAGCCAGCCCAAACCCCGGTTGGCCCAGGGTTGCGAGGGCATAACCCCGGCGTGACTGAGCCAGGCTAAACTATGCTGATTATAAAACGCATCGGCAATGTCCATCGCCCGGTCAAGCACCACTTTGTAGCGCAGGCCGGTTCCGGTGTTGATCCAGGCAATGCGGGTGCCGCGCCCGGCCCCGTCGTCGAGTACCGATGTTTCGATGCCCCCAAGTTGGGCCGGGTTCGAGAGTTTGTCTGTCCAGGGTGACATGGTTTGTGGTCTTTACCGGCACGGGCCGCCCCGCCCAACCGACCCATCGGACTGCCCCTAAACAGGGGGCTTAACCTCCGGGGTCAAAAGCCGAAGGCTTTAAAAAGCCCCCTGTTTAGGGGCAGTCCGATGGGTCGGTTGGGGGTAATGATTATAACTGTTTGAGCATCAGGTTTCTGTACTGCACTTTCATGGGTGGCCCCACATGAACCTGAACCCCCAGTAACCCGCTTGTTTTGCCGTTCACGGTGTCTTCGTCGGTCACGTCGCTCATCAGCACGCCGTTGATATAATGCTGAAGCCGGTTGCCTTTCACCACGAGGTGAACCGTATTCCAGTCTTCGGTTTTGATGCGCGTTTTGAGCGAATCAGCACTGCCCAGCGAGCCGGTAACGGTCAGGCCAGCCCAGGCATTGTTTTTTACGCTGGCCCGCACACCTTCCGGGGTTGCGGGGCCGGTGTAAGGTGGGATGTTGGTTTTTTGCCCGCGATAGGCTAATGTGGTTCGTTTCCGTTCTTCGTAGTTCTGCCCGGTATAGCGGTTTTTTCCGTCAATGTCGGCCTGATAGCCGCGCAGGGCAAACGGCACGTCGGGCAGTTGATCACTGCGGTAATTGATGCCGGAGTTGCCATCTGCGGTGATAGTAAACTCGCCCGTGAACTCAAAATTGCCGGGGGCCGCGCCCCGCCAGATGATAAACGAGTTGGTTTTGAGCAGGGTAGCCGGCGTGATTTCACCGACTAAATTGCCGTTTTCAACGCGCCAGTATGTCGGGTCGCCGTCCCAGCCGTTGAGCGTTTTGCCATCGAATATCTTGACAAATCCGGCTTTACTGGCGGCTTTCTTCCGTTGCGCTAAACAGTCGCTGGTTGTGCTGTTGATCAGAAAAATCAGCAGTAGTAAACTGGTTATGATTGAGGTATTTTTTGGGTTCATTATGTTTCTCCTCATAAAAAAGCCTTTCTTCATTCCGACAGTGGTTTGTCATTCCGACGATAAGAGGAATCTACGTTGCCAGTCCAAGTAGATTCCTCGGCACGGGCCGCCCCGCTATCGTCGGAATGACAAACTACTGTCGAAATAACAAAGGTGATTTACTTCCCTTTCGGTGCGCCATCCATTGTTTTATACACCCCATGCTCTGCTTTTCCGCCCGATTTCATGTACGCAATCAGGTCGCGGAGTTCGTCGGGATTCAGGCCGTTAATCAGGCCCGGCAGCATGATCGAGACGGTCGAGTATTTTTTGGAGACGACATCTTTCTTGGCGATTTTTCGGAGGTCTTCCGGCGCGAACGGATTCTGTGAGATGGCATAACTCGTCTTGTCTTCGTTCACCAACCGCCCCAGTACCGATTGCCCGTTTTTAAGCGAGAAAATCGTGGATGCGTACTGGTCAGAAATGGTTTTGTCGGGCATAATCATTGATTCGAGCATATCGCGGTTCGAGAACCGGGTGCCAAGCTGCGTCAGGTCGGGGCCAATATCGGCACCCTGACCGCCCATGGCGTGGCAGCGGCTGCACAAAATGGCCGAGTATATTTTTTTGCCCGTATCGAAACTTCGGGTTCCGCCAACACTATCGAGTACGGCTACGGCGTTCTCCATTTTCCAGTTCCGGCCCGGCCCTTTGGGGGCGTAATCACTGGCAATATCGTTGCCGGAAGTAGTCAGCAACTCGGCTCCCGACAGTTTGTTGTACTGCTCAAACTGCTCTTTCGGCACGTGAGCCAGGGCTAACTTGCGGGCTTTGTCAATAAAACCGATGTAGCTGCGGCCCCCCTGATAGGTGAAGGCGTTGGCAAACCACGAGAAGTACTGCTTGCGGAGTTCGGGAGTCCAGCCCGTCTGTGCGCTGCTGAGCATGGTGGCGTAGTAAGTCTGCTGGGCGGGCGGCAGTTTTTCCAGCATCTTGGCAATATCAAGCCCATACTGCGGGTTGCGGAGAATCAAATCACTCGATGCCGTTACGGTTTCGCCCCCCACCGGGCCGGTGCCATCTTCGTTTTTGGTTGCCAACAGGGTCAGCGTTTTACTGACCACGCCCGGTGCTTCGAGCGTGATGAGCAACTTGCTGTATGCCCGGTTCAGCACCGCCGACCGAGCCGGGTAGCGCGGATTCAGGTACGCAATTACGCCGGTTTTTTCGGCGGCTTCGGGGATGCCCATCCGCGTAAACACCAGTTCGATAGCCCGCAAAACGCCCAACTGCTGCTCCTCGGTGAGCGGGTCTAATTTGATGGTGGTTAGGGCTGTAAGCATTGCCCCGCGCTGTGTTTTGTCGCCGTGATGGGCCAGCGCAATCATGGCCTGGGTCAGCCGCATCGGGTCTTTCTCGGCCAACGCTTTATCCTGCCACTGGCTAACGGGCTGATGTTCAACGGCAATCCGGGCGGCATACCGCACAAACCGATCCGGGTGATTCAGATACGGCCATGCCGCGTCAACGGCCCCGGCCATCGGCTCGCCATGATACTGCTCTAAGCGGGTCCGAAGCTGGTGTTCGGCAGTGGGTGCGGGGGTTTGGGTGGTGGCTGCTATTGATTCGGTGCCGGTGTAGGTGATTCGGTACAGGTCAGACTCTAACCGGCGGCCACCCGTCAGAAAGTACAGTGACCCATCGGGGCCAACCAATCCGTCGGTCAGGGGCAGGGGCGAGCCGGAGATAAACTCCTCGGCACTGGCCCGGTACGACGCGCCATCGGGTTGCAGGTGAACGGCGTAAATAATGCCGAAACTCCAGTCGAAGGCGTACAGTGCTTTCTGGTATTTTTCGGGAAACCGCGCCCCACGCCCGGCAAATACGCCCGTTGGCGAGCCTTGCCCCAAGTTCAGCACGGCGGGCAGGCAGTCGGCAAACGTGGGCGACCAGTTGCTGGCTGCGGTGCGCCAGCCAAACTCGGCCCCGCTGGTGATGTGGCAGATGCGGGTGGGTTTGTACCAGGGCATCCCGAAATCCCACTCCATGTCTGAATCGTATCCGAAGAGGTCGCCCGCGTCGTTGAAGGCAAAGTCAAAGGTGTTGCGGAAGCCCGCGCCGACGAGTTCCCACTGCTGGCCGTCGGGGTCGAGCTTGGCAATCCAGCCGCCGGGGGCCATGCGGTCGGTGGCGTGGCCGCGCGGGTCTTTGATGGCCGGAAACAGGTTGTCTTCCTGCCAGACGGCGGGCAGTCGGTAGGCATCGAATTTGGGTAAGTCAGTAAAATTCCCGCACATCACATACAGCGATTTTTTATCGGGCGAGAGCACAATGCTGTGCGGGCCGTGTTCGCCTTCGCCTTTGAGGGCTTTCAGGAGCGTCACCTTGTCGTACTGGTCATCGCCGTCAGTGTCCTGCAACCGATAGAGGCCGCTGCCTTTGCCGAAGTTTTTGTTCTCGCGGTTATTCACCATCACATACAGGCTGTTGAAGGCATAGAGCAGCCCCTGCGCGTAGCCCATGCCAACGGTGGTGTCGCCGGGAGCCAACACGCCAACCTTGAGTTTTTCGATTTGCGGCTGTTGTGCGCCGGAGCCAACGGGTGGCAGTGTCAGGCGGTACAGAAACCCGTATTGGTCGGAGGTAATCATGCGGCCCTTGTCGTCAAACGCCATTGCCACCCACGAGCCTTTATTGTTGTCGGAGGGGCTGTAGATATGTTCGGCGGTGTAGCCGGGCAGGAGTTTCAGCTTGTCGGTTTTGGGGTTGCCAACCTTCGTTGGAGCGGGCGTTACGCCACCCATATTGACCCACGATGTGCCAATCAGAATGAGGGCGAGCAGGGCAATGGCGATCTTCGTTGCGTTGATTATCGTATTCATGACGGTTGTAAACGGTTGATTGATAGCTGCTGCCGGGATGGGTTCAGGTAGCGGTGAACCGGGCTGTTTCTGGCCTGATGCGTAACTTCCTGAAAAACGAATAGTGTATTTATTCTACTGATTTAAGCACTATACCGGGCCGGGCAAATATTGCCATTTCTGACTTCTCTACCTGCCTACACCTGCCTACCCGGTTAATGAGTCTCTGTCGTCTCACGCCAGCGGGCAACTCTCCCCGACCCCTCGCGCATCGGCGCACCGCCCGTGAGGAGGGGGATAAGTACTTAGACCTATACTAACGGGGCTTGCTCGTAAAAACAGCAGGGAACGCCTGTAGCCCTGCTCAATGCCCGCGTGGCAATCGGACGGACGAAGCCGCCATTTTTTCAGGATCGTTGATGGTCTTCATTTCGTTAATTGGTGTCAAATCGCCAGAAACCATATCTGGGTATCGTGCTGCTATGCACATTTTTGTATGTGCCGGAATTAACAATTTATTCACATCAAAAATAGATTTTGGTCTATTTGTTTTGTTACCTTGCTGCCCAACTTCAATAACCACAACACCCAATGAATAACATCTATAACACACAAATTACCCCCTCCCTCCAAATGGTTACACCGGAGGGGTTAGCCGCGTACCGAACGTGGCTGCAAACGACGCTCTCAGCCCTGCCCCTGCCCGACAACCCCACCCCGCCCGGATGGGCCACGCTGAAACCTCACGAGCAAACGGTAGTGCGCCTGATTGCCGGGGGCTGCACCACCGCCGACATTGCCGACCGGCAAAACCTGAGTAAAGACACGATTCACAGCCAACGAACGGTTATCAACCGCAAGCTGGGCCTGAGCGGAACCAACTGTTTGGTGCGCTTTGCCGAGCGGCATCAGGCATGGCTGCTACAACCGCCCCCGGCCTGACGACAAAAAACACCTACAAGTGTCAAGTTTTAGGACTAAAATTCACACTTGTAGGTGTTTTTTCTTGATGAAAACCCCTTGACCTTTGTCTCAACAAAACGCAACGAGATTATGAAAACGACGATGCTATACAGTCTGCTGTTCCTGACGCTGTTGGGCGTAGGTGTTGGCTGCAAGAAGGAGGTGGAAGAGGTGAGACCGCCAGTGGTGGTTGGCCCGCCGACCTCAACAACGACCCCGCCCGTTGCGACTACGGTGATAAGCTCGACGGCAATACCCTTGCCTAATTATGATTTTGTTGTACAGCCCCCCGCCAATTGCAGGTTTACCAAACTAATTTTTAAAGCAGTAAATAACGGCACGTTTCCCGTAGTTGATCCCGAAACGGTAACCGCCGATGGCGCGTCATATACGGTCAGTAAAGAATACGAAGTGTTGTACAGCTATGACCAATTGGGTCGGTTGGTGCAAACTGACTACATCAGTGCTGGTGGTAGTAAGGCAGTTAGAAAGTATGAATATACCAGCCAACGGATATTTCGCTCCTTTTTTCCTGATTTGTCAATTCAAGGTAATAAGAATCACCTTGATACTATACCGCTCAATGGCCGGGGCTTGTCAACGGGGCCTCCTGATTATCATCTCATCGAATATGATGCGGAGGGATTCCCGGTTCGGTATCTCAACAATGGCAAACTGGCAGCTCAGGTATTTGTAGAACAGAGCAATATTGTTAAATATGCATCCTACGTTGGTAGTGAATTCGGTACTGGTTCTGATACCACTCTATACTTTTTGTCGAGACCAAACTTACCTAATCTATACCCCTTCCTCGGAAAATCGAGCAAGAATCTCGTTGCCCGCAATACAACGAGTATGATAGGGAGTACTCTTTATCCGAACGGAAATGTGTATCAACTAAATTACTATTATACATTCAACGAGAAGGGACTTGCGACCAGAGTAGTCAGACACGGAATCAAACTCAATCAAAACTGGCCCTTTACCCCCGATGGCGGGGCGATAAATATTACTTATTACGAGTATAGTTGCCCCTGATTAGCGTCTCGTTTTTCTTCTATTTCAACTTTTTCAAACAGTTTGTACTCATGAAAAGACTACTTTTTTCATGCCTGGCCGTGCTATGCACGTTGATCAGCCATGCTCAACAACTTAGGGTCACCTGGCCTTACGATGGAGCTGTATTCCAGCGAGGCTCCGACAACACGGCTCCGATGTCTATTCTGGGGACGTTCAATTCGCAGCTTTTCAAAGACGGCGAATACACCCTGACGGCTAAGTTTGATAAACTCAGCGTCAGCACCGGAGTCGTTACGCAAGCCAATGCACTCTCGTTTCAGTTGGGAAACAATGGTGGAGGGGCTTTTGGCGGCATTACAGATTTAGCGCAGGGGTGGTATCGTCTGACGGTTAAGGCCACACCCAACACGGGAGAGAATCTCACACGGGTTGGCACCAAAACGGTGTCAATCAAAGTGGGTGTTGGCGAGGTGTTTATGATTTCGGGCCAGTCGAACGCGCAGGGCTTAGAGAATTACGTGCCTGACTATGACAATGAACTCAAAGTAGCTACCCAGCCCCTGCCCTCGATGGATGGTGTTCGGGTTCAACCAACCCGGTTCACGGATTTGAGTTCGCTGACAGCCACCCTGACCAAAGACCCAACGGCCTATAAAGGGGGCAACAAACTGATGTATATTGGTACAATGGCTTCGGTTGCCAACAATCAGGCTCAGATTGCGCCAATGGGTAATTCACTTTGGTGTTGGGCTGCGTTGGGCGAAAAATTGGCGACTAAGTTCAACAACGAAATTCCGATTGCTTTTTTCAACGCGGCCTGGGGTGGCACCACCATTACCAACTGGGCAACCACCGCTATAAACCCGGCCGCAACACCGCTTGGCTTTCCGGTCTCTACAAACCCGCGCTTTAGTGAAGGTGGTCCATACGGGGTGTTGCGTAATGCACTCCAGTTTTATGGCTCCATGTATGGCCTGAGGGCCATTCTCTGGCAGCAGGGCGAAAGTGATACCTGGGCCTTGACAGGAAATTGGCCTGATTTAAACTCAGGCGGTGTGATAGAAAAACGAAAAGTTAGCAGTTCTGACGATTACAAGAATAAACTGCTAACCGTGATCCGACAGTCCAGAACTGACATGAACACATCAGTTCAGATACCCTGGGTTGTTGCCAAAGCATCGCTCAACGAAGGAAATACCAACAGCACGGTGTCTGCCGGGCAGGAAGCCGTTATTACCGCCATCAATGCCGATCCTGCCAACAATGACCTCAAATACATATTTCGCGGCCCGGATATGGATGCGCTTGTGCCAGTCGGCTCAAGGCGGGCCGTAGTGGGAAATGCAGAACCCGTTCACTTTACCGTTCCGGGATTAATGGAGGCAGCCGACGCCTGGTATGGGGCAATCAGTGGGATATTCGACGGGACAACACCCACGCCAATTACTGTCCGTACCATGAGTACTCCGGGGCAAAGTGTTGTTATAAACGGTGCCAATGTGTCAGCACCCACAGGTTCTTCATATATCTGGGTCTATGATAATGGGAGCATTGCTGACTTAAACTCACCTATATGCTACGATCAGACTCTTCCCGCAAATTGCACTGGAACTCGCAGAGCATTCGTCCGAAATGCCCAGGGTCATTTTATTCCTACGCAAGCCGTTGACTTCCCATTTTCAGTCGTTAACGACACAGCAACCCCGCCAACTACCACCACCGGCGTTGTCTGCTACGAAGCCGAAGGCGGCTCCGGCAACCGTACCCCGGAGAGTAACGGAAGCGCGTCGGGCGGGCAGTATGTGGGGGGCTTCGGCGGACCCGGTGAATACATGGACTATACCATCAACGGCGTTCCATCGGCGGGAAACTATACGCTCAGCCTGTTCTACGCGTCGGGAGAAACACCCCGTATCGGCCTGAAAATCAACGGTAACACGGTCTCAACGGTTACGCCAGCCGGCACCGGAGGCTGGACAAACTTCCGCGAGACCACAACCACCATCACCCTCAACGCGGGTAACAACACCATCCGGGTTCAGGGAGACGGCGGGCAGTTTACGCTCGATAAACTTTGTGTCAACACGGGCGGCACCACCACGCCAACCACTGGCTGTGAGTTTACCGTCAGCCCAACCGTCAGCAACGCCAATCCGGGTTGCAGTGGCAGCATTACACTCTACGCAGGTTGCGCGGGTACGGCCAACGGCAATGACTGCGGCAGTGCCGGTTTTGCCTGGACGCTCAACGGCACCAACGTCGCTACCGGAGCTAACCCCGGCAGCATCAGCGCACCCGGCAGCAACGGCGGCTATACCTACACTGTGTCGGCTACCAAGTCGGGTTGCACCACCAAAACCGGCACCGTCGGCATCACCATCAGCGGCTGTGGCCCAACCCCGCCAACGGGCAATTGCTACGAAGCCGAAAGTTACCCGCGCTCTGCCGGTACAGAGCTATCGTCGGGCGGCAATGCGTCGGGCGGGCAGTACGTGGGTGGTTTAGACAGCCCCAGTCGTTACGTTGACTTTGCCGTAAACGTGACCTCGGCGGGCAGTTATCCCCTGACGTTCTACTACGCATCGGGCGAGTCGGGTGGCCACATTGACTACCGCATCAACGGGGGCGCGGTGGAGGTCAAAGGCATTGACCCCAACGGGTCATGGAATACCTTTCAGGCCAGCAACGCCGTGACCGTCTCGCTCAACGCGGGGGCCAACACGATTCGGGTACAGGGTGGCTTTCGCTTTACCCTCGATAAGATTTGCGTGAATGGCGGCACCCCGCCCCCAACGCCCCCAACCACCCCACCCGGTTTTGCTCTCAATACGCCCTCGGTCAACTGCGCCAATGGCGACGTAACCCTGAGTGTCGCCAACAGTAACGGCAACCCCGTTGAGTACCAGGCCAATGGGCTGCGGGACTGGGGAACGGGCAACGTCCTGAACGTGCCGGTTCATCAGCGGACGGGCAGCGGCACCGCGTTTACGTTCAAGGCCAGACAAACCAGCAACAGCGAAGTCAGCCGGGTGTTCACGGTCGTCTGCGGGGGTAGTCGTATAGGGGTCTCCGTTCAGGACTCGGAACCATCAGGGGGCTTGGTTATCAGTCCCAATCCGGGCAGTGGCCGGGTGGTGGTGCGGTTCGGGTTAGGCACTGGCGAACGGGCTACGCTGTCGGTGGTCACGCTGTCGGGTGTGTCTGTGCAAAGCCGGGCGGTGGTTGGCACGGGTCAGCCGCAGGAGGAACTGCTTGACGTATCAGGGCAGGCTGCCGGGCTGTATGTGGTGCGGCTAATGGGCGAGAAAACGGTGCAGACCGGCAAGCTGGTATTAGTGAAATAACGGGTGTTGCGGGATGAGATGACACAGCCTGGTGGCGGTGGGAAACAAGTTGGAGTAGCTTGTTTCCCACCGCCACCAGGCTGTGGGTATGCCCCAACCGGCTGGAATGGCACGGCCTGGGGGCGATGCCGAACAAACCAAAACATTCCGGCTCTTACCCCGCCAGTTGCGTATAGAGGTTGTAATAACCGAGCGATACGTCTTCAGACTCCATCCGCCCAATTTTGTGTTCGGGGAGTTCGGCCAGCACCGCGTTCAGGCTTTCGCTGACTTCTTCGTCGGCCTGGACAACGGCATCGGCGTAGGCAATACCGATTCGCATGAATCCCTGATAATCAGCCGATTTGAGATGCGCCAGCATCTCGTCGTCAATGTCCATCATGCGGGCTTTTTCGATGATGCTGGGGTCAAACCGATGGTCGAAGGCGTTGTTATGAATGGTAAAAACCGACTTGGCATCTTTGAAAACCGGGTCGTTTTTGTAGGTCGTTTTGAGGTAGAGCGGAATCAGGGCCGTCATCCAGTCGTTGCAATGCACGATGTCGGGAGCCCAGCCGAGTTTTTTAACGGTTTCGAGTGCGCCCTTGCAGAAAAAGATGGCGCGTTCGTCATTATCGTCATAAAAGCGGTCTTCTTTGTCGTGGAAAACGTACTTGCGCTGGAAGTAATCTTCGTTGTCAATAAAATAGACCTGGAGTTTAGCCGTCGGGATGGATGCGACCTTGATGATGAGGGGTTTTTCTTCGTCGCCGACGGAGATGTTGATGCCCGACAGCCGGACCACTTCGTGCAGACGGTTTTTACGCTCGTTGATCAGCCCAAAACGCGGCACCAGAATCCTGATTTCCATACCCCGTTCCTGCATGACCTGGGGGAGTTTACGGACAAAATCGGCAACGTCGGAGGTTTTTAGGAAGGGGTTAATCTCACTGGCAACGTAGAGGATACGAAGTTTGCTCATAAACAACAGGAAAAGAGTTAGTGGCGTTGTGCCGGAAAGAACTTGCAAAATTAAGTAAAAAAACACCACATTTAAAACCATTTTGCACAATAAAATCGCGTGGGGACGCATATTTGCATTTCCTTTCTGATTAAAAAGAAGACGCAAATATGCGTCTCTACGCAAACTGTAAACTAAATGCACCTCCTGACCACTGTTCACGCCCTGCACGCCTTTCGCCAGTCACGTATAGGCACTACCGTTGGCCTTGTGCCAACCATGGGCGCACTGCACACCGGCCATATCGCTCTCGTTGAGGCCGCCCGGCAAGCCTGCGATGTGGTGATTGCCACCGTGTTTGTGAATCCCATTCAGTTTAATAACCCCGACGACCTTGCCCGCTACCCGCGCACCCTCGATGCCGATGCCGCCCTGCTCGAAGCGGCTGGCTGCGACGCGCTCTTTGCCCCGGCTGCCGATGAACTCTACGCCGAACCGCCGATGATGCGGCTCAACTTCGGCGAACTCGAAACGGTGATGGAAGGCGCATTTCGGCCCGGCCATTTTAACGGCGTGGGCATTGTGGTGGCAAAACTCTTTAACCTCACCCAGCCCGACCGGGCCTATTTCGGTCAGAAAGACCTGCAACAGGTGGCCGTTATCAGGCGGCTGATCCGGGATTTAAGTTTTCCCATTGAGTTGGTACGCTTCCCAACGGTGCGCGAAACCGACGGGTTAGCGATGTCGTCGCGCAACCGCAACCTCACTGCCGACGAACGCGCCCTGGCCCCGGCCATTTTTGAGAGCCTGACGCTGGCCCGAAACATGCTGGCCGGGGGCCAAACCGTGGCTCAGGCCAAAGCCTCGGTAGCGGAGTTCTTTTCTACACGGCCCGGATTCCGGCTCGAATACGTGGAAGTTGCCAATGCTGACACCCTGCGGCCCGTGCCGACGGTGCAGGCACCCGGCCAAACCGCTATCTGTATCGCGGCACATTTGGGCAAAGTGCGGCTGATTGATAACCTATTAATGTAGAAAATACGGCCCAAGTCCTTCACCTTCAGCATTTTATCTATTCTGGTCTGTCTCCGGGAATACGGCATCACCACCAATTATGCAGCATCGAAAAATCAATTCCTCAGAAAAACACGATCCATAGCACCAGTAACATCACGCACAAAATCACCGAGGCCACCAGGTTCTGCTGTCGGCGGGCGGGGTTTTCGATCTTATAAGCCTCGTCCATGTTCACGTTTTTGGCAAACTTAAACGTCAGCCCGTCGAGTTTGGCCTGGGCGGGGCGTTCGCTGGCAAGGCTGACCACAATCAGCAACAGCACCGACACCACGAAGAGAATGATGGCGAAGTGCATGAAATTCATCTCGATCATGGTTTTCAGGAACGGGTTGGTAAACGGGTTGGTCTTGTGAATGATTTCGAAGATAAACCGCAGCAACCCCAGCGCGAAGCCCGTCCACAACACCACTTTTGCGCCGGTGGCGTTGGCGCGGGGCCACAGCAAGCCCACCAGAAAGACGCAGGCAATGGGCGGGCTGATGTAGCCCTGAACGCTTTGCAGATACACGTACAACTGGTCAGACAACACGCTCACCAACGGCACCCACAGCAAACTCACCGCCACCAGCACCACCGTTGACAGTTGCCCAAACCGCACTAACTGCCTTTCTGACGCTGCCGGGCGGAATTTCTGGTACACATCGAGGGTCATCAATGTGCTGGCCGAGTTGAAACAGGCTGCCAGAGAAGCCATCAGCGCGGCCAGCAGACTCGCCACCACCAACCCCCGGAACCCCGACGGCAGCAGCGTTTTCACCAACACCGGATACACGTCGTTCGGGCTGAGGGGCTGGCCCGGTGCGTTGGGATTCACGAGCAAACCTTTCTGTTGCAGCGAATACGCAATCAGGCCGGGCAGCACGAGGATAAACACGGGCAGAATTTTCAGGAAAGCCGCCATAATCGTTCCTGACTTGGCGTGGTCAATATTTTTAGCCGCCAGCACGCGCTGCACAATGCTCTGATCGGTACACCAGTACCAGATACCAACAATGTAGGGCGCGATGATGACACCCGTCCACGGAAAATCGGGGTCGGTCATGGGCTTGAACATTTCGAGGTGGCCGGCGGGTACGGTGCTGACCAACTCGTCCCAGCCGCCCACTTTGTCGAGGCCAATCCAGGTGAGGGCAATGGCTCCGATGAGCAGTATAAATGTCTGGATCAGTTCGGTATAAATCACCGCGCTCATGCCCCCGGCAATGGTGTAAATGCCGGTCACGACGACGAGGATAATCGACGATGTGTATAAATCCCAGCCCATTACCTGTTTCAACAGGATGCCAACGGCGAAGAGGTGAACCGAGATTTTGGTGAGAATATACGCGATGATGGAGACCGAACTCAGATACCACCGGCTGGCCGATGAGTAGCGACGTTCGAGAAATTCGGGCATCGTAAACACCCCCGATTTGAGGTAAAACGGCACGAACACCCAGCCTAAGATCAGCAGACAAATACTGGCCGACCACTCGAAATTGCCCACCGCCAGGCCCGACGTAAACCCGGAGCCAGACAGCCCGATGAAGTGTTCAGTGGAGATGTTGGAGGCAAACAGCGACGCGCCAACGGCAAACCAGCCCACGTGCCGCCCGGCCAGAAAATACTCGGTACTGCTGCGCTCCTGCCGGGCAAAATAGAAGCCGATGGCAAACACAATCACGAAATAGCCCGCAATGATGCCATAGTCGAGGGTGCTGAATTCAAGATTCATACAGATTTAGGTTTAGGTACTATTGTCACTCAAAGCGCATATGCTTGACCGAATCGCCGGACGCGGCCAACTCCTGGAGCGCGTCAATACCGATTGTCAGGTGCCGCTGCACGAAGTTGGTGGTCACGGTGCGGTCGCTGTCTTCGGTTTTCACGCCCTCCGGCACCATCGGATTGTCGGAAACGAGCAGCAACGCCCCGTGCGGAATGGAATTGGCAAAACCGACGATGAAAATCGTGGCCGTTTCCATGTCAATCGCCATCGCCCGGATGTCGCGGAGGTAGTCTTTGAATTTTTCGTCATGTTCCCAGATGCGCCGGTTGGTGGTGTAAACCGTGCCGGTCCAGTAGTCTAACTCGTGCCGTTTGATGGTTGACGATACCACCCGCTGCAACCGGAACGAAGGCAGAGCCGGGATTTCGGGCGGCATATAATCGTTGCTCGTACCTTCGCCCCGGATGGCGGCAATGGGCAGAATCAGATCGCCGAGTTGGGTTTTTTTCAGGCCCCCGCACTTGCCCAGAAACAGCACGGCTTTGGGTTCAATGGCGGCCAGCAAATCCATCACGGTTGCGGCCATCGGGCTACCCATGCCAAAGTTGATGATGGTGATGTTGTTGGCCGTAGCGGTTTGCATGGCCCGCCCGATGCCGAAAATTTCTACGGCAAATTCAGTGGCAAACAACTCAACGTAATTGACAAAATTGGTCAGCAAAATATATTCGCCGAATTGGTCAACGGGAGTGCCGGTGTAGCGCGGCAACCAGTTTTGCACGATGTCGTCTTTGGTTTTCATGGTCGTAGCGCGAAGTTGTGCTCCGCAGTGAAAAAATGGGGTATGTATGGGCCGCTTGCGTCCTGTAAAATTATACGATCACCGCAACAGCAGCACCGACCCGCGCCAGATTCGTTGGCTGCCCGCGTTTTCTTGCCAGTCGGCGCGGTACGGATACGGGCCGGGTGGTGCCGGTTGGCCGTTGGTTATCTGCCCGTCCCAGCCCATAGCCGGATCGGTGGTATCGAAGAGGGCAATGCCCCATCGGTCAAAAATAATTAGCCGGAACGACACAACGGGTAGCATCCCTACCGGGCCAAAGGTATCGTTCAGGCCATCGTTGTTGGGCGTGAACGCAGTCGGAAAAAACCAGCTTATCTCTGACAACGAAGCGGTTACGGTTGTTGCTGGCGGAACCGTGACCGTTGCCGAGGGCGGGATGGTGGGAACAGGCGGGTAGTAACAGACTTCGGGCTGAATTTGCCCGGCTAAGCAGGGGTCGGTCAATACGATGCGGTAGCACAGGATTTTTGTTGAGTCGAGAACGGTTTGCAGCGTGGTGCCAAAATTAAACTCACCCGTGGCGCGGCTGTACGGCTCCCCGTCAACGCGCCGTTCGGCGTAGTACGTCAACCCTGCCGGGTTGCTGATTGGCACCGGCAACTGCCCGCCCCGCTGAATAAGCGCACCAATTACCGGCGGGTTAGACGCGGTGCCGGGCGCGGTGGTTTTGACCGTAGTGCCTCCGCAATTGGTCGGAAAATACTGCCCCGACACGCTGATGCGGTGAGCCGCTGCGTCGCTATACGTGTGAGCCAGCGTTTTGGCCTGTTCGGGTGTAACGGTCTCCGAGGTGCCATCACCCCAGTCAACGCGGTAGGCATCATAGTCGGCAGGGGGCGGGGCCCTTACGGAGATGGTTGTTTTGGTGCCGCACGTTACGTGGCTGAACTGCGGCTGAATGGTATCCTGCACCGTAACAATGGCACAGGCGCGGGTTGGTTTGCCATCGGCATCGGAGAGCTGCAAAACGTAGTACAGGCCGGGCCGGGTGTAGGTAAACACGGTGTCGCGGGTGACTTTCGATTCATCCCGGCCATCGTACACAAACACGTAGCGAACGTTGGTAGCAATGGTCTGCGTATTGCCTACGTGAATGGTGTGGGGGGGGCAACCCACCGAGGGCCGCACCCGCAGCGATCCTGATAAATTACTGACGTTGGCCCCGCACTGCCCTTGCACGATTTGCCCGGTCAGCCAGAGCCAGCCAATGCAAAAGACCCGGAACAGACAGCGCGTTTTCATGGTTGGCAAGCCTACTTGGTACGTTTAGGCAACCGCTTCTGGTTTTTTTCAGGAGTCATTGCCGGTGTTTTCGGCAGCGGATTACCGGGTGTTTCCGGCACGATGGGCGCGGGCGTTTCGGCAACCGGAACCGGATTGACAGGCGCATTTTTCACACCTGTAAACACCGCAAAGCCAAGCACCGCAATCAGCAATAGGTTGGCAATCAGATCAATGGTATTGCCGAGGCTAACCAACGGCGGCTCAAACTTGAACTGGATGGTGTGTTTGCCCGCCGGAATCCGCAAGGCCCGCAGCACATAATCGGCCCGGAAATGGGTCACGGGTTTGCCGTCAATCAGGGTTTTCCAGTCGTCCTGTCCCCGGTAAAAAATCTCCGAAAACACCGCCAATCGCTCACCGGGGGCGTTGCTTTCGTAGGTCAGGTTGTCGGGAATATAGTTGGTGAGTATGATGCGTCCGGTGGTATCCAACACGGTGGGCAGGCCGGTGAGTGCGGGGGCAAACCGGGTATCAACAATGGCGGTTCGGCGCGGGTCGAAGGCGGGCGTAGCGAGAGCTGCCATCTCGGCATCGGCATCGGCCACGGTCTGCACCTGGGCCACAAACCAGGCATTGCCGAGGGCTTCGGGATTCTGCTGGGCAAACGTCTGGCTCTGTCCGGTGGCACTGTCGGGCTGGCTCTGAATCACATAGCGCACGTTGAGCATATTCAGCACGCCGAGCGTGTTTTTGGGCAGGGCGTAGGTGATGAGTTCCTGATACCGGCGCAGTTTGGCCGCGTGATACCCGCCGACGGATTTATGAAAGGCCGAAGCCCGGTTGCTGCTCATAAAATCGCCGGACTGCTCCCAAACCCGGTAACTCAGCGTTTTATCCTGCAAAATCTGCTGATCGGTAGGCGTGGCTTCGTAGGCGGCATTGAGCGCGGCTTTCGACTGAAAATCACTGTTGGTCAGAAACCGTTTGTCCACCATAAAGAGATCGGTAGTGGTCAGGAGGAGCAAGAGCGAGTAAAACAGGGCGGCTTTGATGCGGCCCGCCACAAACAGCCACAAAGCTCCGGCAGCCAGCAAAATGAAAATCACCGACCGAAACGCATCGGACTGCATCAGGCTCTGCCGGTCTTTGACGAGGGCGGTCAGCATTTCACCGGCACCCTGCTCGCCAAAATACTGGGCCAGCATCGGCAGGTCTTTTTCGGTACGAAACGTAAAAAATGTGCCGCCTAAGAGCGCAAAAATCAGGGCGACTCCCGCCGTTGCGCCCAGCGCGATAAACAACGGTTGGCGCAGGTTGGCGAGGGTCATGTTGCGATCAAGCACGGCCTGAACCCCCAGCGCGGCCCCGGCCCCGATAAACAACTGCGCCAGCAACAAGGTCTGCGTAACGGCCCGAAATTTGTTGAAATAAGGGAAATAATCGAACAGCAAGCCGTTTAGAATCAGGAAGTTCTTGCCCCAAGCCACCATCACCAACAGCACCGTTGCCGCCAGGAAAAACCACTTGATTCGGTTTTGGGAGATCATCATGCCCAGCACAAACAGAAACAGCAGAATAGCACCGGCGTAGGCCGGGCCGCCCGCAATCGGCAGATCGCCCCAGTAAACGGGCGCACCGAGTTCGGCAAACTGCTTGGCCGTGGCCGGGTCAACGCCTTTGTTGGTCATGGCGGTGTATGTGGCCGATTTTTCGTCGAGACCACCGCCCGATGCGCCCCCGTAGATATTCGGAATCAGGAGCGTGAAGGTTTCGGGCAGTTGGTAGCTGTATTCAAAGGCATAGCTGGCATCGAGTCCGTCTTTGGGTTTGGCTGCGGGCGTTGCGGCTGTTGCCGGAGCCGACGCTGTGGCCGCGTTCGCGTCTGCCTGAGCGGTGGTTTTGGCGGTGAGTTCGGCGCGGCCCCGGATGGTTTCTTTTGAATATTGATTGACCACCAACAGCCGTTTGCCAAACGTAGCGGCCCCCAACGCCCCGGCTCCAACTAACACCGCCAGGGCCAACGCCACCTGTTTTATCTGCCCGGCCCGCGCCAGCCAAACGGCTTCGATGAGGACGTACAGACCGGCCAGCAGAAACACGTAGTAGGTGATTTGCAGGTGGTTAGCCCCAAATTCCAGGCAGATAAACAACGCCGTAACCGCCCCGCCGACCACATACCGACCCCGCAGCGTGAGGGCGATACCGGCCAGAATGCCGGGGCCATAAATCAGGGCCAGAATCTGCGAGACGTGGCCGGCTTCCAGGTAGATCATGGCGTAACTACCCAGCGCGTAGCCAACGCCCCCCAGCGCGGCTAACCACCGATTCAGGCCCAGCACCACGAGCCAGATATACGCCACGAGCATCCCCAGAAACAGCAGATACACCGGCACCGGAATCAGGTTTAGGATACCATTCAACGCCTTGTTGACAAACGTGTAGGTCATGTCAAAGGCAATGAGATAGGCGGGCATCCCGCCAAAAAGCGCGTCGGTCCAGAGCGGAAACGCGCCGGTTTTATCCCGGAAATCGCGGAGTTCCTGCGTGGCTGCGTAACTCTGCCGAACGTCCTGAAACGGTAGTTCTTTACCCTGCCAGGCCGGAATAAAATAGAGCGAAGCGAGTACAAAAAAGCCCAGCACGAAGGGCAGGTGCGGGCGAAGTTGCCGAAAAAACGGAGCGAAATTCATAGATAACAAACGGGTCAAGGCCGACAAAGATAACGGTTTCCGGCGGCTCGAAACACGCGGGGGCGAATGGCACCGATCACCGTATTTTTGATTTGCTTATCGTTGACAGGAACAAAACAACCCAACCATGACCCTTAACGATTTAGCCGGTTCGGTACTGGAAACGCTCAAAAACACCCGTTACGACCGCATTATCGAGAAACATGAAGGCCCCGAAACCTGGGATTGGCTCGTTAGTCCGGCACCAGCCGCCGATAACATTGCGCTCCAGATGTGGCCTGATTATGACGAGGTTGCCGAAACGCCCGAATTTCTGGTAATCGGCGGGCAGTGGGTGCTGTTGCCGATTGGCCGGAAACGGCACGAAAACCTGACGGTGCTGCATTATTTTTTCGGCGAAGACCGCCAGAAATTGGTGCTATACCTGAAAGACACCACCTACGGCGATCATTGGTCAGACGCGGGCTTCGTGGCAATCTGTGATCTGTTTGCGCCGGAACCGTTTTATGTGGCAACGTTGTATCACGAATGGTTTTTGATTGATTATGACCCCGAAGCGATCCGCACGTTTAAATCGGGCAACGACGATTAATCACAACCCCTGCCGACAATTTAAACCACGCCCGGCTGTTGCGTTAAAAACACGGCTGCCACGTCTATCTCTAAGCCCGAAAACACAGTGGAAACCAAGCGGCCCTCGTCTGGAGAGGCACCACTCAGGAGTTCATAGCGATGATTTTGCAAGGCCAGAATTTCAATCAATTCCTCCTGCGGGTCAACCAACCAGTATTCCTGAACGCCATGCCGTTCATAAATCGCCCGCTTCTCGATCCGGTCACGATAAACAGAGGTGGGCGAAATAATTTCAACAACTAACGTGGGTGGGCCCATAATGCCATCGTTGGTAACGAGTTGGGCATCAGCCGTTGGAATAAACAGCAAATCGGGTTGCAGACCGTTTTCACCATCTAAAAACACGTCAATCGGGGCATTAAATATTTCGCCTAATTGATGTTTGTTGATAAAAACATCAATGGCAAATTCAATCCGGCGCGAAATGCGCTGATGGCGGGGCGTAGGGGTCGGATTGCCGCACCATGTCTTTTTCACAAGTTCTCCATTAATGAGTTCGTACAAAAACGGGTCGTTATCATCGAACTCCATCTGGCGGAACTCCGCTACGGTTATTTTTCGGAGGTCAACGGCGGTTTCCATAGCCAACAGGGATTAAATTGGTTTCGAGTAAAGATAACGAAAATTCACAACCCCTGCCGCCCGCGCCCCGCGCCACCTCCGTTTTGGCGTTGCCTGTCCTCGTTGTTGGTAGTCATCAGACTTTTTTGTATCATTGCTTAGAACCGTTTACAACCATGACCACGCTTATTATTCAAATCAGCAACGACAAAACGGCCAGCGTTCTCAGAGAAGAACTTGAACGCCGGAGCGATGTACAATCGGTACAGCTACAAATCCAACCGTCAACGGCGGTCTCAGACAAAATAACGCTGGCAAGCGAAAGCAGTCTGGCCGAATCGTGGTTAAGCCCCGAAGACGACCATTGGGACGATTATTACCAGCAAGTATGTACCGAAAAGGCGATATAGTATTTGTAAGTTGAATCAAGTAATTTCATAATCTGTCGTTAAAATCGCTGCCGCCCGCCCCCTTGACCGCCACCGCCATTCTGGCGTTGCCCGCCGTTTCTGCGTTCTTCACCTCCCATGCCCGGCATCCGCATTTGGGGCGCGTTGCCGGTGAAGTTGCGGAGGTTATAGACAAAACTGAGCATAAAGTAGCGGTTTAGCACCCGGCTCTGCACTTCCTCCACGTAGGTATCGGTCACGTTTCTGACCACACTCCGGTTCTGGTTCAACAAGTCATAAACCGATAGTTTGATTTCGCCCTGCCGATTTTTGAACACCTGCCGCGAAATAGCCGCGTTCCACAGCGCAAACGACTGGTTCAGCCCCGCCGATTTGCCCGCATAACTTTGGTAGGCCACGTCTGACTGCAACTCCAACCGAAACGGCAACTGCCAATACACATCTGCCGTCACCGACGGATTCAAAAACTCGGTGTTCTGCGTCGGTTGCAGCGAATACACCGCCGTCTGGTAGCTGATGGCCCCGCCAATGCTGAACTCGAATTTGTCGTTGAAATTAGAATTCAGGCTTGCCGACTGGCTCAGTTGCCACGAATCGGATTTATTAGCCGTGCCGTTCAAAAAACTCTGCCCCCGGTCGTAACCCGCGTTGGTTCTCAGGTTCAGATTCGCCTTGAATGACCTGAACAGCACGGGCCGACCGAGTGCCACAAAGCCACTCACACTCTTGTTGCCTTCCACATTAATCGGCTGGGTTGTTTGCGCCCCCACGCGGTTGATGGTTGTGGCGTTCACGATTTTATGCTGCGTCAAGCTGCCCGTCAGCGTCGCAAACAAACTCCGCGAGGTGGTAGCCTGAAAATTATTGTAGGCCAGCGTTGCCGTATGCCCAAATTCGGGGCGCAGATTGGGGTTGCCAAGCCTGATATTCAGCGGGTTGCTGTTGTCCGTAACGGGTTGCAACTGGCTCACCGAGGGCGCGTTGATGCGGGTGCGGTAAGTAAACCGGAGCGTTCGGCTTTTGGCGAAATTGTAGGTAAAGAGCGCGTTCGGCAGGAAATTGGTGTATTGCCGCGTGAAACTCGTATCGCGGGTTTGGTTGCGGGTTTCCAAGCCCGATTGCTGCACATCGAACCCAACGGCGTAGCTGTATTTGAGCCGCCGAGTTTGCCAGGTGCTGCCGATTCGGTTGGTCAAAAATGTGTTCTCAAAGCGATTCGTCAACTGGCGGTTCGGGCGGTCATAACTGCCGGTTGCTTCCGAAAAATCACTCACGGCCCGGTCGGAGGTGTTTTGGTTGGCCGACAGCCCATAGTGAAATTCCAGCGTCTGGCGCAGGTTCAGCGGCTGGGTGTAGCTGACGGTCAGGCCGTTGGTCATGCTGCGCGAAATCTGATCGTTGCGCTGGTTGATAATCCGGGCCGGGTTGGTGGTCTCGCTCCCGGCAAAACTGTTCTGCGACTGGTTGATGCCGTTGGTAGTCTGGTTATTGAGGTTCAGCGAATAATTGAACGAGAGCGTCCGGCCCCGTTGCCGGAATTTCCGCAGCAGCAACACGTTCGTCCCGCCTGATAACCCGTTTCCGGTCGAGGCATAATTTGCCAGACTGGTGTTGAGCGGCTGGTTGCGGGTGCCGAAGGTCTGGCTGTTGGTCTGGCTGTTGTAGGCCGACCGCGACACCGTAAAATTCGGAATCACGCGCAGGGTGGTGAACGTGTCCAACCGTGATTCGAGCCGGAGATTGAACCGATGGTTCTGGTTCCGGTTGTCCGAATTACTGCCCTGATTAGTCACGAATGAACTATCGGTCAGGCGGGTTTGTCGGCGGCTTTGCTGGTTGGTGAGCGTTCGGGTGTCGTTCAGGAAATAGCTGGCGGCCACGTCGGTTTTGTTCCAGGTGTCGCGAAAATTCAGCCCGCCGAGTACCGACCGGATAACGGCGTTTTGGTTGCCGCCCCCGCTGTTGTTGCTAAACCCGCCCCCGCGCCCCTGCCCGTTTTGCCCATTGCCGAGGCTCATATCCTGCGCGGTGAAGTTTTGCTGGTTGATGTTGTTGGCCTGCCCGATGAACGATAGTTGGCGGACTCCACTGAACCGATTGAGGCTGACCCGCGCCTGATAGCGTTCGGGGTTGCCGTTCTGCGCCGGGCCGATACCGGCAGCCTGCTGGCCGAAGGTGCCTTTGCGTTTGTCGGGCCGGGTACTGATGTTGATGGTTTGATTCCGCTCGCCATCGTCCACGCCCGAAAACTGCGACTGCTCCGACTGCTGACTGAACAACTGAATCTTATCCACGATGTCGGCGGGGAGGTTTCGGGTTGCCATCTTGGGGTCATCGCCAAAAAACGGTTTGCCGTCCACCAGCACCTTTTTCACGGTTTGGCCCTGGGCCTTGATGTTTCCGTCGCGGTCAACTTCTACGCCGGGCAGTTTTTTGAGCAACTCCTCGACCTGCGCGTTGGGCCGCGTCTTGAACGATCCGGCATTAAACTCCGTTGTGTCGCCCCGAACGGCCACCGGCGCACGCTCTGCCGTGATAACCACCTCGTTGAGTGTTTTCGTAGCCGGCAGCATCCAGACCGTTCCGGCATCGGCATCGGCCCCGGTGGTGACGATGGTTTTGCTGCCGTTTCGGTAGCCGACAAACGTGATGAGCAGCCGGTAACTGCCCGACGGCACCCGCGAGAGACTAAACCGCCCATCGCCATCGGTAATGCTGAACGTGATGAGCGACGAATCCCGCGCCGACAGCAACGACACCGACGCTTCCATGAGCGGTTTGCGCGTGAGCGAGTCCAGCACCGCTCCCCGAATCTGGGCCTGGGCAACAGAAACGGTGGCAAGAAAGAGAACAGCGAAAAGGATGAGTTGAGCAGGGCGCATGAAAAAGGTCTGGAGTAAGTCGTTACGTTAGGTTTGTAATTGATAAGTAGCGTCAACCGCCCGCGCCCGATACCGCCACCACACCAACCCCGCCACAAACAGACACACCAACGCACCAATCAGAATTTTCAGCGTCATTGGCTGGAGTTTCACCGTCACCCACTCGCCTGCCGGGTTCAGGGTGATAAATAACCCCCGGCGCGTGGCAAAGGCCCGCCCGTTGCTGAACGCGCTTACCCGGTCATATTCAGCCGGGATGATTTCGCTGCCCGTTTCGTCTAAGAAGCCGAACAACGCACCACGCCGGACAATAGCCCGATTCTCCTGAAAAGCCAGAATCGTGTCGTATTCGATACGGGCCAAAACCCGGCCCGATGTGTTGATAAGGCCCTGCTTGTCGGCTACCTGCACCACTGCCCGGCCCTGCTCGAATGGGCGGGCATCGGTGTACCGAAACGGAATGATTACCTGGCCCGCGCTGTTCAGGCACCCCCACCGACCAGCCTGTTTGACCCACACTAATCCCGACTGCGAGGGTTTAGAATCCTGGTAGGCCAGCGGAACGGCAAGACTGCCCGTGCGGGGATTCATAAACCCGTACCGCCCGTCAATGCCCACCCGACGCAGCGTTTGCCAGAAAAACGCGCTGTCGGCATCAATATCATCGTATTGAAGGGCGATGGCAACGTTGGCTACTGAATCCAGAAAGCCCCATTTGCCGTTCTTCCGCACGGGCCGCAGGTAGCCGGGGAAATAGGGCGCAATGGTGTCGTATTTCCAGGGAATCAGCAACCGGCCCTTGCGGTCAATGTAGTTGCCGTAGATGTTATCCCCATCAACATTATACATCTGGGTATGGCCGTGGTTGTCACGCCCGTCGTTGTATGGTGGCATCCACATACCTTGTTTTAGCACCTGGACATAAGCTATGTTTCCATGAAATTGGTCGCCGTACCCTACTCTGGGTGCGAGGACACATTTTCCATTTTTATCGAAATACCGATACCAGAAATTCCAATCCCAGCCTGCCGCTAACTCAATAACGCCCCATCCTTCGCTGAAACTCTCTACGAATTGATACTTCATCGGCACCACCAGCCGCCCGGCTTTGTTGAGGTAGCCGTATTTGAAATCGGCCAGCACTTTGCCAAACTGATTCACTTCTCGGTGGCCGCGCCCCACAACAGCCATGCCTTCGCTGAAATTATAAATCGTGTCGTAAGCCAGTTTCGTCAGGGATGAACCATTAGCCGAGACCACGCCCATTTTGCCGCCTTTACCCACGATAAACACATTCTCGGTCGGACGCACGGTTTCGTACCGGCTGGCCCAGGCGGGCATCGGCGCGGGCTTCTGCGCGAAAACTGCCGGAGCAATCAGCAAGCAAAGGGGAAAAATGGCAAGAGCAGACAGCGTTTTCATGGCAAGAAGTCGGTTAGTAGTTAGTTCTTTAACGCGGCATCGGCATTTGGTTCATCATGCGCTGGCGGAAATTGGCCCGCGCCTTCTGCGATTGCTCCTGAAACTCGTCGTTGGTGAGCGTTTTGGCCGTTGCTGGGGGCGTAACCGTCTCAGCAGCAACGGCTTCAGTGGTGGCGGCTGTTGCCTTGAATGATTCGCTGTCCGATTCGATTTGCAGCACCACGCCCCTGTCGGGAGTCAGGGCGGCAACGGGTGAGTAGGTAAAGGGCAGTTCGGTGGTGTACCAGATGGTGTAGGGTTCTGCCGGGCCGGGGGCGGGTGGGGGCGGGTTGCCGCCCGGCCCGCCCGCCCGCAACCCGCGAGATTGATAGGAGGCCGTTGCTTTTTTACAGAGATAGCCCGCAATCTTTTTGGTCTTGCCCGTCTCCTGCCAGTCGGCGGGGCGGGCGGGCAGGGCGCGGTCGGTGCGGTAGGTTTCCTGCGTTACCGAATCCTTGCGGACGTTCAGCACCTCCACGCGCTGCCCCGTTGTTAGGTTCAGAAACACCTCGCTCCGAAACGGGGGAGACATTCGCTGTGTTTGGTCGCCGGGGGCGCGGGTTGGCCGGTCGCCGGGCGGGTTGTCTCCCCCCGGCCCACCCCGCCGAAACTGCATCATCGTGTTTTGCTGGTCGCGTTGCTCCTTGGCCGATGTGCCGCTATACAGCAGGTGTTGGGCGGTGGTGATAACTTCGGGCAGGTCTGCCGGGGCCTCTGCCGAGCCGGGCCGCACGTCCTGCCCGTTAATAACCATCCTGATTTGCGACAAATCTATCCGACGCATGACCTCGTAGCTGATTTTGCCCGAAGCAGTGGCCGGTGGCGTTTCGGTTTGCCCGAACAACGAAAACCCTGCCGTGAGCAGCAGGGTGAGGAACGTGAGTGATTTTTTCATACTACAAAAGACGCGGGTAGGGTTTGCCGTGTTGCA
Source organism: Cytophagales bacterium (assembly GCA_038230415.1). Taxonomy (GTDB): domain Bacteria; phylum Bacteroidota; class Bacteroidia; order Cytophagales; family Spirosomataceae; genus JBBRNH01. Next base: position 21,322 of record JBBRNH010000032.1, on the reverse strand, counting down.
TCAAGATTACGAATTCTACCGCAAAATCTGGCGCGAAATCACCAATTTCTGAATCTCGCTCGTGCCTTCGCCAATGGTGCAGAGTTTGGCATCGCGGTAAAACTTCTCCACCGGATAATCTTTGGTGTAGCCGTAGCCGCCAAAAATCTGGATGGCTTCGGTCGCTGTTTTCACCGCTACTTCCGACGCAAATAGCTTCGCCATCGCCGATTCTTTGGTAACGGGTTTACCCGCGTCTTTCAAATCGGCGGCCTGTTCGGTCAGCAGCCGGGCCGCTTCGATGTCGGTGGCAAGGTCGGCGAGTTTGAAGCCAATGGCCTGAAAATGAGCAATCGGCTGGCCGAATTGGTGGCGTTCTTTGGCGTAGGCAAGGGCCGCATCGTATGCACCGAGCGCAATGCCCAAACTCAGCGAGGCAATGGAGATGCGGCCACCGTCCAAAATTTTCAGCGATTGCACAAAGCCGTTACCCACCGCACCAAGCCGGTTGGCATCCGGGATACGGCAGTCGTCAAACAGCATCTCGGCGGTTTCGGAGGCCCGCATACCGAGTTTATCTTCTTTTCGGCCCCCGGCAAAGCCCGCCGTGCCGCGCTCCACCACAAAAGCCGTAGCGTTGTGGGGCGTGTTTGGCTCGCCGGTGCGGGCAATCACAACGGCCACGTGGCCGGTGCGCCCGTGGGTGATAAAGTTTTTCGCGCCGTTCAGCAGCCAGTCACCGTTGGCGGTTTGCACGGCAGTTGTCCGCATATTGCCCGCGTCAGAACCCGTGTTGGGTTCGGTCAGGCCCCAGGCACCAATCCATTCGCCGGAGGCAAGGCGGGGCAACCACTGTTTCTTTTGACTTTCATTGCCAAACATCAGAATATGGTTGGTGCAGAGCGAGTTATGCGCGGCCATCGACAGGCCAACGGCTCCGCACACCCGCGATAGTTCGACGATGGCGGTCATGTATTCACGGTAGCCGAGACCGGCCCCGCCGTATTGCTCCGGCACGAGCATTCCCATCAGGCCGAGGTCGCCCAATTGCCGGAACAGTTCGAGCGGAAAATGCTGGGCTTCGTCCCATTCCCGAACGTGGGGCCGGATGGTTACGTCGGCAAAATCACGGACGGACTGCGTGATGAGTTCCTGATTATCAATATATTCAGCTACCATGATGTCTGTTGGTTTAGGCGTATGTTATGTGTTGATGACGTATCGCTACTTACATAACGACTTACGGCATGGCCTTGTTATCGGATTAAGAACAGGCAAAAAACGGGCCGAACGTGTACGGTGTGTTTGGCACCTTGACCACCGCGACGGCGGCCTTTATTGAACGGTCATGTTCTCCCTCTGTTTACCGATAACTTTACTGATTAACAACCCTTTACCCGTTCCTAAATGAAATACGGTCTATCGCTTCCCCTGCTGCTGCTGGCCCTGTTGCCAGCCGCCCACGCCCAGATTGGGTTTAACTCCCCCGCTGGCGTTACGCCCCGGCAAGATTTTGAGGTTTATACCCGTAACGGGCTGCTCATCCAGCAGAAATATACGCTCACCACCGCCGACCCCAACGCCAGCATCAACACGCTGAGCTGTGCGGGTTCTCCGCCTACCTTGACTGCCCAGGCCGGCATTCTGAAAGACCCCGGCGGAGACAGTAACTACCCCGCCAGTTTAACCTGCTCACAACAGGTTAGCAACGCTGGTGTTTCGGGCTTCGAAATCGTGTTTGAGGATTTCGATACCGAAGCCGGTGCTGATTTGCTGACCATTACCGATATTAACGGAGCCGCGCTGACGTTTTCAGGCGCAACCTTGCCCGAGACTTTTTTGGTAGCCGGTTCCAGCTTTACGGTACGGTTTCAGGCAAATGGCAACACCACCGTTGGGCGCGGTTTCCGGCTACGGTGGCGGGCCGTAACGGTGGTGCCGGGTGCGCTGCCTACGCCCGGCGACCCCTTTCAGTTTAATGCCTTCCGGTTCGATGCCCGGAGAGGGTCGCTGTTGAGTGGATACTTGCTAACGGGTGCCGACCAACGGGCCGGGAATTATTCGACGGCCCTCGGCCTTGCCAATACCGCCAGTGGGTATAGTTCGGTAGCATTGGGGTATTTCAATAGTGCCACCGGCGACTATTCAACAGCAACGGGGCAGAACACTATCGCCAGTGGATACGCGTCAACGGCAGTAGGGTATCGAAGTACGACCAGTGGCTACGCGTCAACGGCAATGGGGGAAACTAATACTGCCAGTGGCGATTATTCAACGGCAATGGGTTCACGTAATGCCGCCAGTGGTGCCTATTCAACGGCAATGGGCGGTTTGAATACTGCCAGTGGTGCGATATCAACAGCAATGGGCGGTTTTAATACCGCGAGCGGTGACTATTCAACGGCGATGGGGTATAAGGTTTCGATTCCCAGTACTGCACCCGGTGCGTTTGCCATTGGCGATGCTGACCCGACGGGTCAGGGAACGACCATTAATGACATTCCTAACTTGTTCGTAGCACGCTTTCGTGCTGGCTACTACCTGATGACCTCTGGCAATACTACCCGGACGGGGGTTCAGATTGCCGCGGGGCAAAACTCCTGGAGTGTTATCTCCGATTCGACCCGGAAAGAACGCCTGCTGCCGATGAACCATGCGGAAGTGCTGCGTAAAATCAACGCCATGAAACTATCAAGCTGGAACTACAAAGGGCAACCAGAGATTCGGCACTACGGGCCAATGGCGCAGGATTTCTACGCAGCTTTCGGCCACGACGGGCTGGGGCAAATCGGCTGCGACACGCTCATTTACAGCCACGATTTTGCGGGTGTCACCTTCGCCGGGGTGCAGGCGTTGGTGCGCGAGAATGAAGCACTGAAAGTAAGATTGGCCGATAACGAAGCCCACATCCGACAGAATGAGACGCAGATGCAACAAGCCAACGCCCGTATCGAAGCCCTCGAAGCCTTGTTTATACCCCGCCGACGCGGGCGGCAGGTGGCACGGAAATAGGATTACGGCGTGGAATAGCAGACAACCGCCCCGGTTTCCCGGAAAACTGCTACTTTTGCCACGTGGTGATGCGGCTGTTCAGAAAATAGTCCAACCCGCTTTGAGTACTCTTCACGAAATACAACCAACATGAAATTAGCAGTCGTAGGAACGGGTTACGTTGGCTTAGTTACGGGAACGTGCTTTGCCGAAACGGGCAACCAGGTCACGTGCGTGGACATTGATGTTCGCAAAGTCGAAAAACTCAACAACGGTATTATCCCCATTTTCGAGCCGGGTCTCGACGTGTTGTTTTACCGCAACGTGGAAGAAGGGCGGCTCAAATTCACCACCAACCTCGCCGAAGGCATCAAAGGAGCCGACGTGATTTTTCTGGCCCTGCCCACGCCCCCCGGCGAAGATGGCTCTGCCGACCTGAAATACATCCTGAAAGTAGCCGACGACCTCGGCCCGATTCTCGACCATTACACAGTCATCATTGACAAAAGTACCGTTCCCGTCGGCACCGCCGAAAAGGTTCACGCGGGCATCGCCAAAAATGCTAAAGTTGATTTCGACGTAGTGTCGAACCCCGAATTCCTGCGCGAAGGCGTAGCCGTTGAAGACTTCATGAAGCCCGACCGCGTGGTGATCGGCACGAAGTCAGAAAAGGCTAAGTCGCTGATGAACAAGCTCTACGCACCCCTCGTGCGGCAAGGCAACCCCATTATTTACATGGACGAACGCTCGGCAGAGATGACCAAATATGCCGCCAATGCGTTTCTGGCAACCAAGATTACGTTCATGAACGAGATTGCCAACCTCTGCGAATTGGCCGGGGCCGACGTGGATGCAATCCGGCGGGGCATCGGCACGGATAGCCGGATTGGCAAGCGGTTTTTGTTTGCGGGCATCGGCTACGGCGGCAGTTGTTTCCCGAAAGACGTGCAGGCACTCGCCAAAACCGCCAAAGATTTTCAGTATGATTTTCAGGTATTGCACTCGGTGATGGCGGTGAATGAACGGCAAAAAACCAGGCTGCTACCGATGATTAAAGCCTACTTCAACGGCGATTTATCGGGCAAAACCATTGCCGTTTGGGGCTTAGCCTTTAAACCCTACACCGACGATATTCGGGAAGCTCCGGCACTCGATAACATCCGGGCGTTGCTGGCCGAAGGCGCGAACGTGACCGCCTACGACCCCGAAGCGATGGACAATGTGCGCGAGGTTCTGGGCAACCAGATCACCTACGCCCACACCTCATACGCAGCTCTTGATGATGCCGACGCGCTGCTGATTATGACCGAATGGCCGTTGTTCCGCACCCCCGACTTCGACAAGATGAACCTGCTGCTCAAAAACAAGGTCATCTTCGACGGACGTAATGTGTATGAGTTGGAGACGATGCGCGAACAGGGTTACACCTATTATTCAATTGGAAGAGAGACAGTTAAGGCCGAATAATTAAACGCAGAGACGCAGAGATTTACGCAGAGACCACAGAGATTTCTCCGCGAACTCTGCGCCTTCCTCTGCATCTCTGCGTTAAAAAAACTATGAAACGAATTCTCATCACCGGCGGGGCCGGCTTTCTCGGCTCGCACCTCTGCGACCGCTTCATCAAAGAAGGCTATTACGTGATTGCGATGGATAACCTCATCACGGGCGACATCCGCAACATCGAACACCTCTTTAAACTACCCAACTTCGAGTTTTACCATCACGACGTATCGAAGTTTATTCACGTGCCGGGCCAGTTGGATTATATCCTGCACTTTGCCTCGCCGGCCAGCCCTATTGACTACCTCAAAATTCCGATTCAGACGCTGAAAGTAGGGTCGCTCGGTATTCACAACTGCCTCGGTCTGGCGCGGGTGAAAAACGCCAGAGTGCTGATTGCCAGCACGTCTGAGGTCTATGGCGACCCCACCGTTCACCCGCAACCCGAAGAATATTGGGGCAACGTGAACCCCGTTGGACCGCGTGGCGTGTATGACGAAGCCAAGCGTTTTCAGGAAGCGATGACAATGGCGTATCACACGTACCATAATTTAGAAACCCGGATTATTCGGATTTTTAATACCTACGGCCCCCGGATGCGGCTCAACGACGGGCGCGTGCTGCCCGCGTTCATCGGACAGGCATTGCGGGGCGAAGACCTGACGGTGTTTGGCGATGGCAGCCAAACCCGCTCGTTTTGCTACGTGGATGATCTGGTGGAGGGTATCTACCGGCTCTTATTGAGTGATTACGCCTACCCGGTGAATGTAGGAAATCCGACGGAAATCACGATCAAAGAATTTGGCGAGGAAATTATCAAACTGACCGGCACCACCCAGAAATTGGTGTTTAAAGACCTGCCCAAAGACGACCCCAAACAGCGCAAACCCGACATCACCAAAGCCCGCGAAATCCTGGGCTGGGAACCGAAAGTTGACCGCGCCGAAGGTTTGAAAATTACCTACGATTACTTTAAAAGTCTGCCGCAGGAAGAACTCTACCGGGCCGCCTATCACCGCGAGTTTAAGTAGGCACTCGAACCGCTAATTCATTGATTAAAAGGTCAATGAATGCTCAACACGGCCCTGTTGCTGATGGTATGCCCGCCCGGTTTGGTTCAGGGCGTTTGTCCAGTTCACCGAGAACCGATGCACCGGCGTAAGCTGATAATTCAGCGTCAGGGCTGTGTTCACAATGGTTCCATCCAGATTAACGTCGGTCAGGATCCCATGGCTGTTGAGGTAGCTGACCGACAACAGGTTGAGCTTATTATCGGTCAAAAGCAGTTTGCCGATTTCTACCGATGGCCCGGCAAGCTCACTGCTCAGGTCGGCGGCTCCGGTCAGGGTGTACGAATAGCCGAGGTTCACATCCACGTTGACCGTCAGGTGCTGCCAGGCATAATTAAGGGTATAATTCCAGTTCTGATTCTGGTTCAGAGCCGCCGTGATGGGGTTCAAATCCTGCAATTCCTGGCGGGTAGCCAAGCCGGTATCAGCAGGTGGTCCTGAATATGGGGCGCACCACAAGCATCATCCCAACGTAGGTAAAGGCGTAAAGAGTGAAGGGGCTTGCTTTGAGTCTGGTTCAGATGAGGATTATAGACCGCAGGAAAAAAAATACGCAGGCAACCCGAAGGCGTTATTCATTGTACACTCACGCCCACAGCCTGACCGGATACGCGCCCGCATCGTGCAGCCTTTTCAGCGATGCCTGCACCGTTGGCTTGTCTGCCGGATACGTCACGCCAAACCATTCTGACCGATTGGTGAACACCCGGCACCGGCCCTGATTGGCCTGAATCAGGTTTGTCATGACCGTTGGGATGTAAAATTCGGCTTTGGGTGCGTCGAAATGGGCGCGGGCGTAGGTCTCGAACTGATGCTGTACCAATGGAAACACCGCCGGTTTGAACCCCCAGAAATTCATCGAGACGGGCGTGTCGTCGGCGAGTTCGGTAACGGTATCCCCTTCCTCAAACACGATACGGCCCGACTCCTGCCGGAAAATCTTCGTCCGCTCCGTTACGGAGATCAGGTTGTCCGTTTCGTCGGGTACGCACACGCCCCGCGAGACGGAACCGAAGTCAGACAACGTATTTTTGACCTGATACCCCACCAGTGCGTGCTGCGCGTCGTGGGTGTCGGTGGTGAGAAAATCGGCGATGATCTGGAACGCTTCGAGACCGTAAAAATCATCGGCGTTGATCACGGCAAAGGGCGTTTGGGTCTGTTTGAGGGCGCAGAGCATGGCGTGGCCGGTTCCCCAGGGTTTGGTGCGCGTAACGGGGCCGAGGTCAGCCGGTACGTAGGCATCCAGCGACTGAATGGCGTATTCATACCCGATTCGGTTGGCAAGTTTGGGGCGGAATACGGTCTCGAAATCGGCGCGGAGTTCCTCGCGAATGATGAAAACGACCTTGCCGAACCCGGCCCGGATGGCATCAAAGAGTGAGTAATCAATGATGGTTTCGCCAGACGGCCCGAACTGATCGAGTTGTTTGATGCCGCCGTAGCGGCTGCCTATACCGGCGGCTAAAATCAAAAGAGTGGGTTGCATCGAGAAAAAGTGGTAAATCAGCACGTGGTGAATCGGGGCAAAGGTAATTTTTTAAACGGTGCGTTTTTTCACTAAACTTGCTTGCTCATAACACCGAATCAATCCACAAGGCTATGCCCTTCATCAACGCCCACCCGCTACTCATCGGCACGGCCCTTCTCGTTTTGCTAACCGCCTGCGAACCGGCAAAAAAAGCGAATAACGAAACCCTGACCCTTGTTAATGAGCCGATTCCGTACAATCTGACCAAACCCGACGAACGGTTTGACCTGTCACCCGATCTGCGCGAAGTGTCGGGATTGAGTTATTACAAACCCGGTCGGCTGGCAATGATTCAGGATGAATTAGGGGTGGTGTTTATCTACGACCTCGCCAAAAAACGGGTAGTTGACGAACACGTTTTCGGTAGAAAAGGCGATTATGAAGGCGTTGAATTCGTCAACGGCGAACTCTACGCCCTCCGCAGCGATGGCGAACTGTATCATTTTACGCCCACCGATGGCATTAAAACCCTCGGCACCGGCAACCCCACCCGGCACATCAGGATTAATCTCCCCGGCAAAACGGGTAGCCACAAACCAGACATCGAAGGCTTAGGCTATGACCCCAAACTGAACGCCCTGCTACTGGCAACCAAAGACGCGGCCAACGGCAGCACCGACAAAATAATCTATTTCTACGACCTTAAAAACGAGGTTCTCTGGCGCGGCCCCGTGCTGAGTCAGGCACTTTTACGGATGTTCACAGGCCGCGACGGGGACGACGGGGAGGCCGACGAATTGAAACCGTCGGGCATTGCCGTTCACCCCAAAACGGGCGAATACTACGTGCTGGCTTCGGCGGGGCATAGCCTGATTGTTACCAACCGAAACGGCAAAATGCTGTCAGTAGTGGCGTTGGATAAAACCGTTTTCCGGCAACCCGAAGGCATCTGTTTCGCCCCCGACGGTACGCTGTTTATCACCAGCGAGGGCAGAGACAGCAGCGGGTATCTGCTCCGGTTTGCGATGACACAGTAAGTATCCTAACTCAGAAATATTCACCCCATTATTAAATTTTTTCGCGGAAACAAACAATTTTTCCTGCTTGTCGTTATTATTGTACGCAAAACAATAATTGTTAAGACAAGTATGTTTTATCACACCCTCGGCCAGACTCCACACAAGCGGCATACGCAGTTTCACCGGCCCGACGGCGATGCCTCGCCCGGCAACGGTTCGCTGTATTACGAGCAGCTTTTCGGCACGGTCGGCTTCGATGGGGTATCGTCGCTGCTGTATCACGTTCACCGCCCGACGCAGGTAAAAGCCGTGCTGGAAAGCGTGGACGTGGCTCCCCGGCTGGCCGTGCCGAAGAATATGCTGGCCCGTAAACTGTTAGGTTTTCAGGTAGCACCCCAAACCGATTATTTGGATAGCCGCGTGCCGGTTCTGGCAAATAACGACCTGATTATCAGCTTGGCGGCTCCCCAAAAATCGCTGAGCGATTATTTCTACAAAAATGCCGATGCCGATGAACTGCTGTTTGTGCACCGGGGCAACGGCACACTCCGCACCCTGCTTGGCTCCATTCCGTTCGGCTACGGCGATTACCTCGTGATTCCACGCGGGATGATTTACCAGATTGCGTTTGACCAGCCGACCGATGCCGATACCACCGATGCGAGCATCACTGATGCCGAACAAGCCCGGCTGCTGATTGTGGAATCACATTCGCCAATTTACACGCCCAAACGCTACCGGAATCACTTCGGCCAACTCCTCGAACACGCGCCGTTTTGCGAGCGCGACATCCGCCGACCGCAGAACTTAGAAACCCACGATGAAACCGGCGATTTTGTGATGAAAATCAAAAAACAAGGATCGCTGCACACGCTCGTGTATGCCACGCACCCCTTTGACGTGGTAGGCTGGGACGGTTATAACTTTCCGTATGCCTTTAATATTCAGGACTTTGAGCCGATAACGGGGCGGGTGCATCAGCCACCGACCGTGCATCAGACGTTCCAGACGGATACGTTTGTGGTCTGCTCATTCGTTCCCCGGCTCTACGATTACCACCCCCTGGCGATTCCGGCCCCTTACAATCACTCGAATATTGACTCCGACGAGGTGATTTATTACGTGGACGGTGATTTTATGAGTCGCAACAACATTGCCCCCGGCCACATCACGCTGCATCCCGGCGGCATTCCGCACGGCCCGGCACCGGGCGCGATGGAACGCAGCATCGGCAAAAAAAGCACCGACGAATACGCCGTAATGGTAGACACGTTTCGGCCCCTGATGCTGACCGAACAAGCCATGATGATTGATGACGAAACGTACTGGAATTCATGGATTTGACCCCGGTAAAACCAACAACCATGCAACCAACAACAACCCAAACCGCCCCCGGCGTTGATTTTCTGCCCCTCAACGGCACCGATTATCTCGAACTGTTTGTGGGCAACGTCCGGCAGTCGGCCCATTATTTTCAGACTGCGTTCGGTTTTCAGCCGCTGGCCCACGCCGGGTTGGCAACGGGCCTCAGAGACCGCGAATCTTACGTGCTGGTGCAGGATAAAATCCGGCTTGTGCTGACCTCGCCGTTGCACAACGACACCGACATCGGGCGGCACCTTGACCAACACGGCGACGGGATTCGGGTGGTGGCACTTTGGGTTGACGATGCCCGCAGCGCGTTTCTGGAGACCACCCGGCGCGGGGCCAAACCGTTTCTCGAACCAACCCACGAGCAGGACGAGTACGGCTACGTGGTGCGGGCCGGGATTCATGCCTACGGCGACACGGTGCATATTTTTGTGGAACGCAACGACTATCACGGCCCATTTCTGCCCGGCTACCAGCCCTGGAATCCAGCGTATCAACCGGCCAGTGTGGGCCTGCGCTACGTGGATCATTTAGTTGGCAATGTCGGCTGGAACGAGATGAATGTCTGGACGAAGTTTTACGGCGAGGTGATGGGGTTTGCCCAACTCGTTTCCTTCGACGATACCGACATCTCTACCGACTACACCGCCCTGATGAGCAAGGTAATGAGCAACGGCAATGGCCGCATCAAATTCCCGATCAACGAACCGGCAGAAGGCAAAAAGAAATCGCAGATCGAAGAGTACCTCGATTTTTATGGCGGGCCGGGGGTGCAGCACATCGCCGTTGCCACCAACAACATTGTAGAAACCGTTGTGGCCCTGCGCGACCGGGGCGTGGAGTTTTTGCAGGTGCCAACCGTTTATTACGACGATTTGCGGGAGCGCGTCGGGGCCATTGACGAAGACATCGAAACGCTGCGGACGCTCGGTGTGCTGGTTGACCGCGACGAGGAAGGCTACCTGCTCCAGATTTTCACGAAGCCGATTTGCCCCCGCCCGACGCTATTTTTCGAGATAATCCAGCGCAAAGGAGCCAAATCGTTCGGCAAAGGCAACTTCAAGGCGTTGTTCGAGGCCATCGAACGCGAACAGGCCTTACGGGGAACCCTGTAATTGATGTATGATGTATAATGTATGGTGTATAATTCTGGCAGTGCCATTATACACCATACATTATACATTATACATTATACATCAAAAATGATCCAACCCAACCACTACACCCCCGCTGAACAAGCCGTTTGGCAAACGCTCTTTACCCGGCAGATGGCTCTGCTGCCGGGCCGGGCGAGCCGTGCCTATATGGACGGAATTTTGGCGACGGGTTTCCCCAACAGCCGGATTCCCGATTTTGAGCGCGACCTGAACCCGCGTTTGCTGCCCGCAACGGGCTGGCGGGTGGTGGCCGTGCCGGGGCTGATTGGCAACCGCGCGTTTTTTGAGTTGATGGCCGACCACCAGTTTCCGGCCACAACCTGGGTGCGCCGGGCCGACCAACTCGATTATATTCAGGAGCCGGATATGTTTCACGACACCTTCGGCCACGTGCCGGTGCTGACCAACCAGCATTTTTGCGATTTTCTGGCTGCCCTGAGCCGCATCGCCCTGACCCACATCGAAAGCGACGAAGCCATCGAGATGATTTCGCGGCTGTATTGGTACACGGTTGAGTTTGGCCTGATTCGGGAAACGACCGAACGCGGTACGGACGAGCTGAGAATTTACGGCGGGGGCATCCTGTCGTCGCCGGGCGAAACGATTTACGCGCTGGAAAGCGACATCCCCAAACGCACACCTTACGACGTGGAAACGCTGCTGCAAACGCCCTACATGATTGATCGTTTTCAGAAGCAGTATTTCGTGATTGACTCCTACGAACAGTTGTACGAATCGGTGCCGGAGATCGAACGGACGTTGGCAGTAAACATGGAACAGCTATCAATGAGCCATGAATGAGTATCTTGCCCGTCAAGCATTGATAATTGCCTACTGATAACTGTTCATTGCCAATGACCCACCCATCTGATTCCCGTGCGTATTTTTTTAAGATTGACACCACCATCAAGCGCATCCGCAATGCGCTGCAAACGCAGTTCGGCGCGGCTGGTTTCGACCTCACCGTTGACCAATGGGTATTGCTCGACCATATTGCCCGCAACCCCGGCATCACCCAAAATACGCTGGCCGACCTGACCGCCAAAGACGCGCCCACCGTGACCCGGATTCTGGATATATTGGTCAAGAAAACCCTCGCCGAACGCAACATGGCAGCCGACGACCGGCGGAAGTTTGCCATCTCGCTCACCGACTCCGGCCAGCAAACCTACGACCGGATGTTGCCCGTTGTGGTCGAAATCAGGCGCAAGGGCTGGGGCGACCTGAGCGACGAGGATTACCAGCATTTTGTCAGAATTATGGACTCACTGTACCAGAATTTCAGCGCGTAAATCCCGGCTGTTTCAGCTTATTTCTTCTTATCTTCGTCAAAAAAACAACGTTCGCTATGATCGCAAGCGCAGCACCCCAAACCGCCCTGCCCACCAACCTCGTCACGGTTGACGAGTTTGAGAACTGGGAACGGCAATACGGCAATGATGGCCGGTACGAGTTTATCCGGGGACAACTAATTCCTAAACCAGGCATAAAACAAGACGAAATTTGCATCACTAAATTCCTGACTCGTTGCTTCATCAAAACGAGTTCGTTCCAACAGGGTGACGAATTACTACCCGAAACCGATTCTTACGTGGATGGGGTTCGGAAACGGATTCCTGACCTGGCTTACTTTACGGTTCAACAGCAACAGGCCATTCGGCAGGGCGAGCGAATCAGTACTTCGTTCGCCATTGAGTTGGTCTCTGATTCAGAATCGCATCAGGATGTGGTGGACAAGATTCAGGACTACTTCGATGCCGGGGCGCAGTTGGTGTGGTATGTCCTGCCCAAGAATCAGAAAATCGAAGCTTACACCTCGCCCGACGACCGCAACGTGTATAAAGGGCAAGACACGATTTCGGCGGCTCCGGTGGTGCCGGAATTTACGTTTACCGTCGCCGATTTGTTTGCCTGAGACCGATGTACGGCATTTTCTCCACACCCAATAACCCGCCCCGTCCGGGATATAGAGTTGATAATCAGATTCTCGATCTGATTATCGCCCACAACCTCGACGTTTTTCACGGTATTGACCTGCCCCGCGCCATTTTTGAGCGCGACACCCTGAACGATTTTATCGCCCTCGGCAAACCCACGTGGCAGGCCGTTGAAGCCCGGTTGACCGAACTGAAAACCGGCCAACTGCCCGCATTCAACAACCCGGTTTTTCAGGAGATGCTGTTTGTGCCACTCGATGAAGCCACGCTGCACCGGCCCGTTGCCATCGGCGATTACACCGATTTTTACGCCGGGATTCATCACGCCGAAAATGCCGGGCGCATCTTCCGGCCCGATTCTGAGCCACTATTACCCAATTACCGCCATCTGCCGGTTGGGTATCACGGGCGGGCTTCGTCGGTGGTGGTGTCGGGTACGCCCGTTCATCGCCCCAACGGGCAGTTTCTGACCGATGGCAGCCCGACTTTCGGCCCGACACGGGCGTTGGATTTTGAACTCGAACTGGGCCTGATTATCGGGCGCGAAAACCCGTTGGGTCAGCCCGTTTCGGTGGCCGAAGCCGAAGACCATATTTTTGGCGTGGTGCTGGTGAATGACTGGTCGGCGCGGGACGTGCAACGCTGGGAATACCAACCCTTAGGGCCGTTTTTGGGCAAAAACTTCGCCACCAGTATGTCGGCCTGGGTGCTGCCGTTCAGCGCGTTAGCCCCGTTTCGGGTGGCTGGCCCGGCGCAGAATCCCCCGCCCCTGCCCTATTTGCAGGATTCACGAAACAGCCGCTTTTCGATCACCCTGCAAGTCCTGCTGAACGATACCGTTATCGGCACGGCAAGCGACGAGTATCTGTACTGGAGTTTTGCCCAGATGATTGCCCATCACACCGTTGGCGGCTGCAACCTGCGCGTGGGCGACCTGCTGGCAACCGGTACCATCAGCGGCCCCGCACCCGGCACCTTCGGCTCGCTCCTCGAAACCACCCGCAACGGTACCCAACCGATTACTCTGCCCGATGGCACGACCCGGACGTTTTTGCAGGATACTGACCGCGTAACACTCCGGGCCGAGGTGGGTAACGGGCAGGAACGGCTTGATTTTGGCGAAGTGACGGGCGAAATCCGGGTCGGTTTCCAACCAAATCCGTGAAAACAGAGTCCTGTTCATGAACCAACCAACTACCGTGATGCACCGCTTATACGTATACCGATTTATGTGCTTCGCTTGTTTGGCAACGCTGTTTGTGGCCTGTGAAGACTGTGGTCTCACCGATGAGCCGGAACTTCAGCTATCACTTCAGAGTACAAAATCAATTCAGATTGATACGGTCTATGCGGTGGGAGCGGTCAAGGCGCTCTCAAACAGCAGCGTAAAAGCGTCGGGCCAGTATGTCTCACTGACCCTGCCGCTCAGTCTTCATGCCGACAGCACACAGTACAAACTGCGGCTGAACGGGCGTACCGAGACGATAACTGTGTTTTACCGACGTAATTTTTCGTACAAGAGTAAGAAGTGTGGGTACGTCGTTAATCTGTATGCGCCGTATGGAAAAGAGGCAAATACAACCGCAGGCAAAGTTATAAACGCAGGCTATTCGCAGACTATTTACAAATCGGGATTTCTTTCAGGTGGCTCACCAACGGGCATTTTGTTGTTCATTGGTTTATGACCCGACTCATCCCGATTTTAACCCTGTTGCTGATCGTCGGCATGGCCGCACGGGGGCAGGACTCGCGGCCAGCCAATACGCCCCGAACGACATTCATCAGCTTGGACATCGGTCGGATTCCGCTCAACTGGTTGTTTATCAGCGAGACGATTCCGCGGGGGTCCTTTGTCAACATTGAGCCGGGTGTTCTCTGGCAGCAGCGCAGCCATCCCCGTCAGTTTGTGCAGATAGTTGGCGGATACACCACGTTCAGCAATGTCGGTGCCAATGCCAATATCCGGGTGTCGGGGCAAGGCGCGTACCTCAAAGGCGGTATTGACCACACGACCTACGGCTACCTGGCATTACTGTCGAACTGGCAAAACAGTAGTCAGTTTACACTCCCCGGCAGCACCTTTGGGCCGTACACCGGCCAGTTAGAAACTACGTCGCAGACCCGGTTTGGACTTGAGGGCTACGCATCCCTTAATACCCGGCTGGGCAATCGCTGGCGCATCCGGTTTATGCCCCGCTTAGTGGCGTTGCTGGGCCTGAACACAACACCCGCCCACCGGCTGTCTTACGTGCCGGGAGCCGGACTAACGCTGGGTAACGACAATAGCATTCAATTGAGCGGAGGCCTGACAGTTCAGCTTCAGTACCGCGTCCGTCCGAAAATAACCCCGTCTTTGTGAAAACGATTTCTCCCGCTGACGTTGACTTCCGGGCGTTTTACCGGCTGCTAAACAGCACCGTTGCGCCCCGGCCCATTGCGTTTGTCAGTACCATCAGTGCCGATGGTCACGTGAATCTGGCTCCGTACAGTTTTTTCAACATCGTGGGATTTAATCCGCCGATGCTGGTTTTCTCCCCCACCCTCGACCGGCACGGCCACAAAAAACACTCGCTGCTCAACGTAGAAGAAGTGCCGGAAGTGGTGATAAACGTGGTGAACCATGCCATGACCGAGCAGACGAGTTTAGCCAGTGCCGAGTTTGACCGGCACGTGAGCGAGTTTGTCAAAGCCGGGTTTACCGAAGCCCCGTCGGAGCGGGTTCGTCCGCCCCGCGTGGCCGAATCCCCCGCATCGTTCGAGTGCATCGTGCGGCAACTCATCTCGCTGGGTGGTGCTCCGGGAGCGGGAACAATAGTGGTTTGCGAGGTGCTGCTGGCCCATGTTCAGGATGCGATTTTTGACGACTCCGGGCAGATTGACCCGCACCGGATTGACCTCGTGGGCCGGTTGGGGGCCGACTGGTACGCCCGCGCCAATGGCGACGCGCTCTTCGCCGTAGTCCGCCCGCAAATGGGCATCGGCTTCGACGCGCTCCCGCCCGCCGTTCGGCAAAGTAATATTCTGACTGGCAATGACTTAGGCCGACTCGCCAGCGTATTGACTTTACCAGCCAACGCCGAAATTGTGGCTTACCGGGAGTCGGGGGTGCTGACCGAATTGATTACCGAAGCCCGGAACGGTTGTCATTATTTGCCCGATGTGCTGCATTTCCGGGCTAAACAACTGCTGGCTGCGGGCAACGCAACCGAAGCCTGGCTCGTGCTGATGCAAGCCTGACCAACCGGAAAACACAACGGAGCAGCCGGAAAAATCCGGCTGCTCCGTTGTGTTTGTGAACGTTAAATCTGCGAATAGGGCGCGGGTTCTAAAAACACCCGGATAATGTTAGAGACCGTATTGGCATATTCGGGAGCCTGCGAAATACGCTTCCAGTCGGCATCGGCAATGAACTGTTTCCAGTTGGCATCGCGCTCCTCCATGTTTTTAAACGTCAGCATATACGTCAGGCAGGGCATAGTACCACCGGCAATCACTTCGCCGAAAAATACCGGGTTGAGTTTCACGCGGTAAAAAATCGGCAGTTCGTCCACGTTAAACATCCTGATTTTCCGCCGAACGGCATCTTCCGAGTAACCTTCGTAGGTTCGCATTTCAAAAATACGGCTGTCTTTGGCAGGCACAATTAGCTGCGGCAGCGCGTCGAAGGCACTCAGCAACGAGGTTGTGTAGCGGCTATACGGCGGTTTGTCGGGCGTAGCCTCGTTGTATGCCTGGCTGGCTTTGGCATAAGTCGAATCGTCGGTCAGGCGGCTGGTGGTTGCGGCATAGCTGTCCATCGAGCCGTGCGGAATCAGGACGTAGAGTTTGGCCGGGTCTGATTTTCCCATTTCCCGAAAAACACCTATCGCTTCGATTCCCTGCCGGTTAAGAGCCGGGATGAGCGCGTCTTTTAGGTAATTTTCGATGGTTGATTGCGGAGAACCGAAGCGCAGTTCGTAGGTTCTGAGTTCATACACCTCCTTTTTGGGAGCGGGTTTGGCATCTAAATTCACTACCGATGCAGTAGTCAGGGTGGCGGTGGCAAGCACCGACGAGGCAACAAATTGTCTTCGTTTCATTCGGTTCGGCGGGCCAACGGTTGAATCGGCCCGGTTTTACAAGCCCAAACGGACAAAATCTACTTTTCCGGGTCTGCCAACGTTATTTCTGTACGCCCATCCGGCGCAGATAAACCGGCAACGGCTCCAAATCCATTTCTTTCCGCAATTTCTCGATATCGGCCTCGTTTTCAACCGGATACAGTTCACGCTGCCCGGTATTGTTGATGCGGATTTGGGTAGCATACACCTGTTTTTCGCCCTTCTGCACCTTCACCTGATCGGTGAGAAAGGCGGCACTGGCCCGGTCGAGTTCGTTTTTCATGGCCGCTTCCTGAATCATCGCTAAGTATTTCTCGTGGGTGGCGCGGTTGTTACTCTCCTGAATCACCATAAAGGCGACCTGGTTGGTGGGTTGCCCTACGAGGGTTTTGCCGGGGTAACCGTATTGCGTAATCAGACTATCCACCGTTGTCAGGTGCCGGGTGTTCATCTGCCGGATAGCCGCCCGCCCATCCTGCGACTCTTTGGCCCCCCAGCCATATCGCTGTTCGAGCTTGCCGTATTCCTGCCGACGGGTCTGGTCTTCGGTAAAAATGGTGCCGAGCAACTTCTGAACAGCCCCCATCTTGGTGTTGGCCGTTTGCGCCCGGAGCAGGCCGGGAATAGTCAGAATGAGCAAAAGAGTAAAAGAAACGATACGAATCATGGCTTGAGTTTGGTTAACGTCAATGGGTGTAACACGCAGCAACGGCAATAGTTAAGAAGTTCGCCCGAACGGTCGGGCCGGTGGCTAAACCCGCTAAACACTTCGCCCCAACGTTGGTTCTGGCAATACAAACAAAACCAACAACATGAAAAATACACTTATTAGTCTCTCATTAGCCCTCGCGCTACTGTCGGGCTACGGCTGCTCATCAAAAACCGACAGCACAAAACAGGCCAAAGAAGCCAACGAAGAACGCATTGATGATCAGGCGGTTGACACAAAAAACGGCGATAAAGACGATGCCGAAGATATGTCTGATGGCCTTGTTGACCTTGCCGGCATGGGCATGACCGAGTACGAACTGAGCAAAATGGCCGTGCAGCAGTCTACCAACGCCGGGGTGAAAGCATACGCGCAGAAGGCTGTCAGTGAACACGAGAAAGATGAATACGGCCTGACCAAACTCGCCCGCGACATGAACCTGACGCTGCCCGCCACGCTCTCGAAAGACGGGCAGGAGCGCATCGAAGACCTCCGCGACGAAAAGGCCGGGAAAGACTTCGACAAGAAATACCTGAGTCAGATGCAGGCCGTGAATAAGAAAGCAATTGACGTGGCCGACGACCTCGAAGACGACGGCCCCAGTGACGCGGTGAAGAAACTTGCGGCCAAAATCAAAGCCGATGACACCGTACACCGCAATCAGGCCGAAGCATTGGTGAAGGCACTTTGAGTTGTAAGGTTGTGTTGTTGTAGCGTTACGCCGATTACCAGAACGCTACAACAGCACAAGCCCACAACTACCTTAGTATCCCATCGCCGTATTATCGGCCCTGGGGTCAGATGCGCCTTCGTAGCTACCGTCGGGCCGGATGCGGATGCAATCCATACGGCCTAAGGTGTTGGTCAGTTTTTCGAGGATATAGCCGCGATTTTGCAACGCAGTTGTGGTTTTGTCGGAGAAGGCTCCGTTCTCGAAAATCGTTTTGTCGGGCAACCATTGGTGGTGGAATTTCAGGGCGTTTACGCTCTGTTGCATGGTCATGCCGTGTTCGATGACGTTCAGAATGGTCTGAAAAACCGACGTGATAATGGTACTGCCACCCGGCGTGCCGACCACCATCAACAGCTTGCCATCCTGCTCAATAATGGTCGGGGTCATGCTCGACAGAATCCGTTTGCCGGGGGCGATGGCGTTGGCCGCGCTGCCAATCAGTCCGTACATATTCGGTACGCCGGGCTTGATGCTGAAATCGTCCATCTCGTTGTTCATGAAAAACCCAGCACCGCCCACCACCACCCGGCTCCCGAAACCACCGTTGAGCGTGGTCGTAATCCCGACGGCGTTCCCATCTTTATCCACCACCGAAAAGTGCGTGGTTTCTACGCTTTCGTAGCCCGGCACGGTGCCGCCGTTGATGGCCTTGCTGTCGGTGGCGTGGTTCCAGTCGAAGGATTTCCAGCGGTCGGCGAGGTAGGCTTTCCCCGTCATCTCCGCAACCGGCACCTTCACCACGTCGGCATCGCCGAGAAACTTGGCGCGGTCGGCATACACGCGCCGTTCGGCCTCGATCATTACCTGCACGGTGCTGTCGCGGTTCCAGCCCCATTTACGAAGCGGATACGGCTCTACAAATTTCAGGAGTTGGGCCAACGCCACCCCGCCACTCGACGGGGGCGGCATGGTTATCATGCGGTAGTTTTTGTAGGCCACCCGCACGGGTTCGCGCCAAACGGCGTGATACTCAGCCAAGTCTTTTTCGGTGATGATTCCCCCACCCCGCTCCATCTCGGCCACCAACAGCCGGGCCGTTTCACCGGCATAAAACCCGGCGCGGCCCTGGGTCTGAATCCGGCGCAGGGTGGCGGCCAAGTCGCGCTGAATCAGGCGGTCGCCGGGTTTCCAGCGGGTGGTGTCGGCGATGGCCGCGGCATCGGCAAGGCCACTTTTCAGGAAATACGTCTTGCCGGGATTGTATGTCAGGAGGTCGGTTTTGGTGCGGTTCAGGCCGGTGGCATCGCGTTCGGTGAGCAGAAAACCGGCTTCGGCGAGGTCAATGGCGGGTTGCAGCACTTTTGCCCAGGGCAGTTTACCCAATCGCTGATGGGCCATCACCATGCCATCTACCGACCCCGGCACCCCGCTGGCAAGGTGTCCGTTCAGGCTCAGACCACCGGGCCGGATGTTGCCCGCCGAGTCTAAATACATATCCTTGGTGGCGTTGCCGGGGCCTTTTTCGCGGTAGTCGAGGGTGAGGGCCTGTCCCTTTTTATCGCGGAAGACCATGAAGCCGCCCCCGCCGATATTGCCCGCCACCGGATACACAACGGCCAACGCGAACTGCACGGCAACGGCGGCATCAACGGCATTACCCCCGGCTTTCAGAATGTTCAGCCCCACTAACGAGGCTTCGGGATGCGCCGTTGCCACCATGCCTTTTTTACCGATAACGCCCTGACGGTCAGAATAAAAAGGCTTGATTAACGGGTCTTCTTCGCGGTATTGATATACGCCCTGACTTTGTTTGACGGGCTGGGCAAAGCCGGGTGCCGTAGAAACGGTAAGCAGGGAAACAAGGGCAAAAAGCAATACCAGTACAGTAGGACGCATCACAGTCGGGGTTAATTTTCCAGGGCCAAGATACAAACAATACCCGTTTGCGGCTGCATAGCCCGGCTGCGCGTCGCGCGTTCACCTACCGCTTTTTCCGGCCTTTGTACGTGTCATAATCAGCCGACTTGCTGGTTTTCTCTTTTGCGGAATTTCCCAGCAATCGTTCCAGTAAATCGGGGCGGTTGAGTTTATTCAGCCGGTCCCGAATCCAGGTTTTGTATTCGGGCTTGTACCAGAAAAAGTAGTTATTCTGGGTCTGCTTTTCTTCCCGTGTTTTGGCTGTTTTCACGGGTTTCAGCGTGTACGGATGAACGCCGGAGTAGTAAATTACTTCGGCAACAGTCATCGGTGTGGGCGTAAAGTCCTGAACCTGTTCAAGTTGGAAACCGAGGTCTTTGGTTTCGGCGGCAAGGTTTGCCATGTCAGCTTCTTCGCAGCCGGGGTGCGACGAGATAAAATACGGAATCAGGGGTTGGTTCAGGCCGTGCTTCTCCTGAATCTGATCGTATTTTTTCTTGAACAACTTGAAATACTTGAACGACGGTTTTCGCATCACCCGCAGCGTGTCGTCAGAGGTGTGTTCGGGAGCTACCTTCAACCGGCCCGATACATGGCGCGTTACGAGTTGCTCCATGTATTCGTCGTGGTTACCGTCTTGATTGTTTTTGTTGAAATCATCAACCAGTAAATCGTAGCGCACACCAGAGCCGACAAACGCCTTTTTGATGGCCGGGTTCGCATCCACTTTCTTGTACAACTCGGTCATGGGCTTGTGCGAGGTGTCGAGGTTGGAGCAGATAACGGGGTGAATACAACTTGGGCTTTGGCACCGGGCGCAGATAGATTCGTCTTTGCCCTTCATCTTGTACATATTAGCCGACGGCCCACCGAGGTCAGAAATGTATCCTTTGAAATCGGGCATTTTCGTAATTTCATCCACTTCTTTCAGCACCGATTTTTCGCTGCGCGAGGCAATAAACTTACCCTGATGCGCCGAAATCGTGCAAAAACTACACCCGCCAAAACAACCCCGGTGCATATTGACCGAGAATTTGATCATCTCGTAGGCTGGAATCGGGCCGCGTTTTTTGTATTTCGGATGCGGCATCCGGGTGTACGGCAAATCGAATGATTTATCAATTTCGACTTCTTCCATCGTTTTAAACGGCGGATTAATCACCAGCGTCTGCTTCCCGACTTGTTGCGTAATCCGGTTGGCCTGCCATTTATTCGACTCTACTTCGACAATTTTGAAATTACCCGCGTATTTGATTTTGTCTTTCAGGCACACCTCATGGCTGGCAAGCTCAACGGTTTCCCAGTTGTTGTAGTCGTGGAGTTCCGTGGCGGCATCGTGCATAAAGGCCACCTGATTGATGTTCTGCATAGACGACAGCGGTACACCCTGGCGCGTGAGTCGCAAAATCTCACGCAGGGGTTGCT
>JBBRNH010000031.1:0-55118 GCA_038230415.1 Cytophagales bacterium | reverse complement strand
GTGAAGAATATTGCTTTCGCGTCAGCTATTCTTCACTCATCATTCTTCACTCTTCACTGAAACGACCCGCAGCGGATCGCCGAGCAGCACCAGCCGGCCCTCCACCGCCGGGTAGCCCATGTCGCGGTAGAGCCGCAGAAAAAACGGCAGTACCCCCTCATCAATGCCCACTTCATCGTCCCTTTCCTCCCCCTCGTCCCTTTCCTCCCCCTCGTCCCTTTCCTCCCCCTTGTCTCCTGTCCCCGTCTGATACTGCACCAGCACGATGCTGCCGTCGGGCCGGTGTACCACGCGGTGGGGTGCGCCGTGCAGTTGCGCCCGGCTCAGAATAGTCCGGTCGGTGTCAATCCGCAGCGCGGCATCGAAAAAACCGGCTAAATCGGGGTGCGCGACAATCGTGTGCAGGTCGCGGTGCAGGTCGGGGTAGTCGCTGCGCCGAACCAGCCCCTCCCCCACCAACTGCCGCAAAATCGTGTCAATATCCTCCGCTCCGCGCAGCAGACTCAGGGCCAGCGTCAGCTTGCGGTCGTGGTCGCGGGTGCGGGCAAAGGTTGCCACGTCAAACACCCGGGTCGCCAGCCGGCGCAGTTGCAACTCCTGCCCCCGGTGGCCGCCCGGCACGGTATCGAGCCAGATTTCGTCGTCGCTAATCACTACCGCGTGGCCACCGTAGGCTTCGGCACAGTCCTGAATCCGGCACGTCAGCCGGTCATCGCTCCAGACGTAGCCACAGTCCTGAGCGTGGGGTGATTCTAAGTATTCGTGCAGCCAGTAGCTGACCGTTTTCTGCGTCCGGCCACTGCTCCAGGTCATGGCTTCGGCCAGCACGTAGAGCCGGTCGGTGGGGCGGGTGAAGGCCACGTACAGCAGGTTCAGATTTTCCAAAAAACAGCGCGTCACCTCGTCGGTGTATTGCTCGCGCAGGCCCGCGGGCAGGCCGTCGAGGGCTTTGCCGAGGGCCACCGGCGCGTAGCGCAGCCGCACGGTGTCGCCCGTCAGCAGCCGGTGGTCGAGCAGGTCCGACTCCACCGAGTGCAGATCGAGCCAGAGATCGCCCATCGGCTCCACGTTCCAGTTCACAAACGGCATAATCACCACGGGGTACTCCAAACCTTTGGCCTTGTGGATGGTGGTGATGGTGACGGCCTCGGCGGTGGGGGCCGAGTCAACGGATACCTTCTCGGACGCGGTGGCCCAGTGCAACAGAAAATCGGCGAGGTGGCCGCTCTGTTTGTGGCTGAAGGTCAGCACCTCATCCAAAAACCGGAACAGAAACGGCGCGTCGTCGGCGCGGTCATACAGCCCGAAGCCGTGAGTGAGCTTTTCGGTGAGTTCGTAGGCGTTGAGCTGCCGGAGCGCGTCGGCATCGAAGGGATGCCCGTTGCGGGCTAAGTAGTCAAACACCCCGGCACTGCCGGGCTGCCCGGCCACGGCCCGCAGGTTGGCCGTCAGCGCGTCGTCGGGCGTTTGACCGTGCACGGTTCGGCAGTATAAGTACAGCAATTCGTAGCGCAGCAGGGGCTGGTCGGGCCGCAGCAGCAGGGCCATAAACGTGGTCAGGAGCCGCACCGATTCGGCGTATTGCAGCGAGAGCGAGTCTGCCGAGACGAGCGGGATGCCCTGGGCATTGAGCTCGTTGGCTAAGGCTTTGGCCTGCTTTGTTTTGCGGCACAGAATGGCAATGTCGCCGTAATGATAGCCCTCGGCCAGCGCGGCCCGGATGTAGGTCAGGGTGCGGGCCAGCATCACCGCCGTTAAATCCGGCGAGTCCGCCGGTTCTGATTCCGGCGAGGAGTCGGTTGCCGACTCCCCGCGCTCGTCGGCACCGTTGCCACTGCCCGGTTTGGCCGCCGGGTCTGGTTTTTCCACGAAGTCAATCTGAATGTGGGCATCGGGCCGGGCGTGGGGCGCGGGCTGCTGCTGAAACGCCCGGTCGGGGTCAAAGACATCGGCGATTTTGGGGTGCGTATGCTCGAACCGACGGGCCACGAACTGAAAAAATTCGTTGTTAAACGCCACAATCGGCTTGGCCGAGCGGTAGTTGGTGGCTAACCGCTCGGCGGTGAGTTTACCGGCTAAGGTACCGATGCGTTCGGCGGTGTAGGAATCGGGGCCGTGCATGGTCTGCAACGCGCCGAGGTCCTGGCTGTGCAGGGCCACGATCTGATCCATGTCGCCCCCCCGGAACCGGTAGATGGCCTGCTTGCCGTCGCCCACGGCCAGGTTCCGGTTCTGGCCCGCCAGCGAGTTTTCCAGGAGCGGCATCAGGTTGGCAAACTGCAGCCGGGAGGTATCCTGAAACTCATCCACCAAAATGTGAGCATACTTGGTGCCGAGCCGCTCGTAGAGAAACGGCACGGGTTCGGAGGCCACGATGTGCAGGATTTTCTTGTTGAACTCCGAAATATGCACCCGGCCATCTTTCCGCAGCAACTCGTCGAACTCGATGCGGAGTTGTTTGAGGAGGGCTAATTTTTGCAGGTTGGGCAGGATTTTGGCGAACAGGGCGGCCTGTTTGCCGTGCGTCTGCCGAACGCCGATGATGGTATTGAAGCAGTCGGTGAGCGAACCGGCCAGCGCGTCAATCGTGGTTTTGGTGGCGGGTCTGGCCGTGGTCAGATACCACTCCTGGGCATCGATTTGTTTCTGGTGCGTGGCCGAGGGGTCTTTCTGCCGGTCTTTTTCGATGATGGTTCTGAAAAAAGCCGCCACGCTGTTTTTCTTCCCCTTGAAGTCCTCCTCGCTCAGGCCCGCGCCGGTGATCTGCGCCCAGGCGTGTTGCCCGGCGGCCATAACCTGGCTGTCAAACTCGTCGCTGTACCCCCTGAGTTGCTCGCGGATGGCGCGGATGGCCCCCGGCGTGAGTTCCTGCACGGCGGCTACGGCCTGGTAGAGCTGGTCGGAGGTCAGGTTTTTGCCGAAGGTCTGGAGCAGTTTCGGGATGTCGTTCCAGGCTTTACCCTCGGCAGCCGTGTCGCGGTAGTACTGACTGAGGATTTCGGTGATCTGGGCCATGTCGCCCTCGTCGGCCCCGGCTTTTTCGATCAGGTTGTCCACCGCTACGGCCAGCACCGCGTCGGTATCCATCTCCACCTCAAAGGAATAGGGCAGGCCGAGTTCATCGGTGAAGGCCATCACCACCCGCTGGGTGAAGGAGTCAATGGTGGTGACGGCAAAATCGGAGTAGTTGTGGAGAATACTGCGGAACACGGCCCGCGCCCGGCTGCGGAGTTCGGTCTGGGCAATACCAAAGGCATCGGTGCCGGGGCGGTGGCCGGTGAGTTCCTGCACGATGTCGGTCAGCAGGGGCGAGTCCTGCCCGGCGGCAATGCCTTCGAGCCGGTCGAGAATCCGGGTTTTCATCTCGTTGGCGGCTGCGTTGGTGAAGGTAATGGCCAGAATATGCCGGAAATACGTATCACCGCCAGGGTTGGGGCCGGGGCCGCGCCCGGTCAGGCCAGCCCCCGACCCAGCCCCCGCTTGCAGGGCCAATTTCAGGTACTCTTTGGTGAGCGTGTAGGTCTTGCCCGACCCGGCAGACGACGAATAAATGGTGAACATGATGCGGTGAGCGGAGTTGGGTTCAGTGACGACGGTATGACCTATGACCGGGGTTGGGTAGGCACGCACTACGGTTGGTTGGGTATGCGCCCACGAAGGTACGAACGGAAGCCGGGCCGACGGCTGCATGAGTCCCGGCAATCGAAACCGGGAAATTAACGCGCCTACTGGCAGCGATTCAGGATTGCTACCGAATTGCTGCCGACTTTTGCCCCATGAAACCTTCGTGCTTCCTGAAACCTTCGTTTGTTATCCGCCGACTCAGTACCCCGGCTACTGCCCTGCTCGTGTTTATGTTCGCTGCTGCCGTTGCCACCGCCCAGACCCGCCCGCTACCGGCGGGGTCGGCCTTACCGGCAGGCCGGGTGATTCGGGTGGCCGACAGCCTGACCCGCGAGCCGGTAATCGGGGCCACCATCCGCACCACCACCAAACCCGTTGTTGGCGCGGCTACCGATGCCGCCGGAATCGCCCGGATGCCCGCCCTGCCCGCCCGGTCTCCTGCCGGCATATCGCTCATCGTCAGTGCCGTTGGCTACAACAGTCAGACCATTGTCCTGCCCGCATCACGCCCAGTACCCGCATCAGACTCATTACCAACACCCGCATCACCGCCCGATACGGTCAGAACTACCGGCACCGATACGGCCAGCACTACTCTCGCCGGTACGGTTGTGGCTATGGCTACGGTGGCTGATACACTGGTCGTCCTGCTCCGGGCCACCCAGGAAGAATTGGACGGAGTGACCGTGACGGCCACCCGTACCAACTCGCGCATCGAAGACCTGCCGATCAAAGTAGAGGTTTTGGGATTAGAAGACATGGACGAAGAAAGTGCGGTCGTGCCGGGTAACGTCGCCAGTATCCTCGGCGATATTTCCATTATCCACATCCAGAAAACCTCGCCCGTCAACGGCAACACGGCCATCCGTATGCAGGGCCTCGACCCGAAATACACCCAGATTCTGCGCGACGGACTGCCGCTCTACGAAGGCTTTTCGGGCAACCTCGGCGTGTTGCAGATTCCGCCCTTAGACCTCAAACAGGTCGAGATCATCAAAGGCTCGGTCTCCACCCTCTACGGGGGCGGGGCCATCGGCGGGCTGGTCAACATCGTATCCAAAACACCCACCGCCGAAACGCCCCAGTTTACGGCCTTACTCAACCGCTCCGGCCTGAAAGAAAGCAACGCCAACGCCTATTACGCCCAGCGGTACGCCGGGGGCAAAACCGGCCTGACGGTTTTTGCCGGGTACACTAATCAACAGGCCGTTGACGTAACCGGCGACGGCTACACCGACAGCCCCGAAATCAAACAGGTTACGGTTCACCCGCGCTTTTTCTGGAACCCGTCGGCCTTCACCAAACTCAACGCCGGCTACACCTTCACCAGCGAACACCGCGCCGGGGGTTACCTGCCCGCTTTGGACGGGAGCCAGCCCAACGCCTACAAAAACACCACCGACCTCCAGCGGCACACCGTTGACTTCAACGCCAGCCACAACACCAGCGTCAACAACGTGCTGACCCTGAAAGGAGCCGTGAGCAACTTTCAACGCAAAAACCTTGACTACCAGAAGCTCTCCGACGGGCGGCAATCGTCGGTCTATCTCGAAGCGTCTGATTTTACCCAGGTTGGTAAGCACCAGTTCATCGGCGGGGCCAACCTGACCGTCGAGCAGTTTCGCAAAAACCCCGACAGCACCCGGCTTGTGAATTTCAGCTACAACACCATCGGTGCATTTGTGCAGGATGACTGGCAGGTGGCCCCAAAAATTGCGGTGCAGGCCGGGCTGCGGGTTGACCACCACAACACCTTCGGCGATTTTCTGCTGCCCCGCATCTCCCTGAAAATCAAGCCCTCTGACACCTGGACGGCCCGGTTCAGCGTCGGTACCGGCTACAAAACACCCAACCTGTTTGTGAACCAAACGCCCGCCGTATTGGGAGCCAGCCTGATTCTGCCGCGGCTGCTGCCGATTGATGCGGGCGGGGTGAAGCCCGAACGGTCGGTGGGAGCCAACGTGGATATTGCCTACTCGAAATCGTTTGAAAGCGGGTTTTCGGTGCAGGTTGACCAGGCCTTTTATTACACCCATATCGGTGCGCCGGTGGTTGCCACGTTCGACCCGCAAAACACCACCGGGCCGCTCGGTGTGTACACCCGGCTGGTGAACGCACCCTACGATTTGCGGAGTCTGGGGACGGATACCTACGTCCGGCTCGACTACAAGGCGTATGAACTGTACTTCGGCTACAACCATACCCTGGCCCGGCGCAGCAGTGCCGCCGACAAGACGTACATTGCGTTTGCCCCGCAGGATAAAGTCTCAACCACCTTAGCCTGGGAAAACGACCATTTTCGGCTGGGTATCGAAGCGGCTTTCGTCGGCAGCCAGTACCTCTATAACAACCAGCGGGTACGCGACTACTGGTTTTTTGCGGGCTGCGCCGAGTATCACTACAACGACCACTGGCGGCTGGTGCTCAACGGCGAAAACCTGTTCAACATCATCCAGGCCAACTACGAACCTGTGGTGAGCGGCCCCGTCACGCAGCCCACGTTTCGGCCCATCTGGGCTCCGCAGGAAGGGCGCATCGTGAATCTGGCGGTGAAGTTTACGTTATAGTGACTCCGGCGGATGACGCAGATGGTACAGATTTACACAGGATAGTTTTAGTAGAAAAAATCCGTGAAAATCCGCACCATCTGCGTCATCCGCGTTCTATTGCCTCATACCAATCAGCGGCCATCTCGTGGAACCGCTGGTCAACGCGGGCCAGAAAATCGGCATCGAGCAGGGCCGTGATGTCCGCGTCGGGGTCGGTCAGGTCGGTGTCGGCCACTTTATAAGTCTGTTCAAACGGCCCGGCTTCTATCTTTACGATGTGTTTCTGATTCCAGGCATAAACCCCGATTTTCAGCGTCGGGTGGGGAATGTCGCGGAGATAGCGCATTTGTTGGTATGTGATGTGTACTGTATAATGAACAATGTATGATGAACAATGTATAATGAACAATGTATAATGAACAATGTATAATGAACAATGTATAATGAACAATGTATAATGAACAATGTATAATGAACAATGTATGATGGTTGTATTGGCTAAAACACTATCCCGCAACGGCAATTTCACGGCAACCGTTCGCTGGGCAGGATTGTACATTATCCATTGTACATTGTCCATTGTCCATGTCTCCTGCACTGACCGCACTGCCGAGGCCGCGCAGTTTTTTCTCAAAGGCAATGCCCAACTCCAAAAGCGCGAGTACACCGAAGCCATCCGGTTTTATACCGAAGCACTGACGAAAAAACCTGATTTTGCCGATGCCTTCAACAACCGGGGGCTGGCCCACTTCCGCAACGGCAACCGCGAGGCCGCCCTCGCCGACTATACCCGCGCCCTGGAAACCGAGCCGGATTTTGAACCCGCTTACCTGAACCGGGCCGAAGTCCGGCTCGAAACCGGCGACGCACCCGGCAGCTTGCAGGATTTGCAGCGCATCGGGAAAACCTACCGCGATTCGACCTTTTACCAGACCCGGCTCGGCGATACCTTCGGGCAACT
This sequence comes from Cytophagales bacterium, assembly GCA_038230415.1. Classification (GTDB taxonomy): domain Bacteria; phylum Bacteroidota; class Bacteroidia; order Cytophagales; family Spirosomataceae; genus JBBRNH01. The sequence continues at coordinate 47,984 of JBBRNH010000031.1, read as the reverse complement.
TCACCGCCCCGCCGACGCGCAGGCCGCCTACGACCGCGCCCTGCAACTCAGCCCCGCCAATGCCGAAGCCCTTACCAACCGGGGCAGCCTGTTTTTTAACCAGAAACAATACGCCCCCGCCGAAGCTGATTTCCGCAAAGCCCTGACCATCAATCCCAAACAACCCGAATCACTCAACAATTTGGGTTTGATTCTGGCCCGGCAGGGCAAACCCGCCCAGGCCCTGCCCCTGATTGACCGGGCCATTGACGCGCAACCCGCCCAGCCCTTTTACCGCAACAACAAAGCGTATCTGTTATTACTGCTGAGTCGCAACGCCGAAGCCCTGCCGTTGATTAATCAGTCGCTGCGGCAAAACGACCGGAACGCCTGGGCGCACCGCAATCTGGGGCTGTATTATCTCCAGCAAAAACAGCCCGATCAGGCCCTGACCGCCCTGAAACGGGCCGAAGACCTCGACGCGTCGGTTGATGACCTGTACTGGCTGCTGGGGCGGGCCTACTTGCTGACCGGCAACCCCGCTGCCGCCTGCCAGGCCTGGGGCCGGGGCGCAACGGCGGGCGACGAACGGGCCAAAACCGAACGGGCGGTGCGCTGTGGCGGTGGCCGGTTGTAGAGTTGTAGGGTTGCTTACTACTTAACGCCTAAATTGATATTGCCGAGCAGCACTTCCCAGCCGATTTCCGACTCCCCGCCCACGTCTTTGGTGAACGCCTGGAGTTTGACCCGCACGTTTTTCCGGGTCACGTCGCTGTAGGCCGGTTCGCCATCGGCCCCGTAGCCCACAAAGGTTTGCTGCCCCGTTATCAGGCCGTAGTAATTACCGTCGGCGGCCTGGGTGAGTTCCTTCACGTAGTGAATCTCCGTCCATTCGATGTCCACCGACTGATAGGGAATGAGTTTCAGCCGGTTGAGGTAGTCGGCCACCGGCAACCGGCGCGAACCGGGCCGGTTGGCCGAGGTTACTTCGATGGTCGCTTCGGGCAGAAATAACTTTACGGCCTGCGCGATGGCGCGGTCTTTCTCACGGGCCGAGGTGGTTTTGTCGGCAATGATGTCGAGGTAGCCCGCAAACTCGTTCACCCGGCGCAGCGATTTGGCCCGGTACTGTTTATACTGCTCAGTAGTGACGGCGGGAGTCAGGCTATTACCCGTTTTCGCCTGTTCACCCACCGGGCGGGTTGGCGCGGGCAGACCGGGTTTTTTGGGTTTGGCGAGGGCAACAACGGCAGAACCGGCGGCTTTTTCTACCTCGGCACGAGTGGTGTTCAGGGCCACGACTACCTCCGTCGGGGGTTTCAGGAGTTGATGCCGCCCGTCGCGGTAGAACACAGCCGCTACCGCGCCTTTGTTGATCGAGGCCGCCGTGCCGGTGCCGGGTTGCCGGTAATTGATAATGTCGTCGCTTTCGTAGGCGATCAGGGCGGGCAGTACCCGTGCCGGATTGGTTCGAAGAATCAGGTCAACAGTGGCCTTCCGGGGTGGGGCATTCTGAAAATCAGCGATTTGTTTTTGGGCCTGTTCGGTATCTTTCGACAAATTGGCAATCAGAATGTAGTTTCCTTTTTTGTTGACCGCCAGCAGCACGTTCTCCCGGAACAACGGCACGGTTCGCCCGCCATTGACGGGTGAAATCAGTATTTTTTCGGGCGTGGCCCCGGTCAAACTCGCTTCCATCCGGTTGCCGTTACTGAAATACAGCGCATCCTGCCCGTGCAGCGCAGTACAGACGAAGCAACAACTACAAAAAATCAGGGACAGGGACAGGGATAGAGACAGGGACAGGTTCATCGGTTTATCGGGGTGTGCTGGGTGTGGATTTGGGGGTTACTACCAGGTTTCGCCCATTTTGGTCAGGGTAGCCTGGGCATTTTTATTCTCCTGCCGGGCCGCGGCTTTATACCATTTTTTGGCTTCGGCGAGGTCTTTCTTACCGCCCGCAATGCCCTCGCCAAACTCATACATAGTGCCGAGGTTAAACTGCCCGTTGCTGTCGCCCTGGTCAGCCGCCTTCCGGTACCACAATACGGCCAGTTTGTTGTCTTCGGCTACCCCCTGCCCCGAATCATAGAGGTAGCCTAAACTGTTCTGGGCCACGGCTAAGCCCGATTCGGCGGCTTTGCGGTACAGCTCGAATGCTTTGGTGAGGTCTTTGTTGACCCCCAGACCTTCCTGGTACAGATACGCCAGATTTTTCTGTCCTTTCGGGTTGGCCTGCGCTGCCGATTTGGTGAGCCACTGCACGGCGGCTGCGTAGTTCTGTTTCACACCCGACCCCTCGAAGTACATGTACCCGATGCTGTTCTGGGCCGATGACTGACCCGCATCGGCGGCTTTCAGGTACCAGTAGGCGGCTTCGGAGAAATTCTGTTTGATGCCATTCCTGCCGTAATAATGATTCTCGCCAATTTCAAAGCACGAATCAGCATACGAATACGCATCGAGCAGCGTGTCAATGGCGGCTTCATTCTGATTGGTGGCCGTTGAATCAGCACCGGCCTTGCCGGTTTCAGTCTGATTCATAAAATAAAACCCGGCCACTAAAGCAATCAATATCAATACCGCCCCGCCAATGAGGGCATAGCGCAGTCCGGGGCGTTTTTGGTCGTTCTTATCCGGCACAACTGAATCGGGCGCACCCGGCAAAATTGGCTTGGCGGGTGGTTTTACCGGCACAACGGGTGGTTTATTGCCGGCATACCGTCCGTTATCGGCGGGAGCCGGTGGTACGGGTTTGGCAACGGGCGCGGGTGGCGGGCCGGGCGGGTGGGCTGAATGGTGGTTTTTTTGTCGGCATCCTCCTCGGCCACCACCGGCTGCGGGGGCGAACTGCGCGGTTTCAGGGGCTTTATTTCGGGCAGTCCTTCGGCGGCTACCGGGGTCTCCGGGCTGATTGCCGGCACGGATGACACACCGGCAATCAACGATGCAGCCGGTACGGGTTCAACGAATGCAGCCGGTTGGTCGGTGATTGGGGCCGGGGCGATTGCTGCCGCAGCCGTATCGGCCACGGCAACGGCTGCGGCAGCAATCAGGGCCGCGCTCATCTCGCCACACCGCTGATACCGCCCCGCCGGGTCTTTGGCCGTGGCGCGGGCAATAATGGCATCTACCCGGCGCAGAAACGGCAGTTCATCCGGCGACACTCCGCCCGGAATGGCCGCTTCGAGGGGCAGCAGCGGGTCTTTGCAGATACTCTCATGCACCCGCTTGGCAACGTCGAAACTCGTTACCTGCGGGTAAGGTGACTTGCCCACAAACATTTCCCAAAGGTTCACGCCTAACGAATAAATATCGCTGCGCCAGTCCACACTGGCCGGGTTCACAATCTGTTCGGGACTCATGTAGGCCACCGATCCCATCTGCATATTGGGGTCGGTGAGGGTGCTTTCAAACGAAGACACCCGCGAAATGCCGAAATCCAAAATTTTGGGTTGCCCGTCGGGTTCCACGATGATATTACTGGGCTTGATGTCGCGGTGAATCACGCCCCGCTCGATGCGCCCGCCGAGGTCAATGGTCACGTGGTGGGCGTAGTCGAAGGCATCGAGCAGGGGCGCGAAAAACCGCACCGCTTCGCCGGGGGTGCGGTAGGTGAGGGGGTTGAATTTGAGCTGCTCGGAGAGGGTTTTGCCTTCTACGAACTCCATCACGAAGGCATCCCGTTCGGGGTCCAAATTCAGGATACGGACGATGCGCGGGTGACTGAGCATTTCCAGAATCTCGGCCTCGCGGATAAACCGACGGCGGATGCGTTCGTCGTCGCGGAGTTGTTCGAGCAGAAACTTCACGGCGACTTTTTCGCGCTTGCCCCAGCTTCGGCGGGCTTCATAGACAATGCCCATGCCCCCGGCTTTGATTTTTCGGGTGATCTCGTAATCGAATAATTTACCGCCAATCATGGCCTCGCTTCGTTAAGGGTGGTGGAACATTGATTCGTTCGGCCCGGTACTGACTACCGAACCGCCGTAAAAGGCATATTTTCATCAAACCGCCCGATGACGCGGGGTATCTGCTGGTTTCTGGTTTTTTTTCGCACCTCATGGTCTACGTAACTGGCTAATTCTTTGATCGTCACCACCCCATCGGTATTCTTATCGGCGGCTCCTTTGGCTCCTTCGACTAAATAAAAGGTGAAGGCTCCCTGTTTCAGATCGGCGGTTTCGCGCGAATATTCTCTATCCTGCGACGATAAAATGATGATAACCTTACTGTCCGGGTTGTGCAGGGGGCTGTTGGCCGCCACCACCGGATGCGGCTGTGCGTTGCGTTTTTTCATCGTGCCGGCCATGCAGGCATCGGCCAGCAAAAACTTGGTACCGGCCTGCGAGCGCAAAAACGCGGCTTTGATATCATCGTGCCACAGCGTAGCGGTTCGGTTGGTGCCGTAATCGTAGGGCAAAAACATACCGCGTTCGCCATGCCCCGAAAAATAGAAAATTACCCGGTCATTCCGGGTAGCCTGCCCAAAAATAGTCAACGCCTGCAGGACATTATCGCGGGTGGCCCGTTTATCAATCAATACCCGGATGTTTTCTTCTGGCACACTGCCCCCGGCTGCGCTGCGGAGCAGGGCGTGAAAACTCCGGGCATCGTCGTCCGAAAATTGCAGATCACCCTTACCCGGCTGCCCCACTAAGTAATCAGACACGCCAACGATTACGGCGAAGGTGCGCTGGGCAACCCCCAATTTGCACAGGCAGAACAGCAGTAAAACCGTCAGGCAAAGCGGGCGACTACTCATTGGGCTTTGTCGAGATTGGCTTTTTTGGCTTCGCTGCTTTTTTTCTCATTTCCGCCTTTGTCGATCAGAAAGGTGCGGTTTCCCTGTTTGACTTCGGCGGTGCAGTCATCGGTGAAGTTACCGGCGTTATCGTACCGGAAATCAATAGAGACCTGCCCGTTTTTGTTAAGGTAGCCGTATCGGTTGCCTTTTTTGACCAGAACCCGGTCCTGGTCGCAGGCTAACTTATCGCGGTTGCCCACCTCGTCGTACTGATGCCCGTCGAGGGTAAGGTATTTGGTTTTACCGTTTAGCCGCACGGCGGCCACGCCAACGGTAAACGGGCCTACGGCATCGTATCGTGGCTCAACGCGCCAGGTCTTTTTGTCTTTTTTCAGGAGGCCATACTTGCCGTTCTTTTTTCCGACAAACACATCGGGCGCGGTTGTAGCCGTGATTATCAGGGCCGTTTCGGTCGTTTTTTCGGTTTTGGATTTCTCCGGCTTCCCGTCGGTGTTTGCCTTGTCGGGCTTAGTAGCGGCTAAACCGGCTCCCGCCGACGTTACGGCCTTTGCCACGTTTGCCCCATCGGCAGCGAGGCTTGTGGTGGTGATAGCCGTCGTGGTGGCAGCGGCAGCGGTTTGTGACGATACCTGAGATGCCTGAGATGCCTGATCGGGCCGGACTTTCTGCGCGCCCTGCGTGATGACCTGCGTTTGCTGGGCCGAGAGCGCGGGTTTGCCCGGCTCGGCGGGCGGGGTTCCCGGCGCGACCGCTGGCTGCGGACTGGCGGACCGGGTTTCCTGCCGACCGGCCTGCTGCATCCGCTGCCAGAACACATAACCACCGATGCCGAGGGCAATAACCCCGAACAGCAACGCTACGCCGAGCAGCACTCTTGAGGCCGGTGACCGGGCCTGACCCACCGGCATTGGTTCCGGCGCGGGCGTAGCCGACGGACGTGGCGGTGGCAGTGCCGGTTCGGGGCGTACCGGTGCCTGAGCCGGTGCCGCCATAACCGGCCCGGCAACCTGGCTCAATGGCTGTTGAACCGGAACCGGGGCGGCAACCGGCTGCGGAACGGGTGGTACCGGGGCGGGGTTTGGCGATGGTGCCGGTGCCGAGATAACCGTTACCGAGTTGTCGCTGTCGATATAACTCCGGTCATAAACGGGTTTTGCCACCCGGTATGCCGGGGCTACCTCGCCGGTGACGGCGGCAATGGGAATCAGGTAGCCCGTAAAATTATCGCGGGTCTGCCCGTGACAGAATCCCCAGAGCATTCGGAGTTTCTCGTCGTCGGTGTTCAGACTACCGAGGGTGTTTTCGAGCAGTTCGTCGCTGATGCGTTCCAACACGCCATCGGTGCAGAGAAAAAAGTAGTCGCCGGCTTGCAGGTCATTGATGAGCTGAACGGCGGCTTCGGCGCGTTTTTCACCCCCCTGAATGGCGCGGGTAATCACGTTGCGCTGCGGGTGCCGGTGGGCATCGGCGGCTTTGAGTACCCCGGCTTTCACCAGTTCGTTCACGTAAGAATGATCGTCGGTGCGCCAGTTGATTTCGCCTTTCCTGACTAAATACACCCGGCTGTCGCCGAGATGGGCCACGGTGGCACCGGCTTCGTGGAGGTACAGCAGGGTGAGGGTTGTTCCCATGCCTTCGGCCTGCGGGTTGGCGAGCAGGTAGGTATCAAAGGCATCCTGCACGGTGGTCAGGGCCTGCTGAATGTAGGCTTCGGTGGCAACGGCAACGGGATTCTGGCGGAAATAGGCATCGAACCCGGCGACGGCCATCTGACTGGCTACTTCACCGCGCTCGGCACCGCCCACGCCATCACAGACCAGAAACCACCGTTGCTGCGGGGTGGCCTGTTGGGGTTCGGGGAAAAAAGCGTCTTCGTTGTTGGGGCGGCTACCCGACTGGGAAAAGCCTACCGGTTGCGAAATGCGGACATCCATCGGGATAGTGTTTCTGCGAAGAAAAAAGTGTCGGGTACTACCGGAGCGACTTATCGCCCGGTTTTGAAGCCAATTACGGTACGCTCATAATCCATGTCTTCTACCTGCCGGTATGCCTGTTGCAGGGTAGCCGAGAGTTCGTAGCTTTTCAGCACTAATTTCGTTACGCCAATCTGCACCGTTTCGCCATCGCTGAGGTAAATCCGGTCAAACTCGCTCAGGCGGGGTTCCTGCCCGTTGAGGTAGGTTCCGTTGAGGCTGTTTTTCCAGGTGCCGTCGGGCTGGGCCACGCCGTCCTGCAAGACGTATTCAACCAAGCCCGACTTACCGATTTTAACCTCAATCGTGCAGTGCGGGCGGCTCACATACTCGTCGTCGGTATCAACCATAATGTCGGCAGGGCGGGCTTTAGACAGCCTTCCGATGGTGTTGATGCCTTTTTTAAGCACGAATGTCTGCGTGGCCGTCACCTCATCTTTCACAATCAGCCAGCCTAATTCGGTGGGCAGGGTGCGCTGCATCACCGTTGGAGCCTCGCCGTCGCTGCCCACCACCGGGGCAAAAGCCACCGGAACGGGGGCCGGGATCGTGATGGGATTCAGGAAGCCGCAGACCGGACATTTGGCTTCCCTGATCTTTTGCGGGTTCTGAATCAGCAACCCGGCTTTGCAGTTCGGGTTGCCGCACACAATGCGTAGCTGCTGCTGCGGAGTCATGGTTTCGGAGTTGTATTGTTGACCGTTACACCGTTGCCGGGTTACTTGCGCTTGACTAACTCGGCAACGTTGCAACGTTAAAACTCTGAAACGTTTCTCAGAGCGCGAAATCGCTCACGTCGGCGTGGCTGTTAAAGTCCATACCCATATCCATGTCGTGGGTGTTACCGGCTACGTGGGCATCGTCGGCGCGGTCGTTCATGGCTACGGTGTCGATCTGGGTATCGAGCGTCTGCACGTTTTCTAACTGATGCGTTTCGGCGTTGTACATCGCCGAGGTGTCGAACTTATGGTCACCGTCGGTGTCAATCAAGACCGTGTTATCGTCAGAAACGATAATGTCTGACTGGTTATCGTGGTCGGTATCGATCAGGGCCATCTCGTGGCCGTCGAGCATCACCACCGAGATAGACGGATCGTCATTATTAGCAACAACGGGTACACTGTCGGGGTCGGGCGCATTGGGGTCGAGCATGATAATGGTCTCGTCGGCATTGGTCGCCACGGGCGTACTGTCGGGGTCAGGGGCATTGGGGTCAAGTACCGTCACGCCCGCGTCGGCCACCGCCGGTGGGGTTTTGTCAACCATCGCTACGGCATCGGCATCGTCGTTGCTGAATTCCACCGGGTCATTGGCGGCATACGCCTGAGCAGCACCGCCACCGCCCGCACCGGCACCACCGCCTGCGCCACCGCCACCACCATCGGCACCGGGCAGGTCAATACCGACCGAGGCATAAAACTCGTTGCGGTCTCCGCCGTCCATGTCGGCCCATTCTTCTTCGAAATAGGTGCTGTACAGGTTGCCGTGCCACTCAAAGGCATGGCCCGGCCCCTGAGCAGCGCGGGCTTCGGCAAAGGCCTTGTCGAAGGTGTCGTCGTCGCCCGCGCCACCGCCCAAGCCATCCGTACCGGCTCCGCCGGGGCCGCTCGTTTCCTGATCGTCGGGAATCCCATTGTCGTTCAGGTCGTTGTCCACCACCGCTACCGGCGGGTCAGCCGGGGGGGGCGTAGCGGGCGGGGGCGTGGGTACGGGGGGCGTTGGCGGGGCCGTGTCGGTGGTATCGGTGCTGTCGGCCAGCTCGTCATTGTCGCTGTCTTCGAGCCGACTCAGGGCGTAGGCGGCTCCGCCGAGGGCGGCAGTACCGCCAACGGCAGCCACGATAGCCGTGCGCTGATCGCGGTTGATGGGCGTTTTGATTGGTGTTCCCGGCGTTTGCGGGGCAGATTGTACGCGGGTAGCATCGTCGTAAGTTGCCATAAAAAAAGAATTGGGGGATACAGTTTTGTTTAAGAGGTTTAATCGCTCCACTTAGCCTTGCAGCTGCGGCACTGTTTGCGTTTGATTAAGTCAGTAAAAGGTACATTACCCAGGAACTCCCCGCAGTCGGGGTTGGGGCAGACGTAAGTGCGCTTGAACTCTTTATCGAGGGTAAGCAGTTTTTCGGGAATGTTAATAAAATGCGCGGCCAGCAACTGCCCCACCGGAACGCCCAAAATCGGAATCAGCCCGCAGGCCGACCGCACCCAGGCCTGCTTGATGGGGTCTTTGGTCTGAATGGCTTCGCGGGTGTTCATGTACATCTCGTGAATCGGGGCCAGCTCCCGGAACTCGTCCCGAAAATCGAGCGGGTCGGTTTTGGGTGTTGGCTTTGGTGCCGTCACCGGCGCGGGCGGCACACTGGCTGGCACATTGCTACTGCTGCGCGGCACGGCCGTATTGGCCGTGAACCGGGGCGTGAACACCGGCGCGGGCGGCTGCCGCACGGCCAGAATCTGCTGCCAGTCGAGGGGGGCCACCTGCCCCAGCACGATCCGGCTGTCGGGGCCGATGATGGTACGGTCAATGCGACGGCCATCCACCACCGTTCCGTAGGTAGATTCGAGGTCTTCGAGCAGCACCGAATTATCGGTGATAAAGGTCAGCCGGGCGTGTTTTCGGCTGATGCCGTGTTTGTCTAAGACGATCTGGTTTTCGCCGGCCCGTCCAATCGTCAATATAGTTGTCATCGTTGGCGTAGCCGTGGCAATCATGATGGTCTGCGTCGCATCGGGCTGGCAAAGTAGTGGTTTTTTCGGTGCGTTTACGGAGCCGAATCCATCTTTTTTTTTATCGGTCAATCACCCGCCGTTTTCCCCGAACGAATCGGCTACCGACTAACCAGCCAGCCCCTTTCCGGTTTCTTCCCTGCAAAAATTGACAACTGCCGCGTTATTTTGGCTATCGGGCATCCGTTTTTTCGTAAACGGTAGCTGACCGGCACCGAACGTAACAAAATAAGTGCGTATTTCGCAACCGACCTTTTACTGACGTACATCACCCATAATCCGCGCCCGGTTATGCTGCCTAAACTCGAACATTATCCCGTAAACTGGGTGGACGGGATGAAAATCTCCCGCCGACATTTCTCTGACTTTGAGCATTTCGTCAGCGATCACCTGCGCGATGCCTCAGCCGCCGGTCTCACCAACTACAACTACGGCCTGCTGCCCTCCGACGCGCCCGACTTTAACCTGCAGGTCGTCACCGACCAAAACCAGGGGCTGCGGGTGCTGCTTACCAACTGCCGGGCCATCACCGGGGCCGGTTGCCGGATCGAGATTATCGGCGGTCAGCTCGAACTCTCCACCAGTCTGACCGAGATTCTCGCCAAGTATAATATGCCCATGGCCGACGAACTGCAGTTTCTGCTGGTGCTGTCGGTTGATCTGTTTGTCCGCCAGCCCGACGGCATTCCGGCCAACAACGAGCCGTTTCCGCGCCCGCCGTTCAGCGTTCCCACCTACCGGCTCAACGTGGTGCCGGGCTACCAGTACGAAGCCGTTGCCAACAGCCGCGATGCCGAAACGGGCAGAACGAGCTATCCGTCGGCGGCTTTCGAGTCGTTTCACCTCGTGGTGGGGCAACTCAACTGCCGCTACGGGCAACTCGTCAACGATGCCGCCTATATTCCGGCCTGTGCCGCCATCGGCAGCCACGTGCGGCTCACGGCCTGGGCCGACCGGATGAGCAAGCTGCTGGCCGAGGTGCAGAGCGATTCGTTTAAGATTGCCGATAAAGTCTGCGAAAAACGCGGCTCCGACCTGGCCCGCAAAGCCGGCCCGCTGGCCGAGCTGATTCTGAACTGGGTCACGCAACTCGCCAACGCCTTAGACGATGTGCTGAATCACTTGCATTATAACGGCAAAGAACAACCGCCCCACGCGCTGCTGAAGACCATTGCGCTGGCAACGCGCCGGGCCAAAACGTCGCTCAACTGCGTGAATGACAAAGAGTTACGCGGCAGCGTAAAATTCGGGAAAGATGTGGTGCTGGATTATTTCCAGAAATGGACCGATATTTCGCCCAACCGCCTGACCACGGGTTTCGACGCGGTGATCAACCGGCCCTATAACCATTCTGACATCCGGCCCCACTTAGAATTGGTGATGCAGTTCTGGGAGAACATCGCCCGGATTACCCACAAAATGACCGAGCTTGAATACATCGGTCAAACGCCCCAGCAACGCGGTGTCCTCGACGATTCGCGCCCGACCGACGAGCGCGATGCGATCAAAGAAGACCTCATTACGCCACCGATCCGCAGCAGTTTCAGTTTCCGGGCCGAGTGAGGGGTTCACGCAAAGACGCAGAGCCGCAACGGATTTTGAGCCTGTTTTTATTAATTCTTTGCGGCTCCGCGTCTTTGCGTGAGCTTCTTTTCTCTTGAAACGTTTAGCGTGAACCCTTTTTTCTTACATAAATTTACTAACCAACTTTCCCTGTTTTCCTTCGCATCATGGAACCCCTAAACAAAGCCGAGCGCAACGGATCGCTGCTGAGTTTCATCGCCGTTTATATCATCGTCCTCATTTTGCCCACGTTTCTGGCCTTCTGGCTGGGCCGCAACTACGCCAAAGGTGGCGGAGGAAACTCCAAAACGGTGGCCGCCCAAAACGCCCTCAAAGACCGGATGGAAAAACTCCGGCTTCGGATTGACGAGATGGCGACGATGGACAAAGACGAGAAACCCACGAGTTCGGGGCCGAGCATGGCCGCCAACTGGGCTAATTACCTCGGCAAAGCCAACCAGCAGAACACCACCTTTCGCAACGAGATCGATGCGCTGCGGAACGACAAAAAATTCACGCCCTTAGCCACCCTGCACCAGATGCGGCTCAGTGCCTGCGCGTATCTCGACCGGGTGCATACCGAACGGTCCATCAACTTAGCCAACCTGCAGGTGATGCAGGGAGCCAAAAACGAAGCGGGCCGGATTCAGCAACTCGAATCCGAAAAACAACAGCTCGGTATGCAGAACCAAACCCTTCAGAATCAGGTGAATATGGCAATGGCCGCGCAAAAACAGCAGGCCGTTCAGATGCAGGCGATGGCTGCCGCGGGCGGGGGTGCCGGGGGCGGAGGAGGGGGTGGCGGGGGCGGCAAGCCCAGCCCCGAAGTCGAGAACCTGAAATGGCAGATCAAATACTGCGAAGCCAACTGCACCAAAGCCAAAGCCGATATGCTCGAAGCCTACAACGAATCCCAGAAACGCAAGCAGCTTTATACCGTTGCCAAACAGAACTTCCTGGTGATCAATCAGAAGGCCCGCAGTAACTACGCCCTGCAACAGTTGGTCACGGAGCGATTGCAGGACATTGACAAATCGTTGAGCCGACTTTGAAAAAAGTGGCAAGTGGCAAGTGGTTAGTGGCTTCGCCCGGCAGGACTAATCACTTGCCACTAACCACTTGCCACTAAATATACGATGCCACGCCCAGCACACCGCTGGGCGTTTCGTCGGTAGAGAGGGTCAGAAACTGGTTTTCGGCATCGGCTTCGAGGTGGTCGGTCACGTCGGTTTCGGCGGGCAGAAAATAGCCAATCAGCAGATTCAAAATGGCGCGGCTCCGGCCATTGCCGATAAAATCAATCAGTTGGTCGGTGGCGAGCGGGCCAATGCGGAGTTCGGTGCCGGGCATGGTGTCCTGATACTCCCCGCCGAGCGAAAAACTGCCTAATTCGGCCCGGCAGAGTTCATCGGGAGCCGACACGTCGCCGGGTTCGAGTTCGATCTGAAACCGCAGCGGTGGGATGCTTCGTATCTCGACCGGAACGCCGAGGATCAGGTCAAACACCTGCCTGACGAGTTCGCGGTGGGTGCTGATGCGGTGGGCAATGGGCAGCAAAAACAGCAGGTTGTTCACCTGCCGCACGTCGAGCAGGTTGGCGGGCAGCCCCCAGAACGACCGCAGCACCTCGCCCTGATCGCGGTCGCGGAGCAGGGTTTCTTCCGAGATCATGTATTTCCGTTCTTCGAGTTCCAGCAGCAGGCCTTCCATGAAAAACTCCTGTTCGATGGGCTGAAAAAACCGCCGGGCGGCTGCTACGCGCCGGGCCTGCTCGTCAATCTCCTCAAATTTTTCGTCCTGATTGCGGCCCTGCGTGGTGGCCTGGTGAAAAATGCCTTCGGGCAGGTAGTCATACAGCCCGTCGCGGTGAACTTCAAGATTCAGAAACGTGGGTGGCTCGTCGTCGTCGAGCAGATACGCATCCCAGTTGGCATCCCGGATGGCTTCGGGTTCCAGACTGTTAGGATAGCCAACGGCCACCCGGCCAATGTCGCGCCGGTAGCTGCGGGCAAACAGCCCCGCCGGGTGAATCATAATGTCGGTGCGGGGGTCAAGGCCAGCCTGATACAGTTCGGCCAGCATGACCTCCGTCCGAATATCCTGACCGAGACTGTTGATTTCGGCCATCATCATCTGCAGCCGCACGTCGGGCCAGATACCCCCGCCGAGGGCTTTCAGCGCGTCGGGCGTGAACTGGCTCAGGACTTTTAACCACAGTGCCGGTTCGCGGTCAATGTTCTTGAGTTCGGTGGCATACTGCTTGATTAGGTCAAGCCGGTTGCGGTCTTCTACGTTTTTCAGGAACGTAACATACCGCTCTACTTCAACCCGCTTCGGGTTGTCTGCTTCGCCGGTAAGGGTCTCGATTTCAGCCGCGTAGCGGGTAAAAACGGCGGCCCGGCCCGGCCCTTTCTGGTCTTTTAAGCCGTTCAGGTCGGCACTGTACCGCTCTATTTGCTTTCGTCTCCGGGCTTTCTGGTCACTGTCGAGGGTTTGAATGGCTGCGGCATACTGCCTGAAGGTTTCCAGGCGGCTCGGTTCGTCCAGCGTTTTCAGGTCGGTGATGTAGCCTTTGAGTGCCTTGATGTCGTCGGGTCTGACCTCATCGGACCGGTCTCTGCGGGCGGCAACAAACTCGGCGAAGGTCATGCTTTTGGGCTGGTCGTGTTAAGCCGCACCCGGTAGGGCAGGTTCATGGCCGACCGCTCGGCCAGGTGCTGGCGGCAGCGTTCGCACTCGGCTTCCCACTCGCTTTCTTTGAGTTCGGTGCGGTTCTGCGGTTTTATTTTCACGTCCAAGCACCGGACGTAGCCCGCGCCTTCGATTAGCCCTTCGGCGAAGGCTTTTTCGACGGTCACATCAACGGCAACGCCCCCGATACGGTCATAAAAATACGCCTGACATTCGGCCTCGATGTCACGCATGGTCACGAGCCGCTGCCGGGTCAGCAGGGTTTGGCGCAACTGGTATTCTTTGGCCGAGATGGTGGGTTTGTCGCGTCCGCCCGCCGTTGTCGTCACCAGAAAGAGGTCTTCTTTTTCGTCGCGCATAAAATAGCGGCCCCCGTAGGGCATGAGCCGGGTGCCGGCGGCTATGTTGTTGGCAGCCACGCCGTTGGTACTCCAGAACTCGATGTGAATGTTGGTGTTGCGCTGCCGGGGCTTGATGAAAATGTAGGGATGGCCGACCGAAAAACCATCGCCCACGTTTTCCTGCAAGCGTTGGTTGAGGTCTTCCACCGACCGGGTCAGCGTCTCGACGGTCTGCGAAAACACGCCCGACCCTAAGCCCGAAAAGGCTTTGGTTTCTTCCAAGAGCATCTGTTTCACGTAATGCAGAATCTCGCGGGCGTTGCGCTGATCGAAGCGGCCCACGCCGTGCGGTCGCCACATAAACGAGTTTTCGGTGAGTTCTTCCACGTTGCGGAGCGGAGACGAGCGGTAGAGGTCGTTGCTTTCGGCATCGAATACGCGCCGGATGAGCAGAAATTCCTCCACCGATTGCAGGGCGAACACGTTCAGCGACTGTTGGAGCCGCTGGATGGTCTCGTTGAGCCGCCGGTTCATGACGGGTACGCAGTTGAGCCGGAGTTCGATCTTGCTGATGGCCGCCGGCGGAAAATCTCGCCCCAGCCGCAGTTCGAGCCAGACCAACGGTTTGGGAAAGAGCCGCTGTATCTGCTGGTCAGGGAAGACGAACGCTGCCGGACACTGGCGCGGGTCGTAGTCCAGCCGGTCGCGGGGCGGCACCGCGCCGAGGGTCACAAAATTACGGTCGTATAACCCCTTGATTTCCTGCTCCAACTGATTCAGGGTGTCTAACTCCGTCTCTAATCGCTGTTCGGCGGGGCGGGCGGTCTGAAAGCCGGGCGTAACGGGCAGGGCTTCGCCGTTCAGAAACCAGCCGGTCTGGTTGGGGTCCTGAATTTTGCGGCAGTAAGCGGCTTTGTTTTTTTCGGATTCGTTTTCCCAGTCGACATACAGCGACAGGTATTCGAGCGATGGCACCCGCGAATCGAGGTCGATACCGAGCCAAACCGACTGATAATCCGTGAATCCGGTGGGGCGGGTTTGCCGCTCGACTAACAGCCGGTCGCGCCCGGCGATTTTAAACAGGCCCTGTTCACTGAGGATATACTGGATGTCGGCGTTGGCAACGTGGCTGCGGGTGACGGGCGAAAAAAACAGGTCAACCGTCCGTTCATCGGTGGCGCGGCTGGCCTGGCGGTGAAAAAACTGGGCGGCCTGCGGCAGGTCGAGCGTAGCGTCTTCGGGCCGGAGGTGAAACACGCCGTGGGCGGGGTACGGCAGGTCAATCACGTCGGGGCAAAGCACCGAGGCCAGCCGGTCAATGATGCGCTGCCGGGTGGCTTCGATGTTTTTGGCCGTGTTTTCAAACTCGAAGGCGCAGGCTTCCAGAATATAATTCACGAGCGGGTCGGAGGCTTCCACGTCTTTCACCCGCATCTGCCACCGCGCAGCCGCGTGGGTCATCATGCGCTTGCGGATTTCTTCCCGCGAAAAGTCAAGGGCTGTCAGGTCGTCCATTATTAGTGGTAAGTGGTAAGTGGTAAGTGGTAAGTGGTAAGTGATTAGTGGTAAGTGGTAAGTGGTTAGTGGTTAGTGGCAAGTGCCGGGCGGCCCGTGCCGTCAGTTACCACTAATCACTTGCCACTTGCCCCTATTTTTTCGCTACATATGGGGCAATCATAATTTGGCGTTCAAACCGAAACGGACGGTGGTTGGAGCGGCTGATTTCGCCGGTGACGATGATAATCAGCCGTTTATGGGCATCGGTGCCGCCGTCGCGGTTGATTTCGGCTTCGACATTAACCCGTTCGAGCCGTTTTTCGTACAGCTTAACCCCGTCGCGGATCGAGTTCTGGATTTCGTCGGTCCAGCGGGTATCGTTCGAGTCGTTACCGCCGGAGAAGTCATCTTCCCAGATCGCGCTGCCAAATTCGGGGTCGTAGCGGGCTTCGCCGAAGCGCGTGGTGATGATGAGATAGACATGGTGCTGAATAGATTCTTCGAGCGTACAGGTCATCTCGCGCACCTCGGCGGGACTGGGTTTGTTGTTGGGCCTCCTCGTGATAAGGTCAAGGCGGAAGGGCAGGTTGAAATAGTCGCCGGGCATACCGCAATGTATGAATAATTACAGCGTATCTAAAAACTGACCGAAGAACTCCCGTTTTATCCAGACCTGATCGCTGTGACCCGCCCCGGTCTGATAAAATTCGACCAACAGTTCTGATGTTGAGTTAATGAGAACGGTGCCTTCGGTACCAGCCGGAATAGCGTTGGGGGCCGCGCCCTGATTGGTGATTTCGATGCGAACGGCGGGGTGGTTCATCCGCAGGGTAGTGCTTAGTTTAACTTTTTTGCCTGTGAGCATGGTAGTAAGGGGCTTTGGTTTCGGGCGTGAGAAAAATCAGTTCAACAAACTGCCGTTAGTCAGTCAGTTACCGGGTATAGTCAAAATACATGATTGGCGACTCGAACTCATTCAGTTGAGGAGCTTTCTCCGGCGAACTATGATAGGCACTGTACTGAATCGAATAGGTGTGTCGGCCCGTGAGAAAGCCGTACACGTCGTCTAACCGGGCAACAGTCGTAACGCGCTCACCCGGAGAAAGCACCAGAAAATCATCTGCCGTTGGCTTGCCCCGTTTAAGCATCACACCGGCGTAGGGGATTTCACGCCCGTCTGCGCTGATTTTATAGAGCGCACTGGTGAGGTCTTGCTGCTCAAAGCAGATATCCGTTTTGTTCAGGAAAATGGGTTCATCACCCGTATTGTTAAACAGCATTGTACAGTGCAGTTCGTTTTGGGACTCACTTATACGGAGGTGAATGTCCAATTGTCTCATGATTTTTTTGGAAGGGTTACAGGTTGTCTGACTAAGCAGGGCAAGGGCTAAAAACAGCTTCACGAATAGTTCTACCGGGATCATATCGGTTGCAGCGTGACTTTAATTTTCCATGTAATATTCAAAATTATCCGCATTTTTCTGAGCACCAGCCGGTTTTTTCTTCGCTAAGTTTTTCGCGTTATCTGCCCCGTAGATCACATCTTTTGTGCCGCCCACGTCGTCAAAGTGGGAAAGCTCATGCACGACTGTACCCGCACGGGAATCCTGACCCGTGTCGGGCGTATCCGGATCATCGAACAGCCCGCCTACATACACGGTGTGGGTGGTATCGTTCGGGATTACATACGCGTATATATCCTCGATTTTATTTTTTTTGCCGAGGGCTTTCTGGGTTCCTGGCTTGAAGTTTTTCTCATCCATTGTGTCCAGCAACGCCTGTTCTTTCTTTATCCGATCCTGTAGCATGGTTCGAGTTGCCTCCGAGTCGTCGCCCATCCATTTTTTGACATTTTCCTTAGCCTTATCATCCCACAAGGCCAGTTCATCCTGTTTCTTCTTGAGCATAACTTTAGCATCGGCAATGGCTTTCAGCGCAGAGGGATTGCCCGTGTTGGCGGCTCCCCCACCGCCATCTTTACCATCCAACACTTGCTGGCGGCTGGTGTCCTGGGTCACACCGGCAATGGCAAGGGCGGCCAGAAACATCGTGTTCAGCATCTCCGGCGTAATCACCCCCGGCTCGCCCATGCCAAAATCACCGATCAGCACCGTTGGGCAACCGATGGTAATCATACCCCCGTGCGCGGTGTTGTCGCCCATGCGGGCTGCGGGGCGGCCACCGATCAGCACCGTAAACGAGCCGCGCACAATCACGTCGGGCGGGCCAACGCAGGTACACATCCCGCCGAGGGTAGCGGCTGGCAGTCCGCCGATGAGTACGTTGATGCCACCGGGCGGCAAAATCGGCCCGCCCACGTGCGGAATCGGGGGTACGCCCGGCGTGACCATCGGGCAGAGGTGCAAATCGCCCACGCGGGCGGCTGGTTGTCCCATTGCGGTTGGTTAATTTCGTAAACGGCAGTTGGTTTCCCCAAGCACCGTGTTATTTTTGACGCGAACAATTTCACTAAACCCCTTCACGCCCCATGTCTCAATATATGCCCAATTTCGGTGGCGAGGCCCGCTCAATGGTCAGCGGTTCGGTGAGTCAGGCCCGGAGCCAGCTCACCCAACGCCCCGCGTTTCGCACCATGCTTTTGTACATCCTGGTGGTCTTTTTCGTCTTCATCGGCGTTGGCTTTCTGGGCCATCTGCTCATTGCCGGTTCTGGCCCGCTGTCTTCGGTTGATAATGGCACGTTCTGGAACTACGCCCTTATCATGTTCGTGATGCTGCTGCTCGGTCTCTGGAATATGAGTGCCATGCGCTCGTTCATGAAATGGATTGCCCCGTATGATTACCTGCAGGCCATGCTCATGACGCTGCTCATCGGTATCATCGGCGGCATCGCCATTTTTCTGCTGTCGTTCTCGCCCCGCTGGATCACCTCGCTGGCCGAGTGGGACCTCAAAAATAACGTCCGTCCGTTGGTCAGCACGGTGCTGGTGTTTCCGCTGCCGTTTTTGGTAAACTGGGCCTACGAAAACTTCGACCTGATTCCGCCCAAAATCTACAAACTCTGGCAGTATAATCCGCTGCTCCAGATGCCCCAACTCACCGAAAGCGAGTTCAAGCAAACGATGTTCGTTATTTTCTCGCTCGACATCCGCTACAAAGAGAAAAACTCCTACGACCTGCGCTCAAAAATACCGAACCGGATGATGGTCGGCGATGGGTTTCAGTTCTCGATGGACGAACACAACCAAAACGAGCCGGGCCGGGTGATCGAAATGCGCGACGAGCAGCAGCAGTACTACCGCTGGTATTTCTTCATCAAAAAGCCCTGGTGGAAAGCCGACCTATTTGTTGACCCCGACAAGACTTCGCCCGAAAATTACCTCAAAGACGGCAACCGTATCATTGCCCGCCGGTTGCCGGTAAATCAGTGAAGAATGAAGAGTGATGAGTGAAGAATAGCGCGAGACGTGCAATTTTATTCTTCACTCATCACTCTTCATTCTTCACTGATTTCTACGCGCGTTTGTCGTCCCAGTTATTATCGTGCGGCCCGGCTCCGTTGATGGTGATTTTCTCGGCGGAGATCGTCAGCGTCAGCGTCATCGAAGGCCGGGCATCGGCGAGTTGCTGGGGCGTTTTATCAAACCGTTCGGCGTAACCGATGCAGCGGCCTTTCTCAAAGGTCACCTCTTTGAGGGTCGCCTTCTTGTCGTCAATGAAGGTCAGTTTCCCGTCGGCTTCTTTATACGAGTCAATCATCCATTCGGCCAAAGCCGCATCGTCCTGGGCCGAGACAATCTCAACCGTAATCCGGCCTCCCTGCGTCACGGCTGAGGGGCGGCCTTTCTCGTCAACCGACCGATTCAGGTCGTAGAAACATGACTGGATTTCCACTTCGGGAATTCCGTTGGCGGTAAAATACGCGGCAATCGCTGATGCTGCCATAATTGATAATGGTGTTAAAAATTGTGAACTGAAAAATGTGAACGCTACTGTTTGTTTTGCACTACATCACCCGGCAAACAACCGAAGCCGCTACCGGAATGGTCTATACGAAATCGCGTAGTGCCGAGCGTCTTGTCGGCAATCCTGCCGGTGGGCAACCGGCTTAGGCGCGTTTGTCGTCCCAGTTGTTGTCGTGCGGGCCGGCCCCGTTGATGGTGATTTTCTCGGCGGAGATCGTCAGCGTCAGGGTCATCGAAGGCCGACCATCGGCCATCTGCTGGGGCGTTTTGTCGAACCGCTCGGCATACCCGATGCAGCGGCCTTTCTCAAAGGTCACCTCTTTGAGGGTCGCTTTCTTGTCGTCAATGAAGGTCAGTTTCCCGTCCGCTTCTTTATACGAGTCAATCATCCATTCGGGCAGCGGTGCGTCGTCCTGGGCCGAGACAATCTCAACCGTAATCACTCCGCCCTGGGTCACTGCCGAGGGGCGGCCTTTGGAGTCAACGGAGCGTTTGAGTTCATAAAAACAACTCTGGATTTCCACTTCGGGAATTCCGTTGGCGGTAAAATACGCGGCAATTGCGGATGCTGCCATAATCGGTGCTGGTATTAAAAAGGTGTACTTATTGGTTAAACTGAATTGGGTTTCGCTGTAAAAAACGGTCAGTTGATTTTGACCATCGGTGCCTTGATTTCTACCATGCCCATACCGCTCACCTCGGTCATCATTGCCGACATCTTGGCCGATGTCCCCCCCTTTACTTCAACTGACATCCTGCCATCAACAACGGTTTCTGTTCCACCAGTGATTTCCATTTTCATACCTGCTGTCAGCTTGGCATCCATCTGGGCGTTCATCGTCAGGTTGTTACCCTTGATAATCACATCATTCGTGGCCGTCATCTCGATGTTGTTCTGCGCCTTCATCGTGATGTTGTGTTTGGCGGTGAGCGTGATGTCTTTGGCTTCGAGCTGAATCAGGCCGTTGTCGGTGTGGAGGGTTATGATGCCGTCGTCTTTGAAGGAGATATGAAAATTCACGCCCTTCTTGTTGGCGTTGGTGATATAGACCTCCTGTTTGCCGGGTTCGTCCTTGAAAACCAGCTTGTTACCGCCTTTCGTGCGGATAATTTTCTGGTAGTTGTTATCGAACCAGAAATTATTCGACGGGTTTTTGTGGTAAATACTGCCCACGATAATCGGAAAATCAACGTGATTCGCTTCGTAGGTAATCATCACCTGATCGTCTATTTCGGGAATAAAGAGCATCCCGCGGGTGCTGCCCGTGTAGGGCATCGCCACCCGCACCCACGACGATTTTCCCTCAAACTGATTCGGCCAGTGGAACTGTACCTTCACCCGGCCCAGTTTCAGCAGGTCTTTGTTATCAATAACGGTGGCTACTTCGGGCAGCGAAACGGGCATCCTGACGTGGTGATTCCGGGGCGGAAACTGAGCCGCATCGGGAATGGCCTCGAAAAAATTCTCGTAGTTGCCGATGTTGTCCACCGTGTGCGTGGCTCCCGTGATCCGGTATTTACCCACGCTCTCTTTCTTGTATTCGCCGGGCTTGATGAGCTTCTGCGTGGTTACGTCAACCAGCATCCCGACCGTGATATTCGGGTTTTCGCCCGCGCCCTGAAACCGCACCAAATCGGATGCATTGGTCTGATTCACCGCCGTTACCGCACTGTCGATCTCGGCCTGCGCCTGCACAAACCGCAGCGGATGCAGTTGCGAACTCTGCCCGAACAGGCTCTTCGACGCGCCGTAGGCAAACGACCCCAGCGACCCTAACCCCACCGCGCTGCCCGCACTCCGGTACTGCTCGTGCTTCACGTAGTTGTAGTGAAACATATTGAACCGCACCGGCTTGAGGCTAACGGCCATGTCGAAATGCTGCACCCCGTCCACCACAAACGGAACGGTTTTGGTGCCGGGCTTGCCCATGTTCAGCACCTGCCCGTCGTAATAAAACCACTCCCCATATTCGGCGGCCAACCGACTCAAAAAATCCCAGCTACTCTCGTCATACTGCGCTTTGTAGTCAATTTCGCCCATAAATTTGGGCGACACGCTCTTTTTCAGGATGTTGTCGGGGTAGTCGCGCAGGATTCGGCCAAAAATAGACCCCAAGGTCTGCTTCACAAACGCCCGTCGCTGCACCCCGTCTTCCATCAAAAACGTGGGGCTGTGGCCCTTGATGATGTACGAATTCACCATCTCGCTGTTGTTGTGCAGGGCCAGTTCGGTAACTACGCCCATAAACTTGAAATCAGCGATCACATCTTTGAAATACGGCTCAAAACTGATCTCGACGGCTTTGCCGCACAGGGCCTGATGGCCGGTTTTGAAGAAAAAATCGGTTTTGCTTTCGATGTCTTCAAACGGCACCACAATCTCGAAGCTGTGGTGGGTAAACAGCGACTGATCGATCCGCAGGCTCGTGAAGTGTTTGATGGCCTTCCCGCCGACCTGAACGTTTACCTTAACCTGCTGTGCCATTGTCTTGCGTCGTAAAAAATAAGAATCATGCCGGGTGAATAGTCACTGGTTTAACTCCGTTTCCAGTCGAGCCACTGATTATCGTGCATCGTTACGCCGATAAATAACTTGGCCGCCGTCAGGCCCAGATCAAACGAATAGGCCGCCGTTACCCCGTCGTGGGGCGTAAAAATCTCCCGGTACGACACGCAGTAGGTCTGCTTAAAAGTCACCACTTTCATGGTTCCGCCTTCCATATTCCGAAACCGGATTTCGCCATCCAATGCCTTAAACGGGTCAATGGCCCAATTGGTCAGCACCGCATAATCGTTGCCGGTGAGCGTCACCCGAATCAGCCCGCCCCGCACCCCCGCCGAGGGCCGCCCGCGTGGGTCGGTTGGCTGCGAGAGGCTATAATCGCAGGTCAGGACAGTGAAGGTCTTGCCGCCGACAATAAAGTCGGACGAGAATGAAGCGGCCATAATCAGATTCGTGGTTTACGTTATTCAGTATCGGGCCATCGGTTGTCTAACTTGATACCACCGACGGTAATGGTTTCGGGCGAGATGGTAATGGTGGTTACCATCTGACTCGATGAGGTGGTGCCGTCGAACCGCTCGTGCAGTTCCACGCAGTAGGCATTGGTCAGTTCCATCTGTTTGAGCCGCTCGCCGAGCAGCCCCAGAAACGTTACTTTACAGTCCATTCGTTTGGCCGGGTTTGCCATCCATTCGGCCACCACGCTGTCGTCGGTGGCGTTAAATTCCAGCGTCACCTTGCCGCCCCGCGTCAGCGAAGCCGGTCGGCCCAGGGTATCAACGGCCTGATTGATATCGAGATAAACGTAGTTCAGGTCAGTCTCGAACCCGCTGACGGTGAAATAGGCTGCGAATGATGGCATAGAACGGTATTCGGTTAGTTCGGTTTTCGGGCGGTTCATCGTCACGCCTATTCAGCTACAATAGCCTGCTGGGATAACTGAATAGTCGTGACGGCGAACCGCCCGAAAGCCGAAAACTGTACACTATTTCACTCCGCCCTGAAACTCACCCCGGCGGCCCGTTTCGTCGTTCCGCCCGCGTTCGCCGTGCAGACCAATCACGAAGGTCTTGGCCGGGAAGAACGGCGTGATGTTGATGTCCACAAAAATCCGGTCGGGCTGGCTGGGGTCCTGCCGAAACTTGGGAGCCTCGAACTTGTCAATGATTTTGCCCGGCCCCCTGATTTTATCCAGAAACTGGATAATCTCTTCGGTGATGTTGCGTTCCACCGCGCTGCTCCAGTTTTCCATCGAGCGTTTGTTCAAGAAGTGCATCATGATTTTCATGATCCAGTCAAAAACGCGCACCACCGAGTACGTTTTCAGCCCGATGTTCGAGCCGTTGTAGAGCGTTTTGCCGGAGAATGGAATGACCTTGCCAAACTCCTTCGTGAGCGGGATTAAGCCCTGCCCTTCGAGTTCGCCGACTTCGGTTTTCAGCAGGTTGAACTTCACGCCTTCGGCCTGTTCGAGCGCACCGAATTTGAGTCCCGCCGATACCTGCGAGATGATATTCATATGGATTTTACCGGCCAGTGCCGTTGACGGACACACGTACAGGTCTTCTTCTTCCTGAATATCGTCGTACTTGCCGCGCCCCACAATCGGGTTGCAGGCCATGAGTACGTTGGCGTACCGGGCCTCGTCGGAGCCGATTTTTTCGCGCTGAAACTCAGCTAAGGTGTCTTTCAGCGTATCCAACACTTTGTAATCGGTCACGAGCATGAGCTTGTGGTCGTTGGCGATTTTGGCCCACGAGTCCACCGTCATCTTTGATCCGAGATACCCCGGTGCCACCATCAGCGAGTAGCTCTCGCGCATATCGAATTTGTTGTAGGCCTGGTTGAGTTCGTTTTTGACGTACTCAATCGTGTCGTTGTTATACACGTCGGCGGGGTTGAGTTGCTCCAGACCCGCGTTCAGGAAAACGATGTTGCGGGTTTTCATGCCCGGCACCTCGGCATTGGCAAAAAACAGGGCAATGCCCCGATACGCGCTTTCGAGTTCGCGGCTCGATTCAACGGCGGCAGACAGGTTTTGTTTCAGGAGCGCGTCGGTCGTCTGAAATTTGGCTTCCACCTCATCGGCCATGTCGGTAATGCCGGCATCCTTCATCGTCAGCAACGATTTCCAGAGTTCGAGCCGGGCTTTGAGTTCGTCGCGGTCGCGCTGCCGGTCGGCTTCTTTCAGGAAGATGTTCCGCTTGGCCCGCCGTTCGGGGTTCAGGTTATCGGCACCGTCAATGGTAGTTTCGATGAGTTTGAAACCGCCGAGTTTGAGTTTCATCAACTCGGCAATATTCTGGTCGAACGACTTGGCCGGGGCTACCGGGGCGGCTTCGCGTTCTTTTAGGGCGGGGGCCGCCGGGGTCAGGGTCTTTTCTTTTTCGGTATTCATTTTTTTATGGGTTTTCGGTTTCTGGTTTTCAGTTTACGGGTGCGCTGCTGTAGCTGGGCATTTCTCAGTAGCAAAGCATCCCGAAAACCGTGAACAGAAAACCGGCTACCGACTTTAGGCCGTTTCAATTTCGTCGAGCATCTGTTGAATCATGTCCAGCACCACCAATTTGGCCTGTGGGTTGTTGACGGCGGCCTGCAGGAGTTTGTTGGAGCGCAGGTGCATATTGATTTTTTGCAAATCGTTTTTACGGCTCTGCAATTCGCGCAGCAGCGGGCTTTGGTCAACCAAGCCCTGCTGGGTGAAATCGCCGAGCCGACGGTACTGGAAGTTTTCGTAAGACGGCATCCCGGCCTGATCGTAGAGCGTAGCGCCCGATTCGGGCTTGTACTGCTCAAATACTTCCTGCACTGACTCTAAGCCCTCCACTTTTTCTTCGCCCGGCAGCACCGTGTCGGTGAGCTTGGTGACGTAGAGGGTTTTGTTTTCATTAATGGGCGACAAACTCGGTGAGATGTCTTTGTAAGCGGCCCACGCTCCGGGCATACTGGGTTCCATTGGCATAGCGACGAACTGGTTTCGGGGACTCGACTGTCTTTGATGAGTCAAACCTATGTGAGTCGGTTTGAAATTACAAAATCAAGTGTGTGTCCGGTTAAAAAATGGGTTTGTATTTATTAAGCGTAAAAATTCCTGGTTCTTTTGCCCATCACGGCCCGATCAGGCAACGGCTTCAACGGGTTGCTCCACGTTCCAGACCAATTCCTTTTCCTCGTTGATGCTCACGTGAATCGTGCCGCCTTTGGCTACTTCGCCGGTGATGATCATCCGCGAAATGGGTCTCCGCAACTGACTCCGAATTACTCCCTTCAGCGGTCGTGCGCCGTAGCGCGGGTTAAATCCGCTCAGGGCTAAATGTTCGCGGGCTTCGGGCGTAATCACCAGCGTGATGCCCTGCTTGCCGAGTGGCCCCGTCAGGCCGCGCAGGTGAATGTCGAAGATGCGGATGGCGTTTTCTTCGGTAATCGGCGAGAAGGGCACAATCTCCGTCAGTCGGGCCAGAAATTCGGGCCTGAAATGCCGCGACATGATCTCCATCAGGTCGTTAGCCGCCGGAATTTTGCCTTCGCCAAACTCCTTAATCACAAACTCGGAGCCGATGTTGGACGTAAACAGCACGATGGCGTTCGAGAAGTCGCCCTCCTTGCCGAGCCGGTCGTGGAGTTTGCCCTCGTCGAGGATTTGCAGGAAAATGTCGAACACCGACGGGTGGGCTTTCTCGATCTCATCGAACAGCACCACCGAATACGGTTTTTCGCGGATTTTATTCACCAGCAAACCACCCTGTTCGTAGCCGACGTAGCCCGGCGGTGCGCCGTAGAGCAGGGCCGCCGAGTGTTCTTCTTTGAACTCCGACATATCGAACCGGATCAAAAACGACTCGTTGTTGAACATAAAATCGGCGAGGGCTTTGGCGAGTTCGGTTTTACCCGTTCCCGTCGGGCCGAGCAAAAAGAACGAGCCGGTGGGTTGTTTGCCGCCCGTCAGCCCGGCGCGTGATTCGAGGATTGACGCGGCCAGCGATTTCACGGCGTGGTCTTGCCCTACGACGCGCTTTTGCAAGACCTCGCCCATTTTCATCAGCCGGTCGCGCTCGGCGGTCTGGAGTTTGCCCATCGGGATACCCGTTTTGGCGGCTACCATCGCGGCAATGTCCATCCGGGTGATGGTCTCGCGCCGGATTTCGGCTAAGGGCAACAGCGTTTCGATGCGCTTCACGAGGTAATCGTGCAATACGTCGGGCAGTTCGATGGTCTCCGGCTGGGTTTCATCCTCGGCGAGTTGATGCAAAATCGGGCTTACCTTGTGCTGCACTTGCTGCATCAGCCAGCGGTATTCGCTGAGTTGGGTGGGCAGGTCGTCGTTGGCTTCGGCCATCCGTTCGCGCAGGGCTACGAGTTCGGTTTGCAACGCCAGCAGGTCGTTGTGGGCCGTGTCGCCCATGGAGCGAATGGCGGCCATCGTGCGGTCGAGCAGGTCAACGGCGGCATCGGGCAGCCGGCGGTCTTTGATGTAGCGTTGGGCAAGTTTCACCGCTTCGTCAGCCACGCCGGGGTCGGCTTTCAGGTTGTGGTGGGCTTCGTAGCGCGGCACGAGGTTGGCAATCATCCGGGCAGCAGCTACTACGTCGGGTTCAGGAATCACCAGTCGCTCGAACCGGCGGGCAAAAGCCTCGTCTTTCTCGATGTATTTACGGAACTCTTCGAGGGTGGTGGCACCGATTACCGTGATTTCGCCCCGCGCCAGTTCGGGTTTCAGCAGTTGAGCCGCGCCGGTGCCGACCGACCCCGTAGAATCGAGCAGGACGTGGATTTCGTCAATGAACAGAATCGCCTTGTCATACTGCTTAATCTCTTTGAGGATGTTTTTCAGCCGGTCTTCCACTTCGCCTTTATACGAAGCCCCGGCCACGAGTGCGCCCAAATCCAGTTCAAACAGTTCGGCGTTTTTCAGGCTTTCGGGAACCAGTCCGGCCACAATCGCCTGAGCAAAGCCTTCGATGAGGGCCGTTTTGCCAACGCCCGGCTCCCCCACGAGCATAACGTTGGGTTTGGTGCGCCGAAGCAGAATTTCGAGCATCAGCCGCAGTTCACGGTCGCGCCCGATAATGGGGTCGAGTTTGCCTTCTTTGGCCGCGTCGGTTTTGTTGGAACAGAATTTGAGCAATGCCGACTGCGCCCCGCCCGCCTGACCGCCCTCTGCCGGTGCGCTCCCGTCGGCTGCCGCGCGGTTGGGGTTCACCGCCGAGGCAATGGCCTGTTCGTTCATGGCCGCATCGAGCAGTTCTTTCTGGGTGATGGGCAGGGTTTTGAGTTGGTCGGCAGAGAAGGCCACGCCCGCTTTGAGCATAGCCGCCAGGGTGTGCATCGGCTCAACGGAATAGGCACCGGCCTGGGTTGCCACCAGTTCGGCGAGTTGAAACACGTTCTGCACGGCATCGTTACCGGCGGGGTTTTCAACGGGCTTGCCCGATTTGGGCAGCGTTTCGAGCCGGTACTCGGCCCAGTCGCGCAGAAAGTAAATGTCTTTGCCCATTGCCACGAGCCACGTAGCGAGGCCCACGTCGTTGTGCAAAATGCCCAGCATGAGGTGGGGCGGAGCAATGTGGCTGTGCTGATGTTCTTTGGCGAATGCCTGCGCGATTTGAACGGCGCGTTTGGTCTCTTCGGAGAGCGTCATGGGGATGCGGAACGGCGTTTAGGAAGGGGTATAAATTCTGGTCGAAAAGTATGTCTTTTTCCCACACAGCCCAAATTTTCGGTTGGTTTTTGGCCCAACTTGTTCGTAAACGGTAGGTGGATACGGTTTCGTCCGTATTTTCGCTGCTTCATACGCTCAACCGACTGCCTTTGAAACCGTTTGTGTTCACCCGTATTCAGTACAGTTCCGGCGACTGGGACACCGACCAGCGGATGCCTGCCAACCTGCTGCACTCGTTGGTTGAATACACCACGCTGCCCATTGACCACAACGAACGGGTGGTGCTGCTCGGCAGCCCCGACCTGTTCAGGAGTCCGTTCTGCTATTTGAGCGGCCATAAATTGGTGGAGTTCTCGGCTACCGAGCGCGAGCAGTTCAAACGCTACGTGCAGAACGGCGGGTTTGTCTTTGTCGACGACTGCAACCACGATATTGACGGGCTGTTTGCCAAGTCATTCGAGCAGGAGATGGGCCGGACGTTCGGGGCGAAGGCGTTGCAGAAAATCCCGAACAATCACCCGATTTACACCTGCTTTTTTCAGTTTCCCGACGGGCCACCCACCACCACCTTTGAACTCAATGGCTGGGGCGACGACCTGGTGCATGACTACCTGAAAGCGATCATCGTCAATGGCCGCATCGGGGTCTTATACAGCAACAAAGACTACGGCTGCGAGTGGGATTACGATTTCAGGAACAAACGCTTTCTGGCCGAAGACAATACGAAGTTTGGGGTCAATATTGTGACGTATGCGTTGACGGCAGTTTAAACCGCACCGGGTTTCACCACAGAGACACGGAGGGTTCACGGAGAACACAGAGAAAAATTACCGAACACAAATTCTCTGTGTTTTCCGTGAAAACCTCCATGACCTCTGTGGTAAAACCTCTGTTCCTCTGTGTTAAAAAACTCCTCTGTGTTAAAAAAACAGTCAATTTGGAACTCAACCACTACAAAACACTCGTAGCGCGGCTACCCCAACTCAAAACCGAAATCGGGAAAGTCATTGTCGGGCAGACCGCAGCCGTTGATGAACTCCTCATCGCGCTCCTGGCCGGGGGCCATTGCCTGCTCGAAGGGGTGCCGGGATTAGCCAAGACGCTGATGGTCAGAACGCTGGCCCAAACGCTGGACGTGGCTTTTAAACGGATTCAGTTTACGCCCGACCTCATGCCCGGCGATATTATCGGCACCGAAGTACTGGAAGAAGACCACGAAACCGGGCGAAAGGTGTTTGTCTTTAACAAGGGGCCGCTGTTTGCCAACATCGTTCTGGCCGACGAAATCAACCGGACACCACCCAAAACCCAGGCCGCCCTGCTCGAAGCCATGCAGGAATACCGCGTCACCTACAATGGAACCGACTACCCCCTACCCCGCCCGTTTCTGCTGATTGCCACCCAAAACCCGATTGAACAGGCCGGCACCTACCCCCTACCCGAAGCCCAGCTCGACCGTTTTTTGCTCTACACCCGGCTCGGTTATCCGTCTGAACAGGAGGAGCTAACGGTGTTAAGAACCACCACCGGCGTGGCTCAGGCCAAGCCCGTAGCGGTGTTTTCTGATACCGAGATCACTGATTTACAGCAACTTGTGCGGCAGGTTCACATTGATGACGCGCTGCTTGAGTACGTGAACCGATTGGTGCGGGCCACGCGCCCGAAGGCCGACGGGTTGGCCGGTACCCCCGTACCGTTCATAAAACAGTGGTGCCTGTGGGGAGCCGGGCCACGCGCCGGGCAGGCCCTGATTCTGTGCGCCAAAGCCCGCGCTGTGCTGAACGGACGGTTCGCCGTGATTCCCGACGATTTCCGGGCGTTGGCCTACCCCGTTTTGCGCCACCGCATCGCGCTGAACTTCCGCGCCGAAGCCGAGGGCATTACAACCGATACCGTGATCGAGGAACTCCTGAAAGCCGTAAAATGACCTACTCAGCCGCCGAACTCATCAAACTCAACAACCTGCCCTTGGCTGGCCGGTTAGTCAGCGACGAACTCGGTTTGGGCATCCATGCCAGTCGGCGGGCGGGCGCGGGCGTGGAGTTTGAGCAGTACCGCGCCTACCAACCCGGCGACGACCCCAAGCGCATTGACTGGCGGATGCTGGCCCGCACCGACCGTTACCTCGTCCGCGAATCATCAACCGAAAGCCACCGGCACCTGCGGTTTTTGCTCGATTTGTCCGGCTCGATGAACTACGCCGAACGGGGCATAACGCGGCTCGATTACGCGAAAATTGCGCTGGCTTCGCTGGCCTGGATCGGGCATCGGCAGGGCGATTCGATGAGTTTATACGGCCTGAAAAACGGGGCCGTTGTGCCGCTCGTAGCCCCCGGCGGGCGGTTTCAGGCCATTCTCTACGCCCTCGAAACCGCCAAAGCGTCGGGGATGTGGCTTATGGAGAAACCCGTACTGCCAGACTTCCGGGCCAATCAACGCGATTTGCTGGTGTTTGTGTCTGATTTGTTGCAGGTCGGTGAGGAGTGGCTGGCGTTGGTGCAGGCGTTGGCTGGCCCCCGGCGCGAAATCCGGCTCCTGCAACTCCTTGGCAATCAGGAAACTGACTTTAGCCTGGCGGGATTTTATCGGTTTCAGGATTTGGAGACGGGCCGCGAGGTGGAGGTGCAGGCCGAAGCCGTCCGGGAGCGCGTTCGGCAGGGGATGGCAACGTATTTGAGTGACTTAGATGAAGCATTGCGGTTGCCCCACGTCCGGCTCGTGCGGGCCACGCTGACGGAGGCCCCGGCGTTGGTGCTACACCGATTTTTACGACCATGACGATGACGTTTCTCGAACCCGCTTTGCTCTGGGGTGCGCTGGCCGTTGCGGTGCCGATTGCGCTGCATTTCTGGCATCAAAAGCGCGGACAGCCCCTGCCCTGGGCCACGCTGCGCTGGCTCACCGACCCCAATCAACAACCCAACCGGGGGCTGAAAGTCGATAATTTACTGCTGCTGGCCCTGCGTTGCGCGGTGTTGCCGGCGTTGGCGGGGTTGCTGGCCCGGCCCGTTTTCACCGAAACCAATGCCAAACCTATCGTAAAAAAAGTGCATCTGGTGGAGAATAACGCACTGATAACTAATAGTTTTCGGTTTGAACTCGAAACGGCGAAGCAGCAGAACGAACCCATTAGTTTGCTCGAAACGGTTTCGTGGTCACCACTGCAATCCACCATCAATCGCCTGAACCGCCCCGACCACGAACTGCATCTGTACCTCACCAACCGCCAACGCCTTGCCAACGACCCGCCCGTTGTGGTGCCAAGCCGATTTCAGTTGCATACCGCCGTGCCGACCACAAAATCGAATCAGCCAGTACCGCGCTACACCAAACCAATGTCGGTGCGGCTGACCTATCGAAATCCGGTAGAAAAACAGACGGTACGCGCTGGTTTACAGGCACTTGCCGACGTGTATGGGTTTGTTTTCACCGAACAAACAGCGGCTACCGCCAGGCAGGAGCCGGATTTGGTGTTGACCGATAAGCCGGTATCCAATCCATCGGCGAGTACGTTCTATATCGTGTCCCAAAAAACGGCCTACGCTACCGCGCCAAACGTGGTTTTCCGGCCCGACACGCTCACGGTGCCCACGAGTGAATTGGTCGCCAACGGGCAGCTTCCCGAATGGCTCGGCGGGCAGATTGGTCGGCATTTAGGCTTGATTAATAACGACTTGCCCGTCAGTTCAGCCCAGTTAAACGCGGCATTTATCCGGGCCGATAACAGCCCGGAACAACCCGCTCCGCAAACCGGCCAGGCAATCTGGACGCTGGGCCTGATTGGGCTGATAACGGCGGAACGGTGGCTGTCATTCCGAAAAAACGCATGAACAAACTCATCAACGCAACCCGTAATCAACTCTACGCCAATGGGTTGCTGAAAAGCGCACTGCTGGCACTCTCGGCGAGTTTGCTGACCGCAACCGTTTGGCCCGCGCCCCTGAGTTGGCTACTCGCCGGAACAGCCGGTTTGGTGGGCGGCCTGGTCTGGCACAAAATCTATCGAAACAACCGCCCGGATGCGATTCGGGTGCTGCACCAAACCCTCGGCGAAACCGAACACAGCCTGGCGTTGCTCGACAAGCCAAACCCCACCCTGGCCGATCAACTCCAACTCGAACGGTTAGCCGACCGATTGGCGAACACACAAACACCCGCTCTGATTTTCAGCCGGTTGTTGCGTTACGGGCTGCTGTTGTTAGCGGCTGTGCTGGTTTTTACGGGGTCGTCGCTCATGCCGCCCGGCACCCTGCCCGTCCCCAAAATCACGAACCGGGCGGGGGTAGTTAGCCCGAAAGCAACGCCTGAGATTGCGCCATCGCTACTTCGGCAGCAAGTACAAATTCGGCCCCCGGCCTATACCGAACTGCCCGTTCGCACCACGGCTGACCTGAACGCGGTGGCCGTAACGGGGTCAGACCTGACCTGGAATCTGACATTCAGCACCAATCAAAACCTGCGCGTTTTTTTAGTCAATAGCCGGGGTCAGGAATTGCCGTTTGCCAGGGCCAACAACGCCTTTTTTCACCGCGACCGGCTCCAGAATAGCGGGCTGTACGCGATTCGGGCGTATTGGTCGGGGCAGAAAACCAGAGCCGGTCGGGATTCACTCGTCTATCAATCAACATTTTACCGGCTCGACGCGCGGGCCGATCAGCCACCCGTAATCGAGCCAGACACCAAACAAGCCCACATCACCCACCGCCTGACCGACCCTAAAACGCTGCCACTGTCGGCCCGGATGAGCGACGATTTTCGGGTGCATCAGGCGTTTATCGTGCTGACGGTGGCGCGGGGTTCGGGCGAAAACGTGAAGTTTCGTGAGTTGCGGTTGCCGCTTTCGCCCACCGATTTTAAGCAGGCCCGGCTTGCCAAATCGATTGATTTAGCCGCGCTGAATTTTGCCCCCGGCGACGAATTGTACTATTACTGGGCGGCTTTCGACAACCGCCGACCGGAACCGAATTTCACGAAGTCAGACACGTTTTTTGTGGTCTATAAAGACACCACCGCTCAGGACGAAAGCGATTTGGCAACGATGGCCGTGAACATCATGCCCGATTATTTCAGGAGCCAGCGCCAGATTGTGATTGATACCGAAAAACTCATTGCCCGGCGTGGTAAGATGCCCCAAAAGCCGTTCAACAGCACCTCGAATGAGATTGGGTTCGATCAGAAATCACTTCGATTGCGCTACGGCCAGTACCTCGGCGAAGAGTTTGAAACCAGCATCGGGGGCGGAAACCCGCTGCCCGCCGACCGCGATGGCGACGTGGTGGTGGGCTTTATGGCGATGCAGCAGTTCATGCACAAACACGATTCCGAGAACGCGCAGGAAGGCGTAGGTGCCTCTGCATCAGGCGGTTCTGGCAGCCCCGGCGCGGGTTCATCCGGTGAGGCACCATCCGGCGTGGCCCCGGCTCATGCTGATCACGCCGGGCATAGTCATGGTTCGGGCGGTAGCTCATCAACCGACAAAGACCCGATGGCCGCGCTCATGGAGCAGTACGTGCATAACCATGATAACGGCGAAGTGAACACGTTTTATGAGCAGTCAACGCGGAGTTTGCTGAAAATGGCCCTCGAACAGATGTGGCAGTCAGAACTGCACTTGCGGCTTTATGAACCCGAAAAAGCGTTGCCGTATGAAAACCAGGCTCTGATCTATCTCAAAGCGGCCCAGCAGCGGGCGCGGTCGTTCGTCAAAAAATCGGGTTTCGACCCACCCCCGATCAAAGAAGCCGAAACCCGGCTCACCGGCGAACTCACCAACGTTACCGAGCGATTAACGCAGGAACGCGCCTACCGACAGGCCCGGATTTCGACGCTGGCGGCTGCCGTTCTGGGCTACTTAAACGCTGATAATCTAACTGGTAGCCAACGCCAAACCGCCCGGCATCTGGGGACTTTGCTAACCGGCGAAACGGTTGCAACGGGCCTGCCAAACTGGTCAATGCTGCGCCCATTGCAGCAAATAGCCGCCGGGCAATCGCTCACCACGGCTGACAAACGGGCATTGCAAGCCGGGCTGTATCGGCTGACCGACAAGAGCCAACGCACCACCAACACCGCAACCGCCAACCGGCCTTTAGCACAAGCCTTCTGGCAGCGTCTCCGATGATTCACGTTGATTTTAACCCCGTTTCACCGGCGTTGAACGGTGTTGTGCTGGTTGCCCTGCTGATTTTATTGGTCGTACAGGGTTGGTTTCTGGCCCGAAACCGGCTGCTTTCGGGCCGTCGGCGGCTAATCCGGGCCGCGCTGAACGGGTTATTCTGGCTGGCGTTGGTGGCGTTTGTGCTGCGCCCGGTCTGGAAAACCACCGGGCAAACGCGCCACGCCCTGCTGATCGGGGCCGAGGTTCCGGGCGCGGTGTTGCGGCAGGTGGGCGATAGCTTAGGGCTGACGCAACGGGTTCGGGCGGCTGATTTTCAGAACACGTTCGACTCTGTAACGGTACTTGGGCAAGACTTCTCCCCCCTGATTCTGAGCCGGTTAGCCGGTACGTCGGTGCGCTGGATACCGTATATTATCCCCGACCAATTACAGGCCATCTGCTGGAAAGCGGTACTGCGGCAGGGCGATAGGCAGCGGGTGACGGGCAGTGTGTATTCGGGCAGAAAACAAGTGATCAAACTGAGTTTCGCCGGGCAAACACTCGACAGCCTGACGCTCCACACCGGCCAGAACGAGTTCACGCTGGCGTTTCCGGCGTTTAGCACCGGGCGCACCGAAACCGAGCTACGGCTAAATGGCAAACTGCTTGCTGTAGTTCGGTTTTTTGCCCGGCCACTGCCCGTCCGAACGTATCAATTTGTGCTGAACGCGCCCGATTTTGAGGCCAAAACCTTAGCCGACTGGTTAGGCCAACAGCGACAGGCGGTGCAGTTGGCCGCCCCCCTCTCGACGGGTATCGGCAGTAGTCTTCGCATCAATCAACCACAAAACGGCCTGCCCAAACAGCCCGACATCCTCATCACTGACCCCGGCAGCGCGGGCAGTGCCGCTGTCAGGAAGGCGGTGGCAAGTGGCAAAAGCGTGTTGTTTACCGGCCTGACCAAACCAGAAACCGACCTGCCGACCATCAACCGGGCATTGGGAACGCGGTTCGGGGCGCAACGCATCAGCACTGCCGAGTCGGTATCGGTGGGCGGGGGGTCGGGGCAAACCGCGCTGCCTTACCGCTTTTTCCCCGGCGCGGCTCAGACCGTTGTTCGGGGCTATCCGGTGGCGGTTCAGCACACAAGGGGTATCGTTGGCGTGAGTTTGCTCAACGAAACGTTTCCGGCCAAACTCAGTGGCGACTCGCTGACATACAGCCGCATCTGGAACGCCCTGCTGGCTCCGCTGCAACCACCCGCGCCCGCTACTCTCCTCGCCGATGCCCCCATTGTGGCGGGTTCGCCCACGCTGATCCGGTCAAGTGACACGCTGAAACGGCCAGAAAAATTAGTCTTTAGTGGCGATACGCTACGGCTTGCCCCTGACCCATTTACCCCCGCATCGGCAACGGGTTCGTACCGATTTGGTAGCACTGGCTGGCATTCGCTGACCGATTCGGTGGACGTTTTTGTGGAGGATTCAACCGCATTTGCGTCGGTGGCAAACCGGCAGCGCGTTTCGGCTTTGCTGCGGGCCGGGCCACGCTTGGCTGTACAAAATCAACCGGCGCGATTGCAGGAATACCGCTTGCCGGGCTGGGCGTGGGGATTGGTGCTGCTTATCTGCCTGACTGCCTTGTGGATAGAGCCGAAATTATGACCCGTGCTTCGTTGGCGCATTGGCAGGTGCGGCAATAATCTACTCAAACTGTGGAGTAATTGCCACACCCAAATAAGCTAATTTTATCCCCAAAAAATTTTGTTTCTGCGTCAGCAAACTGGCTCTCAGGTCATTATGTATTTGTTTATCACTATATCTATCGGTGGCATATAGTTTGAGTCTGATTAATCAGCATTCAGGTATTAATTAGCTCATTATCAACAATACTACGGTTTATACCAGTACCAATAGTCATGTATATGCACGACTGGTGTGTATGCTTAGTGATTTCACATTTTAAACCCAATAACTTTATGAAAACACAATCCAAGTATCTGCTCTTCGCCTGTCTCGCGGCCTTGTCTCTGACTGGTTGCAACCGCGAGGAGGCTCAGCAAACGCCAGCCCTCAGTCAGAGCAAAGGCAGCTTCGACGAGAAAACTGCCCTGACCGAAGCCGATCTCCTGCTGGCCACGGCCGCCCGGCAAACCGGTGTCTCGGTAACCTCGGCCAAAAACGCCCGAACGGCGGCCCGGTTTACCCCCGAGGACAACGTGTTCTTCCCCAGCGTGCTGGCCATTAACTTCAATGCGCCCCAGCCGACCGTGACCCTGCCGATATACAAAGGCATCGGTCCCAGCGGTAAGCCAGTCTATTACATCATTACCGAAGCGGCCAACTTTTACGTCGCCAAACTACTGGGCGTAAACTTCGCTCCGAAGCTGGTCTTTGGCCGCGATACCGAGGCAGCCCAGAATGTGACGCTGGAAAACGGCATGATTAAGTTTAAGGGCGATGTGGACTTCAGTCCCGAACGAATCGTCAAGCCGGGTCCCGACCCCATGACCTTCCCGCCCTCGGTGGTGCAGCCTGGTGCCGTCGGGGATGCCCAGTATTCGCCGTTAATCGTGATGCCAAGCGGTTCGGTGCTGAGTGCTTCGATAATCGCCAACGGTACGGGTGTCCACGATCACTTGGTAAGCATCGATTACGACAAAGGAACCGTTGTGATGGAATTGCTGGACGGCTTCCATGCTGGGGCCAATTTCTTTTATCATTTAGTGACCGAATCGTCTGATAAAGGGGCGGCCACCATCGAACGGGGTATCTATGCCCCCCGATTGGCTAATCTGCCCGAATTCGGTCGGAGTTTCCCCACCGATGAATCGGCCTTGTTGGGCTTCGCTCCATTGGCTAATGGAGAAACAGGTAACAGCAATCCGAATCGCCAGGGACTTAATTCAACCATCCTGGATGGTAATCAGGCCGACCCGATCAACGTCTTCCCACTTGGCCCGGATAATAAAAAGCAATTCGGAAATAACTATAGCCCCATGTGGGATGCTCACATCTATATGTGGACACCACAGGCCATCCAGGCCGGTAAGCGCACCCGCGTCAAAAGCATTGCTCAACTAACCCAGTTAGTTAAAGAAGGCTCCGTAACTGATATCCCCGATAATACAGGCCAGCCCAACGGGTATGTAGCGGGGCTAAAGCCTACGCGAGTCATCATTAACTGCGCAATTATTGCGCAACCAACAAACGCGCCCGCCAATCCGTAAGTAACAACGCAACATCGGGTGGCACAATGGGTATCTAAAAACCCGAAACGTGTTGTGAAATGCACTTAGCAAAAGCGGGCCTTTGCCCGCTTTTGTGCGTTTGATGCTGGCCGATACTGGAACAGCGGTTCAACATTGCCAGTAAAAAAAGGGTTACGCTGGGTTTATTGACAAACCAACCACCGGCGGCTACCGCCCTGTCTATGAATTACCGTCACCTGTCCGTTCTGGCCCTGTTGCTGGCTCTGATTACCACCACTGCCCCGGCCCAAACTACCAAGCCCCACCCGCCCCTGTCCGAAGCCGCGCCCGAAACCGTTGGCATGAGCAGCGAACGCTTAGCCCGGATTGATGCCGTTGTGAATGAATACATTACGGCGGGCAAACAGGCCAACGTAGGCGTGCTGATTGCCCGAAACGGCAAGATCGTCTATCACAAAGCCTTCGGGCAGGATGATGTTGCGGCCAAAACCCCGCTCCGGCGCGACGCTATTTTCCGAATTGCCTCCCAGACCAAAGCCATCACCAGCATGGCCGCCATGATGCTCTTTGAGGAAGGTAAATTTCTGCTCGATGATCCGGTCTCGAAATATATTCCGGCCTTCAAAAATATGACCGTGTTAGACAAATTCGAGCCGAAAGATTCGAGTTTCACCACCGTACCCGCCAAACGCCCGATCACCATCCGGCAGTTGCTGACCCACACGTCGGGCTTGGATTACCCCGGTATCGGCTCTAAATCCATGACCGCTATCTACGCCAAAAACCAGATTCCCAGCGGTATCGGTACGCCCAACAACACCTTAGCCGAGGTGATGCCCCGGCTGGCAAAACTCCCCCTCGTGCATCAGCCCGGCGACAAATGGACCTACGGCCTGAGCGTTGACCTGCTTGGTTACTTAGTAGAAGTGGTGTCGGGCCAGCCCCTCGACACGTTTTTGCAGACCCGGCTGTTTGCGCCCCTCGGCATGAACGACACCTATTTCTACCTGCCAGCCGCCAAACAACCCCGGCTGGCCCGGCTCTTCACCGAAGACACGGCCCGGATTGCCCGACCCGTGCCAGCCAACGGGCCGGGGGGGTTGGCCGACTATCCCAAAAGCAGCAGCGGCACTTACTTTTCGGGCGGGGCGGGGCTGTCGTCAACCATGAGCGACTACGCGATTTTTCTGCAAATGCTCCTCAACAAGGGCGAATACAACGGCAGGCGAATCCTCGGCCCGATGACCGTGAAGCTAATCCTGACCAACCAGATTGGCGAGCTGAACGTGGGGCAAAATAAGTTCGGGCTGGGCTTTGCACTGACCTCCGATAAAAGCGCGGCCCGGATGCCGGTTCCCGAAGGCA
Source organism: Cytophagales bacterium (assembly GCA_038230415.1). Lineage (GTDB taxonomy): Bacteria > Bacteroidota > Bacteroidia > Cytophagales > Spirosomataceae > JBBRNH01. The sequence goes on along the minus strand of JBBRNH010000031.1, from coordinate 9,686 downwards.
CCTTCGACTGGGGCGGTTTTTTTGGCACCACCTACTGGGCCGACCCCCAACAGGGTATCATCGGGTTGCTCTACACCCAGAAATTCCCGAATAGTTACGGCGAACTGACCGACAAATTCAAGGTGCTGGTTTATCAGGCAATTGTTGAGTAGAGACGCATAATTGCGTCTCTACGCGCTACCTTCGCCATCATGAAAACCGCTACCAAACGCATACTCACCATTTTTATCATCCTGCTCGTGGTGGGGCTGGCTTTCCTGCCGAAAATCAGGCCCCTGTTCCAGCCCAAACCCGGCGAAGCGGGCAAAGGCGACAAAACGACTGCGGGCCTGAAAGCGGGCGATAGCAAAGGGTCGGCAGCGGGCCCCGGAGCCGCTAAAGGGGCAGGCCCCTCGCCGGTGGAGGTGCTGGTGATCAGTGCCGAATCGCTCGACGAGAAAATCCAGACCACCGGCACCATCATCGCCAACGAAGAAGTGGACATCCGGGCCGAAGTATCGGGGCGTATCACGGCCATTAATTTCCGCGAAGGCGATTACGTGACCCGCGGAGCGATCCTGCTCAAAATCAACGATGCCGACCTGCGGGCGCAACTCGGCAAGGTAGAAGCCAACCGCAAACTCGCCGAAACCAACGAAGCCCGCCAGAAACGGCTCTTCGAGAAGGAAGCCATCAGCCGCCAGGAATACGACATTGTGCAGACCAACCTGACGGGCGTGATGGCCGACATCGAGAATCTGAAAGCCCAGCTCGACAAAACCGTGATTCGCGCCCCGTTCAACGGCACCATCGGCCTGCGGCACGTGAGCGTAGGCGCGTATCTCTCGCCTGCCTCGCCTATTGCCACGCTCACCAACGTGAACCCGGCCAAGATTGATTTTGCGATACCGGCCAAGTACGCCCGCGCCGTTCGGCGGGGGAGCGTGATTCGGTTTTCGGTGGAAGGCTCACCGGCCCGGCGGACGGGAACGGTGTATGCCGTTGAGCCAAAAGTTGACCCCGAAACGCGGTCGCTGCTGCTGCGGGCGGTAAGCCCCAACGGCGATGGCGCGTTGGTGCCGGGGGCATTTGCCCGGATAGACGTGGTGCTGAGTTCGCGCGGGAACGCCATTGTGATCCCGACGCAGGCCATCGTGCCGGAGCAAAAAGGCCAGAAAGTATTCATCGTAAAAAACCACAAAGCCGAGTCGGTGCCGGTGCAGATTGGCCTCCGCACCGACCGCACGGTTGAAATCAAAAGCGGACTGCACACCGGCGATTCGCTCATCACGAGCGGTATTCAGGGCGTGAAACCGGGGGGCGAGGTGAGTGTGCAGTAAATTCACGTCCACAAAAAAAGCGCGTTCCTGGTTCAGGAACGCGCTTTTTTTGTGGACTACATCCCCGGCCTGTGTCTGCACAGGACGTTTCTACGACCCTGATTTACAGCGGCCTGTGAAGACACAGGCCGGGGATGGGCATCGGTCAGTGGCTCGCTTACCGGCAGGATTGCCGGTGCTACGGATTCGGGTAACCCGGATTCTGGGGTTTCAGGTTCGGGTTGTTCAGCATTTCCTGCCGGGGCAGGGGAAACAACAGGTGTTTTTCCTGCAGGGGCTGGTTTGAACTGACGTTAACGTGGCCCACGAAATTGTCGAACCCTTTGGTTTTCTCGTTGAATACCTTCCGCAGCCGCACCATATCAAACCAGGTAATGAGTTCGTAGCAGAGTTCGTAGTTCCGCTCGCGCCAGACGGCCTCGCGGAAACTGGCCTGGGTGTAGGTGCCGAGGGCGGGCGTGGTGAGTTTGGCCCGGTCGCGGATGCGTTTAAAGGCATCGTAGGCGGCCTGGGTGGGCGCACCGAGTTCATTCTGCGCTTCGGCATACGTCAGCAGCACCTCCGCGTACCGAATCAGGGGCAGGTTGAGGTTGTTGTTGCGGGTGCCGGCCACGCCCGATGTGCCGCTCGAAACCACGTTGAAGTGCTTGAAGATATACGCCCCGCCCAACTGAAACGGTGCGCCGTTGCCGTTGGTGAAGTAGCTCGTATAAAACCAGCCTTCGCGGTCTTTGGTCCGCAGGTCGCCCGGTTCGTAGGCCGCATAAAACTGGGGCGTTGGCACGGTGCTGCCCGTGCCACCCGGCCCGGCAAAGGTAACGGGCTTAAAGTTGGGGTACATATTCTCCATCGGGTTGCCCGCCACCAGCACGTTGTATTGCAGCGAGAACAGGTGTTCGAGCCGGTTTTCGAGGGTTTCGCGGTGAACCTCGTCATAGGTCGGAAACAGGTTGATTACGCCGGTGTTGGCATTGGCGTAGGTGATGACCTCAGCGGCTTTGTCGGCGGCTAATTTGTAGTGACTGGCTCCTTTTTTGAGCGGCTCCCCGGCCATCGTCAGATACACCTTTGCTAATTGGGCTTTCACGGCTCCCTGCCCCACACGCCCGCTGGGGTCCATCCAGGCAAGGCCCGCCTTTTCGGCTTCGAGCAGATCATCCACAATCAGTTTGTAGATGGCTTCCTGGGGGGCGCGGGCGGGTGCAAAATCTTCCGACGTGGCCGTTTGCGGTTTCGTCACCAGCGGCACATCGCCCCAAAGCCGCACTAAGTAAAAATAGGCCCAGGCCCGCAGAAACCGCGCTTCGCCGAGGATTTTGGCTTTCTGAGCCGCGTCCATCGGCGTGATGGCCGGCACCCGGTCCAGCACCGTGTTGGCCTGCGCCACCACCCGATACAGCCCGTTCCACCAGGCAACAACGTGGCCCGTATTGCCGTCGTAGACCAATGAATACAGGTTGTTGAGGTCGGAGTTCTGGGCCGTTTCGGTCGTTGACAGCCCCGTGGGTGCTTCCAGCAGTTGCCAGTTCGAGGAGAAAATCCCGTTGCCATCCCCGATAAAGCGGCACCCGGCATAAACCGACGCAATGGCGGCTTCGGCGTGGTCGGGAATGGTGTAAAAATTGTCGGGCGTGAGGTTCGACGGAGCCTGTTCGGTCAGAAAGTCTTTGCAACCCGTTGGGCCAAGCAGCAGCGTTCCCAATAGAAGCGACGCGCTGAGGGTTTTGATTTTATGGAGTTTCATGGAGAATGAAAGTTTAGACGTTACTCCCAACCCCCTAAACAGGGGGCTAAACCTCCGGGATCAAAAGCCGAAGGCTTTAAAAAGCCCCCTGTTTAGGGGGTTGGGGGTATTTTAAAAACCAATCTGCAATCCGAGCATATACGTGGTTGGCTTGGGGTAACTGTGCCAGAACTGCCCCTGCGAAAACGCACTACTGGCATCGCCCTGGTTGGTGGGCGTGATTTCGGGATCACCGATAACGCCTTTGGCCGTTACCAGAAAGAAGTTCTGCGCCGTGGCATACACCCGCAACCGGCTCAACCGCAGCCGACTCACGATCTCCGGCGCAAACGTGTAGCCGAGCAGCAGATTACGACCCCGCAAAAACGACCCGTCTTTCACCCAGCGGCTGTCCACATTGGTCACGTAGCCCGCCCGCGTATCCCGGATTTCGGCAATCTGCGACCCCTGATTCTGCGGTGTCCAGGCTCCCAGCACGGTTTTGTAGCTGTTTGCCAGAGACTGCCGGTCTTCGCTGGGGTGCAGGGTCATATCCAAGATGTCGTTGCCGTATGAATACTGCATCTCCAGCGTCGCGTCAATATTTTTGTATTTTATCGTGTTCGTCAACGCACCCCAGGCTTTGGGACTGCCGTTGCCGATAATACTCCGGTCGGCATCGGTGATGGCATAATCGCCGTTCACGTCTTTGTATTTGATGTCGCCGGGCAGTATCGTCAGGCCGTTGCGGTAGCTGCGGAACTTGGCGGCTTCTTCGCGCTCGGCCTCGCTCCAGACTCCTAACCGCGTCAGCCCCCAAAACGACCCCACCGGCTCACCAATGCGGATGATGTTGGTCTGGTTGATGAAGTTAGGCCCGCCCACGCCGAAAATATCCGACGGTGTTGCCAGCGACAGCACTTTGTTGCGGTTCAGGGAGATGTTGAACGAGGTGTTCCAGGTAAAATCGTTCCGCTGAATGTTTACCGTATTCAGCCCCAACTCGAAGCCTTTGTTTTCCATCGAGCCGACGTTCCGCCGGATGGTGCCGTAGCCGCTCGTTTGTGGCACCGGCGCATCTAAAAGCATGTCGGTCGTTTTGCGGTAATACACGTCGGCTTCAACCGATATACGACCCTTGAAGAGACTGATTTCGACCCCCATGTCGGCCTGCGACGTTTTTTCCCATTTCAGATCGGGGTTCGCCAGCCGGTTGATGCCCGTGCCGCTGACCCGTGCGTCGTTAAAAATGGTGGCATAGTTCGAACTCAGCAGGGCTAATGAGGTGTAGGGCGGAATTTCGGAGTTACCCGTCAGGCCGTAGCTCGTCCGCACCTTCAGGTTCGAGATCACCCGGCTGTTTTTCAGAAATGGCTCCTCCGAGGCCCGCCAGGCTAAAGCTGCCGACGGAAAAAACGAGAACTTGTTGTTGGCCCCGAACTTACTCGACCCGTCGGCGCGGCCCGTTACGGTCAGCAAATATTTTTCGTTGAAATTGTAGTTGACCCGCCCAAAGTACGAGTTCAGGGCTTCGCGCTGCGCGCCCGAACTGACCGTGGGCAGCAGCGAACCGGCACCGAGGTTGTTGAACCCGAAATAGTCCGTAGCAAAGGTCTGTACGCTGGCTCCGATGGTGAAAATCTTGGATTCCTGCCACGAGATACCCACCAGCGCGTTGATGTTGTGCTTCTGGTTGAACTGCTTATTGTAGGTCAGGTAGTTCTCCAACGACCAGAACGAGTCTTTCCGGTTGGCAACCGAAGCCGTTCCCTGCTGCCCGATGGCGAGCGTCCGGGTGGTTGACTGGTTGTTTTCCTGGGTCTGAATGTTGGTACCCAGCGTGGTGCGGAGTTCCAGCCCTTTGGCAAAGGTGATGTTGGAGAACAGACTGCCGGTGGTGGTCTGCGTGTTCAGGATAAACCGCCGACCCATCAGCCGGTGAACCGAACTGAACGTACCTTCGGCCAAGGGGTAGTCGCGGTTGTTGGCGTAGGTGCCATCGGCGTAGGTGACGGGCAGAAACGGAAAATCCTCCACAATCTGCCGGGCCACCGCGTCATTGACATCCACGAGGTTTTCGTTCTGGCTGTTATAACTGAGCGTCCCGCCGATTTTGAGCCACGATTTCACCTGATCGTCAATCGTGAAACGGCCCGAATACCGTTTTAGGTACGAGGTTTTGAGCAGTCCCTGATCGTCGCGGAAACCCACCGAGAGTGAATACTGCGTCCGGTCGCTGCCCCCGCTGAAGTTCAACTGGTGGTTTTGGGAGAGCTTACTCTGGCTGGCTTCGTTAAACCAGTTGGTGTCGTAGAGCGGATTGCCGTTGCTGTCGAAAACGCGGGGATCAATCCGGCGCAGCTTGGGGTTCAGGTTGGCAAACTTACCAGCCGCCCAGCCAACGGGGTCATACTTGGCGATGTTGGCGTAGGCCAAATCTTCGACGGCTAAATACTCGCGGGCGTTGAGCACCTGCGGGCGGTTGGGACCAATGGTCGGTACGCTCACGTCCACGTTATACGACACCCGGCCCTCACCCGATTTGCCCTTCCGGGTCGTAATCAGAATCACGCCGTTGGCTCCCCGCGCTCCGTAGATAGCCGTTGACGACGCATCTTTGAGCACCTCCACCGACACAATATCGTTGGGGTTTATATAGTCAATGGGGTTCGAGAACTGCGCCTGCGTACTGATGGGCAGTTGTACCCCGTCAAGCACATACAGCGGGTTGTTGGACGAGTTGATCGAGCTGAACCCCCTGATTCTGACCGTAGTACGGCCACCGGGCCGGCCCGAATTGGTGTTTACCTGCACCCCCGGCATCCGGCCCGCCAGTGCCTGGTTGAGCGATGGCGCGGGCCGTTCCATAATCTGTTCGGCTTTGATGGACGACACCGAGCCGGTCAGGTCTGATTTCCGGGCCGTACCGTAACCAATAACCACCACTTCGGTCAGCAGTTTATCGTCGGCACGGAGCGTCACGTTTACCGATGTCCGGTTGCCAACCGCGATGTCCTGGGCAATGTAGCCCACAAACGAGAACACGAGCGTACCACCGGCATCCGGCACCTCAAACCGATACTGACCGTTGGCATCCGAGACGGTGCCGCGGGTGGTGCCTTTCAGCACGATACTCACGCCGGGCAAGGGTTCGCTTTTTTCGTCGGTCACGCGCCCCGAAACCGTGCGATCGGCTACGATTCCGGTCGGAGAATCCCGATCCGGTACGGGAGTGGCATGGCGGCCAAGCGCGTTGGTACCACCGGCAAAACCGGCGCAGAGCAGAGCCACCGCCAGCCAGCCGGGAATGAACCGGGTCGGCGTGCAGGACGAGTTGAGGGAATGGAAGATATGTTCCATATAGCTACTTTATTTTGGTTAAAATAAACTACTGATGAACTGGCAACGGATAATGGGTTGCTGGCATTAAAAGCACATTAAACCGGGGCAAATACTCTGGTAATCCCGCTTATTTTTCAAACGGTATAATTCCTTAACAGTCCTGGTGAAACCCGGCTGGTCGTATCGTTACATCCGTTTGCAACCACCGCCATTTTTCTGCATCTTTACCCGAAACCAATCACGTTCTATGTTTTTACTTCGTCAACTCGCGGCCCCGCTCCTGGTAGCCGTGCTGTGCGGGTCTGCTGCTCCGGCGCAAGACCGCAAACCAGCCACCGTTACCCTGCCCGGCGCAGCCACGCTTACCCTGCCCGCCGGCACGTCGGTGACACCCGCCAAAACCGGCCCCAAACCCTATAAAGAGGTTATAACCGCCAAAGCAAAAACCAATCGCGGTCTGATGACCACCCATTTTCTCGACGAAAAGTGGTATTTCGAGATTCCCGATTCACTGCTGGGCCGCGAGATTATGGCCGTCACCCGCTACTCGAAAACAGCCGCCGGAGGTGGTATTTTCGGGGGTGAAGAAGTGAACCGGCAGGTGGTTCGCTGGGAAAAAGGCCCCGAAAACAAGCTGTTTCTGCGCTCCGTAACCTACACCGTTGTCAGTGCCGACAGCACCAAGCCCATGTTTCAGTCGGTCAAAAACTCCTCGGCAGAACCCATCGTCGGCGCGTTCGACGTGAAAGCCTACCGCAAAGATTCCAGCGCAAACGCTACGGTGATCGAGGTGACGGATTTCTTCAAGGGTGATAATCAGGTGTTTTCGCTCGATAACGTTACCAAGCAGATTTATAAACTGACCTCGCTGCAGGCCGACCGTTCGTATATTCAACTCATGCGGTCGTACCCGATCAACACCGAAATCCGCACCGTGAAAACCTTTGGTGTGGTGCCGCCCACCATCACGCTGCCCTCGCCGGTGCCGGTGCCGCAGATTGGGCAGTACCTCCCCGCCGGGCGCGACGCGGGCGTGGTGACGATGGAGTTTAACACGTCCATGATTCTATTGCCCAAAACGCCCATGCGGAAACGGCTCTTCGACAGCCGCGTGGGGTATTTTGCCAATCAGTATATCAAGTTCGGTGAGGAGTCGCAGAACTCCGACGAAGAGGTGTTTGCCGTGCGCTGGCGGCTCGAACCCAGGACTGCCGCCGATGCCGCCCGCCAGAAAAGCGGGGAACTCATCGAACCCAAAAAACCCATTGTCTTTTATATTGACCCCGCCACGCCCGAAAAATGGCAGAAATTTCTGAAACAGGGCGTTGACGACTGGACGGGCGCGTTTGAAAAGGCGGGCTGGAAAAACGCCATCCGGGGCGAATACTGGCCCAAAAACGACACCACGATGAGCTTAGAAGATGCCCGGTTTTCGGCCATCCGGTATTTTGCCGCCGACATCGAGAACGCCTACGGCCCCAACGTGCATGACCCGCGTTCGGGCGAAATCATCGAAAGTCACATCGGCTGGTATCACAACGTGATGCGGCTGCTGCGAAACTGGTACGTGATTCAGGCGGCAGCGTCGGACAAACGCGCCCAGCGCAAAAAATTTGACGATGAACTCATGGGTCAGCTTATCCGGTTCGTATCCTCGCACGAGGTCGGCCACACGCTCGGTCTGCGGCATAACATGGGCGCGAGTTCGGCCACGCCGGTCGAGAAACTCCGCGACAAAGCCTGGGTGTCGGCCAACGGCCACACGTCGTCAATCATGGACTACGCCCGGTTTAATTACGTGGCCCAGCCCGAAGATGGCGTAACGGATTTCTTCCCCCGGATTGGTGATTATGACAAATGGGCTATCGAGTGGGGCTACAAAATCATGCCCGACAGCAAAAATCAGGAAGACGACAAACACGCCCTGAACACGCTGACCAAAGAGCGCGTGAAAAACCCCCGCCTGTGGTTCGGCACCGAAATCAGCCCGTTCGACCCGCGTTCGCAAACCGAAGACCTGTCAGACAACGCCATGAAAGCGTCTGATTATGGCATTATGAACCTCAAACGCATCCTGCCCAACCTGCCCGCCTGGAGTGCCGAAGATGGTGAGCATTATCAGGAATTGCAGGAACTCTACGACAACGTGGTATCGCAGTTTCGGCGGTACATGGGCCACGTGACCAAAAACGTCGGCGGTATTTATGACTCGCCCAAAACGTATGACGAGCCGGGCGCGGTGTTTGCCACCGTTCCCCGTGCCACCCAGCGCGAGGCCGTCGCGTTTCTGCAACGCCAGTTGTTCACAACCCCAACCTGGATGCTTGACCCCGCGATTCTGAGCAAAATCCGCCCCGACCAGGGTGTTGAGGCCGTGAAGTCTATTCAGGAAACCACGCTGAACGGATTGCTCGACGGCGGGCGGATGCTGCGGCTGATCGAAACCACGAGCCGCACAACGGGCAACTATACCCTCGACGAGTTTATGACCGACCTCCGCACGGGTATTTTTTCTGAGTTGAAAACCCGCAAACCGATTGACAATTACCGCCGGAATCTGCAAAAGGTGATGGCCGACAAACTCATTGCGGCTGTTACGCCCGGCTCAGCAGTACTGGCCTACATACCTCCCGGCGCGGGCTACAAATTCGAGACCCGGATTGTGGATCTAAAAAAGACCGACCTGCCCTCCGTAGCGCGGGGACATCTGGAGGTCTTACTGGCCGATATTCGGGGAGCTAAAGCGGGCCAACCCGACAAAATGACGGTGTATCACCTCAACGATTTGCAAAAGCGGATTGAACTGGCGTTGGATCCGAGAAAGTAGATTAGTCTGTGTTTTTAGCCTGTAAAAAACGCCCCACCAACAATTGGCGGGGCGTTTTTGCAGGCAAAGAATTTGGTTAAAGAAAAGAATTTACCGTAGCGGCCTGAACGAATTAACCCTGATTAAGGATCTGGGTAAAGTTGAACCGGCGCACTGGCCCCGAACAACAGCGACATCGAAACTACGCTTCGCTATACGCAGGTAAACGAGAAGGCACTGAAGAGATAAAAAAGCTCATTAAACAGACCGTAAACGGTTTTATGCCGGTCAACAATACAGAATGTACATAGCGTATTTGGTATTGCTGACCGGCATAAAAAAGAGCGTAACTGACCAGCAATTCCCACTATGGCATGACCTACTCCAATTGCACTTTAAATTGTAACCCTATGTCAAGATAAATATCCTTGAAACTTTGATAGTCCTTGAAGAAGAAAGCCGCTCGCACACAAAACCAGAGCTTTGTTCGGCTGAC
>JBBRNH010000030.1:0-56560 GCA_038230415.1 Cytophagales bacterium | reverse complement strand
CCAACCCCCTCCTAAAACAGGAGGGGGCTTTCTCAAAAGCTACGCTTTTGTTGTTTTTAGCCTCCTCCTGTTTTAGGAGGGGGTTGGGGGTGGTTGATTTCGGCAGAAACAGCACCAACGCCACAGCCGCCCCGATGCACGTTAACCCGTCAACCCAGAACAGCAGCGAATAATCGATACTGGCGAGGTAGCCGCCAAGCCCTCCGCCCACCGACCAGCCGAGGTTGATTGCCAGCCGGTTCAGGGCGTAGGCGCGGGCGCGGGTGTCGGGGGTGCTGTAACTCGAAACGGCCACGTTGTTGGCGGGCCGAAACGTATCGCCGAAGAGCGTGAAGACAAATACACTGGCGCAAAGCCCGGCAAAACTTGGTACGAACTGCAACAGAATCAGGGCCAGCCCGCCCCAGAGCAGGCTACCCAACTGCACGGCGTAAAACCCGAAGCGGTCGGTGAGGAAACCGCCGAAAAACGTGCCGCACAACGCCCCGGCACCGAAAAACAGCATGACAAAACCCGCCCGCTCCACGCTGAAACCGAGGTGTTGGGTCATGTATAGCGTTAGAAATGGCAAGACCATCGTGCCGCAACGGTTGATGAGCATCACGCCCGACAGCAGCCACACCGACCTCGGCAAACCCCGGTACGCGTTTCTGTACAATCGAATCGGTTGAGCCAGCCAAATCATGCCGCAAAGGTACGGCTTTGCCAAATGTGCAGGATTCAGGGATTTCATTTGTTACGCAGCGTAACATTACTTATGTTTGCACCTCACTAAAATGCAAAAGCATGAAAGCACAAGAGCTTGACCGAATGAAGGCGTTACACAGAGCCTTATTACAGATAGCTAAAAATCAACTTGACAAGTTTTATAAAGCAATGAGTGAAGATCAACAGGATAGATGGTTGACTGAATTCAGGCGACAGACTTACATAATTCGATGGTTAGACGAACAGAAGGCTGATGATGAGTAGAGTAGTTACAAATATATACTATGAAAATATACAATACCAACTCAAGCTAAAAAGGTAAAATATAACTATTTATATTTTTATTTGAACCTGTTTTTATCCGTTAAAACATAAATACGAATGACAACTACCGAAAAAATTGACTTTGATGCTGAACTACTTAATGTGCAGAAGCAGAGTGAAGAGAGTTTGAAAATCATGATGCAACATGGTTTTGTCATAGACACGTCGGAGTGGCTGACGATTGCCCGGTATGCCCGGAAATATAACGTATCTACCAACGTGGTCAGTAATTGGATTGCACGGGGAGTCATCCCGGCTGATTGCGTAGAGGAACTGTCGGTGTTGAACAACATAAAGATGGTGAAAGATCAGTTGTATCGCTAACAGGCAAATCGTAGGAGAAGGGACTAAACCGAACTTACCAGACGTGTTTTGTATCCCGGTTTAGTTCGTAGCAGGGCTTGGGCGTTGATTAAGGCCAAAGCCATACCTTCGCCCTAAATCCTGTTCGTTTCACTTTCGCCCGTTGCATGAATACCCAGACTACTATTCCTCGTACCGACAAACTCGTTATTTATCAGGCATTTATGCGGCTCTTCGGCAACGCCAACACCACCAATGTTCAGAATGGTACGTTGGCTCAAAACGGAACCGGGAAATTCAGCGACATCAACCACGCGGCCCTGAAAAGCCTGAAAACCTTTGGAGCCACGCACGTCTGGTTTACCGGCGTTGTCAGGCACGCCACCCAAACCGATTACAGCGCGTTCGGTATCCGGCCCAACGACCCGGCCATTGTGAAGGGCATTGCCGGGTCGCCCTATGCCGTTACCGATTATTACGACGTTGACCCCGACCTGGCCGACGATGTGCCAAGCCGAATGGCCGAGTTTGAAGCCCTCATCGAACGCACTCACGACGCTGGTTTGCGGGTAATTGTAGATTTTATCCCGAACCACGTGGCCCGGCAATATCAGTCCGATGCCAAACCTGATGGTATTGTTGACCTCGGCGAAAATGATGATACAACCGTAAAATTCAGCGCGCAAAACAACTTTTATTATCTGCCGGGGAAGACGTTTACGGCACCAACCCCACCCCCTGGCCCCTCCCCGTTAGGGAGGGGAGAAGATGGAACGGCTTTTCCCCTCCCTAATGGGGAGGGGCCGGGGGTGGGGTTGCACGAATCACCCGCCAAAATCACCGGCTCCGGCTCGCTCACCGAAGCCCCGGACATCAACGACTGGTATGAGACGGTGAAGCTCAATTACGGTCTCGACATTTTCAGCGACTACCAGCTTCATGCCGACCCCGTGCCGGATACGTGGCATAAAATGCTCGCCATTCTGTTGTTCTGGTCGGCCAAAGGCGTTGACGGGTTTCGGTGCGATATGGCCCATCTCGTGCCGGTTGAGTTTTGGCAATGGGCCACCGGGCGCGTCCGGGCGCAATACCCCACGATGCTGTTCATCGCCGAGATTTATGACCCCGGTTTGTATCACCGGTTTATCCGGCAGGGTGGCTTCGATTACCTCTACGACAAGGTTGGCCTGTATGATTCGCTCCGGCGGCTGATGGAAGACGGCGGCACCTGCTATGACATCAGCCGGGTTTGGCAACGCGAATCGGGCGACATCGGGCAGAATATGCTCCGGTTTTTAGAGACACACGACGAACAACGTATTGCTTCCCGGTTTTTTGCGGGCGATCCGTTCGTGGCGATTCCGGCAATGGTAGTCACGGCAACGCTGCACACCGGGCCGCTACTGCTTTATTTTGGGCAGGAAGTGGGCATTACAGCCGGGGGCGCAAACGGGTTCAGTAGCGACGATGGCCGCAGCACTATTTTTGATTATTGGGGCGAATCTAAGTGGCAGGGCTACCTCAACAAAGGCGCGTTTGACGGGGCCGGGCTGACCCCCGATCAACGGCGACTGCGGGCGTTTTACCAGCAACTCAATCAGTTGGTGACCGGCTCGGATGCTATCAGAAACGGCGATTTTTATGATTTGCAGTATGCCAACGAGAACAACCCCGGCTACAACCCGCACCGGGTTTATAGCTACCTGCGCTACTCATTAACGCAAAAGTTGTTGATTGTCTGTAACTTCGACCGCCATCAGCCCGTCACAACCACCATTAGTATTCCCGGTCATGCTTTCGGGACAATGGGCCTTGACGCACGGGATACGTTTGTTTTGACCGATATTTTGCTGACCGAAACCAGTATCGAAGGCATTGGGCAGGCGGGGGTTTCTGTTAGTTTGCCACCCTTAGGGGTGTTGGTGTTAGAGATAAAGGCGGTGTGATTTTTTCTGCTTTCGGTTTTTTGTCATTCCGACGACAGGAGGAATCTACCCGGCTTGGCAAGTTAGATTCCTCCTGTCGTCGGAATGACAAAAACCGTTCAACGAAATTACTAGAATCAGATCAACTTTTTATGAATCAACGATTTACGATTCTTTTCTTCTTCCTGACAGTATTCGGCATCACCCCCGCCTTACTGGCCCAAACTGCCGACGAACTGCAGCAACTGATCGTTTCGGGCGGGCGAACACCCGCCGAAACCGCCGTGTCGGTTGGGAAATCACTGCTTGGCAAACCTTACGAGCCGCACACCTTAGAGACCGGCGGGGCAGAAGAATTGGTCGTAAATCTGCGGGCCTTCGACTGCACCACGTTTTTAGAAACCGCGCTCGCGCTGTCACTGGCGCACCACGAAACCGCCAGCCAAACCCACGCTACCGACCGGCTCGATGCTTCATTTCGAAAGTACCTGACCCGGCTTCGCTACCGCAACGGCTGCGTAAACGGCTACGCCAGTCGGCTGCATTATTTCTCGGACTGGCTCCGCGACAACGACCGGAAGGGCCTGCTCCGCGACATCAGCCACGAACTGCCCGGTAGCATGGCCGTTGCCAAATCCGTGAACTACATGACCACCAAAATCGGCAAATACCCCAGCATGAGCGATCCGGCGGTGTTTAAACAGATTGCCCTGACCGAGTCGGCAGTGAGTCAGCAGTCGTTTTATTTTGTGCCAAAGAAAAACCTGCGAACCGCCGAAAAATCACTGCGCGAGGGCGACATCATCATGGTTATGGCCTCGCGGCCCGGCTTGGATATGAAACACTGCGGTTTGGCCGTGTGGCAGGCCGGACGGGTACACCTGCTTCATGCGTCGTCTCAACTCGGCGAGGTGATGGTCACCCGGCAATCACTAACCGATTATGTACTGGCAAACCGCTGGTTATCAGGAATTAGAGTGGCTCGGCTGCGGTGAAGAGACGCAAGATAAAAAGGACGAAAGACGCAGGACTTTCTGCTTTACGCCAGTCCATCTTTCCTCTTTCGTCCTTTTTGTCTTTCTTCCCCTTCCTCCCTTCACTCCACCCGTACCGTTGCCCGCCCCGCGCCCGGTTTACCGTCCGGGGTAGCACCTTCGGCCACAATATTGAGCGTTGTCGGTGCGTCTGACGCGTAAAATGTTGCCGTTGCCTTGCCTTGTGCATCGGTCACCACCAGCGGCTGCCAGTGGAGGGTAGTGCGGTAATCGGGTCTTATGTGTTCGGGTTTGGGTTGATCGTATCGGGGAATATAAAACTCGCGGACGGGCGCGTAACCGGGGAGTTTCGCCACCAAAACACCCTCAGCGGCAACCTTGCCTACATCAGGGTTTCGATTACCCCGCTTGGTCATCACTACAATTACGCCACCAGCCGCCCGCGAGCCGTAAATACTGGCCGAGGGGCCTTTTAGTACATCAACATAATCAACGTCATTAACGCTGATACCGTTAAGCGTCTCTTTATCAACGGGCATCCCGTCCAGCACGAATAATGGCTCGATGGCACCGCCAAAGTTGGCTGCTCCCCGAATCTGCACCGTTGCGTTGAAGCCCGACCCCGTAACCTGCACCCCGGCCACCCGGCTCCTGATAACATCAAAAATGCTGATGGCTCCGGCGGTATTTATGGGATCAAACTTCACCGTAGCATCCGGCTGCGAATAGATTTTGCGCGGGTCTTGTTCTTCGGTTCGTTTGGCTCTCACGGTTACGGCATCGAGCAGTATCTGACCTTTGTTACGCCGGAGTTGCCGCTCGAGTTCTAAATACTCGTTGGTGCGCCGGATAAACTCGGCCAGGTCGTCGGCGGCAAACTGCACCGGATTCATCGGCACGGGCGCAAGGGTAATAATGCCGGGATTCAGGAGTTGGTCGAGCGAAATGCTGAGGATACGGTCGTTTTTGTTCCGCACGGCCTGAATCAGCAGAGACGTGGTGTCGGTCAGGTCTAAATTATACGCGGCAAACTCGCCTTCGTCGTTGGTTTCGCCCGCTAAAAACGCCCGGCTACTGTCGCGCCGGGTAAACATAAACGTCAGGCTTGCCTTGCCCACGCTGCGCTGCGTGCCTTGCCGGGTCACGCGCCCGGTGAGCGAGAGACCCGTTTCGACCACGTATTTTGGCGGGGCGAGTGAATCCTGCAAGACATCGGCCCACCGAAACCGTCGCCAGCCTTGCGTCAGCAGCAAGAGGTCGAGCCGTTGCTGCCGGTTTATGTCGCGGGTATCGAAATACGCGCCGGGCTGCTCGATGGTTCCGGTCAAATCAGAACTGATCAGCAGATAGTTGGGCAACGAAATGCCGTTGGTGTCAGGCACGGTGGTTTGGCTGGCATCGGTCACGGCGAGGACAAACGCGCCCTGCACGGGCTGACCGGCTGCGTCGGTCGCGGTCAGATCAAGCACAACTTTTTCGCGGGGTTTTACGGTTGCTTTCGCCGGATTTATGCTGATGGTCAGGCGGTTATTTTTATCCACGAACACGAGCCGTTCACAAACTGGCTTGTGCATTTCGTCGAATAACGTTAGGTGCGCTACGCCTTCGGGAAACGCTGGTCGGGGCAGCGAGACCAGCACCCGCGATTTGCCCGCCGGAACTTTGGCAACCTGCACCACCTGTCCCCGCGTTTGCGCCACGAGGGTAAGTTCGCCGGTAGCACCGGGTTTGTTGCTCGAAATATACGCCCGGATGTTAGCCGCGTTCGACAGGTTATCTACCGCCAGACTGTAACCAACGGGTTGAACGTCAGGCAGTTTTATTCGGATTGGCGCACCGATTGGCTGCAAAATAAGCGCGGTATAGGTCTGCCCGGCTTCGGGCTTGATTGTCAGCGTTCCCATGCCTAACCACGACGTGCTAAACCCGGTGATGGTATCGTTACGGGCGTTCAGCAAAAACCCCTCTGCGCCCACACCGCGTCCGTCCGGCCCGGTTGCCTTGATAGCCACCCGGCTCTCAAGCCCGGCCACCAACTGCCCGCCTTCGGGCAGAAACTGAATATCGGGCAGAGCCGGTCGGCCAGTACGGCCTCCTGCTTTTGCCGTTTCCATTGCCATAGTGGACGATGAACCCGCCGTTGCCGTTGCCTTTGGATTGAGAACAAGCAGGTCTTTCGTGAAGAAATAATCGGGCGAAAAATTTCGCATCCAGCCCGTGAACGCCCGCAGGCGGTAGGTGCCGCCGGGCAGCGATTCGGGCAATGTGAACTGACCCGGCGCGTGACCGTTGGTGGCCCTGAACTGCCCGTAGAGTGTGCGCTGGCGGCTTTTGGTGTCAATCAGTTCGACATACAGCACGGCACTGACCGAATCGGTGCGGTGCGTGGCTCCGTCAAACAGTGACCCGGAGAGCCAGACGGTTTCGCCGGGCAGGTAGGTATCGCGGTCAGTCTGGAGATACACTTTTTCGGTCGGCAGGTGCAGCCGGTAGGCATTGACTTTGGTAATCAGGCGGTTAATAAAGTCATCGTCGGCAAATTGAAAAGCAGCCATGAGCATGGCAACGGCGCAAAGCAGTAGCGGGCGAAATGAGGTCATCGGGGATAGTGTTTGTTGGCCCGAAAATTACGGTAATTCGGCGAAACGCCGTGCGTAGAGACGCATAATTGCGTCTCACTTTCGTCGGCAGGAGACGCATTTTCGTCAGCAGGAGACGCATTTTCGTCGGCAGGAGACGCAATTATGCGTCTCTACGTTCGGCGGTTGGTCAGATAAATACCCAGCAAACACAGCCCGATACCGGCGTACTGCACGGCATAAACCCGTTCGCCGTCCAGCACGCCCCACAGCAGGGCCACAATCGGGATGAGGTAGGTGACGGATGCCGCAAACAACGGCGAAGCCATCTGCAACACGCGGTTAAACAGAATGGAGGTCATGCCCGATGCCACCACGCCGAGCGTTGCCAACGCCATCAGCGACGCACCCGCCGTTTGAAAGCGGGTGAAAAAATCGGTGGTGAGCAGGATAAGCAATGCAATTGGCCCGACAAACGCAAACAGCCAGGCCGTTGAGGTTATGGCCGGGAGGTGCCGCAAGTACCGCCCGATAAAGTTGGTGTTGGTGCCGTAACAAACCGTTGCCACCACCACCAACAGCGCGTAGCCGTTGACGGTGAACGACCCCGTTGAACTGAAAAATATCAGCAGCAACGCCCCGACCAAGCCAATCATAATTCCGGTCAGTTGCGGTAACCGAATCCTGTTACCAAAAAACAACGCGCCCATCAGTAACGTAAACAACGGACTGAGTGAATTTAAGGCCCCTGATAATGAACTGCTTAGGTGCGCCCCGGCTTCGGCAAACAGAAACGCCGGTATCAGAAAACCCATTGTACCCGCCACCAGAAACGCCCACCACGTTGTTTTAACGATGGGGCCGGTTTCGGGTTTGCGACTCTGCACGGCCAAAACCGGCAGGAAAAACAGGAACGCAAAAAAGATACGGCCAGCCGCCACCTGCGTCGTCGGAAAAACGGTGAGACTGCGCTTAATCAGGATAAACGAACTACCCCAAACCAGGGCCATCAAACACAGAAAACCCCAGGCTATGAGCGGGGTTTTACGAACGGGAACGGGAATAGCAGGTACGGTTGGAGTCATAGTTTTTTGGGGTTGGTATTGCCGCCGTCAGCTAAAGCAACCGGCACAGTGGGATACTACATCGCTTCGCAAACCGAAACATCATCATAAACAACACCGGCCACATCAGCCCGTTCCGAACCCGGCGACCACGCCCCGTACACCCACGAAACCTCTTCGAGAATGGCGTTGAGTTCGGCGTGGGTATCGGCCACCACAAACCGCGCCCGGAAGGGCTTGAAATCGGGTAAACCCTTGAAATACAGGGCGTAATGCCGACGCATCTCAAAAATACCGAGTTTCGGCCCTTTCCAGCGAATCGAAAAATCGAGGTGCTGCCGGCACACGGCTACGCGGTCGGCCACCGACGGCGGGGCGAGGTGCTGCCCGGTAGCGAAGTAGTGTTTGATTTCGTTGAAAATCCAGGGGTAGCCAATGGCAGCCCGGCCAATCATGATGCCATCCACGCCGTAGCGGTTGCGGTATTCGAGGGCCTTTTCGGGGCTGTCAACGTCACCGTTACCAAAAATCGGAATCCGGGTGCGGGGGTTTTCTTTAATTTTGGCAATCAGCCGCCAGTCGGCATCGCCTTTGTAGAGTTGGGCGCGGGTCCGTCCGTGAATCGTAAGGGCCTGAATGCCAATATCCTGCAACCGTTCGGCTACTTCCTCGATGTTTTTGGTAGTGTCGTCCCAGCCAAGCCGGGTCTTTACCGTTACGGGCAGGTGGGTGGCGTTCACAACGGCCTCCGTCATCCTGACCATTTTGGGAATATCCTGCAACAAAGCCGCGCCCGCCCCCCGGCACGCCACGTTTTTAACCGGGCAGCCGTAGTTGATGTCAATCAAATCGGGCCGGGCTGCGGTAGCGATTTCGGTGCAAGCCCGCATCGTTTCGACATCGGAGCCGAAGAGTTGAATCCCGATGGGGCGTTCGTATTCAAAAATGTCGAGTTTCTGACGGCTCTTGGCGGCATCCCGAATCAGCCCTTCCGAGGAGATAAATTCGGTGTACATCAGATCGGCACCGTTGGCTTTGCACACGGCCCGAAACGGCGGGTCGCTCACGTCCTCCATGGGGGCGAGCAACAACGGAAAATCAGGCAGTTCGATGTTTGCTATTTTTACCATAACGGTTAGCCAACGGATTTGGCCGGTTGTGGGTTCGTTGAGCCGGTTTTCAATCGTAAATTTGCCCCCAATGACCGATGCCCCATTCTCGTTCCCCGCGCCAACTGACGGCGAACGCCCCACGATTGCCAAACTGCTGCTGCTGACCGGCTCAGTTTTTCTGGGCATGACCCTCGGTGGCGCAGCGGCCCTGCTGGTTTTGCTCCCAACGGGCCAAAATGCCATTGACCTCCTGCAAAACCCAATGAGTTACGCCAATGGCTGGTACTGGATTATGGCGGTGCAGGCCGTGAGTCACGTTTGTTCGTTTCTGCTCCCGGCGTTGGCGTATTGGTATTTTTTCGAGAAACGGCAATGGGCTGATTTTCAGGCCAAACCACTCACCGCCGTTGCCGGATTGAGCGCGGTGGCCCTGATGGTAATCGCGTTTATGCCCTTCGATACCCTGATTATCGAGTGGAACCAACACCTGAACCTGCCCGACGTACTGGGCTTGGGCGAGCTGGAACGCTGGATGCGCGACAAAGAAGACGAACTCGCCGGGCTGACCAAATCCCTGACCACCTTTCGGGGGCCGGGGCAGTTGGCGGTGGCCGTGCTGGTGATTGCCGTTATCCCCGCCATTGGCGAAGAGGTGCTGTTTCGGGGGGTGTTACAACGGATTCTGGTGCGCGGCACGGGCAATAGTCACGCCGGTATCTGGCTGGCAGCCATCATCTTCAGCGCCATTCACGTGCAGTTTTACGGTTTTGTGCCGCGCGTGTTGCTCGGAGCCATGTTTGGGTATCTGTACGTCTGGTCGGGTAATTTGTGGGTGCCAATCTGGGCGCATTTCATCAACAATGGGTTCACGGTGCTGATGGTTTACCTGTATCAGAAAAAATTGGTCGGCGTAGATATTGAAGCCACCGACTCCATGCCAATCCCGATTGCGTTGGGGTCGTTTGTGGTCTGGTTGGGATTGATGTATTACTTTCGCCAACGAAACCAAACGTAGTTTTCGGTTTTCGGTATTCTGAGCCATCCGGCTATGGTAACGTTATTTTGCAAACCGGATGACCCCGTAAACTGAAAACAGAATACCGAATCAATGACTGAGAACTGGGAAAAAATATTGACTACCGCCCTGCCTTACCGGGCCGAGTTAGTGAAAGCTAAATTGCTGGAAAACGGCATCGAGGCCGTAATTATGAATACGCAAAGCAGCGCGTATCCGGGCCTGACCAACGTGAATCCTGCCTTTGGCGAGGTATCGGTGCTGGTGATGAAGGCCGATGTTATGACTGCCCACCTGCTTCTTGCCGATGACAACACCCTTAGCCAGCCTGAATAACCGGCAGCAGCGCATTATCATTACAATCCTCGGCATTGTACTCTTGTCGGGGTTTATTTTGTTCCCGCATCCGCTCGGTGTAGCCGTGTTGTTTGGCATTATCAGTTGGCTCACGCAAACCGAGTTTTACCGGCTGCTCGAAACCAACGGCAACAACCGGCCCCTCACCCGATACGGAACCGCCGTCGGCACCGGGATTCATATTCTGGTGTATCTGGTTGAGCAACAGCTTGTTTCGGCCACGTACTATCTGCTTCTCGGCCCGGCATTGGTCGTGATTTTCCTGATTAAGCTCTACGACCGCAACTATGGCGAACGGCGCGAAGAATCCAGCAAAAAGAAAATCAAGAAAAAACGGCGGCTCTTCCGCGACATTGGCTACACCATTCTCGGCATCCTGTATGTGGCCGTGCCAATGGCGATGATGAACGCTATTGCAATGGTCAAAACCGGCCAAAACGCCCCGCCCAGCCTGATTACCGGCAACAGCTATGACTCGCTGATTGTGCTGGGTGTTCTGCTGGTTTTATGGAGTAACGACATCACGGCCTATCTCGTCGGCTCGGCCATCAGTGCGCGTAACCCACTCACAGCCAAGCTGTTTTCCCGAATTTCGCCCGGCAAAACCTGGGCGGGTTTCTGGGGTGGAGCCATTGCCGGAGCCGTTATGACCGCCCTGCTGGCCGTGTTCAGCATTGGCGGGCTGATGTGGTGGCAATGGGTCGGTACGGGGCTGATTATCGTGGTGGTTGGCACCTACGGCGATCTGGTCGAGTCGTCTTTCAAGGGCAGCATCGGCGTAAAAGATTCGGGCAGCACCATTCCGGGGCATGGCGGTTTCTTAGACCGTTTCGATGGATTGCTGCTGGCTGCGCCAGTGATTCTGGCGTTTTTAAAGTTATGTTGGTAAGATACGGATTCGCGCAAAGACGCAGCGTTTCTTTTCTTGGTTATCTCTCCGCGCCTTAACGTCTTTGCGCGAACCCCTTTCTAATTACCAGCATGAATCCGGCCCCTAATGTCCTCTTTATTACGCCACCGTTCACGCAACTGAACACGCCCTACCCGGCAACGGCGTATCTGAAAGGCTTTCTGAACACGCAAAATATCCCCGCGCATCAGGCCGATTTGGGGATTGACGTGATTTTGGCCCTGTTTTCGGCAAAGGGACTGGCTGCGCTTTTTGCCGAATTAGACGCACACGAAGTGGCCCTTTCTGACAACGGCTACCGAATCTGCCAACTCCAGAACGACTATATCAGCACGATTGGCCCGGTAATCCGGTTTCTGCAAAACAAGAACCCGACCCTCGCCCACGGCATCTGCGACCGAACCTACCTACCCGAAGCCAGCCGGTTTCAGGCACTCGATGATATGGACTGGGCTTTCGGCACGATGGGTATTCACGACAAAGCCCGCCACTTTGCCACGCTCTACCTCGAAGACCTCGCCGACCTCATCACCGAAGCCGTTGACCCGAATTTTGGGTTCAGCCGCTACGCCGAACGGTTGGGCCGGTCGGCCACGCATTTCGATGAACTGCACGAGGCCCTGCAAGCACCCGACACCCGTGTTTCGGCGTTGCTTTGCGCGATGCTGGAAACCTACCTGCAACGCTGGAATCCCGATGTAGTATGTCTGACGGTGCCGTTTCCGGGTAATCTCTACGGTGCGCTCAAATGCGGCCAATACCTCAAACAACATCACCCAACGGTGTCGGTGGTGATGGGGGGCGGGTTTGCCAACACCGAACTACGCCGATTGACCGAAGCCCGTGTGTTTGATTACGTGGATTATATCTGCCTTGACGACGGTGAGGCTCCGCTGCTGTGTTTGCTCGAACACTTGGCCGGGCAGCGCAACCAAAACCAATTGAAACGGGTGTTTCTCCGAACCGACGGGCTGGTGCGTTACCTGAACGGAGCTACCGAAAAAGACGTGCCGCAACGCGACACCGGCACCCCCGATTACAGTGATTTACGGCTCATGGATTACCTCTCGGTGATTGAAGTGGTGAACCCGATGCACCGGCTCTGGAGCGATGGCCGCTGGAACAAACTGACCCTGGCCCACGGCTGCTACTGGGGCAAATGCTCGTTTTGCGACATTACCTTAGATTACATCAAACGCTACGAACCCGTCACGGCCTCACTCCTCTGCGACCGTATCGAGGAAATCAGCGAACAAACCGGGCAAAACGGCTTTCATTTTGTGGACGAAGCCGCCCCGCCCGCCCTCATGCGTGACCTCGCGCTGGAAATTATCCGGCGACGGCTCACCGTTGTCTGGTGGACGAATATCCGGTTTGAGGTCAGTTTCACGCCCGATTTGTGTCGGCTCCTGAAAGCGTCGGGCTGCATTGCCGTGTCGGGCGGGCTTGAAGTAGCGTCTGACCGATTGCTTAACCGCATGAAAAAGGGCGTGACGGTGGCGCAGGTGGCCCGCGTTGCCGATGCCTTCACCGCAGCCGGGATTATGGTTCACGCCTATCTGATGTACGGTTTTCCGACGCAGACCGTGCAGGAAACCGTTGATTCGTTAGAGATGGTGCGGCAGTTGTTTCAGCAGGGCGTGGTGCAGTCGGGGTTTTGGCACCGCTTTGCCATGACCGCCCACAGCCCCGTTGGGCAGCATCCTGCCGGGTTCGATGTGCTGCGGCTCGGCCCCGATTTCGGCGGTTTCGCCGATAATGACCTCAGCCACGATGACCCGCTGGGAGCCAACCACGACCTGTTTGCCGAAGGACTGCGAAAATCGCTGTTCAATTATATGCACGGCGTTTGTTTCGAGTTTCCATTGCAACAGTGGTTCGATGTCGAGATGCCGGCCACGACTATCCCGCCTGATTACATCGAAACCGTCATTGGGCAACTCCCCGACAGAGAACCCCGGCTCAACGCACTGATTGTCTGGCTCGGCAACCCACCCACAATTGATGTTTTTGATGTGAAACGGAGCCGCAAGAAAACCCAATTAGCGGTGTTGACAGTTTATAACAAACAACATGAATGGACGCTCGAACTGGATGCCGTTACGGGCCAATGGCTCGCTGATGCCCTGAAAAAACTCAGGCCGGGTCAGCACGAGCCGGTGCCATATCAGCAACTAAAAACCGATTATGAAGCCACCGGGTTGAGCAACTTCTTGACCTTCACCGAATCTGCCGCGTGGCAACAACTGCGGGAGAATGGCCTGCTGATTTTGTAGAAAGCAATCAATTACTATGTCCACTCGGTTTCATCAAACTGATTTTTGACTCCATTAAACAGGTCACTTTCGGGCTGTTCACCGGCGTTTATGGCCTTGTCGAAAGCGGCTTCCCAACCGTCTCGCGGGTGTTTTTTTACGGCGCGGAGGATTAATGCGCCCTCAGCTACTTCGATAGTAACCATGTTTTCGATGCCTGCCTGTTGCAATACGGCGCGGGGCAGAAGAATCCCCTGCGAATTGCCGATTTTACGAATAAACCCTATCATCTGTGTTGTGAAAGTTGTCAGGCTAAAGGTGGGGTATCTCATCGGATTTTCGGTCAGCCACTCGTGCTATCCACTCCTAACATTTCTTAAAATCTTCGTACATACCACCATTTGGCCCCGGTTTTCGTTTATTTTGTAGTATCAACTGCTTCATCGGCACGGGTTGGTTGGCATACCGTGCCGATAAGACCGTTTTCTGCGCCACCGAAGCCATATTATACCATTATGAGCGTTTCTCTCCGGGTTTTCTTTATCGCTTCGTGCCTGATGCTGTCGGCGGGGTGGCTCACCGACGCACGGGCGCAGGGGCAGGATCGGCAGGTGCTGTTTACGGGATTTATCACCGGCGGCAAAACCAACGAGCCGTTGCCATCGGCGTATGTGTATATCCCGCAGGCCGGGCGCGGGGTGCTGTCGGCCAACAACGGCTATTTTGTGCTGCCCGTGATTCCCGGCGACACGGTGGTGTTTAGTTACGTGGGCTATAAAAAGCAGTATCACGTGATTCCCAAACGCCTGACCGAAACGACGTATTCGGCAGTGGTGGCCTTGCAGGAAGACGCAAAAATGCTGGCTGAGGTAAAAGTATATCCCTACGCCACCGAGGATTTGTTCAAGGAAGCCTTCGTGAACATGACCCTCCCCGACCAGAAAGAACGCGACAACCTGGCCCGAAACACCGACCCGTATTACCTGCTCAGGATGGCGGCTATTATGCCCATGAGCGCGGCCTCGAACCACCAAATGGCAATGAATCAGCAGTTTACGGGGCGCGAATCGGCAACGGGGCGCAACGCCGTGACCACCTTTGGCTTTACGAATCCGTTTGCGTGGGCCAACTTCCTGCGGTCGGTGAAGCGGGGTGATTTAGACAAAAAAGACTACCGCAAAGACCTCAATCAGGCCCCCCGCGAAAACATGACCCGCGACGATATTCTGCGCGGCAACAACTGACGACTGTGATTTTGATTGATAAACGTGATTTGATAACCGTAACGCAGCCATGAAAGAGTATCAGATAATTCGCGTGTCCAACTTCTGGTCAACCAAAACGCTGCGCGAGGAAACGCAGGCGTTGATAAACCAGAAAAGTGCCGAAGGTTGGGAGGTTGTTTCGGTTTCGTTCGGCGTTACCATCTGGCTTGTGCTATCCTTTTACGTCACGTTATCCAGAGTCAGGTAAGTCGGCAACTCGTTGTCTGGACGGTAAAGCGATTTGGCCGTTGACCGTGTTTTACGGCTTTGGGTGGGAGGTCCATAAAATGCTTGCGGTGCGGTTGACGGGTTGCGGCTGACAGGTTGAATGGCCCCTGTTGGGTAGGTTAGGTTTGCAGAGTATCGTTCGATTGACAAGGCAACCCTCTCGTTATTTCTATGTTCATTTTCTGACCATGTTCAACTTATCATTCGACCTAACCCCTCCTGTTTATGTCCTTGAAGCTGCGGTGTTCTTCAGGGAAGCAACAGAAAAACATAAAGAAGGAGAGCATTTACAAGCTATTGACTTGTTCAACAAAGGTGTACACATTTACAGATCCAGCAGTGCTGTTCCTTCGGATGACATATTGGTTCGGTTGCCTAATTACCTAAAAGCTTTGGGTCGTACTCACGAAGCATGGGGTGAGTATCCTAAAATTCTAAACGCCTACGACGATTACAAAGAAATAATTCGGCCTATGATTTTTTCAAAAGTGTATGATAAGATGCGCCTTTTTCAGCAGCGAGAGAAAAACCATGAGATGGCTGCTGTGTATGCTGCACTTTCTTACGTTGCTTGGCACAAAGGTCTGCTACTACAAAATCGCCATGAGGAGTTGGAAGGCTGGTCTTTAAATGAAAATATAGAATACGGCCTTCGTTCGGTTTACACGAAATTGCCACTCGATTTTCAGCAACAGATTAAAAATAAGATTCTTGCCATTAGGAAAACCCTCGCACAAACCAACCTTTGGAATTTGGAAAAAGAATTGTTGCAAGTAGTTTAAAAATTGGGATTGACCGCTTCACGTGGGTTGGTCTTCCGGCAATAGGTAGCAGGCTGCAAGGTCAACGCTGACACCCCAACCAGCCACGTGTGTGAAGGCTCTCTACAGTTGCCATCAACCCCTTCCAAGCGTTTTACATCGTTTTAGACAGAACGTTGTGCGCTGCGCCAAAAATTAATCGCTCATAATCAAAACCTTTGGCAATGTATTTGCTACAAAGCCGGTGTATCCCTACCTTGGGTACACCGGCTTCTTGTTGTCGAAAACAACCGTTTTACATAATCAAAGTGCCTATATGACACGTATCCGTCTCCTTTTCTCTCATCTGCTGATTTTGCTCACCGCCGTATCGGCCCTGGCACAGTCAGCCGCCAAACAGGCCGACCGGCAATTTGACCTCTTAGCCTACGGCAAAGCCGCTGAACTGTATGAACAGGCACTGAAAGCCCCCAAATCACTCTCGGAGGGCGAACTGCGGGCGGCAAAAGCCAAACTCGGCTATAGCTACAAGCAAGTGCGCGACACTCAAAACGCCGAACGAACCTACCGTGAACTCATCAGCACCGGCGAACTCCCGGTAGAATACGCTGACTGTTACCTCTATTTTGCCCAGGCCCTCGGCAGCAACGGCAAATACAAGGAGGCTCAGGAAGCCTACGAAAAATACAATACCATCCAGAAAGATGACACACGCGGGCCACTGTTCTCCAAACTATACCGCGACGTGAGCGTGCTGTCGCGCAATGCGGGCAGTTATAAAGTGCAGTTTTTAGACATCAACTCCGGCAAGGCCGAGTTTAGCCCGACTTATTACAAAGAAGGACTCGTGTTTGTGTCGGCGCAGGGGGGCGAGGGCAACGGCGTGAAGCGGGTCTTTAACTGGAACAATACCCCGTTTCTCGACCTGTTTTATATGCCCGAACTCAAAGCCATCAAGGGCAACCGGGCGGCCAGTCTTGGTGGGTCGGTGCCGAAGAAAAGCACCAAACAGATTCAGCAGGGCCGCACTTTGGGCCAGGATGACTACACAGCACCCACCTCAAACGACTCGCGGACGGTGGGTTTCTACGGTGGCAATAACGTGAACGCCCGCTTAGGGTACGAAGACGTGCCGGTAACGGAATCGGAGCGGTTTAGCCGCACCCTCAACACCAAATACCACGAAGGCCCGGCCACGTTTGTCAAAGATGGCTCGCGGGTGATTTTCACGCGCAACAACTTCAACAACGGCAAATACCGCGAATCTGCCGACGGTATCAACAAACTCAAACTCTACACCGCCGTTCAGACCAACGACAACTGGCAGAAAGTGGACGAATTGCCCTTCAACAGCGACGATTATTCGACCGGCCACCCGGCCCTCGGCTACAACGACCAACTGCTGTTTTTTGCCTCGGATATGCCCGGTGGCTTTGGCGGTACGGATATTTATGTGGCCCGCGCCGAAGGCACAAGCTGGGGCAAACCCGTAAACATGGGGAAAGAAATCAATACCAAAGGCAACGAGTTGTTTCCGTTCGTGGATGAAAAAGGCAACCTATATTTCTCGTCTGACGGCCACGCCGGGTTGGGCGATCTCGACATTTTCTTCGCGCAACTCGCCCAGGATGGCAGCGTGGCGAAGTGGGTCAAAAACCTCGGCGAACCCGTCAACTCCAACAAAGACGACTTCGGTATCGTGACCGATGGCGAGCGCAAGGCCGGGTATTTCAGCAGCAACCGCAAAAACGGCGGCACCGACGACGACATCTACCGCTTCAACCGCGAAGGCCCGCTTTACCCCTGCCGCGAACTAACCGTGAACGTGTTTGATGCCCTGACCCGCACCCCGCTCGAAAACGCGATGGTGAACATCGAAGGCACCGGAAACGAGGCCGACAAACGGCAGCTAAAAACCGATGCCGATGGCAACGTCCGGCTTTGCTTAGATGCCGAGAGCGAATTTAAATTCGTAGCCAGTAACGACGGCTACCAAAACAATCAGATTGGTTTCTCGACCAAAGACTTGCAGGACGACGCACCGACGCGCTTGGAGATTCCGCTCAACAAGCCACAGACTGCGGGCAAAACAACCTTGCGGGGCCGCGTTACAACCCAAAAAGACAAAGAACCCATTGCGGGTGTGCGGGTGGTGCTGACCAACGAATGTGACGGAACGATGCAGGAAGCCACCACCGGCGTGGACGGCAGCTACGAATTTCCGATCAAACCCGGCTGTGATTACTCGCTCGAAGCCATGAAAGACAACATGGGTAGCCTCGGCAGCAAAATCAACAAAGAAGGCATTGGCGTACCCGACGTGGTGATGTTTAAGAAGGGCGATATTGTGGCCGTCGAAAATATTTTCTACAACCTTAATAAATTTAATATTCGCTCCGACGCTGCCACCGAACTCGACAAATTGGTGGGCGTGATGACCAAATACCCAAACATGAAAATCGAACTTCGGTCGCATACCGACAGCCGTTCGTCGGCCAAGTACAACAAAACCCTTTCGACTAACCGGGCCAAAGCCGCCGTTGCGTACCTGAAATCGAAGGGCATATCGGCCAGCCGGATGGTAGCCGCCGGGTATGGCGAAAGCCTGCTCGTGAACGATTGTAAAGACGGGGTAAACTGCTCGGACGAAGACCACCAGCAAAACCGCCGGACCGAAATCAAGATTCTGCGCTTAGAATAAACGCAACAACCCGTCGGCTGAATCGGAACCCCGACCGACACGGGGCAAAAGACGCACCTCTTCTGAATTTTAAATCCGTTGCCCCCGGTTTACTGCCGGGGGTTTTATTTTTAACTTGCGGGCCTGTTTTCTAAAAATCGTGCGTATGCGTCTCCGTTGGTTGGTTTGCCTGTTCTGTATCAGTGGCTCGGTGGCCGTTGCTCAGAAAGAAGTGCTGTATTATAATTACCAGCTAAACCCCCTCGCTATTAACCCGGCGGTGGCGGGCAGCCGCGAGACCTTTCATTTGGCCGCTATGTTCAGGAGCAAGCTCACGGGCGGGCGCAACACCGGCGGAGGAGCCATCACCCAGGCCGTTGCCATTGACGGAGCCATTGCCAATGGCACCATCGGCTTAGGGTTTCAGGCCATCAACGACCGGATTAACTACCTCGGCGGCACCACCGGACTGTATGGCAGCGTGGCGTATCGGTTTTCGTTGCCCGCGCTGGCAAAATTGGCCGTTGGGGTGCAGGGCGGAGTCAGCTTTTTGCCGTTCAGCACCGGCGTTGGGGGTGGCAGTTTCAATCAGGCGCAGGGCAGCTTTGGCGTGGGCGTTTATTACCGCGCCGACCGGCTCTTTGCCGGGGTTTCGATGCCCGAACTCCTGCGGGGTAAGTTAGACTTCGGCCTGCCGCTCTACGCCGTTAAACGCCCGCTGTTTGTGCAGGTCGGCACCCGGCTCGACGTGGCCGATGAATTAGTCCTGATTCCGTCCGTCGTGCTGACCAACGTGCAGAATCAGCCGTTGGGCGTTGACATAAACGCGAAACTGTGGTATCAGGAAACGTTTGGTTTCGGGGCTTCGTACCGGGGCAAATCGGGTATTGTGTCAGAGCCGTTTATCCAGATCACGGCGGAGGTGCAGCTTGGCCGCGCCATCCGAATTGGCTATGCCTACAATAGCCGCACCCCCGAAAACCCCGCAGCTACCCAGCCCGGCCCCGGTGTGCATGACCTGCTGTTTCGGTTTACGCCCGGTTTGTTGAAATTCACGTACTGATTTTTGCTATCTTGTGAGACTAATCAAACGTACCGGCAGACAGAGACCCGGAGTTTTAATGAACACAGCCATGACAACGGAAGAAATTAAGCAAACTATTCATCAACTGGTAGATACCGTTCGGAATGATGTGACATTGATTGACCTACACACGGCTGTTTCGCTGATTATCGAGCAGCAGGATTTGCCATTAGATGCCGATACGGGTTTTTTACAGGCGCGTTTAACTCGTGGCTTGCAACAGTTTGAGCAGGGTCAATACACGACCAATGAACAAATGAAACAACTGACAGCACAGTGGCTCTCGAAATAATCTGGACAGATGAAGCCAAAGAGGACTACCGGGATACGGTGTCTTATTTGCTCGATGCCTTCGATAATGATGTGGCCGAAATCTATACCGATAAATTGTTCAATGCGCTCGAAACGCTGGCCCAAATGCCCTACATCGGTCGTCAGCATTCAGAACTAAAAGCAATAAGGCAGCATCTGGTTTGGCCTTACACCGTTGTCTGTCATGCAGTTTTGCCTACTTTTTTGCTAATTATCAACCTGAACGATTCGCGCCGAAGTGGGCGTTAACCAACAATCCAAAATCAATATGAAAAAACGCCTACTACTTTTCTCACTGTGCCTTGCCTTTGTCGGTGCAAACGCCCAGAACCCGGCCCCGGCCAAAGCGCAAACCCGGCCCGTTACGCTGCTCGGCGGCACGATTCACACCGCCACGGGCCGCGTGATCGAAAATGGCTATATCTCGTTCGATAAAGGGGTGATTACCAATCTTGGCGATGCGGCAACCGTGCGCTTCAATCCCAACGAAACCGAGATCGTAAACGTGGCCGGGAAGCACATTTACCCCGGCATTATCTCGCCCGCATCGCTGGTGGGGTTGCAGGAAGTGTCATCCGTGCGGGCCACGGTTGACTCGCGCGAGACGGGTGTGCTGAACCCCAACGTGCGGGCGTTGATTGCCTACAACACTGATTCTGAAGTTATTCCCACGATTCGGAACAACGGCATTCTTATTACCCAGGCCATGCCCCTCGGCGGAACCGTGTCGGGGTCGTCGTCAATCATGCACACCGACGGCTGGAACTGGGAAGATGCCGTGCTGAAAAAAGACGACGGTCTTTGGCTCGACTGGCCGGGCTACTTTGCGCGGGAGTTCAATTTTGAGGATTTCTCAGTTAACATCACCAAAAACAGCAAGCGCGACGAAGGCATCCGGGCGTTGCAAGCCACCTTCTCCGAAGCCAAAGCCTACGCCGACATTGCCAGCCCAATGCCGGTAAACCTCAGATTAGAAGCCATGCGGAGCTTGTTTCGGGGAACGCAGAACCTGTATATCCGGGCCGATTATGGCAAAGACATTATCGAAGCCGTGCGCTGGGCCAAATCAATGGGCGTACCGAAAGTGGTGATTGTGGGGGGCGAAGAAGCCAACCGCGTGGCCGATTTCCTGAAAGAAAACAATGTGCCGGTACTGCTGAGTGCCTTGCACCGGCTGCCCAACCGACAGGATGAAGCCGTTGACCTGCCCTACCGGATGCCGGGAATCCTGCAAAAAGCGGGTGTTTTGGTGGGCCTGACTTACGCCGAAGAATGGTGGCGCACCCGCAACCTGCCGTTTTTGGCCGGAACAGCCGCCGGGTTTGGCGTGTCAAACCGCGAAGAAGCCCTGAAGATGGTAACGGCCAACACCGCCAAAATCCTCGGCATTGACACGCAGGTCGGCACCCTGGAGGTGGGCAAACAGGCCACGCTGTTCGTCTCGGCGGGCGACGCGCTCGATATGCGAACCAACGTTATCGAACACGCTTATATTCAGGGCCGCAAGGTGAACCTTGACGACAAGCACAAACGCCTGAACACGATTTATAAGGAGAAATACGGGCAGAAATAAGCAAACAACTTTGCCATGCTGATCGAAGAAGTTGACATCATTACTCAGGAAGAAGACTACGAGACCGAGCGAGGAAAACCCATGCCCAGCAAAAATCATTCGCGTCTCGAACGCCGGTTGGGTGTGGTGCTGACACCGTACGAAGACCGCTTCGATATTATGCCGGAACTGAGTCTGGAACTGTTAGCGGGCAAAGCCACACCGGATATTTGCCTATATCCGAAACTAACGTTCGACTGGTTGGATGACGAAATCAGGGTGACGGCCCCGCCCATTACGGCCATCGAAATTCTGTCGCCAAAGCAAAGTTTGGATGACATTAAAGACAAAATTTTTGATGTCCTCTTTGCGTCGGGGGTGCAGTCGGCGTGGGTGGTGGTGCCAACGTTCCAGACCATTCACGTGCTGACTCCCGACCGACAGGTTTGCACCTTTGCGGGTGGTGCCACTTTAACCGACCCGGCAACGGGCGTGACGGTGCTGTTGAGCGAGGTGTTTCGGTAACACTCGTCTCCTCACCACAATCCTGCACCACTTTCCAAATCATGAAAACCCACACGGTCTGTTTTACGGCCAATTACAGCCGCACCACTTCTAACTTCGCTATTCAGAACTTGCCCCCGGTACCGGCAACACGAGCCAATACCTACCAATCGGCGTTTGCTGTTCTGAAAAATATCCTCCAGCGTGGAGCTATTGCCGAATTATCGGGCGGTCACATCGGCGCACCAAGCCGACTGTCAACTTATCTGGCAGACGAGAACCGCATTGGAGAGAGACTAAAGACAACTACTGATCAGCCTGATATTAGTCCGTCGCTCTTCCTCATTTCCTTAAAACCAGGCGTTTGGCATCGGACTATCAAAGGTGGCACCAATCGCGCTGGCAACACCATCAACCCGGCCCGCGATTTTTTTGATGCGTTGCCTGCGTTGCTGGGTGAGTATGGTTTTGTCCAGCAACTGATACGGCCCGAAACGCTGGTTTCGGATATTCATCCCGACCACAAGCAACAGTTTATTAGCCAACAGGTTGATTTTTATTGTCCGCCCGCCAAACTCATTATTGAGATAGACGGGGGGTACCACCTCGACGGAATTGTGAGGTTGAAAGATGAAAATCGAGACACTTTCTTTGCCAGCATTGGCATTTTGACCGTTCGGATCGAAACCAAAGACTGGTACGAAAAAACACCCTTTTTTGATGAAGCAATCGCGCAAATCAATAATCGACTGATTGAAAAGGAGCAAAAACTTCTGCCTTACAAATCTCTTCATCAGCGACTAACCAAAACCGGGTTTACGCAGGACGAGATTCACTACAAACTCCTGCCAACGGCGGTAATACGGTTTCAATTGCTGGTGCTGGAATTGCTGATCAGTCATCGAATAACACTCGCTGACGAACGCTGGCATTTTGTGGTGCAGGACAGCGACGGACTTAGCCAACAATCAGACCGCTACGCCCGCTTTGCGTCTATGGCAATCGGTGATTTATTTGCCTGGCTTGCACCCTTGTGCAAGTTGATGAGTTTGCCGTTCACACAGCAGCCCGCTGTTGTGCCGATTATCCCGGCAACCAAAGTGGTGTATCAGCCGGGGGCTATCCATGTAAATTTCAGTTTGTTACAACGCTATACCGATGAACACCTGGCACAGCCCGAAACTATTTTTGTGCGAACTGATTATTTCGTGGCGAATCAGGAATGTGATGGAAAAAACTATTTTCGGGTTGCTACCACCGCGCCCGTCAATTACAATCTGACTCCAACTGACGAAACTGCTGAAATACTCCGCTTCTTCCTGAAAAATATCTTCGGTAAAGATGTTTTTCGGGATGGTCAGTTACCAATTATCTTAAACGTGCTTAACCGGCGGGACACTATCGGGCTGTTGCCCACCGGGGGCGGCAAATCAATTTGTTACCAATTGCCGTGTTTGCTACAACCGGCGGTTAGCGTGGTGGTTTGTCCAATAAAATCGTTGATGTATGATCAGAAAGATAATTTGGATAAAGCCAGTATCACCCGCACAAACTACATCACCGGCGAACTGGAAGCTGATGTAAAAGAAACTATTCAGCGGGAGTTTGCGGAAAAGCATTATTTCTTCGTCTGGATTTCGCCGGAACGGTTTCAGGTAAAGACTTTTCGGGCGTACCTCACCAACCTCTATGCCAAAACGCCCTTAGCCTATGTCGTGATTGACGAGGTGCATTGCATGAGCGAATGGGGTCACGATTTCCGAACCTCATACCTGAACCTGACCCGAACGATTCATGAACTTTGCCCGTCTACCACACTCGTCGGCCTGACGGCAACCGCGTCGCTCAACGTGCTGCGAAACCTGCGGATTGAGTTTGCCCGGAGTGAAGCCGTATTTGCCGACGAAGATGTCAAAACCAAATTGGATTTTGCCCGCCCTGAACTCCACTTTGAGGTAATTGATGACGCGGGTAAAAAAGCCGACACGCTGAAAGTAATGCTGACCGATTTGTCAATCAAATTGATGGATGCTAATAGCAACAGGGCGGGTCTGATTTTTACGCCTTTTGTGAATAGTGATTTTGGCTGTTGGAAGGTCTCAAATAAAATCAACACCCAATTTCCGGGACGTGCCAATTGGTTTGCCGGTAAGTGTCCAACTAAAAATGAGTATGTCAGTATCCCGAAAAGCGCGTTTAACGATCGAGATTTGTTTACTGCGAGTCTTACTGCTGTTATCGGCAACCGGCTCGATGCGTTTGCGATTGAGCGGGCATTCAGCAACAGAAATACCTATCTGCTTCTGGGTGATAAATTTCCCAAGGAAGGATTCAAAAAGATTATTTTAAAAAAAGTACCCATACTCACTAACGACGAGTTTGAAACCCATAAAAGGGAGGTTCAGAAGGGGTACAAGGCCAACAAGTTTCCATTGATGGTTGCTACCAAAGCTTTTGGGATGGGCATTGACAAGCAGAACATTTATTACACCTTTCACTACGGCATTCCCGGATCAACCGAATCGCTGTATCAGGAAGCGGGCCGGGCCGGGCGATGGGCCGATAAAACCAAACAGGCCGTTTGCCGGGTGTTGTTCACGCCCGAAACTCTTGAAGAGGCAACAATGAATGCTCTGTTTGCCCCCAAAACGCCCCTTGCCAAACTTAAAGAGTTAACCACTTTGGTTGATGGTGCCGGACATCCACTACCTGAAGGCGATATGCTGCGGCAGTTTTTTTTGTTTAAGATGGGCTTAGGGGAGGTAGAAGAGGAACTGGCCGTTATGCTCAAACTGCGCGATTATGTGCTGACCGAGCCGAAAGCCCCCACCGTGAATGTGCTATGGGACGGACCCAGCGGAGAGTTTAAGAAAGCAAGTGAAAGCGGTGAAGAGTTTTTCAAACAATTGGGTTCAATGAGTACCGACAACCGGAAAGCCGTTACCGAGAAAGCCCTCTATCGGTTAAGCATTCTCGGTATTGTTGAGGACTGGACAACTGATTTTGTCTGCCATTTTGCGGTCCGGTTCCGGGTCTTGCCCGACGAAGCAGTGCTGCGTAACCTGCTGACCCACGTGGTTAAATACCGGCGCGATGATGCCGACGACACCACCAATTTAGAAAAACAAATCAGGCAACTACCCGGCGATACGCTCTGGGAGCAATGCGGGCGTTTTTTACTGCAATGGACGTGGGAAACGATAACGTTTAACCGCCGGGAATCGCTCAAAAACTTATATGACCTCTGCCTTAATTTCAAAAGCAGCGAGTCGTTTAAACGCTCGCTGGAAAATTATTTCCGCGTTGATGAACTTACGATTATCCTGCAATACATCGCCGACAACCCAAAGCAGTTTGCCGAATGGCCGAAAGCATTTCAGTACAAAGCCGAGCAAAATGCCGATTTGACTTTTGTACAGGATAAAAGCATCCTGAACGCTCGTGCAGAAGCCCTGAGCCGGATTCTGGAAAGCACCAATGAAAATTTAGCGATTGATACCGTAAGCGGACTCTTGCAATTAGCTAAGGCCACGTATGACGTGCCGCAGGGCCGGGCGCGACTCGAAAACACACTTTCCCGGATGAAAAATTATTTTTCGGTCGAAGAACAGTTGGCAGTCTTACAAACTATCGTGGCGATTGGCGCAGGAATAAACCTGCCTGAAACATCCCGGTATGACCTGGCCGAATCCATCGAACGGTTTTATCCCGGCTCGTATAATTGGGTCAGTGGCGAACTCGGTATTATTCATATCCCGCAACTAACGGCAACAAACCAACGGCTCAGAACCCTGAACCAAAAACTGTATGAGCGATTCTCAAAAAAAATTAAGTGAACTAATGGCCGACCTTGAATCGTCGGTAGAAACCCTGATTGGTTTATCGGAACTGGAGAAAGAGGTTGGGGCGACGGTTGAGGAACTGCGAAAAAGTTCGTCGCAGCAACGTGAGGTGCTGAAACAGTTTTCGGATGGCGCAACGCTACAAGGCCAGGCTACGGCTCAAATGCTTTCCGGCGCGGCTCACCTCGATACAACAACGGAGGGAAGTACACAAAAAATAAAGACTGTTTTAGCCGATGTTCAGCATACGGTTGATGACCGATTGAAAACTGTTCAGGAAACGGTTGTGAAGGGAGCCAACGCAATTGAGCAACGGAATCTGCAACATTACACAGACTTAAACGGATTGGTACGCATCAAATTAGATGAGCAAAAGGCCGAGATTAAGCAGTTTATTGAACATGAACGGGGACAAATTCGAGACATTGTTACGGCGGTTGTTCATAACATGGAGAAACGTCTCAATCAAAGCATTGACGAGAAAACCGATACGATTACAGCGCATATTGAGCAGTCAGAAAACAGGCTTAATGGTATTATCAACCAGCAAATCCAACAAACACAGAGACACCGACAAACAGTCGTTGTATTTGGCGTTCTGTTAGTCGTTATAGGTCTTGTCGGTTTAGCCCGGCTATTCCAATTGATTTAGCACCGTATCACCCCACCCAAAACGCCCACACCGCCAACGCTTCCTGCGTTTTGTCTGATGCCTGAATGTCGCTCAACGCCGACCATGCCACCGGCACCACATAACCGCCCTGCTCCATCTGTACATTAAAATCGCGGTCGAGATACCGATTCCCGTTGTCAGGAATACCTACAATCGTGACGGATTTGGTTTCGGTGGTGCCGCCCCGCCTTTTGAGCTGCGCCGTTGCCGTGAACGGAAATTCGAGTGTTTCTTCGAGGTACTGCTGCCAGGCCGAGGCTGCTTCATAGTCGTCGTAGCAGTCAACAAGTATTTCATAATCGAGTTTGTGCTGAATGTCAGCGTCGGTCAGGGTCATGCTTTTTGCCGTTTTATCGTGTTCATTTCTTCCTGCAAGGCCAGGCGTTTGGGGTATTTAGCTTTCAACGCGTCAATCAGGGCATGAATGGCGGGGGTGCTGCCCGCCACGTCTTTTTTTATTCTGCCGAGCCAGCCCGCTAATTTCTGGTACTCGATTCGCCCGTCAATCCGGTCGCCCCAGGCCGTGAGCCGGGGCATATACAAGGCCAGCAGGTCGGCGGGGTAGTGCGGGGCCAGGTACGGATGCACCTTTGCCAGATCATCCAAGCTGATTTTAGGGTAATCCAGCACCAACGCCAGCAGCTTGTCCCACTGAGTTTCTTCTACAAATAACGGAGTCAGCCGCTGAAACAGGTTCAGGGCGGGGTCAAAGTGCCAGGTAATCTTAGGGGTTTCACGGGCGGCTTCTTCGGCCCGAATGTTGGCTTCGAGCCGGGCAAACACAGCGGGCCATTCGGGTGCCGGGTATGTTTGTTTCCACTGCCGGTAATAGGTCAGGTCAGGACTGTGGCGGTCGAAGGCAAACCGACTCGTCAATAACCGAATGGTTGTCAGGTCGTTGGTGAGCCGGGCAACGGCCAGCATCCGTTCTTCCCAGTGGCGCACCGTGCCGGGATGCTCTGCTTGTTGAGCCACGCTGATGCCGCCCGCAATGAGTTCGCCCGCCCGTTTCCAGTCTTTAGCGGCAATGGCTGCATCCAAAACCTGATTCCGAATCGCAACCACATCCAAGTTGGCTTCGGTGAGCCGGGCTACTTCGTCGGTCTTACCAAGCGCTGTTAAGATACTGATTTTCAAGGTTTTGAAACGATCCTGGGCGTGGTTACCATAGCCTCCGGCATATCGTTTTATCAGGTCATCGAGCAGAGCCGTAAAGACCAGCGGGTCGGGCAGAGTCAGGGCCAGGTCGCGGGCCAGGTCGAGCAGTTCATAGTGATAATCGCCGTAGTTGCCAAAGGTTTTGTCGAGAAGGTGTTGGGCGGTCCAGTCGTAAAGCGACTGCCGCAGGGCCGGGGCTACGTTGGGGTCGCGGGCAATATCGTGGAGCAGTTCAATGGCTTCCGATACGCAGCCACCAATGCTCCCCGCCGAATCGTCCGATTCTTTCACAACGTCCATCATGCCCAACGCCAGCATCTGCCCGGCACTGATGGCATCGCGGAAGTTCCGTTTGTGGGCCAGGGCAACGGCCATCGCCAGCAGTTTGTCCACTTCTTTTGCCAGCCGTTTCGCACCCTGATAATCCACGTAGCCCCGGTCGGTGTTGGCGCGGATGGCTTTTTTGAGCAACTCACCGTATTGTTTGCCCACGTCAACGCGCTCGTCTTTGTCGGCAAAATGGAGTTGGAGTTTTCCGGCAAAAATCGTGTCGGCAGCCGCCTGAACCAGAATAAATGCCCGCAACTCGTCGGCGGTGGCTTTGGCAAGCAGGCTGTCGAGAGTCAACTTTTGGGGTTCTCTGGCCGTTTTGGGCTTTGGCTTTGCCAATTGCTGCCGCAATACCAGCAACACAGCCGCCACTTGTTTGCAGTATTGCTCATCAACGGGGCAGTCGCAAAAAGCCCCGGCAACGGTACGCTTATCAAGTTTGATTTCGACCGAATACGTTTCCGTACCGGCTACTTCGGCCTGCCAGGTGTTTTCGGGTTCTTCGTCCAGATACAGCACCGAACCGTTGGCAGCGTAGGGCCGGGCTT
Source organism: Cytophagales bacterium (assembly GCA_038230415.1). Taxonomy (GTDB): domain Bacteria; phylum Bacteroidota; class Bacteroidia; order Cytophagales; family Spirosomataceae; genus JBBRNH01. The sequence goes on along the minus strand of JBBRNH010000030.1, from coordinate 28,076 downwards.
TTTTCAGCAACGCTTCGCCGAGTTTCTTCTCAAAATTGTCAATCGTAATCATCTGTCAAAGGTAATAATCCGGCCAATACCGAAATCGTTGCGGTTTTATCGGGTTGGCAGTCATTAACTTTACCGCGTTAGTCAGTCGTCAATGCAACCGCTATGATTCGTATTTTTCAGCAGGACGAAGCCGCCGTTCGGAAAATCAACGACATCGAGTCGTTCTCAAATACCGAACGAACGCTTTGGGTGGACTTGCAAAACCCCAGCCGCGACGAGATCGAGAGCGTTGAAGCCCGTTTCAATGTAAACTTTCTGAGTCAACAGGAGCAATCCGAAATCGAAAGTTCGTCGCGCTACATCGAAGAAGACGATTACCTCATCGCCAACTCCAACTTTATGGTTCCCGGCAAAGACGGAACGTATATCAACGTGCCGGTGAGTTTTATCCTCAAAGACGACGCACGGGGTGAATCGCTGCTGTTTACCTACCGCAATGCCGACCTGAAATCGTTTGCCGATACGGTCAGGAAGATAAAATCGAAACGGACGCTGTTTAAAGACGGGGCGCAGATTCTGATCTCGATTTTTGAATCACGGGTTGATTACGATGCCGATCTGGTTGAAGTAGTCTCGGCAGAAGTAAAGGCCATCAACCGTCAGCTTGATTTAGACGCGAGTTTAGACCGCGATATGCTCCTGAAAATCAACGACTACCAGGAACTCACGATGACTATCCGCGAGAACGTGGTGGACAAACAGCGCGTGATTTCGTCCATGATCCGGTCTGATGGCTGGTTCACCGAAGCCGAACAGTTGCGGCTCCGGGCGTTGATCAAAGACATTGGCTCATTGATTGAACACACCAATTTTATTTTTGAGCGGCTCGAATTTCTGCAAAACACCTACCTCGGTCTGATTGATCTGGAACAAAACCGGATCGTAAAAATCTTCACCGTTGTCTCGCTCGTGTTTTTGCCACCTACGCTCTTAGCCAGTATCTGGGGCATGAATTTTTCGCAAATGCCCGAACTGAACTGGGAACTCGGCTATCCGTTGGCGATTGGTTCGATGGTGGCATCGTCGCTGCTGACGATTCTCATTTTTCGCCGGAAGAGGTGGTTGTAGCCGTTCCTGCGGTTAGCAGCACCCCAATCGTTCCGCCCCACCGTTCGCCCGGTTCCAGCGTCCGCAAGCCCTCGCCGGTATTAAAAGCGTTGACGTTGGCCGTAATCGGCTCGATGGCGATCCGGTCGCGCCGTTCCGGGGTGTACACCACCAGAAACGGAAATACCGCCGTATCCTGCGAGAGTACCAGACTGACGCTTTGCGCGGGGGCGCTCAAGACGGTTTCGGCGACAGCATTCTGGTTATCCACCACAAATACCGCGTCGAAGGTGCGGTCGGTCAGGCTAAACGGCCCCGAATCGGTAAACGGTATCTGACCAACGGGTAGCAAATTCTCATCTAACAAAACGGTATCGGTGGCGGGCAGCGCAAGCGTCAGGTCGTCAACCGGAGTTAGGTCATTGGTGCCGGTCACGAGCGAAAAATACGGATGCCAGCCAAACGCCGACGGACACCGCGACAGCCCGGTGTTGGCAGCCTCGAACGTGACCGAAAACGAAACGACCTCATTATCAGTTAGATGAAGCGCGTATTTCACGGTCAGCGAAAACAAAAACGGGTAGCCGGTCAGGTCGCCGGGGTAGTCGTAACAAAGGGTAATGGCGGCTTCGGTGGCGGTGACAGTTTCGGCAATAACGCTGAACGGGCGCGGATGCACAAAGCCGTGCATGGCGTTGTCTCGCCCGAAATCGTTGAACGGCAGGGCGTATTCCTGCCCGGCAAAGGCATAAATCCCGTGCCTGATGCGGCTCGGAAACGGATACAGCAAAGCACTGGCATAACTCTCGTCTGCCTCTAACGCCTGGGGAGAATCGGGCGTTTCGAGCAGCGAAAACAGCCGTATTTTGGCACTGCCATTGCCACGATTATCGGGCGAAACTGGCAAAATCAGCCTGCGGAGAACGCCACCGAAGCCGGGCAGTACGGTAAATGCTGCCCCGGTTTCGGTGTGCCGGATACGATACTCGGTGAGTGGAATGCTGGACGAGGCCAATGGGCCAAACGGCGAGGTTGTGATCTGGAACGGCATCGGTTGGTTGACTGGTAACGACGCGCCAAACCTACGAATCCTGTTTATAATTCTCCCGATACACCCATGCCAAACAGCGCAAAATCATAGCGAACGGGGTCGGCGGGGTCAAATTGGCGGAGCGCGTCGGTCAGGGCGAGGGCGGTTTGCCAGGTTGGTGGCGTTTTGGTGCCGGGTGGCAGCAGCCCTAAGTGCCGGGCCACGCGCTCAACATGAACATCAATCGGGATGATTAACTGCGCCGGGCTGATGCGCGTCCAGAGACCAAAATCAACGCCCGCATCGTCTTGCCTGACCATCCAGCGCAAAAACATCAGCAGCCGTTTGCAGGTCGAGTTGCGGGCGGGCGTGGCGATGTGTTTGCGGGTTCGGGGCGGGAAAAACGGGTCCGGCTCGCCGGCATCGGTCGTGACGCAGCAAAATCGGTCATGAAACGCAATCAGGTGGGCTTCGACGGTATCGGCATCCGGCGCGGCATCCGGCAAGAATGCATCTTCGAGGGTGGTGTGCGTTTGGTAGTAGTGCCGGAAAAAGTGCAGGAAATACAGCGTGTCAGTGGCGTTGAAGGTGCGGTGTTTGAAATCTAAGAACCGCTTCAGGTCGCTGTCCTGGTGGTTTTTGACGAAATCGAACGGTGCGCCATCCATCAGGCTGACCAATTCATTGGCTTTTTTGAGGATGACGGGCCGTTGCCCCCAGGCCAGCACTGCCGCCCAGAAACCCATGATCTCGATGTCTTGCCGGGCCGAAAACTGGTGTGGTATCGAAATCGGGTCATGTTCGATAAATCCCGGCTGATTATACCGGGCAACCTTCTCGTTGAGCAGCGATATTAATGGATGTTGTATGATGTATGAACTATGCTGTGTTTCGGTGGCGGTTTTGTCATATATCATACATCCTATATTATACATCACTTACTTTCTCCGCCACTGACCGCCCAGGCCACCACCCGCGAGATAACCGAAAACAGGGCCAGAATCGTGGAAAACAAAAACGTGAAGGTGGCAATAAACGGGTAGGCCAGCGTAAACATGATGCTGAAGAACCGGTAGCCGGGCGTAGCTTTCATTTTTTCATCGCGCTGCTGCTGTCGGCGGGCAATGCGTTCTTCTTTGGTCAGTACGTTGGTTTCCACAGAGGTTGTTGTTTAACTGCTTGCAGTTGTTTGCCGTTGTTTAGCGTTTGCCACCGCCCCTCGGCTGTGGCGGGTCTGTAGTTGGATCAAAACCCATTCTTTGGCGGCCACAGCCGAGGGGCGGTGGCAGACTTATTCACAATTTACCCGTCAGCAGGGTTCGCAGCCGGGATTCTTCCTGATAACCAATGTCGCGGCTCACAAGTTTGCCGTTTCGGAAGAGCAGAAAAACCGGAATTTCATCAACCGAATACTGCGCCATGATCTCTTTGTCGGCATCGGCATTGACTTTCACCACCGTTGCTTTACCCATAAATTCCTGGGTGAGTTTATCAATCGTCGGCATCATTTTCTGGCACGGCCCGCACCAGGCGGCATACACATCAACCAGCACAACGGGCTGAGTCTGAATCAGGCTATCGAGCCGGGCCGATGTCCAGGTGGGTACCGTGTTGCGTTTCACGCCCACGATAGGCAGCAGTTTAGCCGTCCATTTCAGGTAGCCCCCCTGCAATTCATAGACGGTGGTATAGCCCATAGCCCGCAGTTTGGCCCCGGCGGTTTGGCTGCGCCCGCCCGACAGGCAATAGATAAAGACGGGTTTTGTTTTGTCGAGTGTGGCCGCACCTGTTTCAAAGTCTGCGCCCTGCACGTTCAGGTTCCGGGCATCGGGCAGGTGGCCGCCGGCAAATTCGCCGGGCGTTCGCACGTCCAGGAGCTGGGCATTGGGGGTTTCGGCTACTTTGGTTTTGAATGCATCGGCAGGCATCGGTTGGGCCAGTAGCAACGATACGGGCAGCAACGTCAGGAGGGTAATCAGGATAAAGCGATTCATAACGGAGACTGTTGACAATGAAGTAACGGACAAAAATACGCGCTGATTGTTAGCTTTCGGTTTTCGGCCCGGCAGGTAAGAAACGTGGTTTTATTCAACGAATTAGTTGTGCGTCTATCAGAAAAACGCTATGTTCACGTCCTTTCGTACCTTTCACTTTCTTTCTAACTCCTTACCAATATGATACGGATCAGCCAAATTCTGCAAGCCAAGGCCATCAACGCACTGTACAGCGTTCGCTCCGACAACACCGTGTATGAGGCACTGGTGCTGATGGCCGAAAAAAACATTGGGGCCGTGCTGGTGATTGACACCGGCGAACTCGTCGGTATCTTCTCCGAACGCGACTACGCCCGCAAGGTAATCCTGAAAGGCCGCCACTCCGACGATACCACCATCGGCGACGTGATGACCCCGAACGTGATTACGATTGCCCCCGAATCATCCATCGAATCGTGCATGCAGATCATGGCCGACAAGCACATCCGGCACCTGCCCGTGATGGATACCGAGAAATTGGTCGGTATTATTTCGATCAATGACGTGGTATCGGCCATCATCCGCGACCAGAAAGCCCACATCAACTCGCTCCAGAGTTACATTTCGGGTGGGTATTGATTCGGGGTCGGCTGTGGCCGGGTGCTATCTTTGCCTTGTTTTTTTAGAACATGATCTATGATGACCACGCCCGATGAAACCGCCGTGCGGCACGAAGTACTGAAACTCTACGGCAACCGGCTGCGGGTGCGGGTGTGCGGGCTGCACCGCGTTGGTGACCAACTGCTGATGGTGCGCCACCGGGGAGTTGGCCCTACCGATACGTTCTGGGCTCCGCCCGGTGGTGGCCTGCACTTCGGCGAAACGGCCCCCATCGGGCTGGCGCGGGAGTTTGCCGAAGAAACTGGCCTGATTGTTGCCATAAATGAACTGCTGTTCGTCAGCGAATTTTGGCAACCTCCGCTGCACGCGCTTGAATTATTTTTTGACGTTACGGCCACCGGCGGTGCGGTGCGGCAGGGGGTTGACCCAGAGATGGGTCTCGACGAACAGATTATCGAGGAAGTCAGGCTGATGACGTTTGCCGAAATCAGGCAGTACCCGCCCCACGAAGTCCACGCGCTGTTTGGCCGGTGCCAATCGCTCGATGAGGTATTTCGGCTGCGGGGGTATCTGTCGTAAATCCCGGTCGGGCCGGTCACTAAAGTAAGCGATTTCGTCTAACCATCAACACCGAATTTTCCGCTTTTTCAACTTTGTTTACCCATGCAGACCGTCTCCGCTCTTTCGCCAACCCTCGCCATCCGGCAGGACTCATTCAGGCCCGCTATGGCCGAACGTTCGGTGTTGAGCATCGAAGCCGGGAAAGACGGATTGCGGTTTTTGGTGACTGACGAGCATAAAACCTGCGTTTGGCTGGAAGAATACGGATTTTCATCGCTCTTAGCCGACCGCCCCCTGGCCGATGCCCTGCCCGCCATCTGCGAGGCCCACCCGGTGCTGTCGGCGGGGGGCTGGCAGCAGATTCGGGTGGCGATCAACTCCCCGGCTTTCACGCTGGTTCCCAACACCCTGTTCCGAAAAGAATACATGGGGAGCTACTTAGCCCTGATGCGCGGCAACGACCTGCCCGCCCACGAATACGCCCACGCTTATCACCATACCGACGAAAATTTCTGGTCAGTCTTTAGCATTGACCACCAACTTGCCGACTACATGGCCGGGCTGTATCCGATGCAGAATCTCACGTTTTTACACCAGACGAGCGCACTCATCCGGGCCTCGGCATTGATTGACAAAACCCAGATCAGCACCCAGAATCTGACGCTGTATTTTGAGGATGAATTTGTAACGCTGATTTTTCGGTCGAACCGTAAGTTATTGTACTGCAACCGATTCGGCTATAAAACCCCGCGCGATCTAACCTATTACGTGCTGTATGTGATTGACGAACTGCGGCTCGAACCGTACTCGGTAAACGCCCGGCTTTACGGTCAGATTACGCCCTATTCGGAGACCTACACGGCCCTGAGGGAGTTTTTGCCGCACCTGCATTTCGGCGCGTCTCCGCCCGGCCTGAACTTCGGCCCCGGCTTCGATGACCTGCCCGAACACCGCTTTTTGAGTCTGTACGGCCTGGCCTGGCTTTGAGTTTACCGGGTTCCGTGCGTAGTTTTCGGCATTAAACCTGAACCCCCCGATACGTGAACCGAATTGCCCTTTTCCCCGGCTCCTTTGACCCCTTCACCAAAGGCCACGAAGACATTGTGCTGCGCGGCCTGCAACTCTTCGACAAGGTGATTATCGGCATTGGCCGCAACGCCAGCAAACAGCGTTATTTTCCGCTCGATGTCATGGAAGAACTTATCAACGGCACCTTTCAGCACGAGCCGGGCGTGAGCGTAGTGTCTTACGACAACCTCACGGCCCACGTAGCCCGCGAACATGGCGCACGGTTCCTGCTGCGCGGCCTGCGGAACACCACCGACTTCGAATACGAAAACAGCATCTCGCAGGTGAATCGCTATGTATATCGGGATGTTGAAACCGTGTTTTTAATCACCTCGCCCAGCCTCGCCCCCATCAGTTCGAGCATTATCCGGGACCTGCACCGCTACGGAGAAAACGTGGACGAGTTTCTGCCGTATCGGTTGATTACTTCATAAACTCATCAAAAACGTACCGGATTGAACTGAACGATTTGGTGAGCGCGATCTGAGTCTCGGCGGCAGTCATCCACCGGAGTTGGGTGATACCTTCTTCGGCCTGCGGAGCCATCCGGCTGTCGTCGAGGCAGGTCATCCGGTACCATTTTGTCCGTTTCAGCACCCGGCTTCCGTTGTGGATATAGGTGTGCCAGGTGGTGCATAGTTTCTCGCCAGGGGCGGCCCGAACGCCGGTTTCTTCTTCTACTTCACGCACGGCGGCCTCGCGGGAGCGTTCACCAGCATCGAGTTTGCCCTTGGGCAAGTCCCACACGCCACGCCTGAACATGAGCAGCAGCCTGTCTTGTTTGACCACTACGCCCCCGGCGGCCTTCACGAGTTTAAACTGGCTTTTTACCCGTTCTTCAACCAACTGATGATCGTCGGACAGCAGCGTTACCGAGAGCAGATTAGCCGTACTTGCCATATAAAGCAAGTCAATCAGCCGTTCGGCAGTGGCCGGTATCGCGTTCAGAATCAGGACGTGGCCGTTGAGGGAATCGGCCCGCAGAATGTCTAACCGGGCATCAATAACGTGTTCATAATCAGCAAATAAAGCGGGTGATACGTGTTTGGCTCCCAGCAATCGGAGGGGCCGGTCGTCAATAAAGACAATCATGAAGAAGACGTTAGAAAGCCCCAAAGGTACTGAATGGTTTTCAGGCACGGTGTCATTTATGGTCAGTGGTTCGGGCAATCAATAAAAACGTATTTTTGCAATCAGACAACTGCTCCCCCTTTGTGGAAATTGCCATAATCTTTCTTCTTACCTTAGTCAACGGCGTTTTCTCGATGTCGGAAATCGCGCTGGTTTCTTCCCGAAAATCACGGCTCGAAGCAGCCGCCCGCAACGGAGACCGCCCCGCGCAGGCTGCCTTAGACCTCGCCAACGCCCCCAACCGCTTTCTCTCGACCGTTCAGATCGGGATCACCCTCATCGGTATTCTGCTCGGTATTTTTAGTGGCGATAAACTCACCACTGATTTTCAGGCGTTTGTGAGTCAGTTTACCCTGCTGCAACCCTACGCCCACCCCATTGCCGTAGTCCTGGTGCTACTGCTACTCACCTACCTCTCGCTGGTTTTTGGCGAGTTGGTACCAAAACGAATCGGCCTTTCTAATCCCGAAGGTATTGCCAAAGCCGTTGCCGCGCCGATGAATGTACTCTCGCGGGTTACCTCACCGTTTATCGCGCTCCTGACCGGCTCCAGCGATTTGCTGATTAAACTGCTCAGAATCACGCCCGACGACAGCGTGGTGACCGAAGAAGAAATCAAAAGCATGGTGCAGGAGGGAGCCACGAGCGGCTCCATCGAAGAAATCGAGCAGGAGATTGTGCAGAACGTGTTTCAACTCGGCGACCGCCGAATCACCTCCCTGATGACCAACCGGCAGGAGATTTTATATCTCGACCTGGAAGCCGATGCCGCCGATAACAAAGCCAAAATCGTTGATTACAAACACGCCGTTTATCCCCTCTGCGACGGCAGCGTTGACAATGTGGTGGGCCTGATTTACAGTAAAGATTTCTTAGGCCGGGACCTCGACGTGGAACTGCTGCGGCTGAACGACCTCCGGCGCGAGGTGCTGTATATTCCCGAAAACAACCGCGCCTATCAGGTGCTGGAACGGTTCCGCGAACGCCGACAGTACGTCGGCGTAATTGTGGATGAATATGGCGGGGTGCTGGGTTTGGTAACGCTCAACGACATTCTCGATGCGCTGGTGGGCGATATTTCTGACGACATAACCGATGATTACGAGATCAGACCCCGCGAAGACGGCTCGTTTCTGATTGATGCCCAACTGCCGTTCGATGACTTTCTGGGTCACTTTGCCCTCACGCTGTCGCCCGCCGACCGGCGCGAATTAACGGGGTTCGACACCCTCGGCGGCTTCGCCTTACACGTTCTCCGCGACATTCCTGAAACCGGCGAAACGTTCTTGTGGCATGATTTCCGGTTCGAGATCGTGGACATGGACAAAAGCCGGATTGACAAGATTCTGGTGAGCCGGGAAACAGAGTAGTGGCTTAGTGTTTGTCATTCCGATAGGAGGAATCTACAGTGCCAGGTGAAATAGATTCCCCCTATCGTCGGAATGACAAAAATTGAGCCGGAATGACAAACACTAAGCTACCATCAAAGTCTCCTTCACCGACCGTAACCACGCTGGCCGTGAGGTTTTTACCTTCGCCCGGAGTTGGTTCAGCAGCGCGTACAAACCGTAGTACGTCCGGTTCACATACAGCCCGTCCTGCGATCCCCGCGCCATGTTCGACTGCCGGAGTTCTTCCTGTTTGGTGAGTTCGTCGGCAAACGAATAGACTTTCTCAAAGTAGGCATCGTTGCCAAAATCGAACTCGTCAACGGCAAACGGCTCGCCGAGCATCAGGATCATCTGCTTGAACAGCCCCGAAAAATACGTCCGCTCCTTGGCCGAATCTTCGGGTAGCAGATACTCTAAATTCAGGAAAATCTGCTCCGTCAGCGCGTTGTCTTCGATGGTGTCGGGGTTCACGAGCAGGAAATAATTGTCGTAGTAATAATCAGGAATCACCTTCACGCAGCCGAAATCAATCACGCCCATCGTGCCGTCGGCCCGCATCAGAAAATTGCCGGGGTGCGGGTCAGCGTGAACCTGCCGGAGGGTGTGAATCTGGAAATCATAGAAATCCCACAACGCCTGCCCAATCCGGTTGCGGACCTCCTGCGTTGGGTTGGTTTTGATAAACTCCGGCAGATGCAGCCCGTTGAGCCAGTCCATCGTCAGAATCCGTTTGCTCGACAGGTCGGGGTAGTATTTCGGAAAAACGAGATTCGGGATGTGGGCGCAGGCGTTTGAAATCTCGACTGACCGGCGGAGTTCGAGTTCATAATCCGTTTCTTCGAGCAGCTTGCTTTCTACCTCACCCATGTAGCGGTCAATATCGCGCTCATTGAGATTTAGCAGCCTGACTGCCAGCGGCTTGGCGATTCTAAGATCAGACGTAACGGCATCGGCCACGCCGGGATACTGAATCTTGACGGCGAGGGTTTTGCCGTCTTTGGTAGCCCGGTGTACCTGCCCGATGCTGGCCGCGTTGCTGGCTTCGATGCTGAACGTGTCGTATAACTCGCCCGGCGATTTGCCAAAGTACGTGCGGAATGTCTTGACCACGAGCGGCCCCGACAGGGGCGGTGCCGAATACTGCGACATGGCGAACTTTTGCGAATAGGCCGTTGGCAGCAAGCCCCGATCCATGCTCAACATCTGCGCCATTTTCAGGGCCGAGCCTTTCAACTCGCTGAGGGCATCGTAAATATCTTCGGCGTTGTCTTTGTGCAAGGTCTCCTTCGAGGTGTTGCCGGTGGCAATCATCTTGCCGTAGTGCTTTATGTAGTTGCCGCCGACCTTAAAACCCGCCTTCACAAACTGACTGGCACGGGCTACTTTGGTGATCGGGATGGAGGTTTGTTCTTTCATTTGTCAGTGGTTAGTTGTTAGTGTCAAGTGGTTAGTTAGCTGCCGCAAGACAAACTCACGGCACGGGCCGCCCCGCACTAACCACTTGCCACTAACCACTTATCTATTTTGATACACAAATTTCGCCAGGTCAAACAGCGAATCTAACGGGGAACGACCGATAAGGTCAAAGGCGGTGTTGACTGATTTTTCGATGGCGGTGTCGGTCTGTTCAAAGTTCCGGCTTACGTCGCGCACCCAGAAATCAAGCAGAAACAGCGTCTGCGTCCAGAGCGCGGTGGGATAGCGGTCGGTCACAAACGGGCGCGGCTCCACCTCACGGCTCTCCCGTCCTTCGGCCAGCAGATCGCGGATAAAGTCGAAAAAGGCGGTGCGGAAGGGCTGCAACGTCCGGCTATTGCTGCTGATTGCAGCCGCCGGGCCACCCGTTGCGGACCGTATGCCCGGCCTTGCCCCGGCCCGGAGCCGACCAACGCTGTACACCACAAAGCTGCGCTGTGCCTTGAGTCCTTCGATCCAGGTGTAATAAAAGGCCAGGAGTTTTTCCCGAACCGAATAGGTCTGATACGTCGGGTCAGCTTCGAGTTTCTGGCGGGTATCGTCAAAAAACGTCAGCCAGGTGTCGGCTTCGATAGCGTCGAACGAACCGTAGTGGGTGTAAAATTCAGCCTCGGCCATGCCTAATTTTTTGGCAAAAGCGAAGACGGAGGGAGGCTGATGGCCGGTTTCGAGAACGAACTCGGTGTAAGCATTGCGGATTGTTTCAAGCGTTTCCATACCCTTTCTTAACGGCCCGTTGGGGGTAAAAGTTTGGGCTGAGTTCACACAAACTTCACACAGCAAGTCCGTTACTACCGGGTAGATTCGCGTCTGACAATCAAACCTTCGTGCCGGAAAACACCGTGCGGCAATTTGGAAAAGACGGCATCGGCGGGCCGAAGAGTACGCACATCATCGTAAATGGGTGAGATTATATACCGTCTGATTCGGGCTTACTGGCGGTATAAATCCAGCACGAGTTTCCTGAAACGCGCTTCGTAGCTGACCCGTACCAGATCGGTCTGGGCTTTGAGCCAGTTATTGCGATACACCTCCAGGTCAATCGTGGGCAGGAGTCCTTCGGCATACCGGGCTACGGCTGCCTGGTATGCCGCTTTTCTCGATTCAACCACAATGCGGCTGTTTGCCAGCGTTTCTGACGCAATGCCCGATGCGGCACCGGCCTGATCGAGTGCCTGGCGCAACCGCTGCCGTTCGCGTTGTAGCTGCACGTCAGCACGTTGCCGGTTGAGCCGGGCCAGTGTGGTCTGATACCGGAACTGCCCCCCGTCGTAAATCGGGAAGGCAACCGTTGCCCGGACGTACTGCCCCAGATTCAGGTACAACTGATTCCAGAATTGAAACTGCTCGCGGGCGGCAATGCTCGAATAGGCCGTGCCAAAGCCCGCCCCTAAAGACAGCGACGGATACCGCCCGGCCTTAGCTACTTCTACCCCGGCTTCGGCAGCCCGGAGCCGAAACGTGGCCGCCCGCAGGCCGGGCTGGGTTGGCGAGGCTCTGCGCCACAGGTCAGATTTGTCTGATTCGGGGTTGTCCGATGCCGACGTTACTGCTTTTTCGTCGGGCAACGCAACCGGCTCGATGGTCAGCGGCTGGGGGCCGCGCCAGTTCAGCAACGCTTCTAAGGCGAGCCGGGCCAGGGTTTGGTTGTTGCGGGTGGTGATCAGGTCCAGATTGGCCGACGCTACCTGGGCATCAACATCGGTCAGGGCGGTTTGGGCCAATAGTCCTTCCTTCACCAACTCCTGCGTGCGCTGGCGTTGCTGCCGAACCAATAGCAGCGCGTCATTGGCGATGTTGATAAAGGCTTCCTGCTGCAACACCTGCATATAGCCCAGCATGACCTGAATCGTGAGATCGAATTTTTGCTGGGCGATTTCACTTTGATCAGCTAAAATGGTTTGTTCCGTCTGCCGGATTTGCCCAACTGTTCTGAACCCGTTGAAGACGTTCCAGTTTACGCCCGCGCTCAGGTTGCCGCTGTGGATCGTCTGCTGAACAAAGGCGTTAGTGAAGGGGTCAGTGTTGCGGCCTAAGTTCAGCCCCTGCGAATAGGAACCGTTGGCGGTGGGCCACTGCGACTGCCGGAGTTGGGTCAGTTGGGCTTCGTCGTGCCGGGTTTGCAGGATGCGTTGCTGGGCATCGGGGCTGTTGGTTTGGGCATACCGGATGCAGTCGTCGAGGGTCAGGCGTTGGGCAGTTGCCGAAATGAATGGAACGCAGATGACGCAGATGCTGCATAACACGGATAAGCACAGATTTTTTGTCATTCCGAGTTTTTTTGTCATTCCGACCATAGGAGGAATCTTACGCATAGAACGCCATGATTCCTCCTTAGGTCGGAATGACAAAAAATTCGTTCTCATCATTTCAGTACCCGTCTTACTTCCTGAAAAAGCCGTTCCAGCAGGCGCGTGTCTTCGGTCACGATCTGCCCGGTGGCTACCAGCCCCGTCCGGTACGGAATCCGGCGGTTGGCGGTGGTCGTCAGGCCGTTCAGCAACCGCACCTGCACCCGGAAGGCGGTGTCTTTGGGCATCGCGCCGATGATCTGCACCCGCCCCCGAATCGAACCGAACTCCTGATACGGGTAGCTTGGCAGTTTGATGAGTACGGTTTGCCCGGCCCGCACCTTGCCGAAATTGTACTGCCCCACCAGCATCTCGCCGTAGTAGCCGGTGCCGGGCGGCAGCACGTAGCCGATCTCCTGCCCGGCTTTCATAAACTGGCCTTCCTGCACGGGCGCGGGCATCGAAAACCGACCCGCCACCGGAGACAACACGACATAGCGTTGTTTCCAGCTTTCGACATCGCTTTTCAGGGTGTTCACCGCCTGAATCAATCCGGCCCGCTGATCGGTGATGGTGCGCCGGAGTTCAAGCTGCTCCTGGTGCTTTTGGTTCTGGGATAACTGGTTGGTATTCAGCACCGAATGGGCCTGTTCGTAGGCTTGTTTGCGGCTCAGGTATTTGCTCAGGGCCTGGCGGTAATCGGTCTTCGCCACCAGCCCGCGCTGACTCAGCCGTTCCTGACTGCGGAGTTCCTCGTCGGCCAATTGCAGGTCGGTTTGCAGGTTGGTAAGCTGGGCCTCCTGATTCTGATTCAGCGTCTGGAGTTGCACTAAGTCGTTACCCAACACCCGCTGTTTTTGGGAGTTGATGCCGTTTCCCAGCGATGCGTTGGCCTGCACAAACGCCTGCTGAAATGTCTGGTAGGATTTCTGCACCTCGCCCAACCGAAAAAACAGCGGGATGCTTACACGGTTCAGGGCTTCTAACGGCCCGCCGTTGGCGAGTTGCACCAAGGTATCGGTAACGGCATCCAAGGCCAGGACTTCGGCATGGTCGGCGGTGCTTTCAAGGTAGGCCAAAACCTGCCCGGCCCGCACCGGCGCGTCGTCATTGGCGAATAGCCGGGTCAGTTTCCCGTCGGTGCGCGTCACCACCGACCGGGGCGGACTCACGGCCAGCACCCGCATCGGGGCCGACACCACGTCGGGGTATTTGACAAACCAGGCCGCGCCCAGCAACACGGCCAGCACAAAAAACACGACCGAAATACCCCAGCGCACGAGCCAGGCCGGGGGTTGGCCCAGCACATCGTCGATCTCGTGGCTGCGGAGTTCAACCGTTGATTTAACCGCTGATTTCGCAGATTGTAAAGGTGATTTCGCAGATTGATTATGCTGATCTGACTCTGATTGAACCGCTGATTGTGTTGATTTCAGAGATGATTGCGCGAATTGACTATTCTGGTCTGGTGTTGATTGTACAGGTGATTGGGCGGAGTGGTCAGCCGGTTCGGTTGGTCGTACCGGCACGGCAATACCAGCCGACTCAACGGGTGTCTGTCGTCCTCCGATATAGTGCCGCAAGTCCATCGTTTTTCAGGTCAAACGCCGAGTTCCAACTGATTCCTGACCAACTCATAATACTTGCCAAACTGCCGGGTGAGTTCGGTATGGGTGCCGGTTTCCACAATCCGACCGCGTTCCAGCACCACAATCTGATCGGCGTTTTTGACCGTACTGAGCCGGTGCGCCACCACCACCACCGTTTTTCGGTTGCCAGTGTTGCCCTGAAAAAACTGGTCTAAATTCCGCAGAATCACGCTTTCGTTGTTGGCATCGAGGGCGTTAGTGGCTTCGTCGAGAAACAGGTAATCGGGGTCTTTGTAGGCCGCCCGTGCCAGCAGCAGCCGTTGCCGCTGACCCTGACTGATGCCGTTACCCTCGGCCCCGATTTTGGTGTTGTAGCCCAACGGCAACTCTTCCACAAACGAACGTATATTGGCAACCGTTACGGCATTGTGCAGCTTGCCGACGTTGGGCCGCTCATCGGCTAAGGCAATGTTGTTGGCAATGCTATCCGAAAAAATAAACCCGTCCTGCATCACTGTTCCGCAATGGCTGCGCCACGCCCGGTGGCCGAGGTAATTCAGGTTGGTATCACCCACCCGGATTTCGCCGGAGGTGGGGTCATAAACGCGGAGCAGAAGTTTGATCAGGGTGGTTTTGCCGCTGCCGCTCATGCCCACAATGGCCGTGACTTTGCCCTGCGGAATGTGCAGATTGATGTCGGTCAGAACCGGGTCGTTGCCCGCGCCGGGGTAGGTAAACGACACGTTTCGCAGCACAATGTCGCGGTGTTGAGGCAGCACATTGGACAGCGGTTTGTCGCGGGGTTCTTCGTCGGGTTGCTGATGGATTTCGTTGAGCCGTTCCAGACTGATTTGGGCATCCTGGTAGTGCTGCACAAACTGAATCAGTTGCTCAACGGGGCCGTTGAGTTGGCCCATAATGTATTGCAGGGCCACCATGCCGCCCAGGGTGAGGGTTCCGTTCACGACCGCCGTAGCCGCCAAAAAGGTGATAATGAGGTTTTTGCCCTCGTTGAGCAGCGTGCCGCCCGCCTGCTGCACCTGCCCCACGGCCAGCCCCTTCATGCTTAGTTTGAACTGCCGAACCTGCAAATTCTCCCACTCCCAGCGTTTCAGATGCTCGCAGTTATTGAGTTTTATTTCGGGCAGGCCGGTGATGAGTTGAATCAGGCTGCTTTGGTTTTGCGAAGCCAGCGCAAACCGTTTGTGGTCTAACTGCCGCCTGACCCGCAGAAACCCGACAATCCAGGCGGCATACAACACGCTCGACACGGCAAAAACGCCGAACACCACCGGGCTATAAAACGCGGCTACAATACTGAAAATGACCAAGTTGAGCATCGAAAACAGCACGTTGAGCGAGGTGCCGGTCAGGAAACTTTCGATCCGGCTGTGGTCGCCGATGCGCTGGAGAATATCGCCGGTTTGTTTGGAATCGAAAAACGAGATGGGCAGCTTGAACAGTTTTATCAGGAAGTCAGACAGGATGGCGAGGTTGATGCGGGTGGAGATATGCAGCAAAATCCAGCTACGGATAAACTCAACCGACAGCCGCCCGACAAACAGCATCAGTTGGGCCACCAGCACAAGGGTAATAAAGTTGAGGTTGCGGGTTTGGATGCCGGTATCAACAATGGATTGGGTCAGAAACGGCAGCACCAACTGCAACCCCGACCCCACCAGCAACCCCAAGCCCAACTGCACCAGCAAGCCTTTGTAGCGAAAGAGATAGGCGAATAATGACCAAAGGCCAATTTTGCGTTGACCGTTCGCGGCCCCATTTACCCCACCCCCGACCCCTCCCCTACTGGAGAGGGGAGCCGTCGCAGAACTTCCATTCTGGGTGAGGTCATCATTAAAAAACCCCGGTGTTGGCTCTAACAACAGCGCGATGCCGGTGGGTTGGCCGTCCTGCACGGTGGTAGCCCATTTGGTCTCAAACTCAGCGCGGGTGAAGGTAAGCAAGCCAGCCGCCGGGTCTGCCACCCGCACCTGCCACTTGCCGCCAATCAGTTTGCCACTGATTTTATAGACGACCACAAAATGATTTTGCCCCCAATGCACAATGCAGGGCAACGGAGCCTCTGCCGCCAGCCGCGCAAACGGCACCGTTACGGCCAACGACCGCAGGCCAATCCGTTCGGCCCCCTGACTGATACCGAGCAACGAAACCCCATCTTTCCCAATCTCCGTATAGTCCCGCAGGGTGGGCATGGTATAGCTGCGCCCGTAGTGCTTTGCCACCATGCGGAGACAAGTCGGACCGCAGTCCATCGCGTCGGGTTGGAGATAGTGGGGGAAAGGTTTCATGGTAATCGCTGATTATATTCAAAAATCACATTGCCTTCTCTTCTGAAAGCCAAAATAGTCCATTGCCCTATTGTTGGCCGACCATCCTGAGTCGCAGGTGTCCAATTTGATGAATTTGGCATTGATTGCGGTATTCTTTTAATTAATTGTACAAGCATTGAATTTGTTTTCGAGTCGATAGCCAGCATCGGTTTTATAGCTGTTTGATTGAAATAATTAATGACATTGATTATTTGACCTATTTCGTTAATAAATACAAATATTTTCACATCTATTACACTTTGTCCATCGATAATATTTGTAAGGTTATTACGTAAATAGCTTGAAAACTCACTCGTATTTCCAATAAATTTAGGGGGTGAAAAGTAAGGAATATATTTCGTTTGCTCAGTACCTAATGAATCATAGCAATGACTTTTTTTTAAATAACCATTGTTATAATATTCGCGTCGTTTTATAGAACCATCTTGGTAAAATGTAACAAATGAGCCATCTAATTCATTATTTCGATAATTAGACTGCAAATAGACTTGTTGAGCAGGGAAATAAATAGTAGATGGGCCTTGCTTGATAGCAATTTTTGTGCCGTCATAACGACCGGCAAGCCATGATCGATCAATAATCTGATAACTATCTATGCGATTTAAAGAACTATCAGGTAAATACGTTTTTATTGTTAAATATTTTTCTTTTTTACCATAATAAACTATATGTTGTGAATAATCTATATAGGATGAGTACTCGGAACGAGTTAGATGATTATCGTTATCGTACTTTTGGGCGAATGAAGAATAACTACTCAACAAAGCAAGCAACATAATTTCGAATTTAGTCCAAGAAGAAAAAATAATATTTTTCATAATAGTTAGTTTTAAAAGAAAAATATTTTGCGGTTTATTAGCTCATCATAAACGAGTGACGCTGATAAACTCGAAATCATACTGCCCTGGCCCAAAGTACAATTTCAGTGCAAGTGGAGATTCAGTTATTGTGGGTGGCACGTCGCTCTGAAATAATAATTGTTGGTTGAGCCATATCGAGACATAATTGTCTTTATGTCGCAAGACTAACTCGTTCCAATCATTAGAAAGTTGTTTAATTTTATCTGTGTAGAAATAAGGAAAACTACCTATACCAACACCAAGGTTAGTTTGAGATGGACAATAATTCGATGAAATGAAATAGCCAATCCCCACAGCATTGCTTGGCGCCCAACCCAACTCAAACCCCCGGCCATAAAGTTTGTAGCGCATTCGAACTTCATAGTTTTTCAATAGCGTATTATCTAATATAGGAAAAAGCGTATTTACAGGTAATTTAAAACCTGAATTTTGAGTCTGCTTATCTACCTTTAATTGAAACATACCTTGCCGTATATTATATGAAATCTGATCTGGGCTGGTTTTCGTAAGTGTTTGTAAAGATTGATTGTCATTCCAATCCATTTCTCCAACGATAGGAATACCAGATTTTTGATTACTATCTGACCATGGTAACTTTTCTAATGCCCAATTTGGTTGTGTTATTTGAGGCTTAAATAATTCATCCAAATAATACGTCTGGCGTAATGATCCTCGGAAAATCGGCCAGCTACACTTGTCTAAATTATTTTCAGTCGTCCACATTAAAGATTCTACTTCTCCGTTGGCTAAGTATCTAAATACATGACTTCGATTAAGCATTAAATGGCCTAATTCGTGAAAAAGCAAAAGCTGCTTTTCTTCATCTGTGGATGAAAGCCAAATCGAGTCGATAATAATAGTTCTGGTTTCATAGTTTGCTTGTCCAGTATAGCCTAATTTACGAAGCCCTCCTACTATACGAATAGAAATAGCCTGTTGATCAGTCGAGAAGCTTATACCACGTTTTTGACCTTCTTGCAGAAACTTATCCCAAAACGGTTTAAATACTGGCTGAATGTCCATTAAGCTTGGGTCATTAGATTTGTGGCAAGATAGAATAGTCAAAGCCGAAAAAAGGCAGAAGAATATGTGTAATACTTTCATACATCTATTGTATCTAATAAAAATTATTTGGACAATGAAAATCAGAAGTCTCACGCGAAGGCTTAGAGTCACAAAAGACTGATTGTGGGACTCCTAATATATTTGTTTGAGACCTCTAATTTTCATTATCCAAGTACCTATTCAAGGTCTCGACTCTTAGTGAGGATAGACTGATGGAGGACTATCAACGCAACTGTTACGTATCCCGGTAGTGAAGACATCACCATTAGGGTCGATGTAGGTATCGAAATTTCCGTGGGGAATGCATGGGACATTTGGAGGGCCAGGGCCAGGGCCTTGTTTTGCTCCCGCTGAGTATGCGTTCCAATAATCTCCCCCACCTTTTACAGCCCGCATCTGCTCGTTAGAGAGCAGTGCGTCAGAGAACTTCAACAACATTCGTTTCATGATTTTACATGATTAAAGTGAACTGATTAATTTATCTTGATTCGGCCAAATCCATCGGGAAAAATAAGTTTGCTTCTACTAAGAAGCGTTGCTGCATAGCCAGTACCTTCTGTTTAAGGGTTGGCGTTTGCAAAACGGCCAACAGCTTTTGTTGCAAATCAACTTCGGTTTCGTGGGCAATACGCCCTGTAAGTCCTAAGCCGTGATACACAATCCGGGCTGCATTGCCTGGCTGATCTACCTTCGAATTAAGCGGATAAGCCAACATAGGTATACCTGCAGTAATGCACTCTTTCAGGGTGTTCATACCGCCGTGCGTAATCATGGCATCGCAGTAAGGTAACAGTGTCGTTTGCGGTACACGGTCAGTCAGAAAAACAGTTTCCGGCATGTCGTTCGGTAAGGAATCTACCAAATTACCAGCCGCCACAATCAATTTTATATTTGGGATGCCTGCCACAACCCGCAAAACGCGGCTCAAAAAAGCGACCGCGATTACCCGTTTTTGACTGCTCAACGTGCCTAACGAACAATAAACCACTCGTTCATTGACTGTTGTTCGGGCTAACCAGTTGGCGAGCGATTCGGGCAATGGTGTAACGGTTGGCTCAGTAGGATACCAGACATAACGTTCTTCGGGTTTGGCCTTTGCCCAGGGATATTCCAACGCTTTGGGGCAAAGTATCCATTCGGGTACGTTGGCCGGTACAGCGTAGCCCACGTTGGCGCGGTGCCAATGAATAGGGGTTGTTCGCCCATGTTTCTCGGTAATCCGGCTTAACAATACATCATCATGCAGTTTACCAAATGCAGTACGTCCGAGTTGCCGATGGCCTTCGGCTTTCAGTCTCGATAGTCCCCACTCAAACCCGGCCCGCATCCGCGAGACCACGTTATTTTTCGCTATTCGAGCTACCGTATAAGGCGGCACTCCTGCCAACTGCCTACTCGATAAGCGAGTGTTGACCAAGACAATACGCGCCTGATACCGAAACAGCACAAAATAGTAATGGCCGATGGTAGCGTCTATATAAATCTCGGCGGGGTCTAATTGCTCAACAACCGTTTCGGCCATCCGTATCGTAAACAAAAACTCCCGGTATCGTTGCCGGGCAAACTGTTCATTCAACCGGCTTTGCAGCCATAACGCCAACCAAACCCGCCCGTTCTGAATCACGGTTTCTTTCATAAACGGCATCCCTACGGATTCGATGCCTAAATCGGCCAGATGCTCATATAACGCAGGTACTGTGGTTGCTACAACCCGGTAGCCTTCGCGTTTTCGGGTCTGCATCAGTCCTAAACAGGCATTGTAATGACTGGCAAATGGCATGATGATGAACAGGGCGGTTTTCATAGAGAAGATGCTTTTTGGTCAACCCTTTCCATCAAATACGGCAACACGTTACCCAAGTCCTTCACCTGGTACATATCCGGCAACTGATACCCATCAAAATATACCGTTGGCGTGGCTTCTATTCGGGCTATGCGGCACCAATCGGCGTGTTGCCCAAGCCAGTTTTCTACTGTCCCGGTGTTAGATTGGGCATTGTGAGTCGCTGCCCAAACCGTTACGTCGGGGTGAGACTTCGCAAACCAATCATCCAGAATGGTCTCGCGCTGCGGGGCGGGTTGGCCCAACACACAACCGGCCACCACATTGCGTGGGTCGTCGGCGGCACCGCCCACCGAAAAAATTATCTGCACCTGTATCGTGTCGGTTTGCGCCAACAGCGCGGTCAGGTCGTGGTGAAGCCGGGCGCAGGGGCCGCAAAACGGATTCGTTACCACCGTCAGCCGGTGCGGTGCATCGGGGTTGCCCATGTCCACAACCGCCATATCCGTTGGCAACGCGGGCATTTCGGGTTGCTGATGCAGCATTGCCAGAAATAAATCGGGGTTGGTTTTCAGTCGGCGCAGGTCGTCCTGCATCGATTTCAGGGCCGCGCTTGCCAGCAGGTGCGGTTTGGCAAACACCCACGCCAGCACGGGCAAGCCAAAACCCACCACCAACACGGGCAACGTAGCCCACGACAACGTATCAACAGCAAAAGGCGTTTGGCTGAACAGCCCGGCTTCGGCCAAAAACAGGGCTAATACGCTCAGGCACAGGATGCACCACTGTTTTACCACTACGCGCTGATAATACAACGAGTAGCCGATGAACGGCACAGCCAGAAACCCTAACCCGGCCAATGCCGTTACCACGCCCGGTTGCCCGGCTCCCAGCAAGAGCGTTAGCAAGCCGCCCGCAAAGTAGGCGAATCCGACTTCGGCCCAGCCCAACCAGCCCCACAGTTTGGCTCCGGGAGAAGCCAACACCGAGCCGCAATCGCCCGTTTTACCGACCTGACACAGCCGCCGTATCAGCGCGTTGTTTTGGTTTAGGGTGTAGGCCAATAGTAACCCGCAAACCACCGTGCCGAGCGTTTTGGTCAGCAACAAACCCGGCAACACGGGCAGGGGTTCAGGCAGGGCTTGTTGGTTCAGGAGCCACAGAACGGCCCCGGCCACCAACATCAGACCGACCACCAAAACCGGAAGCCGTAGCTGTTTCAGTTGTTCGTCCTGCAAACGGGCCGGGTAATCAATCTCACCCGATGTGGGCGATGCCTCGGCCATCAGCACCGTTCCCGACCAGTTGGCCGCAAAATCAGCCATCGGTTGGTGTTGCCAGCCGTTGGCCGTGTGCCACCACTGCACAATGTTTCGGTCGGTTGATTTGACGAACGCAAATTGTCCGTCTTCGCTGTTCAGATGGGCTACAAACGGCGTTGGTACCTCGGCAAATCGGTCGGTGGTGAGCCGCACGGCCATGTTCTCGACCCGAAGCGCGGTAAGCGTAGCACTCATGGCGGCTAAACTGGGGTAATCGGGGTGCTGAGTCAGCAAATCATTCGTGGTGGTGCGCGTCGCCCGTACCCGCAACGCCTGCAACAAGGCAAACAGCGTAGCCGGGGCGTTATCGGTAGGGGCAGAGAACAGGCGCATCAGAACAGGGTTTGGTATCGCTTTCGACGCAACAAAGGTGGCGGGTTGGTTTTGGCTTTCTGGTATAGTTTTCTAAACAAGTTGGTATAATTTCGTTGATTCCTGTTGTAAAAAAGTGAACAACGCTCATTATTCGGGCGTTTCGGGGTAAATAAGTCAAAAAAAAAATACGGTTGCGTTTTGTAATCACTGAAACCCTTACATTTAGCTCGTCCAATTCACCCTTAATCAACATACCAGTATGCATTCATTCGGATCTATCCTACACCACCACCGGACAGAAATGGGCCTGTCTCAGCAAGCCGTAGCCGACCTTGTTGGCATCACCAAAACCACTTACTATAAATGGGAAACCAACCAAACCGACATCAAAGCCAGCTTTTTGCCTAAGTTAGCCGAGGTCTTTGGCGTTGATATATCGGCCCTGTTCCCACCCGACCTGACCGTTACGGTCAATCACCCAAACGGCAAAAGCTTAACATTCGATGCGCGGGAGGTGTATGAAGACCTGATTGGCTATCAACGGCAAAAGATTCAGGGATTGGAAGAACAGGTGCAAACGTTGGAAACCGAAAATCAAAGATTACAGGAACAGGCGCAAACGTTGGAAGCCGAAATTCAGCGGCTGAGAGCGTCATAAACCGACATATTTTGTACTTTGCTACCGGGTTGGAGGTAATGAGGAGCGGGTTTCATATCAGCGCACGATTATATTGCGTTCGGCAAAAACCGGCCCTTTGTCAGTCATACCTTGTAGTTGAATAACATACACGCCCGGCCCGTCGGCGGTGTAAAACTGCAAACGGGCATCGCCGTTTCGGTTGGTGCTGATTTCAGGATTCCAGTAGAGCGTTCGGCGCAGATCGGCTACTTTATTTTCTCCGTTTGGCTGGCTATAATCAGGGCCAATAAACGGCTTCTCAACCTGAAAACCCCGCAGCGTATCGGTGTGGCTTTGGCTACCGTAGCTGTCTGCTGTGCGCCGGTTGCCAAACCGACGGGTGTAAATCACGATGACACCGTTAGCCCCGTTCGACCCATAGATGGCCGCACTCGCTCCACTCAGCAAATCTATCTGCGCCACGTTCTGCGGATTAACGATGTCTTCCGGTTTTTGAACAGCTATACCATCCACTACAAATAAGGGCGTATTACTGCTACTAAACGACCCAATGCCGCGAATCATAATTTGCCCCATGTCTCTGGCATTACCACTCCCGCTGCCAATTACCTGAACCCCCGGCAACATCGAAATCATGGATGCCAAGCTCGCATGAGTGGTTTTTTCGTCAAACTTCACTGAATAATCCGGTGTTTCGTAGAGTTTAGTAATGCCCGTAACGTCTAATTCATCCGGCTTCTTGGCCCGTACATCCACTGCATCAAGCCGGATGGCATTATCGTCATTGGCTACGTCTTCGCCATCAGGAACGCTGATTGGGGGCGTGTCGGTCAGGATAGTTTGCGTATCAACGGGCGAAAGAGCGGGTAATTGATACACAACGGGCAGTTGCTCCCACCGGATTATAGCCCCCGCAATAGCCTGCCCCCGTTTAGTATTGACCTGATAAATGACAACCTGCTTATCATCAATCCTGATATCAGACAAGTCGAAACGCCCTGTTGAATCAGACTGCACCACACGGGTTTGCCGCGCTGTTGGAGTCGGGAAAAATAGAATCAGGTCCGTGTAAGGCAGGGGTTTACCAGTCCTGGCCTGAACTACTTGCCCCGAATACGTCAGGAACCGATTTGTGCCAATATCACCTGATAGTGGCTTCGTTGAATTTTTGGGTACGCCCAAACCCATAACCGTAGGCTGACTCCGCCCGTGGGCCTGTTGCTGATATACCGTCAGCGAAAATGTACCGGGCAGGGGCCTGCCGGCAGTATCGGCCACCATCATAATCAGGTTAACCAACTGCCGGGGCGCAAACTCGTCCTGCGCCGTTAACAGCGATGCCACAGCGAATGATGAGCGATTGAGACCTGCCAGCCCTGAACTAACGGTCATCATTCTGTCGCCGGGCCGACACACAGTTAGCCGTTGTTCGGTTGGGTGCTGCGGGTCAGTAAATGCCCGCAGCCGGTACAAACCGGCAGTAAGCGTTGGCGCAAGCAACAACGAACCTGAACCACGCCCGTGCCGGGTGTAAATAATGGCATCGGCCATCAAACTGCCGTTGGGCTGGTAGAGTTGCACAAATAAGGGGCAACCTCCCCGAATCAATTGGTTGGTGGTATCTGCAACATAACCACTAAACCAAATCCGTTCTCCGGTTGTGTAAACTTCTTTGTTTGTATGCAAAAAAATAGGTGGTGGCGCAAAGAATATACTTTTGGCATACCCGGTAGTCAGCACAATCAACAAAAGGCAAATCAGATTTTTGCAGGGTTTCATAGCCTTGTCAATAAAAGAGTTTGATACTTCGGGTAGCCAGAGCGTTTGTACAATTTTTATTGCTTACTGAACCCGTATCAAGGCCGAACCAAACACCGGGCGACCGGCTGCCGTAATGCCCTGCACCGTTACCCGTAGTGTGCGGACAACATCGGAGAGCGGGAAGGAAACGCCCGTTTGACCGGCAGTATCGGTTTGCAGTTGCGGTGTCCAGTACAACACATCGCGCCGGTCGGTGCGGGATTGGGTAGTAGTTTCATCGGTGTGCTGCGGAACGGGGGACGCGCCCTGAACCGATGGATAACCGATGAGTGTAAGCGGAAAAACCGTTTTTTTTGCGGGTTCATCATAAAAACCCCGTCTCGTATAAAACACAATAACACCCCCTCCGGCCCGTACTCCGTATATACCAGCCGTACCCCCATTTTTCAGTATCTCAACTCGTTCAATACTATTGGGGGGTATTCCAAGCAGAGCAGTTGCCGGCTCACCAACAACTGGCATACCATCTAATAGGTACAGTGGACTCTGAACACCGTTGAGCGACCCGTAGCCACGCACTGTAACACTATAACCGCCCGTAGCTGTGGTTGAATTATCCGTAGATATGATAGGAATCACAGACACATTTGACGATTGGCCCATAATCATTTCATACAGATTAGAGTATTGTGCTACGCGCTTCTCATCAAACTTAATCACATCGTCGGCCCCGCTGTGCAAACTCAATTGCCGAACCGCGTTGTCAGCTTCGTTTATCACCCGGCTCCGCACCGTCACCTCAGCCAACTGCCGGGCCGTGTTGTCGCGGAAAAACGCAGGATTCACCGCCTGCCGCTCGCGGGCAGCCCGCAACGGCTCACGCAGGGCTTCCCAATCGGGCGTAACCGTTGCCGAATCAGTCAGCCAGTTACCCCCCGACGCGTCGGTCAGCAGCCGCACATCGTTGGGCGAAACCCGCTTCCGGTCGCGGTCTAAAACCTGAACCACGCCCGACAGCGTGTCGGTAAACGACAGCCCCCGAAACGCAAACGTACCCTGCCCGTCGGCCCGAACAGACTGCGTAAACGGCTGTTTGGCATCGAACGAGGCCAGCGTGATGTAGGCTCCCGGCATCGGTTTCTGGCCCGCCGTTTGCACCCGGCCCAGCACCGACATCCCGCCAACCTGCGTCAGAGAGCCGGGGGTGCCACTCGTCCACCGCCAGCTATTTTTCTGCACTAAGTCGTTGATTTCCTGATTATTAATAGAGTTGTTGATCTCAAAATAGCGATTGGCGCGGGGCAACGGTTTCCGCAGTTGGCCCGTCAGCAGCAGGTGCGTCTCAATCGTGGACGCGGTCGAATCTGCCGGTAGCTGCCCGGCATCGGTCACGCTGACCGACACACCGGCCAACACCGGCTGCCCGCTTTCATCGGTCAGGCTCACGGTCAGTGCTGCCCGTTCACGGGGTTGATACCGGGCTTTATCGGCCTGAATCGTAACCTGAATGGGTCGTTGGCGCATGGGTAAAAACGCCGGTTGTTGGGCCAGGATCCGCGCCGAGGCATCATACACCAGTACCTGAACCAAACCGCCGGCCAACGCGCTAATGGGAATAGTCAGCGTTGACTGGCGGTTTTGCCAGTACAGTTTGGTTTCGCTCACAATACTGCCCCCCTGTTGCAGCAGTACATACACCGACTGACCCGCCTGTGATTTTGTTGGCGTGAGGGTTAGTATCAATTGGCTGCTATCGACACTGATGACAACCCCCATAACCAAATTAGCCGCTGGCAGGGGGTCAGCCGGGCGATTACCCAATGAACCAATACCAGCCTGAGTCTCAGCCGGGGCGGGGTTGGTGGGATTATACACCGCTACCAATCGCTCAAAAGCCGGGCCGGGCTGCAACTCATCCTCGTCGGTGTAGGCCCGCAGCCGGTAATTGCCTGACCGCAGCGTGTCTGACAACCGGAAATCACCCCAAGCCCGCCCTTCCAGCACCCGAAGCCACTGGTGCTGAACGAGTTGCCCGGTTGGTTTGAGCAGATCAACGTGCAGGGCCGTTTCGCCCGTTGTGAGCCGGTTGGTGGCCGCGTCGAGCAGATACGCACTCAGCCAAAGCCGGTCGCCGGTGGCATAAAACGGTTTGTCGGTATGCACAAACACCGAGGGCGACAGGTTCTCGAACTGCGCGTTAAAAGCCTCCCGGATGCGCGTCAGAACGGCATCCGTGGTTGCCACCTGGCCGGGCGCGGTGGTAAGGGCGGTATCCGATGGCCCGGTCTCGGCGGGGTTGGGCTGCCAGTCGGTGGGCAGCAGCGTCGAGAGCCGGTCGTCGGCTAAGGAGCCAATCATCTCCATCCCGTTAGGCTGGCTGATGAGTCCATTGGTGGTGATGAGCATCTCGCCCTGCGGCAGTCGTAGCTGCGAATACGCATACCGGGCATCGCGGTAGGGCGAGTATGGGGAGGTGGCTTTGGTGTAAAAAACCACCAAGGGGCGTTTTGACACCAACCGCCGTTCAGTAGCGAGTTTGGCGGGCCGAATCAGCGAATCAGCGACGATGGGCGTTAGCCGTTTAAAGCGGGTGATGGCTTCGTTCAGCATCGGGATTTCGTTATTGGCACTCAGGGGCCGGGTGGGGTCTTCGGCATATACCATAAAATCGTTAGCCTCGTGGGTGCCACCAACCAAACTTGCCAGCAGGTGGCGGGTCGAGCCGAGGTAGGCCCGCATCCGATTCCGGCGGAATCGCACCGATTGTTTTTCGTCGGTGACGGGCAATTCGGCAAAGCGGCTGCTACCGGCATAATACACCCGCTGCGCCGACCCATCGAAAAATTGCAGGTCATACGTCAACGTATAACCAAGAGCGTTATTGACGATCAGCAGCGGTTCGGTAGCGGTGGCAAGCAGTCGGTTGTCCTTCGTCTCAAAATTCAGAACGTGGCTATTGGTAATCTGGCACTGCCCCCCAAAGGGACTGCCAAGGAGGTAGGTTTCAAATTGCCGAAGTTGCCGTTCCCACGTTTTATCGCGACCAACTTTCACGGTTATAGCATTGAGCAGGTTTTGGTCGGCGGTCAGCGAAAACGAAACGGTTTTGGGCTGAGGTTCGAGTAGCCGGAGGGTTTGGCGGGCGGTTTTATAGCCCAGAAACGACCCAACGATTTCGACCGAACCGAGCGGGATTGCGTTGAGCGTATAGCGGCCCTGCTCGTCGGTGGTAGTGCCGCGTGTGGTGCCGTTCAGATACACGCTGGCAAAGGGAAGTGGCTTGCCCGTTGCGGCATCGGTAACACTACCCGAAACAGTAGCCGTAGTCTGGGCAAAAACCAATGCGTTGGCGGCAAGCAGCAACAGCGCGACGAGAAGCAGGCGTTTCATTATTGAGAGTAGTTATAAGGGTTTAATTTATGATGTACGCTTTTTCAAAATAGACAAACAAATTGTTGAATTCAACAATTTGTTTGTCTATTTCCTACGCAGCCCAGCCTAAATTCCGCTCAAGCAGACCTTGTTGTTGTAATCGTAATCTGAACACCAGCACAATCCTGTAGAACATGGAACATACGCGCCTTGTCCTCCCGTTACCTGCCGTTGCTGTTCCTTCGACAGCACCTGAATCGAATCCAGTTTTAAGTTAGCAAATTTTGCTTTCATGCTATTACGCCGACCCGCTATACGTCCTGCATAGCTTTGTGCCTGACAAAGGTGGCGGGTTGGTTTTGGCTTTCTGGTATAGTT
>JBBRNH010000029.1:0-57135 GCA_038230415.1 Cytophagales bacterium | reverse complement strand
GTCCCAGCCGCGTTTTTCGACTTCCTCTTTCGTTAAAGGCAACCAGTGGGTAATTGGGCGTTCAATCATTAGTTTATGTCGTGTTCTGCTGAAAGATCGGCGAATTTACGAAATAGTTTGCCAGCTCGCCCTGCCGTTTTCGTAAATCCGCCGTTTTCCTAAACCCCGACTACTTCCTGAATACCCACTCCCGAATCTCGACCGGCGCGTTATTGGTGGCGTTGTAGAGTTCATTGTCGTCCTTGAAACTCAACTGATTCAGGGGATAAACTTCAACGTGTACGCTGAACTCATCCACATCGAAGGGCCAGGGATCAACACACAATGATTTGTCGGCCTTGCGCTTAGAAATGAAGTTGGCCGTACCATCGGGGTCTTTGCTGATTTCGAGCATCCGCTCCTCAGACGGCAATTTCTCCAAACACAGAATCAACGACAGCGCGTCGCACCATTGCAGCAGATCGTAGGCATACGCTACTTCTTTTTGGGTTGCCCTGTATTCTTTGCGCCACTTTTTCTGGTTCTCTTTCTGCTGATCCAGAAACGCGTCTAAGGCCGGGTCTTCACCCCGTTTAACCTCATACAGAAACGAGGCATGGTGCGATACCATGAGGGCATTCCAGCGGCTCTTTTTCAGGGCAATGTCGACCATTTGGTGGCACTGATTCACCGAATACGGTTCAAACCGAAAAGGCGCACCCGCGTCGGAGATGTGATTTTTACCCTCGAAGGGGTCCTGCCCATCGTCGTGTTCGACTAAGGCAGTCAGGGTCTCAAACCAATACAGCGGTCGTTTATGGGTCTGCCAGTGAGTAGCAATCTGAAAAGCCAGCAAGCCATGTGCCTGTTGATGGATAATCCTCCAGCCATTGTTAGTAGGATGAACAATCATGATGAATTAACTCACTGCTACGGGTTTGAAATTGTTCATGCGATCAATAAAGACCTGCGCCCGGCGACGTGAAATTTTAACCTGTTGGCCGTCGGCCAGTTCAAGCTCACCTTCTTTTTTGACGAAGAATTTACGGACAAATTCGAGGTTGACGATGCACGATTTGTGAACCCGCACAAACGCGCCATCATCGAGCAATGTTTCGTACTCTTTCAGTGTGCGCGAAACCAGCATCCGCGTTCCATCTTTCAGGAAGAAGTTTGTGTAGTTACCAGAGCCTTCGAGCCGCACAATTTCATCTACCGATACCGTGCGTTTGCGGTCGTAAAATGGAATGAGCAACTTCTGCATTCCGCTTGTAGCCGCATTTTTTTCGACGGGCTTGGGGAGCGGCATCATCATTGTGTCGAAGATAGATTCGGTCATCATTGAGTTCATAGCGACGTGAGTTTATACTGTTTGGGGGTGAACGCTTAAGTTACTCTCTGAATATGACTCGGTTGGGCAACTTCGTGGCAAACCGGGTCATAGCAGTTGTATTGGGTCAATGGGCAAGAACCAGACCCAAGGCGAAAACCAAGCTACAAATTCAATTGAAAACTACCTTACTGCCTGTTTATCAGTAACTTACTGCCGATCACCGAGACTATGGCGCACGAGGGGCTGGGCCAGTTGTGTGGGGTTTTATTTCATCAAACTGGGTAAATATTACCCCAACCGACTTGCCAACCCCGGCAGGCAGGTCGGCAGTCGGCCCGATTGGTTATCTTTGCCGACCAATGCAACCGATTATGATGCAGGACAAAGTCAACCAGATTTATCAGGAAATAGAGCAGTTCGAGGCCAACTCGAAAGAACAGTTAGAGCAGTTCCGGCTGCGATTTATCAGCAAGAAAGGGGTGGTCGGTGGTTTGTTCGAGGAATTGAAAACCGTTGCCGCTGAAGACCGCCGGGCCGTTGGGCAGGCACTCAACGGGCTGAAAAACGCCGTGCAGGAACGTTTTGAGCAGTTCACGGCCCGCGTCGAAGCCACGCAACAGGCCACCAACAGCCAAACCGCGCTCGATCTGACGCTGCCCAACCCACCCGGCCTGACCGGCACCCAACACCCGCTGAACCTCGTGCGGCTGCGGGCCATCCAGATTTTTGAGCGCATCGGCTTCAACGTGGCCGACGGGCCGGAGATTGATTCGGACTGGTATAATTTCGGGGCCTTGAACTTCCCCGAAAATCACCCCGCCCGCGATATGCAGGATACGTTTTTCGTGGAAAAGTCAGCCGGGGTTTCTTCCGACGATATGCTGCTGAGAACCCACACCTCGAACGTACAAATCCGGCTGATGGAGGGCAAGAACCCCCCTATTCGGTCAATCATGCCGGGACGGGTGTATCGCAACGAGACCATCTCGGCGCGGGCGCACTGTATGTTTCACCAGATCGAGGGCCTATATGTTGACCGCAATGTAGGGTTTAAAGACTTGAAGGATACGCTCTATCACTTTGTGAAAGAAATGTTCAGCAAAGACACCCGAATCCGGTTCCGCCCGTCGTATTTCCCGTTTACTGAACCCAGTGCGGAGATTGACATCTCGTGCCAGATTTGTGATGGCGTGGGCTGTACTATCTGCAAGCACAGCGGCTGGGTGGAGATTGCCGGGTCGGGCATGGTTGACCCGCAGGTGCTGGCAAACTGCGGCATTGACCCGGAGGAGTTCACGGGCTTCGCCTTCGGCATGGGCGTTGAGCGCATCACCCAACTCAAATACGTGGTCAATGACCTGCGGCTATATACCGAAAACGACGTGCGGTTTTTGCGGCAGTTTGAAGGAGTCTGAAGCAGTAGCAAGTGGTTAGTGGTTAGTGACGAGTGGTTAGTTAGCTACCGCAAAAGGAGCCTGACCGAGTTGAGCCACCCCGCCCGAATCACTTGCCACTTGCACTGACCACTTGCCACTTGCTACTAAAAAATGGAACCCATTCGCCTTTCTGACCTGGCTCTGGCTCTCGAAGCCGTGATTGATGATGCCTTCGGCGGGCGGCCCCTGTGGGTGCTGGCCGAGACGAGCGACATCAAAAACTACCCCGACCGGGGCTACTGCTTTATGACCCTCGTGGAGCGCGACGGTCGGGAAACCCGCGCCAAGATGGAAGCCGTAATCTGGCGACAAAGCCACCACCTGATTCGGGAGTTTGAAACGGCAACGGGCATTGCCTTTGCCCGGAACCTGCAATTGCTGCTGCGGGTGTCGGTTGGCTACAAACCGGCGTATGGCATCCGGCTCGAAATTTCAGGTATTGACCACGCCTACACCCTCGGCAACCTCGAACAGGAGCGCGATGCCACGCTGCGGAGATTATGTGAAGAACACCCAACGCTGGTTTGGCAGGATGAAGGCCAGTATATTACGGCTAACCAACTGCTGCCGCGCCCGGCGGTCTGGCAGCGCATTGCCCTGATTGCCGCACCCGGCTCGGATGGCTGGCGCGACTTTCGGCACGAACTTCTCAACAACCCCTTTGGCTACGATTTTGTGGTGGATGAATTTCTGACGCAGGTGCAGGGCGTTGGGGCCGAAAAGTCCATTTGCAGTCAGTTAGACAAGATTCGGGCGATCAACGAAGCCGATTTGTCTGAACTTTATGATGCCGTTGTGATGGTGCGGGGTGGTGGCTCGCAGCTTGATTTTGGCTCGTTCGATACCTATATGCTGGGGCTGGCCGTGGCCGGATTCGGCGTTCCGGTGCTGGCGGGTATTGGTCATGAGCGCAACGTGAGCATTACGGATTTACTGTGCCACCAAAGCGTGAAAACGCCCACCAAAGCAGCCGCTTTTCTGATCGAGCAAAACGAGCAGTTTGAAATCAGTTGTCTGCGCCTGCGCGAACGCTTGACGGTGTCGGCGCGGGAACGGCTGGCCGATGCCCGCGAAGACCTGGCCCGCGAAACCGACCGGCTACAGTTTGTGACCCAAAACTACATCCGCAATCAGCAGTTGGCCCTGCACGAAATGAGCCTGAAAGTGAGTTACTCTGACCCGGCCCGGCTCCTGCGCCGGGGTTACGCGCTGCTCTGGCACAAGGGGCGCATTGTGCGGCAAACCACTGATTTACAGCCCGGCGACGCGGTGAGGGCGCAGTTGGGCGATGGAACCATTGAGTTGTCAGTGGTTAGTGGCGAGTGATTAGTTGCTGCCGCAGAATAAACTAATCACTGACTACTGACAACTTTCCACTAAAAGAATGGAACTCGTTATTGCCCGCTACCGTGAAGACCTGAACTGGCTCCGAAAGGTGCCAAATCAAATTCAGAAAACGGTTTACGACAAAAGTGGCGAACCCGGCCCGGCTCCGAACGCTATTCTGTTGCCCAACAACGCCGGACGCGAAGCCCACACCTACCTCCACCATATCACCACCCGCTACGAGACACTATCTGACTGGACGGTTTTTTGCCAGGGCAAACCCTTTGACCATGCCTTTGATTTTCACCACTCACTACGGGCCTTTGCCGCCAATCCTGACCAAATCGGAACAACGGGAATCATCGAATCAGACAGTAATCTATTCCGGTGGATGGGCCATATCGTGGATACCGACAACCGCCTGGGGCAACGACTCTTCACGACCTGGAGCAAAAACGACAACGGGCGCGGCCTTGACATGATAGGGTTTCACCGTGCGCTGTTTGGCACCGACGGGCCGGAAACCTACCCCTTTGTACTGGGCGCACAGTTTGCCGTTCATCGCGATTTAATCCAACAACGGCCATCCCAATTTTATGAACGGGCATTAGCGATTTCGACTCATCTCCCCGATGCGGCCCACTGTTTTGAGCGAACCTGGGATCGTATTTTTGGGGTGGTTGGGCTGACATCCAACTGGCTGGCCGAGCGGCAAACCGTGTACCTGAAGCCGGTGAAACAGAAATCAAACTAAGTATTGGATGGTTTCGGAATCAGGTAAGCAGTAGGACAGAGTTAGTTTAACGTGAACTGTAGATAGAGCCGTCTTTCACCGGGAACGACAATGGATGGCTTGCGGTCACAAAAACAGTAAATTGACCAGGAACAGGTCGGCTTGTTTTTGAATGAAGTCGTACATAGTTGTCAGGTCGGTTGGCCGAAGATGACCAGTGCTTTTTTTAAAATGTCGCGTGGCTTCGGCCATCCGATCCATTTCGACCCGGCGAAGCTGGCTTTTGAGCAGGGCAACTTCATGAGTTTGATCGGCTTTTTGTCTCCCGATTTGGTTTTTTTGCTCGCTCTTCCAGCGGGAGAGTAATTTCTCGCTCACGTTCAGCGGGCGCGCCACGGCATTGGCAGATTGTCCCTCGGCAACCATGCGGAGGGCTTCGCTCTTGAAGTCAGCCAGTACGCCGGTGCGATCAAATTTGCGCCGACGGATGGGTTCTTTTTTGTCGTTCATGACACGGTAAAGTTAAGACACTTCCGTGTCCGGCTCTTTTGGGCCATCTCAGTCTGGTATCAGCAGGATTACCAGAAAAAGAAGCAAACGCTCCCCGCTAATTATTTCGCGTTTCTCGATCACTTGCCCATCCGCAACGCGCAGGCACAATATGACTACGCTTACATGAATTTTTTGCGGGAGTATATGGACCGAAAAACCCGCGCATTACCGAAAAAACGACACCAGACGCATATAGGCAAGCTGAGTTTGCGATGGCTGACCAACTGCTAGGCCGTGATTTGGGTGGGTTTTACCGGCTCTGGACAATCAGTTCTACCGCAAAAGACAACCCAAACTGAGCGCAGACCAAGTTGCAACAGTACCGTTTCCCGGCTCAATACCAGTATTTGGCTACCTACATAAACAGCCGGTCGGAGGCCAAAAAGACGTTTTTAAAGCCCGGCGATAAAGCCCCGGCGTTCTTCCTGACCGACACCCGCGATTCGCTGGTATCGTTGAGCCAGTTTAAGGGCAAGGCCGTGTATCTGTGTTTTTGGTTTGCCGGTTGCGGAGGGTGCAAACATGAATACCCGTTTGAAAACAAATTGGTAGAGCAATTCAAAGGCAAACCCGTTGAGATTGTCACTATCTGCACCACCACACCG
The DNA here is from genome assembly GCA_038230415.1 of Cytophagales bacterium. Lineage (GTDB taxonomy): Bacteria > Bacteroidota > Bacteroidia > Cytophagales > Spirosomataceae > JBBRNH01. Next base: position 51,171 of record JBBRNH010000029.1, on the reverse strand, counting down.
CCCGGCAAATGGCGAGAAGCGATTCGGAAAGAAGGGCTGAAAACCATCAACCTGTTTGCGAATGTTGCCTGAAAGAAGACCTTGGAGGAAAAATACGCCATCAGCGTTTATCCGCATTATATGCTGATTGATGCCGACGGGCGGATTGTCGAAAACTTTGCCACACGGCCCAGTCAGAATCCCACTGCCAAAATCAACGCGGTACTCGCGCAGGGAAAATGACCTAAAGAAAGTCTTTCAGTCATGCTCAACTCAGCCGCACCGTAAACAATTCTTTTGAGCGGGTGTACACGTAGCCGACCACGAGCAGCGTAATCACTCCGCCGATGGCGACTGACGGAACTGTGCCGAGCAAACTGGCCGCCAACCCCGATTCGAACGCGCCGATTTCGTTGGATGAACTGACGAAAATGCCGTTTACGGCGGCCACCCGGCCCCGCATGGCATCGGGCGGGAAGATTTGCAGAATCGTTTGCCGGATAATCACGCTCACACTGTCGAACGCGCCGGTGAAGGCCAACGCCAGCAGCGAGAGGTAAAAATTGGTGGAGAACGCAAACACTAATGTCGAAATACCGAAACCCAGCACGGCCAGCAGCATATTTTGCCAGGCATTGTGGGTGGGTGGAAACCGGGTCATGAACGCCAGCGTCAGCACGGCCCCGATGCTGGGCGCGGCCCGTAAAAAGCCCAGTCCCTCGGCCCCGACCTTTAAAATATCTTCGGCGAAAACGGGCAGAATGGCAACCACCCCGCCAAACAGCACCGAAAACAGATCGAGCGAGATCGAAAACAGCACGATTTTGGTCTTGAACACAAACCGAAACCCTTCTCTCAGGCTATCCAAAAACCCAAGCGGCATTGTTTCTGAAACCGGAACAGGCTTCGGCTTGATGGCCGAGAGCAGGATAAAACACAGCAGCAGCAAGCCCACCACCACCAGCAACGTATTGTCGAACCCGACCCAGATGTAAAGAAACCCCGCAATGCCCGGTCCCGCAATGGCCCCCGCCTGCCAGAACGAACTGCTCCAGGTGCTGGAATTGGGGTATAATTCGCGGGGAACCAGAAACGGCTTCAGCGACGAACTGGCCGGTGAATAAAACCCTTTGGCCGTGCCGATGAGCATCAAAACCCCATAAATAACCGCCAACCGGCCATTTTGCGAGAGAGTACCCACCACCGACGGCTGAAAAACAAGGTACAGAACCACCGAGCCGAGCGTAATCACGAGCAGGCTCTGCTGGAGAATCCGTTTTTTGTCGCGCCGGTCGGCGAGGTGGCCCCCGAAAAGTGACAGCGCGATGAACGGCAAGGCCTCGGCTAAGCCCACCAAACCGAGCGACAGCGGATCATGGGTGATTTTGTAGAGTTCATAGCCCAGAATAACCTCCTGAATCAGCAGGGTAGCCGTCAGCAGGAAACTGTTCATCACAAAATAACGAAAGTCAGGAATGCGGAGAGACGCGTAGGTATCGGGTTGAGCCATTATTGCCATTGATTAGTCGGGACTTGCTAAAACAACCCGATTTTTGCAAAATCAATCCGGCAATCCCGGTAAATCAGTGTAGAAAGCCCGAAAATAGTCCTCAAAATGCGTGTCCGAATCAAAATTTGCTGCATCAGCAGTTACGCCGAAGCCCAAACCGCCATCCGGCTCGGTGCCGATGCGCTGGGTTTGGTCGGACAGATGCCCAGCGGCCCCGGTATCATCGGCGACGCGCTGGCCGGGCAGATCGCCCGGCAGATACCCCCACCCATTGCCACGTTTTTGCTCACGGCAGAAACCACCGCCAACGGCATTATTGCTCATCACCGGCGCGTGAATAGTAGTGTGCTTCAACTCGTGGATGCCGTACCCGCCGGAACCTACCCGGCCATTAAAGCCGCGTTGCCCGCTGTGAAAATCGTGCAGGTCATTCACATCACCGGCGACGAAAGTCTCGACGAAGCCCTCCGCGCCGTGGCCGACGGAGCCGACGCGCTGCTGCTCGATTCGGGAAATCCGGCTTTAGCCGTGAGAGAATTGGGCGGAACGGGCCGGGTGCATAACTGGGCAGTCAGCCGCCAGATTGTGACCCAAAGCCGGGTACCGGTGTTTTTGGCCGGTGGTCTGAACCCGCAAAATGCGCGGGCTGCCATCGAAACCGTGCAGCCGTTTGGGGTAGATATTTGCAGCGGTGTACGCACAAACGGCCAGTTAGACGAAGCTAAACTGGCCGAAATTATGAAAACGATAGAACACGAATCAATGGAACGCAGATGACGCAGATTTTGGGGATTCACGCAGATTTTCTGTTTCTGTTCAAGAAAAAAATCCGCGAAAATCTTTTTAAATCTGCGTCATCTGCGTTCCATTGATTCGCCTTCCATCTTTACGCTACCTCGATTGCTTTCACGGCAGGGGTAGGGATTTCTACTTTGGGCAGGGTCAGGTTCAGAATACCATCCGTGTAGGTGGCCTGAATCTGTTCGGTGTTTACGGTTTTGGGCAGTTTAAAACTGCGCTCAAAGGCCGTAAAGCCGAACTCCTGACGGGTATAAACCTCGGCGGCTGCATCGGTTTTCTGCTCGTCTTTGTAGCCAATCGTAAGCGTGTTGTTCTCTACGTTTACCGTAAAGGCTTCTTTCTTCAAACCGGGAGCGGCAACGGCCAATTCAAACGCGGCTTCGGTTTCTTTTACATTCACAGCCCCGATGGAGATTGTTCCGGGGGTAGTGGCAGGCTTTTCGTAGCTAACCACCGTTGGGCGGCCATAAAATCCGCCGAAGAGGGCGGGAACACGGTTATAACTCAGTAAGGTATTCATGATTTTTTTGTTGTTTAAACTGCCCGAATGCAGGTTCGGGTATCCTTGTTCAAATCCTGTACCAATGTAGAAACAGCAACAAAATACGCCATTATGTCTGTTATTTGATTTTAGTGCTTAACTAAATCAGACAATATGGCTGCTTTTGCAACAAACGCGGTTTTTCATTTCGGTCTCTTTCCGGCAAACCAGCCATCTCGCTTTCAGCCTGTTACCCGGTTACGCGCTCATCAGCACTACGGGGCAAATTGCATCTAAGCAACGGTAGGTTTGGCCGCAAGGTCAGAAAGGGCTAATTTTACCCACTAAGCGCATTGCTTCTCTACCAAGATAATTGTACTATTTCATGAAACAACGTGTTCTGATGTTGGCCGTCGGCTTATTTATAGCCATGACCCTACCAGCAACCGCCCAGCAAACAGCCGCCGATTATTTTGAAAGTGGTGTCAGTAAAAGCAAAACCGGCGATTTCACCGGAGCCATGCAAGCCTTCAGCATGGCAATTACGATGAACCCCGATAATGCCGCCAGCTACTACAACCGGGGCCTTGCCAAAGCCAACCTGAAAGACCACCGGGGAGCCATTTTAGATTACGACCGGGCCATTGACATCAACCCGCAGGACGCGTTGTCTTACCTGAGCCGGGGCGTGAGCAAAAGCAAACAGGACGATCAGCGCGGAGCCTTGTTTGACTTTGGCCGGGCTATCGAACTGAACCCCAACGACGCACAGGCTTATTACAACCGGGGTGTAAGCCGGAGCCGCTTAGACCAGTATCGGGGTGCCTTGCAGGATTTCTCGAAATCTATCGAACTCGATCCCAACAATATGGCCGCGTTTTATGCACGGGGCAGCACCAAACAAAAGTTAGACGATTTTTCGGGTAGCTTAGCCGATTTCTCGAAAGTGATTGACATGAATCCCAAACGGGCGCAGGCATTCGCCGGACGCGGTGCCTCGAAAGTAGAACTCACTGATTTTAACGGGGCCATCGCCGACCTCAACAAAGCCATCGAACTTAGCCCCGAAGACGGCGAATCATTCTATAACCGGGGCTTTGCCAGGAGCAAACTCGAAGATTACAAGGGTGCCTTCAGCGATTATGACCGGGCCATTGCGCTCGATGGCACTAATTACCGTGCGTTTTATGGCCGGGGCTTTTGCCGGAGCAAACTCGGCGATCAGAAAGCGTCAATCCAGGATTTCGACGCGGCTATTAATACCAACAATGCCAATACCGAAAGCAAGGTGTTTTATAACGGACGCATCAGCCGCAACATTCTCGACAATCTGCGGAACGTGGTGCAGGAGCGCAACAAAATCAATGACCTGTCGGTGGAGCGGTCAGAGGCTTTTTTCAGCCGCGCCGTGAGCCGTAGCAAGCAGGGTGATCCTAAAAATGCGGTGCTTGACCTGAACAAAGCCATCGAGGTGAACCCAACCTACGCCGAAGCGTATTTTACGCGGGGCATGATAAAATCGCAACAGGGCGATCAAAAAGGAGCCATTCAGGACTGCAACAGTGCCATCAAACTCAACCCGCGCTATGCCGAATCGTTCTACGTCCGGGGTGTTATCAAGCACAGTCTCGGCGACGAAAACGGCGGGTGTTTAGACCTCTCCAAAGCCGGTGAACTCGGCTACTCCCCTGCTTACAAGGTCATTAGCGATTATTGTAATTAGGTAGCCGCACATACGCCGTACGAACTGTAATCACTTACTTAATCACTGGCACCAGGCTGAAAGCCCGGTGTTTTTGTTTTATTCCGTAGCAAACGCCTGTTCCAGCCGTTTTTTCAACATTCGGGTGTAGCCCGACGGGAAGAGCCGGGTCAGGCGGTCGAGGAGTTTGCCATCGGAGCCGATCACGAGCCGGGTCTGACGTTTGTCAACCGCCTGCCAGATTTGCCGGGCGGCTTCGTCGGGGGTGGTAATGGCGGCTTTTTTAAAACTTTCGGCGGCTTTTTTGTGCATCGCTTCCGTCACGCGGCTCCCCGCCCCAATGCGCGAATCGCGGGCGATGCCGGTGTCTATACCACCCGGATGCACGCAGGTGATGCCCACGCCGGTATCCATAAGTTCCATTCTGAGCGTCTCCGTAAATCCCCGAACGCCAAACTTGGCCGTGCAATACGCCGACTGATTCAGTACGCCCGCAAACCCGAACACGCTCGAAATATTAACGAGGTGGCCGTTATCGCGCTGCACCATATACGGCAAAAACGCCCGCGTCATTCGGATAACCCCAAAGAGATTGATACTCAACAGCCAGTCGAAATCGGTTTCGGTGGTTTCCCAGAACGTGCCGGCGGCTAAGGCGACACCCGCATTATTCACCAAAATCAGGGGTCGGTTGTCGAGCGTCGGGATGATTTGGCGGGCGAAGTCGGTAATGTCGTCGGGTTTCGAGACATCGAGCCGGTGCGTATCGAGGGATCCGCCGGCGAGTGTATTGGTTTCGGCCAGTCCGGTTTCGTTGATGTCGGTGGCAATCACGGTCAGGCCGCGTTGGGCAGCCTGTATGGCTAACGAACGGCCAATGCCCGAAGCGGCTCCGGTAATGAGGGTAACGGTGGTTGAAGGGGTGTTCATCCTGGTTATGAGCGGGTTAGGAAGATACGCTACTCGGCAAACACCTCGTTGAGGTCAATCTTGAGGTCAGGAAAAATCGCCGGGGCCGCGTCTTCATCGGTAGCTAACCAGGTTGGTTTGGCGTCATAATGCCCTGCTTCGTTCAAGACATAGACCAGAATATTGTCATACTCAGGCTGCACGACCCAATATTCCCGAACGCCCGCTTCTTCGTAAAGCGCGAATTTTTCGCGCATTTCCTTGCGGGTGTTGCCTTTCGAGAGGATCTCGATTACCCAATCGGGCGCACCAATGCACCCCGCGTCGTCTAACTTGGCCGGGTCACAAATCACGCAGATGTCGGGCTGAATCACGGTCACAATGTCGGCATTCGTGGTTTTGTGCTTACGTGGCAACCGCACATCAAATGGGGCAGCATAGGCTTTGCAGGGATGATTTTTGAAATAATTCCAAATCGGCCCGTACAGGTTTCCCGACAAATTTTGATGTTTCCGGTTGGGCGCGGCCATTTGCCGGATATACCCAAACACCAATTCGATACGCTCGCTGAATTGCCACGTCAAATAATCGGCGTAAGTGTATTGCCGGTTCGGATCGAGTTGGTCGAGCCGGGTAATAGCGGTCATTTCTGAAGTTTTCATACTTAAAGGTAGCCCTCACGATTTACCCTGCAACAGCCCCATTTGCAACCTCGCCAACCCGTCGGAATGGCCCCGGTTGGCAAGCCTGATTTTTTCGATTTCACGAACAACGTCAATGATGCCCCGGAGGGGGATTTTCACCCACGTCGGGCGGTAGCTGATCTCATAACCAAGTTCATACACGGCTTTTTCGAGCAGATAAACCAACAGCAGAAAGTTGGTTTCGTTGTTGTTGGCAAAGAGCGGGTGGGGTGCGCCAAATTCATCAAGATAGGCATTCAGGAACGTATCCCGAATCAGATAAAACCACCGATCCGATACCCGTTGCAGGTGTTCGGGGTTGATGGCATCGGTTTCGCGGGCGTTGAAGAGTTTCGAGCAAACCGCGTAATGGTAGGACCGAATGGCCCCGGCTACGTCTTTCAGGGGCGAGTGTTTGATTTTGCGCTCAGCGATGCTGCTTTCGGGTTCGCCCTCAAAGTCAATCATCACAAAGTCGGTTTGCCAGTCGCCATCCGGCACCACCAGCACCTGTTCGAGGTGAAAATCGCCGTGAACCCGCACCCGCAGCGAATCGAACGAGCGGGTTTGAAACTCGGCCACAAAGTCTTCGATCATCTCTTTGGCTTCCATAAACACCCAAGCCATGCGCTGCGTGATGGGGTCAAGCTGGGTGTAGTTGTCGAGGAGCAGGGCATACCGGCGGTCAAGGAGGTCAGTAAATCGCTTGGTCAAAAATGTGCGGTAGTCGTCGGTAAATGGTTCGGGGGCAAAGGCCGCTTCGGTCGTATTTGGTTGATACAGAGCGATGTGCATCTGGGCCGTGCGCCTGCCAAGCAGTTCTACTTTGTCGAATACGTCTTCGTTAATGGCAAAAAGTCGGTTTGGCACGGCATACAGAAACTCATTGAGGTAATCGCCGGTCTGCATCCAGGCATCTTTATCATTGGCAACCATTTCCTGCATCATACCGAGCGTAACATCAATGCCGTTGGGCTGTTGCCAGACGATACTGCCGCCAAAGGCCGGAATCCGCCCGAAGTTGCCCGTTTCGCTCAGAAAAGCCACCATCTCGGCTTCGGGGTTGGCCTGCTCGAAGAGTTTACGATACAGTTTGAGGAAATATTTTTCCCGCCCGGCTGGGCCAAAAGTCATCGCTGAATTACTCGATTTAGCCGGCAACGCTACCGATGACACGTATTCGTCGCCTTCGGTCAGGCCGCGCCCGCGCTGAAACGTCAACTGCCCGGCCACCTGCGGCACGGTTTGGCGGTGATAGATGCCGGTATAGACAGCCGCCCGAAACGCTTCGTCATAAATACCATCAACGAGGGTTCCGGTCTGGTCACCAAACTGAACGGGAGTGATGATGGCAATGGCTGCCAACGGCTCAGTGGCAACTGATTTTTCCGGCACAAACGCCACCGGCAACAGATACCGCTCGGCACTGCCCCCATCGGCATACGCCACGCTGATAATGAGCAGATACACCACGCCGGTTTTGGTGGGTAGTTGATGCACCGCGCCGACCGAAAAGCCGGTTTGCGGGCGGGCCTTACCCGCAAACCAACGGCTGTTGTTGGCGTAATCGGGCAGGGCGTGTTGGGCTAAATCGGCCCAAAATACGGATTCGGGGGCGAGGCTGGCCCAGGGCGTTGCGGAAAGGAGGAGTTGAGACATGGCTAACTGCTTACTCGGCTGATTGTAAATACAGGCTTAGGCTCTGATGGAGTTCTTTAAGCAGCAGTTCCCGACGATACTCGTCGGCACGCAGTGTTAAAACCATCAGTTTATCGCCAGGGTATTTTACAATCAGTTGTTTTGTGCTGTTGATGAGTTGATTCAGATCATGTAATTCATCAATAATTCGGGCCGATTCACGGGGTTCGTTCGTCATGGTCTTTGAATGAGAAGAATACCTCTTGGAAAATCATTTCGGTCAACGCCGAACCATCGTCTAAAGTACGCAATTCGGGCGATTGTATTGGCATATCGTTCATCATCAGGCGCGTAAACCGGAATCAGATGCCCGTCAATTTGATACGTGTCCATCGAACCACCCACCAGTAGAAAAGGCATTATTGCTTCGATTAAATCGTCGTCCGGGTCAGGAAGAGCAATCAAATTAGCGACATCAATATCGTTTGGTTCTTACACTCGGCTCATAAAACTTCCGCCAATCAACTGGTTAAACGGTGCGTCTAACACAACTTGTAAGTCATGAGAATAGGCCGTGAATGAGTTGAATAACGCATGACGTTTGGCTGAGTCAGTTAATGACTCAGCCATTTGTGTGGGGGTACTGCTGAGAATTTCGTAGGGAAATAAATTACCGCGTTCGTCGAATGTCAGCATTGTTATATCCCCTCAATCCTGAACAGGTGCATGGGCAGGATAAACGGGTCAAGGTCAACGTAATTCCACTCGCCCCGCCACGTATAGCGGGCATCGGTAATGAGGTCATGCACAACGTAGGGCTGATCCGGCCCGATACCCAACTGCCAGATTGGCACCTGCACCCGACCCGCTTTGCGCTGATAACCGTCCAGGTTCACCACGCACAGCACGTGATTATCATCGGCAGATTTCAGGTAGGCCATCAGATTGTCGTCGTCTATCCGGCAGAAGGTCAGGTTGTTGGTCTCTTGCAGGGCCGGGTTCTCGCGCCGGGCGCGGTTGGTGGCCGTAATGACAAAGGTCAGTTTGTTGGTTTTTTCCCAGTCCCAGTCCCTGATTTCGTACTTCTCGGAGTTCAGAAATTCTTCTTTGCCGGGAAACTGCGCGTGATCCATCAACTCGAACGACGGGCCGAAGATGCCGTAATTGCTCGACAACGTTGCGGCCATAAAAAACCGGGTCAAGAAACTTGGCTCGTGGCCGCTCTGCAAAACGGGCGGGTTGATGTCGTGCGTGGTGGGCCAGAAATTGGGCCGGAAATAATGCCGCATCTCGCTGGTTGTGAGTTCGGTAAGGTACTCCGTGAGTTCGGCCTTGCTGTTGCGCCAGGTGTAGTAGGTGTACGACTGCTGGAAGCCCAATTTTGCCAGTTGCTGCATCACTTTGGGCTTTGTGAAGGCTTCCGACAGGAAAATCATATCGGGATATACGGCCCGAACTTCGGCGATGACCCACGCCCAGAAGCCGAACGGCTTGGTGTGCGGGTTGTCGACCCGGATGATCCGAACGCCCCACTCGCCCCACGTCAGCAGCACCCGGCGCAGTTCGAGCCAGAGGTTTTGCCAGTCGGCAGTCTCGAAATAAACCGGATAAATATCCTGGTATTTTTTGGGCGGGTTTTCGGCGTACTGAATCGTACCGTCGGGTCGTTTTCTGAACCAGTCCGGGTGGTCTTTGGCCCAGGGATGGTCGGGGGAGCATTGAATGGCTAAGTCCATCGCCACCTCCATCCCAAACGTTTTACTGGCTGCTACGAGGTGTTTGAAATCATCAATGGTGCCGAGTTCGGGCAGAATGGCATCGTGGCCGCCGAGTTCAGAACCAATGCCGTAGGGAACGCCCGGCTCGCCCGGCAAACAGGTAACGGAGTTGTTTTTGCCCTTGCGGTGGGCCGTGCCAATGGGGTGAATCGGTGGCAGATACAGCACGTCGAACCCCATCCCGGCAATGCGCGGCAACAGTTTTTCAACATCCTGAAACGTGCCGTGGGCGGGCGCGCCCCCGAACCCCGAAACCCGGCTCGCCGAGCGCGGAAACAGGCAGTACCAGGTGCTGAACCCGGCTTTGGCCCGGTCAACGTTTACGCCGAGTTCGCGGCCATAGCGGGTCACGTGCTGCCGGTCGGGGTAGGCCGAGAGCCAGTGTGTAAACTGCTCACTTTCAGCACTATGAATGGCTTGCTGATAGGCATCCGAATTCACTTCATCGGCCCCGGTGCGGAATAGTTCAGCCACGCGGAAGAGTTCGGCGGCATCGGTGGCGTTGGCATTTGGCCCGCCCGCAGCGCGGTGTCCCATGTTCTCTACCAGCACGGCCCCGGCCAGCAGCTCGCTGGTGAGCCGCTGCCCGGCCCGCAGTTTGAGTTCTATTTCGTGCTGCCACGACGCGGTGTTATCCACCCAGGATTCAATCGTGTACAGGTGCTGCCCCTGCGTTGGCACCGTAAACAAACCCGCCCAGCGGTCGTTGCCAAGCGGTGTCATCGGGGTTTCGTGCCAGTGCTTTTCGGCAGCAGGTTTGTAGAGGAGCCGGGCGGTCAGCACATCATGACCATCGGCCAGAATATCGGCCTCCACCCGAATCACGTCGCCGGGGATGGCTTTGATGGGAAACCGCCCCCCATCGAGTTCAGGGGTAACGCGCTCGATAACCGTGCGCTGCTGACCCGATTCGGTGAGCATGACCGCTGGCTGATCCGTTTTTTGTTTTGTGGCTTTAGTGGGCAAGGTTCTGGCAGGGTTGGCAACGGGCATGAGTAAGGGTAGGTTTTGGGGCAAAGGTAGCGGGGTTGGGTATTTCGGCAATCATACCCGACCTACGCATCACCGGCCAATGGCAACCTTCCGCAGAATCGAGTCAATGATTTGCAGGGTGGTCACGCCGTCGGCTTCGGCTTCGTAGTTGAGTTGAATCCGGTGGTTAAACACGTCGGGCGTAACTTCTTTGATGTCTTCGGGCAGTACGTAGTCGCGCCGTTCAAAATACGCCAGGGCTTTGGCGGCTAAGTTCAGGCTGATACTGGCCCTCGGCGACACGCCATACTGGATATACCGGGCCTCATCGCGGAGGTTGTAGTCCATCGGTCGGCGGGTAGCAAAAACGAGTTCAATAATATATTCTTCGAGGGTGCGGGAGATATTCACGGCGTTAATTTCCTGCCGGATGCCGGTGATGTCGTCGGCATCGAGAACGGGCTGCACTTCATAATCGAAGTTCATGTTCGACATCCGGCGCATGACCTCCAGTTCTTCATCTTTGTTGAGGTAATCTACAAACACCTTCATCATAAAGCGGTCAACCTGGGCTTCGGGCAGGGGATACGTGCCTTCGTGTTCAACGGGGTTTTGGGTAGCAAGTACCAAAAAAGGCGGGGTCAGGATAAAGGTTTCTTCGCCGATGGTGACCTGCTTTTCCTGCATGGCTTCGAGCAGGGCGGCCTGCACTTTAGCGGGCGAGCGGTTTATTTCATCGGCCAGGATCAGGTTGGCAAAAATCGGCCCCTGCTTCACCTCGAACTCGGCGGTTTTCTGGTTAAAGATCATCGTCCCGATCAGGTCGGCGGGCAGCAGGTCAGGCGTAAACTGAATCCGCTGAAAGTCGAGTTGGAGGGCTTTCGCCAGCGTATTGATGGTGAGCGTTTTTGCCAGGCCCGGCACCCCTTCGAGCAGCACGTGACCGCCGGTAAACAGCCCAATCAGGAGCCGGTTCACGAGCCGGTCCTGCCCAACCACAACTTTACCAACTTCGGCGGATATGTCTCTTATTTTTTGATGAAAATTCATTACTGAGTTGCAACGTTGTATCGTTGCTTTAGTTGTAGAGTTGTTGCGTTGCTCAGTTTCAGCGTTACCGGATTCTAACGTTTATAAGCCGTAGTGGTGTTGGATTGTATCATTAAGTTGACTTGGCGAAACGTTTGCCTTTGATGGGAGTTTCCTGAAGATAACCAAGCAGGCGGTCAATCATCGCGCAAATTTCACGTGTTGATTCGTAAAGTATTCCAAACTGTTCAGCAGTGAGATACTCATTATCAGTGGCTCGGTAAAGTTGTGATTTTACTTCAATGAGCGATCCTCTGGCAATACCCAGAAATTGAGAAAACTCGCCCCGGCTACCCCGCCCAAAACCTTCGGCAATATTGTCCATAACAGACCCGCTCGCCCGGCGAATTTGCCGTTTTAAATCATAGTCATCGGCAAATGGCTTCAAGCGCGTAACCTCGTAAACGTCTTTTGCCAACTGTCTCGCTTTTTGCCAAGCCTTCAGGTCTTCTAATTCGTTAATCGTCGCCATATTTCTGACGTTTATATAAGACTCAACCTTTCGCTAACTCAGCAACAAATCCTCAACGCATAAACTCTACAACGTATAAACCCTACAACAATACAACGCTAAAACGAGGCCCGCACACTGCGGTCTTTGCCGTGTATGTCTTTATAAACGTGAATGTTCTGGAAACCACGTGCGGCAAAAACGGCGCGGGTGTCGTCGCCGAATCGTTCGTTGATTTCCACGTAGCACGCCCCCCCATCGGCGAGGTAGGCGCGGGCAAAATCGGCAACGGCTTTGTAGAAAATGAGCGGGTCGGCATCGGCCACAAACAGGGCCATGTCGGGTTCGTAGTCCAGCACATTACGATCCATCCGGGCAGCTTCGGAGCGGGTCACGTAGGGCGGGTTGCTCACAATGCAGTCGAAGCGTTGCTGAAAATCGGGTGAAACCGATAGAATATCCTGCATAGCAAACGTCACGTCGGCATGCAGGTTTTGGGCATTGCGCCGGGCCATAGCGAGGGCTGTTTCGGAGATATCCCAGGCCAGCACGTCGGCCTGCGGCAGAAACCGGGCCAGGGTCACGGCCAGACAGCCGCTGCCGGTGCCAATGTCCACCACCGAAACGGGGCGGCCTTCGCGGTCGGCAAAATCGTGCATGATAAGCCGCACGAGGTCTTCGGTTTCGGGGCGCGGGATGAGTACGTCAGATGAGACCTCAAATTCAAGGCCGCAAAAAATAGTGGTGCCAATCACGTGCTGAATCGGTTCCTGCCGGTTGAGCCGTTCGATAACCTTAAACCAGTCGGGTTCGGTGCGGTTGGCGGGCAGGGGCCGGTCGGCGAGTACGTCGGCTTTGCGAAGGCCGAAATAATGTTCGAGCAGCATAAAAGCCATTTCGCGGGCTTCATCGGGGCTATATGCGGTGATATTGCGCGAAAGCTGCTGATACAGCGGGCGGGCGGTTGCCATAATCCGGGGTCGGCTAAATGATATAGCCACAAAACTGATAAAAATGGCTGAGAAATGCCGATAAAAGTTCGATCAGCCCAAAACGTCCTGCATAGGAACTACCGTACACAGTATAGATAACGAATAATCAATAAGCCCCGCTGTTTGCAGTAAAAGCAGGGCTTTCTACTGTTTAAGCTGCTTTTTTTGATGAATATATAGCGTTGTTATTTTACAAAAATTTAATACTAAATACACACAAAAACGTATTTACTTTGCTACCAGTAATAGCCACCCATATCACCTATTGTCATGCCCAATTCATTAGTACCCCGGTATTGCCTGCTGTTGATAATGGCCGGTTTTTATTCGCAATCGGTCGCTCAGGTATCGCTCACGTTTCCCACCAGCCGGGTGGTATTTCAGCGCAATAACACCAATCAGGCCAACGTGCCGATAACGGGCAACTGCCCGGCCAATGCCACCCGAATCGAGGCCCGGCTGCTGGTGCGGGCGGGGCAAAATGGCGGAGCAACGGGCTGGCAAATTATTGATGTTGCCCCGGATAATGGCAGCTTTCAGGGTATTCTGCCCAACGTCACCGGCGGCTGGTATGACCTGGAGGTGAAAGCGTTCGATGCCGGAACGGAGGTAGGAACGATTCAGGTTGAGCGGGTCGGCGTGGGTGAGGTATTTGTTACGGCGGGGCAGTCAAACTCGTGGGGCGGCAGTTTCACCCTCGGTCAGGCTACCGACGACCGGGTCTCTATCGTGAACTCGTGGAGCGGGATCACCAACCCCGGCGTATTCGACGAATCGCAGTTGCCCCTGACATTTTCACACGCAAACCTGGGCCTCGACGGCATGGCGGGCATGGCCCCCGGCGCACCCGTATTTATGTGGGGTGCGCTCGGCGACCGGCTCACGCAGCGACTGGGGGTGCCGGTTTTGTTTTTTGGCGCGTCATACCCCGGCAGCCGATCAACCGACTGGTTCGAGGCCGTGTCGGGCGCAGAGGCCGCGCACAACGGCGATTATCAGAAAAACGCGCCGTATCGCGGTTTAGGGGCTACCCTGGCCCATTACCTCAAACGAACCGGGATGCGGGCTGTGCTGTGGCATCAGGGCGAGAGCGACAATTATTACCGAACCTACGCCGACTACGTTAGTCAGATTGGGGCGGTAATCGCCAAAAGCCGCGCCCAATCTGGCTTTGATAATTTATCGTGGGTCGTGTCGCGGGTGTCGTATTTTCCGCCTTTTCCCAACTCGGTATATGTCAATCATGAGACAGATGCCAATGTGATTGCGGCCCAGAATTTCTTAGCCAGCCAGCCCAACAACTGGCCCGGCCCAGCCACCGACACCATGATTTATCCCGACTACCGCGTGGCCGATGCGCCACATATTCATTTTGGTAATGACGACTGTACCGCCTTGGCCGATGTCTGGAGCGCGGCTCTGTCTGCTGATTTCTTCACAACGGTTCAGCCGTCGGTTCCTGCCCGGCGGGTATGGCTCAGCACCGGCTACGTGTTTCCGTTTGCGGCCACGCCCGGTCAGGTGGTGTCGGTACCGTATCTGTCGGCGGTGCCGGTGCTGCCCGGCAATCAATACAATGTGGATTTACTGACCGAAGGCGGTTGCTCACTAACGACGCTGACTGCCGCTACCACCAACCCGGTTTCGGTAACACTGCCCGCCTGGGCCAACGGTCGGTACCGGTTTCGGGTGCGCTCAACGTCCCCGGCCATCACCGGCGAACCCAACGAACCCATCAGCATTACCGGCTCCGGCACGGGATTACCGCCCGGCGCGGCACTGCCCCACAACGCCACGCTCCGCAACGGACGCTGGGACGAGCCAAGCGTATGGACCTGTGGATTTATGCCGGGCAGTCAGGAGGCCGTTGATCTCAACCACGTGATTACGATGCCGGCCACGCTCCGGGCAACGGCACAGCAAGTGAACTACGGAGCGGGCAGCCGGTTGATTTATGAAGCGGGCGGGCGGCTGATATTGGGGCAATAAAAAAAGCGGCTTTTCAGCCGCGATCCACAAGTTATACGTTAAATCCTACACATCATTTTCTATTTTCCCCACATGGCGTTGGCCGTATCGGGGAAGGGCAGCGTGAGTTCCGGCACACCCATCACCACGCGGTTGGCCCACTCCACGCCCTGCATGAGCGAGTGATCCTGGTTAGAAACTTCGTATTTCCAGGCCCCAAACCGCCCGCGAGACAGAATCCCGAACGGTTCCAGAGCAGGTAACACGGCTTTCAGAATCCCGTCGCGCTCGACCGACGGCGTGGGGTAGCCATACTCAAAGGCCACGTGAAACGTCGAAACGACATCATCGGCAGACTCGATCAGTTGGTCCTCCAGCAAGGCTTTGATGGTGTCGGCAATCAGGGTTTCGCGGTTCACGGGCTTCACCGATGATTCACTGGTTTCGGTCATCAGCGACCAGTATTGCGACGCATCCGGCACGTTGTTAGGGCTGTAATTCGAGAATACCGTGACGCGGTAATACGGGCTGTTGGCTTCCGGGAAATACATCCAGCACATCGTTTTCAGGCTGTCTTTCGGCTGGCCTTTTAGCCCGATACCCACAATGTTGGTTGACGAGTGTTTCAGGCCCTGGGCCTGGGCAACGGTCTCGCTGTCAAGCCCGTCTACCTTCCGGGTAAAGACATCGAGCGGCATCGTATTGAGCAGATGCTCATATTCGATTACTTCACCACCGGCCAGAACAACTTTCTTTTCCGGCCCAATTACGCGCTCGACGTTGGCGTTGAGTTGGATTTTCTCACGCCCTACGAGGTTGCCGACAGACTCCCAGATACCGCCCGTACCGTTGCGTTTCGGGAACTGAAACGTGCTGTTTGGGCCCCACGAGAAATCGTCGTTGTTAAAGATAATGTTCTTTGTCACCCGGCCCAGGTCGGCAACGGCCACGCGCTCACCCACCCACACGGCGTTCATCTCTTCGGTGGGGTAGGCCCAGACTTTAAAATTATATGGGAACAGAAACGTTTCGGCGATACCCGGCCCGGCGGTTGCCAGAATCCACTCGCGGAAGTTGCGCGGCTTTTGGGTGCTGGGGTTTTTATAGACGTGGATAATGCCATCTAAGCATTTCCACATGGTTTCGGGCGAGAGGTATTTGATGTTGTTCTGAAACGGGTACGGCACAAACCGATTCTCGATCCAGACCCACGATTCGCGCTGATGCCGGAGCCAGCCGTCTTCGCCCAACGCCCTGACCATCAGATCATCGAAGTATTTGTAGTGCGAAAACTGTACGTGACCACCCACGTCCCAGAGAAAACCCTTATCGTCGGTAAAACTCTTGGCAAGGCCACCGATGCGGTTTTCTTTTTCCAGCACCACATAGTCGGTGATACCCACTTCGTTGAGTCGGTAGGCGGCTCCCAATCCGGTGGGGCCAGAGCCGATTATAACATATTTCATGCTGATGTACTGTTGCGTTTTTTGTTTCTACTGAACTACCATTAAACACGCATTACGCAAACTTGTACGCTAAAAATTAGTATGTGGTTACGCGCTCGGGCTGTTTGAGAGCTTTCACTTTTCCACCCAATTCGAGCCGGAACTGCGCCAGTTCCATAAAACTCGTCAGGCAGACTTTCAGGAGTTTCCATTTCAGGATAGACACCGTACCGGTCTGCCGTTCTTTGTGCGTAATGGGAATATCAAACGTATTGTTTCCGGCTTTTTTGCTCATTACCGACAGGAAAATGTTCGGTGCAAACGGCGTTGGAGCAGGTAGTTGCTGAAGTAGTTTCCGCAGAAAACTCCCCCGAATCAGCCGGAATGGAATGTTGCTATCCTGAATATAGGTGCCGTAGATGGCCCAGATGCTGCCGCGCAAAATCCGGGTGATCCAGAGCCGGGCGGGGGCATCGTGCCGCACCATCCGGCTACCGAGGATAAAATCAGATTCGTTGCGTTTGGCCCAGAGTTTCATAAAATCGTCGGTCACAAACTGATCGTCGCTGTCGGTCTGAAACACCCATTCCGAATCCAGCGCAACGGCCTGCCGGTAGGCATGAACAACGGCGTTACCATGCCCGCCGTTGGGTTGATTGACGGCCACGAGCTTCGGAAAACGGTCGCGGAGACCGGCCAAAATCTCGCCGGTGCGGTCTTTCGAGCCATCGTTCACCACAATCAGCCGCGTATTTTCGGTTGGAAACTGGCGGTCGAGTAATTCGCACCATTGACCAACTACGAGTTCGACGCATTCTTCCTCGTTGTAGGCGGGCATCACAATAGATAGCAGCAGACTCATAGATATGGGTTGTATTTTGGGGCAAAGATAGGCAAACCTTAGGCTTGCCGCTTGCCGATGAATAGGACTTTAGACAGTATGAACGACCTTCAGACACAGAAACGTTGACTTTTAGTAAGAAAAGCGGTCTTTCAGGCCGTTAATCGGCTTTTCGATCAGGTGCCACGACAGGGCCGCTACCAGCACCGTGAGGCCATAAAAATAGCCCAGCCGGAGCGCGGGCGTGGCCTCCAACAGGGGCAACAGGGTGGCGGCTTTGTGCCAGACCCGCAGCGTAAAATAGGTTTCGGGCGTGTGGTAATAGTTGAAAATCAGGTTATGAAACAGATACAGCCCGTAACTGATCTGACCTAAGTAATTCACGACGCGATTTTCTAACAACCACTTCACGGGTTGCCCGAACCCCACGATTCCCCGCCCGATCAGAAACATACAAAAAACCGACGTTACCAATCGGTCGGTAACGTCAGTGGCGAGGTTACGGGCGGGCGAGAGTTGGCTCATCAGCCAGACGTTCAGGGCGTAGAGCGCGAAACTACCCAGCAGCAGCGCGTTGTTGCGAACGAGTTTGTCGAATAGCTCGCGCCGAAACAAAATGAGCCAGGCCAGCACCCCGCCCAGCCCGAAGGCATCTAAACAGGTAGGCATCAGCACAAACTGCGCCATCCAGGGGGCGTGGGTTACAAACAAAACCACCCGCAGCAGCACCGACAGCACAATCAGCGCGGCCAGCATGGGCAAGAGCAACAGGCGGGGCGTGAAAAGCAGCAGAAACGGAAAAAAGATGTAATACTGCTCCTCAACGGCCAAAGACCAGAGGTGGTCAATGGCTCCGAACCAGGTTTGATGCACCACAATCCAGACGTTTTGGGTGTAGGTCACGAGCCACCAGAACGCCATCCTGACGGCCTGAAAATTGACCAACGCCAACCCGAAAATCGTGAGGTAATACACCGGCCAGATGCGGAGATTCCGGCGGATAAAAAACGTTTTGAGCGAATGGCCCGGCCCGCGTTGCAGCGTTTCGTCCTGTAACTTGCTGTTTATCAGAATACGTGTAATCAGAAAACCACTCAGCACAAAAAACAGGTTCACGCCAAAATACCCCAACGGCAGGTGATTGGCCTCGCCGAGCCAGTGGTCGAGCATGACGAGTGTAACGGCAACGAAGCGCAATCCATCGAGTTGGGGAAGGTAAGTTCGGGTGGTTTTCATTTCAACTCGGTGAAGGTAACAAATCGGTTGGTCATCGCCAGCCGCAGATGGCCCCGTTGGTTGGTCAGTACGCCAATCCGGTAGCGGCCCGGTTGCAGATGCTCTTTCAAAACCTGCGCGTGAATGCCATTGGCCCGGAAATACCCCTCGAACCCCGACAATGCCATTGGCGAGGGGCGCAAAGGCCGGGCGTTGAAGAGGTAGGTGTGGGAGTTATTCTTGACAACGATATACGAGCCATTAGTCGGGGCAGCAACGGTTGGGTTTGGCGCGTCGGCTTTCGGGATGTCGTACAGAAACCGCTTTTCATCCAGCCCGTCAACAGCGGTTATGGTTGGTGCAGTTAGCCACGAAGCCGCAGCGAGTTGAGCAATTTGCCCGGCAAAAAACGTCGGCTCTGTTGGCTTAAAAACCTGTGTAGCAGCCTGTTGGCGTTGGGCCGGCTCGTTGACGACAAAGTTAAAATAGTCGGCAGTGGTGCGCCGGTGCTGATTGATAATGCCCTCAAGACACAGATAATCAGAAAACAGGCTGAACGGAATGGTAAAGGCAATAACGATTAGGATTTCGGTCTGTGAAGACATAGACCAGGGCTGTAGCCCGTCCGTGGTCTGTGTCTTCACAGACCGTGATACAGACAATGCAAACAAATACACCACGCTGAGCATCAGGGCCGAATAGATTTTGTAGCGGCCTTGCAACAGATAGCCCGGCCCGGCAAACCCCACGCGGGAGTACACCGTGATGGCCGCCGTAGCGAGCAGAAACAACAAACAAGCCAGAAAAAAGTCATTGGTCGTTCGTTGCGCGTCATTCGTGTTTTTTGTCATTCCGACGGGTTTTGTCATTCCGAGGGGTTTTGTCATTCCGACGACAGGAGGAATCTTACGCTCAACTGTGAAGATTCCTCATATCGTCGGAATGACAAAACCCCTCATCAGTAAGACAACATAAATCACCAGCCAACCCGCCCCCACTACCAGCAAAGCCCCCAGCAACGTACTGATCCAGAGCGGGTTATCATAGCCAAACGCAGCCGCACCCGAATACGGAAATGGATCGGCAAAGCCCCCGAAAAACACGAAGAACGCCTGAATCCAGGCCGTAAAGGGATAGTTGAACGGCGACGGAAAAAACGTAACGCGATGATAGCCGTAAAAATACCCCCCGATGCTGACGACCGAAACCACCGCCCAGACCACCACAAATAGCCACGATATTTGTCTCCTGACGGCCTGCCACGCCAGCACTAATCCGCCCGCAATCAGCACCAACGCCCCGTTGCCGCTCGTGAACGTTGCCAGCACTGCTAATGCCAGCGCACCCGCCCGCCAGAAACCCGGCCCGGCGCGGGTACTGCCCGGTTGCGCCAACGCCCAAAACGACCCCAGCGCAAACACCAGCACCCAAAAATTCTGGATAGAGGCCATGCCCCACAGTAAATTCTCGTGCGATTGCAACGTGAAAAGCCAGAACGGAACCGGCAAAAAATACCAGAGCGGCAACCGTCGTTGCGGCAACCGCGTTTGCCGAAATACCCCCAACAGAATGGCCGCGATTCCGACAAGCCCGCTCACGCCGATTGCCGTTAGCCCGACGTAGTTGAGCGAGCCGTTGAGTTTGAAAAACGCGAAGAAAACCGCCCGCGTCCAGACGATGCGGTGTTCCCAGTGCTGATCGAAGAAATGAGCGAGTTTCTGCCCGCGAGACCCCTGTGCGTTGAGTATGGCGAGGTGTTCCTGCACGAGATAATCGTCCCAATACGGCAGATTCAGGGCGTATCGGCTTACCACCCAGGCCACAATGGCAACCGGAATCAGCATCAGCAAAACAAGAAGAACGCGACGTGTAATCATCAGTTACCAGTTCTTTTTCAGCACGGTTTGTTTGGTGGGCAAGACCGTCAATGTTTGCGCTGTTGCTGCCCGCGTTAGTTTGCCCGATGGCTCAACCTGCACGAGTTCAACGGCATAGCGACCCGGATCAATTTCTGACTCGCCGATTTTAACCGAAAACCCCGTTGCCGTTGGCAGGGTCAGTCCTAATTTTGTCCGCGCTGATTGTTGCAACGCCGGGGTGGTGCTGAACAGATACAGCCGCCGGTCAGACCGCAGCAGGGTGTATATCCCGGCATCGGAGCCAATGACGAAGGGTAGCTGAGGTTCAGCCAGCACCACCGGATTCGTGCTGACGTTAATACCTTTTATTTGAGTTTTAACGGGCTGATAAAAACCAGCTAACGCACGGTCATAAAAAGCCGGGGCGTTGGTAATCCAGCGGGCAGTGGTGGCATCGAGGGTCGAAACGGGACGATTGGTGGTATAGGTCCAGTTGAATTGGTTGGTCAGGAGCCATTGCCGCCACCAGATTACGTCGTCGGTAAAAGCCGGGTATGACAGCCCCGCCAGTCCCGCGCTCACCACCAACCCCGTAGCCCCGGCCAGCCACCGCCCGCGCCCCGCAAGCCGACCCATCACGGCGACATACACCAACGCCAGCAACGTGAGCGAGTACAGTTTGTACCGGCTCGTGATGAGCGTTTCCAACCCAAACCCCACCCGCGACCAGGCCACGATAGCCGCGGTACCAAGGATAAATCCGGCACTTCCCAACACAAAAAGCGTTAGCTGATTTGTTTGTGGCCTCGTTACGGAGCCAACAGCAACCGATGAAGAGCGCAGCAGGCTTCGAGCCGAAAGCCCGATCAGTACCGCTACTATCAGCACCAATCCTGCGCCCAAAACAACCGAATTAGTCAACGCCGACCCAACCGGCAAGACCTCGGCGGCAGACCCCAAAAACGCCAGCCAACCCGTTAGCAACTCGCCCACGCTGCCCCGAACGGGTGGATTACCCGCCGGTTTTTCATAGCCGACAAAATACAGGCCGATAGTGATGGCCGCGCCGATGAACCAGCAAGCGAGTGGGAGAACGAGTTGTCGGTTCAGGGCGGGCCGTTTCCAGTCTGAATCCCGATGAGCCAATGCCTGAGCAAACAGCAAGCCCGCGCCGATGGGCCAGATAAGCAAGCCATTACCACTGGTAACGGTGGCACAAACAGCCAGCACAATGGCTACCGGCCAGTTTTGGGTAAACGTCAGCGCATAAGTTGCCCACAACGCCCACAGCACCACCGTAAAATTCTGGAGTGCGGCCATACCCCAAAACATATTTTCCCAATGAGACAGGTTAAACAGGAAAAACGAAACCGGGGGCAAAAACAACAGCCACGCTGTTTTGACGGATGGGATTGACCGGCGCAAAACAGTACCAAAAACCACCAGCAGTCCTACCAAACTCAGGTTACCGAGTATCATCAAATGCCGGTAATCGAGTTTGCCGAAAAGGGAGAAATCAATCCACGTCACCACCCGATCCAGCACGATACGGTGTTCGTTGTGCTGCCTGACCACCTGATAGGCCCGTTCGGTAACAGAATCGGCCTGTTCGAGATGGAGCAGAAACGTTTTCAGCGCGTGGTCGTCCCATTTCGGGATGTTCACGGCATACACGGCCCACGTTTGCCAGAAGATGACGATGGGTAAGGCCGTAAGGAAAAGGGCAAGAAATTTTCGTAGCATAAACCCCAAACAGCGTGTTTTTAACACAGAGGCACAAAGATTAACACAGAGGTCACCGAGGTTGACAAACGGCTCTTAAAACCTTTGTGTTCTCTGTGAAACCTCTGTGTCTCTGTGTTTAACTAAACTCGCGCAAACAGGCCGCAATGTTTTCGGCATCAAGCCCGGATTGCTGCTGATGATACGCCTGACTGCCATACAGTCCGTTGGGATAACCCTGCGCCGTCAGGCTCACAAACCGCCCCGGCCCCATGCCCGCTTCCAGGAGTTTTACGCACAGTTGCTGGGCCAGGCCACCAATCGAAACGTGTTCTTCGACCACCAGCAATGGTTTCCCGGCGAAATGCTGCGCCAGCGAAACCGGCAAATCGAGCGGCAGGTTATTAGCCGTAAACAAATCGAAACGGCCCGATAAGTCACTGTTTTCCAGAGCTTTCAGGGCGTTGGCAGTCACCGGCCCAAGCGCGACGACGGAGCCAGCGAACTGGTTTTTCTCGGCCCTGACGATGTGTTTGAACGACCCCATTGTTTGGGCTCCGGCGGGGGTATTGGGGCCGTAGCCAAGCCGCAGGTAGGCCGGGCCGGCGTGCGCCACAATCTGATCGAGCATCGGTTCTACTTCATCGGCAAAGGCTGGCACAAACGTATTTATATTTTGCAAACTGCTCAGGCACGCCAAATCTTCGATGGCGTGGTGGGTGCTGCCCATGATGCCATAGCCGTAACCCCCGCCGTTACCGACCATAAAAACGGGCATATTGTGCAGGCAGACATCGTTCCTGAATTGTTCCAGACACCGATACACGGCAAACGGCGCAATGCTGTAACAAAACACTTTATAGCCTTTGTAGGCCATGCCAGCCGCCACGCCCACCATGTTTTGTTCGGCCACGCCCGCGTTGATAAAGCGCGGCCCCATGCTGCTCTGGAGATTTTCGAGCGCGTTGTAGCCGAGGTCGCCGGTGATAAACACCACCCGGTCGTCCTGACGGGCAATGCGTTCGATACCGGCAGAAAATTGATTTCGCATCGTGTTGAGACCCGGCGTTTCGGGCCGGTTAATGGCACAAAGTTACCCCAAAAGCCCAAACCTGACCTACTGCCTATAACGACAAACCTATAAGGTCTTGAAGACCTTATAGGTTTGGTTTACACAATTATCTGACAAAAAAAACGCGCCCTGCCGGTATTGGCAGAGCGCGTTTGATTGATGGCGTATAATCAGCGAATTACTTCTTGATGTCACCCCGGATTTCTCCACCCGGAAACTTCGTTGTGTGCAGATTGGCGTAATAGAACCCGTTTTTCAGGCTGTCAACCCGCGTTTGGGTCGTCAGTATAGCGGTTCCGGTGATGGGTGAGGTCAACGCACCGAATCCGATTTCAACACCACCCGTGCCGTTGGCCGCCGTAATTCGGTGCAGGTGGCCCGCCGTTGGGGTCAGGCCCGAATAAGCAACCGTATAGCTTAACACGCGGGTCGCTTCATCGAGGTCGCCGGTAAACGTGCCGGTTGCCGTTGACGTGTTTGAGGTAGGTTTTTCGGCCCCGCCATTTATACTGGCCGTCAGGCGCGTGGGTGGCGTGGTGGCAACGTCGTTGTTTTTGTTGCAGGCGGTCATCGTTACCAATGTCAGGCAAAACAAACCGGCAGACAGGAGTACATTCATTTTCATAGAAATCAGGTAGTAAGTAATAGATTGGTAACAACGCGCAAAGCCACTTTGTTTGATTTCAACCATTGTATACGCATACGGAATTTCCCGGAGCAGCGATTTATCAACCCCAGGATTAGTTATCCCAATGAAGTTGCCCCAACGCAGTGATTCCGGTTTAATCGTTGCGCCGACCACTACCGCCCATCAGGATACTGACGTAGTACAACAGCGTTGCCAATGAGCCAAGCGCGGCTACCACGTAGGTTGTTGCCGCCCACCACAGCGCGTCTTTTGCCAATGGATATTCTCGTGAATTGACAATGCCCCGGCTCTGAATCCAGGCCAACGCCCGGTTGCTGGCATCGAACTCAACCGGCAGCGTGATAAAGCTAAACAGCGTAGTAACGGCAAACAGCCCCACCCCAATTGCCAATGGAATAGGCGTGGTGTTGAGCAGAAAAATACCCCCCAAAATAATCCACTGCATCCACCGCGACGACACCGACAGCACCGGCACCAAGGCCGAACGCAGTTTCAGGGGCGCGTAGGCCACGCTGTGCTGCACGGCATGACCGCACTCGTGAGCGGCTACGGCGGCAGCGGCAATACTGCGGCCATGAAACACATCTGCCGATAGGTTCACGGTTTTGTCCTGCGGGTTGTAATGATCCGTCAGTTGGCCTTCTACCGACTGCACCGTTACGCCGGTCACGCCGTTTTCGCGGAGCATCTGTTCGGCAACGTCGGCCCCGCTCATGCCATTGGTCAGCCCGATTTGTGAATATTCGTTGAATTTTCTCCGCAATTGCCAGCTAACCAGCGCACTCAAACCCGCGAAGACGATAAAAATAAGCCAGGAACCAGCCATAATTCAGTGTACAATTAACAGTTATCAGTAATCAATCACGATTGCCCGTTGCGAACACTTGACTCACAGCCAGACAGGGTTAAAACACGGATTCTGGGCGAAATGTCTTGATTTCATCCCGAAAACTTGCCACTCGCCCCTACGTACTTGCCACTCACCCATAGCTTTCCACTATTTTCCCGATGAGTTTGCTGGTTGAGTAGCCCGGCACGAGCGCGACGGTCTCGACCGTGCCGCCGTTGGCAAGCACAAAATCAGCCCCGACGATGGTTGCCACTGTATAATCGTCGCCTTTAACGAGAACATCGGGCCGCAGGGCTTCGATGAGTTCGAGCGGAGTTGGCTCGTCGAAGAGCGTGACCAAATCAACGAATTCGAGGGCGGCCATGAGCCGGGCGCGGGCGTATTCGTTCACTACGGGCCGGAGCGGGCCTTTGATGCGGCTCACCGAGGCATCGGTATTCAGGCCGAGAATCAGTTTATGGCCGAGGGCGCGGGCTTTTTCGAGGTAGTCAATGTGGCCCAGATGCACAATGTCGAAACAGCCGTTGGTGAACACAATACGCTGATTATCAAACCGCCATTGGTCAGCACAGGCAATGGCTTCGGCGCGGGAACGGATTTTGGAGGAAGTCATAGATTTAGTCGACCGCGTAAACGATCAGGATCTGATTTTTGATGAAATAGTACAATGATTTCAACAACCTGATTAACCTCGTCAATCGCATAAAATACGTTGTAGCCTGACCGCCGAAGTGGAGCGCGACGCAGGAACAGAAACACCTCCTGGTATAGAAATGGGTTATCAGCAATGTAGGCTTTTACCTGACGGAGTTCTTCGCTCCAGATAAACGCCGTCCGGGGCTTGTTCAGAACCAGCTCATCAACAATTTCCTGAACATCGGCTGCGGCAGATGGCGTAAACTGAACTTGATACGGATTACTACCAGCCATGCTTCTGGTAGATAGCGTCCATCACGGCATCGAAATCTTGCGCCAAGTGCGGGTTTTCTTTATGGTATTGGTAGCGTTCCAGCACAATCTGCCCGATTTTCTCGTCCCGGATAGACCGTTCTTCCTCCGTTTCGGTTTCCGGGTTGCCAATTAATCCGGGCATCGAACGACTTATAGCCCCCCACTCCTGATCGTCGCGCAGAATTTGCCGGGCCGTTTCGAGCAGTTCAGCCTGTTGGGTTTCGTTGAGGGTATCAATGGTTTGGTGTAATTCCTGAGCAATACTCATGGCCGGTTCTGGTTTTCATTTTACACAAAGATACTCAATCGTCAGGCTTTCACCGCGTCGTTTTCGGCTACGTTTTGGGGCTGTTTTGGGGCCTTTTGGCCGCGCACCAGCACATACACGAAACTCGCCACGCCGAGCAGAATAATCATAATCGTTGACACACCGTGAATAAACGTCGCCAGAATCTGCCCGTCCTGCGCCGTGAGACCATACAATAGCAAGACCTGCCCCACCAGCAAATGAAACGAGCCAATGCCACCCGGCGTGGGGGCCGTCATACCGAGCGCACCAACCACTAAGATCGTGAGGCCAGCCAGCGGGCCGAGGTTTTGGGTGCCGGGCAGGGCCAGAAATAGGGTATATGACATAAAATAATAGAGCGTCCAGATCAGGAGCGTATGAAACACAAACAGCCCCGGTTGTTTCAGCCGACGCACGCTCAACAGTCCAGCCAGCAAGCCTTTGGCGAAGATCATGATTTTTTGATAGACCGGCCAGGCTTCGAGCGCGGCCCGATACCGGCCATACAGCCACCAGGCCAGCACCGCCCCGCCAATCAGCACCGCCCCAACGATGAGCAGCAACCCCGAACTGCCCGCACCGGCGTTGGCTCCCGGCACTTTGGCACCTAAGAAACCCATAAAAAACCCGCTCAGGCGGTCAAATTCGAGCAGAAACGTGGCTGCCAACAGCAACGCCAGCATCAGCACATCAAACAGCCGCTCGGCCACTACGGTACCAAAACTGACGTTCACCGGCACGTTATCAAGCCGGTAGAGGGTGCCGCACCGGGCCACTTCACCAGCACGGGGCAGGGCCAGATTCGCCAGATAACCCGTCAGCACGGCCACCGTTGCGTTGAGCGGGCTGGGCCGGTAGCCAACGGGTTCGAGCAGCAGCCGCCAGCGTTGGCCCCGGCTCCAGTGGGCCACAATCGTGAGCAGGGCCGAGAGTAACACCCACCGATAATCGGCCTGGGCAATTTTACGGCCCAGCTCAGCCACATCTAAATGGCTCTGCTTGAAGGTAAACCACAGCAACCCACCCGCCAAAACGACCGAGATGAGGTATTTTAATGCGTTTTTGATAGTCATAACGTAATGCTGTTTGCGTAAGTAACGCGGCCAGGAAGCGGCCGATTATTGATTAAGCTCACGGCTTTCCAGCCGCGCTGCACAAAAAAATCCGCTACAAAGTAACGGAGTCTGATTCAGAACGAGCGAAAAAGCGATTACCCAATCGTTCCTGACCCACCCGCCACGAGCCGGTTGTTGGCATCGGGGAACACCACCGTCGGCTGGTGGGTGCGGGCTTCGTCGGGGGTCATCAGGGCGTATGAGATAATAATAATCACGTCGCCGGGCTGGGCGCGTCGGGCGGCTGCCCCGTTCAGGCAGATGATGCCCGTGCCACGTTCGCCCCGGATAACGTAGGTCACAAGCCGCTCGCCGTTGTTGTTGTTGACGACATGAACCTGCTCATTTTCGAGCAGCCCGGCGGCATCCATCAGGTCTTCGTCAATGGTGATCGAGCCAACGTAATTCAGCTCGGCCTGCGTTACGCGAACGCGGTGTAATTTCGATTTTAAGACAGTAACCAACATCGTTTCAACAGTAGAGACGCAATATCTTGCGTCTGTTCACTCACGTACCTTGCGTCTGTGCGCCCACAAAACAGGCCACGCCGGGCGAAGGTTCAGGCAGCAAACCTACGCAAAAGGCCGGAGCATAGCCGGGTTAGTTGAGCCGGTAACCCACCAGTAGCCAGATCGAAACCGAGTAGCCATCCTGGTTAGCGGTAGCGTTTTGTTGCTGTTCAGAGTGTATTGGCTGGTTTCAGCGTGAGCCAAAAATAGGGAAACCGGGCCAAAAATTTCGCCCCGCGCCAACCCTCCCGCCCCCGCCGTTGTTCACTACTTCAGTGGTCAATGTTTAATCCTGCCGGGCCACGTACTTGCCACTGACCACTAACTACTGACCACTAATTTCAATGAACCGACTCAGCCACGAAACCAGCCCGTATCTCCTCCAACACGCCCACAACCCGGTTGACTGGTTTCCGTGGGGCGACGAAGCCCTTACCAAAGCCCGCCAGGAAGACAGGCCGATTTTGGTCAGCATTGGCTACTCGGCCTGCCACTGGTGCCACGTGATGGAACGAGAATCGTTTGAGAATGAGCCCATTGCGCGGGTGATGAACGAAAATTTTGTGTGCATCAAAGTGGATCGCGAAGAGCGGCCCGACGTTGACACCGTGTATATGGAGGCCGTGCAGGCGATGGGTGTGCGGGGCGGGTGGCCGCTCAACGTGTTTCTCATGCCCGATGCCCGGCCCTTCTACGGCCTGACGTACTTGCCACCGCAGCAGTGGGTCAATCTGCTCGGCAGCGTTCAGTCGGCATTTAGCAACAACCGCCAGCAGTTGCAGGATTCTGCCGATGGATTTGCCAGCGAACTCAACGTTTCTGATTCGGTTCGCTTCGGCCTGACGCTCTCCGACGCGCCGTTTTCGCCCGATGTGGCCGATGACCTGTTCGGGAAATTAGCCACGAAGTTCGACCGCGACAAGGGTGGCATGAACCGTGCGCCCAAGTTCCCGATGCCGAGTATTTATTCGTTTCTGCTGAATTTTTCAGTGAGTGGTGAGCCGTTACCGATTATCAATGAGCCTGCATCAGCACCGGCCCAAGCTCGTCAGCAAACCAACCTTACCCTGACGCGCATGGCCCTCGGCGGGATTTATGACCAGATTGGCGGAGGGTTTTCGCGGTATTCGGTGGACGAAGACTGGTTTGCGCCCCACTTCGAGAAGATGCTGTATGACAACGGCCAACTCCTTACGGTCTATGCCGATGCGTACCGGCAAAACCATAATTCACTTTACAAACACGTTGTGTATCAGACCATTGCCTGGGCCACCCGTGAATTACAATCGCCCGAAGGCGGATTTTATTCGGCCCTTGATGCCGACAGCGAAGGCGTAGAAGGCAAATTTTACACCTGGACAACCCCCGAATTGCAGGAAATTCTCGGCACCGATTTCGACTGGTTCGCCGAGTTGTATTCTATCCCCGCCCCTGTTTTAGGCGGTTCGCCGTTGCGAGAGGGGGAAGAGGGTGGGGTAACGGCCAACTGGGAACACGGACGCAATATTCTCCACCGCACCCTCACCGACGAAGCCTTTGCCGAACGCGCCGACTGGACAGTGGCCGAACTCCGCGAAATGCTCGACGCGGCCCATGCCAAACTGATGGCCGTGCGCGATACCCGAATCCGGCCCGGATTAGACGACAAGATACTGTGTTCGTGGAATGGCCTGATGCTGACCGGATTAGTCTCGGCCTACCGCGCCTTTGATGAGCCAGGATTTTTAGAAACGGCCCTGCGGCTGGCGCACTTCCTGCTTCTGAAAATGCGGGATTCCCGCAATCGGCGGCTTTGGCACTCTTACAAAAATGGCCGGGCCAAGCAAATCGCTTTTTTAGACGACTATGCCGCCGTGATTGCCGGACTGCTGGCTTTGTATCAGGTCACGTTTACCGAATCGTGGCTGCGCGAGGCCGACCAACTCGCCCACCATGTGCTGGCCCATTTCGACGACCCGACCGGCGACCGTATTCACGGCGAGCATAATCACGGCGAGCCGCTGCTGTTTTTCACCGATGCTTCAGGCGAGGAACTCATTGCCCGGCGCAAAGAACTGTTCGACAATGTGATGCCAGCCAGTAACTCCATTATGGCCGCCAATTTCTTCACGCTTAGCCTGTTGCTCGACCGGCCTGCCTACGCCGAACGCGCCGACCGGATGATGGGCGTGGTGGATGGGCTACTGCGCCAAAACCCCGACTACCTCACCAACTGGGCCGCACTCTACGTTCGGCGCACCCGCCCCGCCATCGAAATCGCTATTGTGGGGCCACAGGCTCTGGCGTTCCGGCAACAACTCGACCGCGTTTTTAACCCGCAGGTGGTGTTCTGCGGCACCGAGTCCGTTTCGCCAAAAACCGATCTGCCCTTGTTGCAAAATCGCGGTATGATTGGCGGCAAAACCGCTATTTACGTTTGCCAGGATCGGATGTGTCAGTTGCCGGTTACCAGCGTTGACGTAGCGTTGGCATTGCTACCGTCAGCTAAAGCAAACGGCAACGGGTGAAAAGTCCTTTCAGGACTGTGGTATAGTCCCAACGGGACTTTTTACCCGTTGCCGTTTGCTTTAGCTGACGGCAAACAGCACCTTTCCTTGTCCATTTCTGTTGTATTTTTGACACTTATTTAGAACGGCTCTATGCAAACTACCACCGATATACTCGATATTACCCGTATCCGGCAAGATTTCCCGGTCTTGAATCAGGACGTAAATGGGCGGCCATTAGTGTATCTCGACAACGCGGCCACCAATCAAAAACCGCTGTCGGTGGTGAATGCCCTGAGTGCGTATTACGAAGGCTACAACGCGAACATTCACCGGGGAATCCACTCATTAGCCGAACGCGCAACGGCTGCGTTTGAGGCATCGCGCCGGGCCATGCAAACATTCCTGAACGCCAGACACTGGGAGGAAATTATTTTTACCTACGGCACTACCGACGGGATCAATCTGGTGGCCCAAAGCTACGGGCGGCACTTTCTCAAAGCGGGCGACGAGATTGTGATTTCGACCATGGAACACCATTCCAACATTGTTCCCTGGCAAATGCTCTGCGAAGAGCGTGGCTGTATTCTCCGCATCATCCCGATTGATGATAATGGCGAACTACTGATCGACGAGTATGAAAAACTGCTCTCGGAGCGCACCAAAATCGTGTCGGTCGTTCACGTGTCCAACTCCCTCGGCACCATTAACCCCGTTAAAGCTATTATTGACGCGGCCCATACCGTTGGTGCCGTTGTGTTGATTGACGGGGCGCAGGCCACGTCTCACCTCGATATTGACGTGCAGGCGTTGGATGCCGATTTCTACGTGTTTTCGGCCCACAAACTCTACGGCCCAACCGGAATGGGCGTTTTATACGGCAAAAAAGCCATTCTCGACTCGATGCCGCCGTATCGGGGCGGGGGCGAAATGATTAAAGAAGTCACCTTTGCCAAAACCACCTACAACGAACTGCCCTACAAGTTTGAAGCCGGTACGCCCAACATCGCCGATGTGGTGGCCGTGAAAACCGCGCTCGAATACATCGAGAACCTCGGCAAGGCCAATATCGCGGCTCACGAACACGACTTACTGGAGTACGCTACCGAAGCCTTAGACCAGATTGACGGGTTGAGAATTGTTGGCCGGGCGAAAGACAAAATCGGGGTGGTGTCGTTTGTCTTAGACGGAATTCACCACGAAGACACCGGCTATATTCTTGACCAACAGGGCATTGCCGTCAGAACGGGGCATCACTGCTGCCAGCCGCTCATGCAGCGGTTAGGCATTGCCGGAACCACGCGGGCTTCGTTTGCGGTTTATAACACGCGGGACGAAATTGATAAACTCGTTGCGGGTTTGTTGCGGGTGCAGAAAATGATGGCGTAAACGCTTACCAAATCAACGATGGTTACTCAGGAAATCACTCTAAAAAAAAGCCAGATTGTGGATAGTTTCCGCGACCTGCCCGAAGACGTTACGGCAGAAGCCTTGATTGACCGGATACTGTTTATAAAACTTATTCAGGAACGAATTAAAGAATCTGAATTAGGCAAGGGTATGCCTCACGAGGAATTTATGCGCGAGTTTGATGCGTTCAAAGCCCAAAAACGGGCTGAAAGCCAATTAATCCCGGCATGAATCTGATCTGGAATGACACCCCACGCGAAGAAGTAAGAGATATTTACAGTTTTCTGTATGACTTCTCACCGGCTGCTGCTGATAGTTGGTCAGATGAATTAGAAAAGACAGTAAACTCGTTGTTGATTTTCCCGGAAATGGGGCGGGTGGTACCAGAATTTTCAATTTCGTTTATTCGGGAAGTGTTCGCCAAGCGGTACAGAGTGGTTTATATGTATCAGGATGATTCAATCCGAATTTTGGCAGTCCGGCCAATGGGTCGGCCACTCAGCAAAATATAACACCATGACTATCAACGAAAAACAGGACGAAATCATCGAGGAATTTGACCTCTTCGACGACCCGCTCGACAAGACACAGTATATCATTGACCTCGGCAAAAAACTCCCGCCGATGCCCGATGCCTACAAAACCGACGCAAACCGGATTCCCGGCTGCCAGTCGAAGGTGTGGTTAGAAGTGGAGCCGCAAACCGACGGTCGGTTGCACTTTATGGCCGATGCCGAACCAACGGCGCAGATTTCAAAAGGGTTAGTGAGTTTACTGATCCGGGTGCTGTCTGACGAACCCGCCGAAGCCATCGCCAACGCCGAAATTTACTTTATCGAGCGCGTGGGCATGGGCAAGTTAGTAACCTCGCTGCGGGCGGGGGGCTTAGCCTCGATGTTGCAGAAAATGAAACGCTATGGCAAACACTACACCAATGAACCCGCCAACGCCTGAAACCATGAACGAGACCGAACTTAAAGAACAGATTGTGCTGGCAATCAAAGGCGTATATGACCCCGAAATTCCGGTGGATGTGTATGAACTGGGCCTGATTTATGACATCAAAATATTCCCCGTCAACAACGTGTATGTCCTGATGACGCTGACCTCGCCCTCCTGCCCTTCGGCAGGCACGATTCCCGGCGAGGTAGAACAGAAAGTCCGCGAAGTAGCGGGCGTAAATGACGTAAGCGTTGAACTTACCTTTGACCCGCCCTACACCACCGAATTGATGTCGGAAGTTGCTAAATTAGAATTGGGGTTTATGTAATTTTTAGTGGTTAGTGGGTAGTGTCAAGTGGTTAGAAACCCCAGATGACACTTGCCACTAGCCACCAATCACTAATCACTTAAAAAATGTATCCTTCTCATTTGCTTATCCCGATGCGGGAAGACCTGACGAGTGTCGGGTTTCAGGAACTCACCACCGCCGAGGCCGTGGATGAAACCATGCAAAACGCCGACGGCACCATGCTCGTTGTGGTGAACTCGGTGTGCGGCTGCGCGGCTGGTGCGGCCCGGCCCGGCGTGAAAGCGGCTCTGAATCTGAGCGCCGTAAAACCCGACAAACTCGTAACGGTGTTTGCCGGGGGCGATGCCGAAGCCACCGCCCGGATGCGTGAGTATCTGCTGCCCTACCCGCCGTCGTCACCGGCGATTGGCATTTTCAAAAACGGCGAATTAGTGCATTTCATCGAGCGGCACCACATCGAAGGCCGGTCGGCGCAGATGATTGCCCAACACCTTGAGATGGCTCTGGAGGAGTTCTGCACGCCCGTTCAGGCGTAACAACGTGTTACCACTTTCCGGTTTTATTACCTAAAAAGCCCGGTTGCTCTGATGCAGCCGGGCTTTTTGGGTTTGTGACCGGGGTGGGCGTACTTTGTGGACTTTCCCGGGCTATTCTTCCGCCGTATGCGCCAATTGCTTCGTCTATTTTCAGGGTTGTTTATCGTCCTGCCATTTTTTCTCGGAGTGGCCGTTGCCCAATCGAATTTTGTGGTTCCCAAGCCTACATTCCATGCTGAGATCGGTGCCTTTCTGACCACCTCGCCCCGAATGCCGTTCTGGATGCGGGCCAATCAATACGGCACGGTGCCGCTCGGCGGGCCAATCGGTACGCTGCGGGTGGGCGCTCAGGCCGGATACGCATCAGAATCAGCCGATTCGGTGGTACGGTTCCGGGCCAAAAGCCCCTGGGAAATTGGCTACGGGCTAACAGTAGTTGGTAACGGCGGACAGGTTAGTCAGGTTGCCTCGTCCCAGATTATTTTGCCCGAAGCCTACGTGAAAGTCCGCTACAAAAATATCGAAGTCAGGGCCGGGCGGTGGCGCGGTATCATCGGCATCACCGACACCCTGCTCACGTCGGGCAGCTACGCCTGGTCGGGCAACAGCCAACCCCTGCCGCGTGTACAGATCGGAACAAGAGGGTTTGTGCCGCTGCCTTTCGCCAAAAAATGGCTGACCGTCAACGCTTTTTTCGGGCATGGCTGGTTTGGCAGTGATAGTTACGTGCAGGGCTATTACCTGCACCAGAAAGGGTTTTATGCCCGCGTGGGCAAGCCCAACTGGCGCGTAAAATTTCAGGGTGGGTTCAATCATCAGGCGCAGTGGGGCGGTTACGCGCCGTTTCTGAAAGGCACTACCCTTTCTAAAAACGGCTACCTGCCCGAAGGTATAGATGCCTATTTTAGCGTTATCTCGGCCAGCCGCTATGTGCAAAGTACCAGTACATCCATCTTCGATGAAGAAAACCGGATTGGCAACCACCTCGGCTCATTCGATGGCGCGTTTGATATTGATCTGGGCCGCTACAAAATGCTGATTTACCGGCAGTTTCTCTACGAAACCGGATCACTCTATTACCTCACCAGTGTTAAAGACGGGCTAAACGGCATTAGCCTGCAACGGTTGTATCCGGGCAAGGGTTTTCTGACAGTGGATCGGTTTCTGTTCGAGTTTTTTTACAGCGGTAGTCAGGGGGGTAATACGTTCGAGATTAACAATCCGCTACTGCGGGGGCGGGTCAATTATTTTAATCACTCCCAATACCGGGGTGGCTGGAGCTACAAAGGCCGCACGATTGGCACACCTTTTTTAACCCAGGGAATCGAGCAACGGCGGTCACTTGACGGCACCGAAGGCTTATCGGTTGTGAATAACCGGGTAACGTTGGTTCATGCAGGGCTGGCCGGCACGCTGGCCCAACGGATGCAGTGGTCGGCCAAAGTATCGTTGAGCAATAATGTCGGCACTTACCAACGACCTTACGCACAGTCAGTTAGCCAGTTTTCAGGTATCGTATCGCTGTCAACACCCCTCCGATTACCCATCCTCGGCGAAACCATGCTGAACGGAGCCGTTGCGTTTGACAATGGTCAACTCCTCGACAATACGACGGGCGTGTTTTTTAGTCTGCGCAAGACCTTCGGTGATGCCGGGGCCGCCCTACCCCGCCAGCCCGCAAACGCTCCAAAAGACCCGCTCAATCGCTACAATCCCCGGTACTGACGTTCATGCCGGTTTTTCGTAGTTCAGCACGGCATAATAAACGGCCATGCCTAAGCAGATACCGACGCTGACCAACGGCAGCCACCAGGCCAGCACCGTTGCCAGACCGTAGAAAACGGGACCAATCAAATAGCCTCTTCGCACCCCCCGGAAATTAACCTGCCCCTGCGCGTCGGCTCGCAACAACCCCCGGCGCGTAGCCACATACCAAAGCAGATTGAACGCTACGGCCAGCAGAAAATACGTTCCCGAAAACAGGAAAGCCGCCGTTGGCGCGGCATCAGTCAGGATATAGGCCGACAGCAGCGAGGTTGGAAACGGGATATACGATACCACCAGCAACAACAGTCCGTTGGTGAACATAAACGTCCGGTCGCTGCGCCGAACAAGTTTGAACAGGTTATGGTGGTTGAGCCAGATAATCAGGATGGTCATAAAACTCAGCA
Source organism: Cytophagales bacterium (assembly GCA_038230415.1). GTDB lineage: Bacteria > Bacteroidota > Bacteroidia > Cytophagales > Spirosomataceae > JBBRNH01. Next base: position 15,846 of record JBBRNH010000029.1, on the reverse strand, counting down.
AAAAACTTACCGGCGCGGGCCACGTTCGCCAGAGTTGGGCGCGGAGTTGCGCGTCGGTAACGGTTTCGGGCGCAAACTCCGGCACTTTCAGATTGAAGACCAACAGCGTAACAGCAATGGCAAACACCCCATCACTAAAGGCTTCTAACCGGGCGGTATTCGATGATTCGGCAGACATAGAGACAGGTATCAGTGAACACTAACCAGTTATCGATAAGTAGCGTTCGGTGATAACTGGTAACGGCTCATTGATAACTGACCCCGGCAATTAGCGATATATTTGCCGGATGAACAACGGCTTATAAATGGAAATTAAAAAATCAGCACGGCTCGAAACCCTCAAATACGATATTCGCGGGCCGGTCTATGAAAAATCGCTCGAACTCGAATCCCAGGGCTACAAAATAATATCGCTCAACATCGGCAATCCGGCTTCATTTGGCTTTGATGCGCCCGACGAAATTGTTCACGATATTATCCTCAACATCCGCAACGCTCAGGGCTATGCCGATTCGCGCGGACTCTTTGCCGCCCGCAAAGCCGTGATGCACCACACCCAGAATATTGGGATGACGGGCGTGACAATCAACGATGTTTTTATCGGCAACGGCGTTTCTGAACTCATCATGCTGGCCATGCAGGCACTACTCAACGAGGGCGACGAAGTGCTGGTGCCGTCGCCCGATTATCCGCTCTGGACAACCTCGGTGGCGTTTTGTGGCGGCAAACCCGTGCATTACCACTGCAACGAAGCCAACGGCTGGAACCCCGACTTAGCCGACATCGAGGCCAAAATCACCCCCCGAACGCGGGCCGTTGTGGTCATTAATCCCAACAATCCGACGGGCGCGGTGTACGAAAAATCGGTGCTGGAAGGCCTCGCCCGGCTTGCCGAAAAACACCGGTTGATCCTCTTCTCCGACGAGATTTATGACCGGATTCTCTACGACGGAGCCGTGCATTACCCCATTGCCAAAATGGTGAACGACACGCTCTGCATTACGATGGGCGGGCTGTCGAAAAACTACCGGGCGGCTGGTTTCCGGGGCGGATGGCTCATCCTGAGCGGGGCCAAACACCAGGCCAAAAGCTACATCGAGGGGCTGCTGTTGCTGGCTTCGATGCGGATTTCGGCCAACGTCCCAACCCAGTTTGCCATCCAGACCGCGCTCGGTGGCTACCAGAGCATCAATGACTTAGTGCTGCCGATGGGCCGGTTGTATCGGCAGATCATGCTGGCCTGGGAGCGGATGACGGCCATTCCCGGCATCTCGTGCGTGAAGCCGAAAGGAGCCATGTATATCTTCCCGAAAGTTGACCTGAGCCAGTTTCATATTGCCGACGACAATCAGTTTGTGTATGACCTGCTGGTTGAGCAAAAGGTGCTGGTGGTGGCCGGTAACGGGTTCAATTACGGCCAACCCGATCATTTCAGGATTGTCTGCCTGCCCACCATTGATGAACTGACGGTAGCCCTCGACCGGATTGAAGCCTTTCTGGAAAGCCGCCGGAAATAATAGATGTGTTTGCGTTTGAAAGAACACGTTCAATAAAAACATCCCGCCGGACAACGAGGCTTTCCAGCGGGATGTCGTGAGCCGGTAAAATATCCCGCCCCTTCCCATTCACTCCGGTTTATCGTGATAAACCAGCACCGGAATCTGGTTTTGGGCCAGCACCTGCCGCACCGGATTGGTCGCAAACAGCCCGCCCCGCTTGTAATCGGCCACGATAAGCAGGTCGGCAATCACGCCGTCGAGTTTATCCGCCGTCACAAATTGCAAGGCAAAATCAAAGGCATCGGCGAGGGCCTCGGTTTGTTTGTTCACGTCGGCACGGGTCGCGTTTTGCTGCATCACATACGCCACGTTTTTAAGCTGCGCCAATCGCGGCACGGCATCATGGTTGGTCACGGGTATCACCAGCACCGGGCAGGGCGCGTCGGCGGCAATGTCGTTGGCGGCACTGCCCGCCAGCCGCTCAAAAAACGTGGCTACGTCGGTGCGTCCGGCAATAATCAGATCGGCTTGGGTAGTCCGGGCCACCGCCCGAATGGTGTCTTCCACGTCGCCCATCCGCCAGTCGGTCAGCACGGTTAGCCCGTCGGCGCGGAGTTCGTCGGCCAGTGCATCAAGGCGTTGGCGGCTCAGGTGTTCGAGTTCAACGCTGGCCTCTACACCCGCGCCCATGTCGCCGAAAGTCAGAAAGCTGCCGTCGGGCATCGGGGGCTCAAACACGTGCAGCAGCGTGAGCGACGCGCCGGGATAATGCCCGGTAAAAAGCCGCGCCCAGCCGAGGGCCGGGTTGGTGGTGGTCGAAAAATCGGTCGGGAACAGGATGTTTTTCATACAATTGGGTTCGTAGATTGGCTACACACTACGAACCCAAAACCAGGCATCCTGGCCGAAAAAGTTATTCTTAGGCCAGTTTCATCGGTTTGGCTACCGATCAGCTACCGGCCCGGTGCAGGTCTTTGCTGTATCCGGTGGTAGAAATCACGAACCCCATGGCCGGGTAAAACTGGTGGGCAATGGCGCGTTCGGGGCGGTTGCCGCAGGTCAGCACGAGCCGCGTGGCCCCGATTTCGGCAGCCCATTCCTCGGCGGCTTCGATCAGGGCCGCCCCCACGCCCCGGTGCTGCGCCCGCTGACTGACGACCAACGCCAGAATCCTAACGAAATAATCGTCGTATTCTAAAGACTGCTGTCTAAACAGGCTGATTAGTCCCACCGCGCCGAGGTCATCGTCGGCCAGTAGTGTCTGTTGGTTCGGGTCAGTAGCGAGCCGGGCAAAGCGGGCGGTCATCTGATTGGGTGTGGTGGGATAGCCGAGTTGCGTAATTAACCCGGCCATGGCTGATGCGTCGGCGGGGGTGGCGGGGCGGAGGGTCATTGACTCGATTGGTTTACTTGGGGATTCGCTTGGCATACCAGGTCATCTGTCTCCGGTGGTTGGCGTAGTATTCGGTAACGTGAAACTCTGACCACACGGAGCAAATTCAGAGCGCAGCACCGGGACGTAAGAAACTCTGGTGACTTGCTACTTTGTTGGCTATAATGTCAAAATCAAGACCATAGTCTCCAAATACTGAATCGTCAAAAACTTCTTTTAACCCCTCTTCTTCGGCATGATGAATCATGGTTTGCTCCGAGCCGTTCATAAAATAAACAGCCTCGTTACCATAAACAGTCCCATCCACTTGGCCCATTGTGCAGAAACTGTAATCATCAATGATTATGATCGGGCAGTTCACGTTACCGCTGACTACTATAGTTCCGTGATTGTATGATCCCATAAACACTTCTTGCACAGTAAGATTGCCTGTGACGTGGATGTCCTGACCACCAACAGCAATGTTGTTGGCTGATAGGTCGCCAATAACAACTAAGTGCATTCCGTAATCAGTTTCAAAATTGAAAATGTTGCCTACGGTTAAATTCCCTTTAACGATAATACCAAGAATATCATCAGGATATTCCTCAGTTTCCAAATTCAAATCTTCGAACTCAACCGCCCCATTGTACAGCCGAAAATTGTAATGCTGATTGTCTTTTTCCCAATGAGAAGCAAACGCTCTGAGGTTATTGAACTCAAACTGACAAAGCTGTTTGGCTTCAGTATAAGTTATCGTATGTGGTGACATTGATTTTTAGAGACAATTAAAATAGTAGCACTGCTGAGTCATACACGGAAGATAAAAACCCGGCAACAGACAAAATAACCCGGTTTCACTCCTCCACCACCACTACCCACTCCGGCTGCCCCTGCCCGTTTTTCACCACCTCCAGCGTGATGATGATTGATTTGGAGGTGGGCGTTTTGCTGCCCTCGGCCTGGCTGTCTATCGGCACCAACACGTTGGTTTCGGGGAAATAAGCCGCTGCATTGCCGCGTGGCAGGTCGTGCGGAATGGCGATAAACCGGGCCGCCGTGCGGGTTTTGCCCTGAAAATGGCTATGCAGGTTTACCACCGAACCCGTTACCAAGCCGCGCTGCGCCATGTCGTCGGGGTGCAGCATAATCACGCGCCGTTCGCCATAGATACCCCGGTAACGGTCGTCAAGGCCATACACGGTAGTGTTAAACTGATCGTGGCTCCGTACCGTCATCAGGAGCAGTTCGTCGGGCGCGAGGTCGTGCGGGCTGGGCGCGTTGACGCTGAAATGCGCTTTGCCATCCTTCGTTTTGAATTCGCGGTTGCGCGGGCCGTTGGGCAGATAAAATCCGCCGGGTTTTCTGACTTTTATGTTAAAATCAGTGAAGCCCGGCACCACGCGGGCAATGCCTTCCCGAATCAGGTCGTAGTTGTCAATCAGCATATCCCAGTCGGCCACCGCCTGCCGGTCGCCCAATGTCGCTTTTGCCATGCCCGCAACAATCGCCGGTTCGGAGCGCATCAACGGCGAAACGGGTTCCATCGGCCCTTTCGACATCTGCACTACGCCCGTTGTGCCTTCCATCGTCACAAACTGCTCGCCGGTGGCCTGAAGGTCAATGTCAGTATGGCCGAGGGTGGGCAGAATCAGGGCGGTTTTGCCGTGCAACAGGTGGCTGCGGTTGAGTTTGGTCGAGATTTGCACCGTCAGGTCGCAGCGTTTGAGGGCTTCAACGGTATAGTTGGTGTCTGACACGGCCATCACAAAATTACCGCCCATGCCCACAAAGACCTTCGCCCGGCCTTCGTGCATGGCCTGGGTTGCGGCCACCACATCGAACCCGTGCTGCCGGGGTGGGGCAAAGCCAAACACCTCGCCGAGTTTGTCTAAAAATTCGGGTTTGGGTTTTTCCCAGACCCCCATCGTCCGGTCGCCCTGCACGTTGCTGTGGCCGCGAATCGGGGCCGCGCCCGCGCCGGTTTTGCCAATGGCTCCTTTTAAGAGTAGCAGATTAATCACTTCCTGAATGGTGGCAACGGCGTTGCGGTGCTGGGTGAGGCCCATTGCCCAGCAGATGATGATACGCTGTTTGTGCTTAATCAGGTCCACCGCTTCCTGAATTTGGGCGATAGACAGCCCGCACTGCCCGGCCAGTTCACCAAGTTCGTAGTGGTCTAAACTGTTTATAAATTGCTCATAACCAGCCGTATATTGCTCGATAAAAGCGCGGTCAAGCACCAGACCGGGTGTCTTTTTCTCCTCTTCGACCAACAGTTTACAGATCGCTTTCAGCAAACTCATGTCTGAATTGATCCGCACTTGCAGAAACAAATCGGTGATTTTTTCGGGGCCAATCAGCATATCACGCGGGCTTTGCGGATACCGGAATGCCCGCAGACCCGTCTCAAAAATCGGGTTTACGGCAATGATTTTGGCTTTCTTTCGCTTGGCCGCTTCTAAGGCAGTCAGCATCCGGGGGGCGTTGGTGCCGGGGTTTTGGCCCATAATGATGATTACGTCGGCCTGCTCAAAATCGTCATACACGATGCTGGCCTTGCCTAAGCCGATGGTGTCGGTCAGGGCCACCGTTGTTGATTCGTGGCACATATTCGAGCAGTCGGGCATATTGTTGGTGCCGAACATCCTGACGAACAACTGATACAAAAACGCCGACTCGTTGCTGGCCCGCCCGGAGGTATAAAACACGGCTTCGTTGGGCGAATCGAGTCCGTTGAGGTGCTGACCGATGAGGGCAAAGGCTTCGTCCCAACCGATAGCTTCGTAGTGGGTTTGGCCCTCGCGAATCACCATCGGCTGCGTCAGGCGGCCCTGCTGACCAAGCCAGAGATCATCTTTCTGGAGCAGTTCGGCCACCGAATACCGCTGAAACAGGGCTGGCCCGGCGGTGTGACGGGTCATAATTTCGTCGGCAACGGCTTTGGCCCCGCTTTCGCAGTATTCGGCCACCGGCGAACGGTGATGGTCGGGGTCGGGCCAGGCGCAGGAGGGGCAGTCGTAGCCGTCTTTCTGATTCATTTTGCCGAGGGCTTTCAGGCCACGCGCCAGGTCGGTGCCGCGCACAATGTGTTCGAGCGAGTGGGTGATGGCGGGCATCCCAGCCGCTTCGTCTTTGGGTTTTGTGAGTTTCATAAGCGTAGTGCCGACAATGGTGCCGGCAAGCCGAAGGCTAATTGATTCAGTTGACGTATCGGCCTGACGGCCTACCGACACGATTGTCGGCACTACCAGAATAATCATTATACCGCCCGTCGCGCACGAAGCCCAACAGCGTGATGTTGGCTTGCCGGGCTGTTTCGACGGCTAAACTCGATGGTGCGCCCACCGCAGCCAGCAACGGAACACCCGCCATCCAGCATTTCTGCACGAGTTCGAACGCGACGCGCCCGCTTACCAGAACCCCGTATTGGTGCAATGGCACAATATTTTGCCAGAACGCGGCCCCGATAATTTTATCCAACGCATTATGCCGCCCAATGTCTTCGCGCACCATCATAATCTGGCCCGATGCGTCGAACAATGCCGCAGCGTGCAGCCCGCCCGTGTAGGCAAACGTTTTTTGAAACGCCCGCAATTTATCGGGCAGTGCCTGAATACTGGTTGGTTCAACGTGAAAACCACCTGGCAGCGGCCCCGGCGTGAGGGCTTGCACGGCCTCGATGCTGGCCTTACCGCAGATACCACAACTCGACGCGGTATAGACGTTGCGTTCGAGCCGCGCCCAGTCAACAATCACATCCTCAGCGAGTTCGACCCGGATTACGTTGCCATGTTTGGCGGAATCCTGCACACAGTGGCGGCACGAGAGAATATCGGTGCGGTGATGAATAATACCCTCGGTAAACAAAAAGCCGAGGGCAAGTTCCTGGTCGTGTTCTGCCGAACCGACACCGGGCGTTCGCATCATAACGGCTAAGGCACGTTGCTGCCGGTTTTGGCGCGGGCCAAACCCCAGCCGGATTTCGAGCGGTTCTTCAACGGCTACCAAATCGGGCTGCCCGTCGGTACAGACCGGGCCGGTATAGCGATCAATGACGACGGGGGCTATCAAAATAGGGGGCGGTTTGTGGTATAACCAAAAACCGCCCCCTGTTTCTAAAAAATCAATCAAATCACTCCCCGATCACCGCAATTCACCGGGTGTAACGGCTACTTCACGCCGAAGATTCTGGCGCAGCACCACCACTGACATCCGCTTGCCAATTACTTCTTCGATGAGCAATAGATGCAGATCATCAACGCTCGTGACGGGTTTGCCGTTGAAGCCCACAATGATGTCGCCCGGCTGCAACTGGCTGTTATCGGCCACGCCATCGGCTTCGATACTGGCAATCAGCACGCCGGTTTTGGCCGTGAGCTGGTTGTACTGCCGGATACGCTCGGTGAGGTTGATGAGTTGCCCGGCCAGGCCCAGATGTCCCCGCCGAACCCGCCCGTGCAGAATGAGTTTACCGGCCACGAGCGCAGCTAAATTAGACGACACCGCAAAGCAAATACCCTGCGCGGGCAGAATCACGGCGGTATTTACGCCAATCACATCGCCGTTGGAGTTCACGAGCGGCCCGCCCGAATTACCGGGGTTCAGCGCGGCATCGGTCTGGATCACGTCGTCAATCAACCGGCCCGATTCGGAGCGGAGCGTGCGGCCCAACGCCGACACCACGCCCGCCGTGAGCGAATGTTGAAAGCCATACGGATTGCCGATGGCAACGGCGATCTGCCCAACCTGCACCTGTTTGGAGTCGGCAAAGCGAATCGCCCGCAGACCATCGGCATAGACTTTCAGCACGGCAATATCGGTGGCCGGGTCGCGCCCAACGAGCGTGGCTTCTACCTCGCGCCCCGGCTGATCGTCGCGGTCAGGATACGCCACAAACGGCAGGGCTACGTCGATATTGGCCGCGCCCGCTACCACGTGGTTGTTGGTAATGAGGTAGCCATCGGTCGAGATAATGAAGCCCGAACCCGTGCCGCCCGTCGGTTCGGGTGGCCGCTGTCGGCGGGGTGGCTGGCGGTTGCCGGGCGGGGGCAGCGCGGCTTGGGGCTGGGTGGTGGCCCGCCCGCTGACCCGAATCTGCACGACGGACGGGCTTACTTTTTGGGCTACCTTTACCACCGTGTTCGAGTAGGCATCCAGCAGCGGGCCATCAGATTGGGCGGTGTTGCCGGGCTGCAAAGGGGTATCGGCATACGTGATAAATTGCGCGTTCATTAGCTATGTTGTTGTTTAGCCAGCCGACAACAAGTTTATAACCAAACTACCGACTGCCCCCGCAATCGGTCAGAATGTCAGAAAAATAATGACCTTTACCGAGTATCTCACCGAGAAGAAAATTGACAGTCCGCAGTTTCAGCAGGCCGACCCGGCGCAGTTTGCCGAGTGGGAAGCCCTTTTTGAGCAATTACACCCGGATAGTTTTACCGCTCAAAAAAAATTCTTACTCAATGATACCAGAAGAAAGTACCTTCTTCGTTAGGGAGAGAAGGGCGGGATGGGTGTAACCTATCGGCAAATTGGTTCTTATAAATTAATCTAACTCCGTATTCTAACATGAGCATTCACATTAGCGAACTGCGCGGCATCACTGATAGTGTGCTGAACACCCTGAAAGCCAAAGGTTTTGGCGACAGTGAATCCCTGCTCGAAGCAGCCAAAACGCCCCAGGGCCGTAAAGAACTGGCGAAAGCCGCTGCCGTTGATACCGCCGTAATCCTCGAACTCGTCAACCGGGCCGACCTGGCGCGGGTGAAAGGCATTGGCCGCGTGTATAGCGACCTGATGGAAGAAGCCGGCGTTGACACGGTGAAAGAACTCGCCCAGCGGGTGCCGGCAAACCTGCACGCCAAATTGGTCGAGATCAACAGCAAACGGCAGCTTACGCAGCGGCCCCCGTCGGTAGATCAGGTAGCCGAATTTGTGGCGCAGGCCAAAGAACTGCCCCCTATGGTTGAGTATTGATCGTGTCTGGCACCGCCATCAAGGTATGCCATTCCTGAAACGTACCCACAAAAAAGCCCGACGGGTTCTCCGTCGGGCTTTTTTGTGGCGTAATGTCGGCAGGGTTGCCGATACTGACTCAATCAGGCAGTTGGTGACCAAGGCGGTCAAAAGCAACCTTTGCCAGCGCAACGGCCCGGCTGATTTTCACCTTGTCGCTGTCGGCAGTGCCAATCGTCACGTGCATAATGTGGTTGTTGTTCAGCACGTGGAGCGTATGTTTGGCGTGTTCCCAGATGGCTTTGTCGCCGATGCCGGCAATGGCCTCGCCGGTCTCCGTGTCGTGGGCAGGTTCGGTAAGTTTAGCAGCAACGTTGGTAACGCCCGATATGGTTGTGGCGGTGTCGTTGGCGGCTTTTTGGCCGGTTTTGGCTTTTGCTTCGGCTTCTTTGCTCATTGTCTCGCCTTCTGAAGCCTGCCCGTGCAGGTCAGCCCCGGTTGCTTCGTCGCCGTGTATGTCGGCGGGGCCACCTCCCTGAAGCAGCCGGTCAAACACGTATTCGGCCTTGAAGATAGACTCAAACGGACGCTTGCCGGTCATGGCAATAGAGACGTGGTTTTTGCCCCAGTGGTATTCGCAGCCGTTCGATTCGTCGTGGGTCATCAGTTCGGCATCTTCCTTGATCGCGAATGTGCTGCGAATAACTTCTTCGCCGACATACTCGCAGGTTTCGTTGTAGCGCATATCGGTGCTGAGCAAATGTACCCCTACAACCTCTCTTGCCAGATAAGGACTGGCCGTACCAGAGGCATCATTCGCGTCATCGGTGGTGGGCGATCCGCAGGCCACCAAGCATAAAACCGGCAGCGCGTATAAAAACGATTTCTTATTCATCAGTATCAAACGGGACTTGTGTTATAAAAACGTACAAAATTCGGGCTTCTGCTGTTCAGAAAAAAGCCCGTTACTCAGTTCTTAGTGTGGAAGGTGTTGTAGAGACATCAAATCGCTTCACAAAATTAATATCGGCCACGATTGCCCGGTGGTCGGAGCCGGGCTGATCGAGGGTGCGGAACCGCACGGGCCGGAAGTCGCGGTTCACAAACGCATGGTCAATCGGGATCAGCATCGGCCAGAAAAAGCGCGGCCATGTCGGTTGGGTAAAGCCTTTCCGGCAGGCAGTCAGCCACCGGGCGTTATCAGAATACGTTCCGGGGGAGCCATGATCCGGGTACTCAAACGTGGTTTTGTAGAGCGGAGCGAAAATGCTCATGTTAAAATCACCGATCAGTACCGTTGGCCGGGCGTTGGTACGGGCTTTTCGGGCGGCAAACTGCAACTGCTCATTGCGTTCGTCAAACCACGATGGCAAAATCGGGGTGCGCGGATGCACCGTAATGAGCGACATAGCCCGGTTCCGAACGCGGGTATCGAGCGCGATGATGCGTTTCTGGCGAGCCAATGACTTACCTACCCAAAATGGGGTGCGGCTGCCGACCAGTATCCAGCACGGCCCCTTTGACCAGCACGCAAACCAGTACGGAAACGCCGGGCGTAGCTGCGGAACCACCTGCCCGATGCTCGCCGGGGTCATTTCCTGCAAAACATACAGGTCGGGCCGGGCCTGCCGGATGAGCGCGATGGTGCTGCTGTATTCGGCGCGGGTGTAAAGAACGTTGGCGTGAAAAACCCGGATGTCGGCATAGTTTTCAGTGAGCGGCAAGTCAACTTCGCCCGGAGTCCAGTCGCGGAACCCAGTGCTATTGAACGGCCCGCCTAAACCCAAAAACCAGAATGAGGCCAGGTGGGGCCAGATGTGCAGTTTCCGTCGTCGGCCCGCCCGGTAGCCAACCCAAACCACCAGCAATGCCCAACCGAAGTACTGGTACTGTACCTGAAAATGGCTGAACAACTCGAAGAAGAAAAACTGCCCCAGCAGAACATTACCCAGAAATTTGGCAAATACTACGCCAAGCATCGCCAGCGCAATCCAGAATTCAACGCGCCGATAATTTTCCCGAACCCGTTGGTTGATGCGTTGCCACAGTTGCGGCATCGTTCTAACTGCCGGGTGATGTTGTGGGGTAGAAGAATCGGGAAGCACGGACGGGATTCGTTGATTTAGGCGTAAAATTACCACCAAAATCAACCGCCCGGCCATGATTACCACCGCCAATATTCTCAACCTCTTCGACCGCACGATCCGCTACGGCACCCTGCACCTCACCGGCAACCGCCTTGCCCAAATCGAAGACCTCGGCCCCGAACGCCCCGCCGAACCGTATATCCTGCCCGGCTTTGTGGATGCCCACGTCCACATCGAAAGTTCGCTGCTGACCCCGGCGCAGTTTGCCCGGCTCGCGGTGGTACACGGCACGGTTGGCACCGTCTCTGACCCGCACGAAATTGGTAATGTGCTGGGTATTAACGGCGTAGAGTACATGATTCAGGATGGCAAGCGGGTGCCGTTTACGTTCTGTTTCGGTGCGCCATCGTGCGTACCGGCCACGCCCTTTGAGACCGCCGGGGCCGAAATCAGCGGGGCCGACGTGGAAAAGCTCTTGGCAATGCCCGACATTGGCTACCTGGCCGAAGTGATGAATTTTCCGGGTGTGCTCCACCGCGACCCCGCCATGATGCACAAAATTGCACTGGCCCGGGCGGTTGGCAAACCCGTTGACGGCCACGCGCCGGGCCTGCGCGGAGCCGACGCGCAACGCTATATTGATGCCAGTATCAGCACCGACCACGAATGTTTTACGCTCGACGAAGCCCGCGACAAAGCCCAACGCGGGATGCACATCCTGATTCGGGAGGGCAGCGCGGCCCGCAATTTCGACGCGCTGATTCCGATTATTGCCGAGTTTCCGGCGCAGGTGATGTTCTGTTCCGACGACAAACACCCCGATACGCTCGTTCTGGGCCACATTAATCAGTTGGTGACGCGGGCCGTTGCCGCCGGGTATGACCGTTGGGACGTGTTGCGGGCGGCCTGCCTGAATCCGGTGCGGCATTATAGCTTACCAATCGGTATGCTCCGCGCCGGTGATCCTGCCGATTTTATCGTGGTTGATAACCTGACTGATTTTAGGGTTCGGCAAACAGTGATCAACGGGGCAATCGTGGCCGAAGCCGGACAAACCCGCATCCCGGATTTACGCAGTGCGTGGGTCAATAAGTTTGCGTGTGCGCCGGTGAGCAGCGGGGAGTTGTTGCTGAGTAAAGCGGACATATCTGCAAAAATCCGGGTCATCGAAGCACTCGACGGGCAACTGATTACCAATGAGTTGCACCTGTCCCCTACCCTGAACGAACACGGCCAGCCCATTGCCGACCCCGCCCGCGACATTCTGAAACTCGTGGTTGTCAATCGCTACCACCCGGCACCACCCGCCGTTGCGTTCATCAAAAATTTCGGGTTGAAACACGGGGCCATTGCCTCGTCGGTAGCGCATGATTCGCACAATATCATTGCCATTGGCTGTGACGACGATAGCCTGAGCCGGGCCATCAACGCCGTAATCGAAGCACGGGGCGGGCTGGCCGCGGTTGGGAGTGAAGAGTGTATAGTGAGACCGGGCTGGCGTTCCAGTGAAGAATACATTCCAGACGAATACTCTTCACTGGAACGCCAGCCCGGTCTCACTACACACTCTTCACTCATAAAACTGCCCATTGCCGGACTGATGACCGATGCCGATGGCTACGCCGTTGCGTCGGCGTATTCGACCTTAGATCAGTTTGTGAAGGCTGAGTTGGGGAGTTCATTGGCGGCACCGTTTATGACGCTTTCGTTCATGGCCCTGTTGGTGATTCCGGCCCTTAAGCTTAGTGATAAGGGGCTTTTTAACGGACAGACGTTTACTTTTTCGCCCTTGGTTGTGTAAAAACGAGCCACTTGCTATTTTTTCATTAAATCCTTTTATTCTTCAATTATTTAGTGGTATGTTTACCGCACTGCCTAACCAATCTCTATATCCTAACTTACTTATGTCTCGTCGTCGTGCTACCTCCGGTTTGAACGAAGAACTGCTCTGGGATCAGTTCCGCAGCGGTAACGAAGCCTCCTTCGCCTGCCTGTATCAGGAGTACGTTCAGGTACTCTATCATTATTGCACCCACTTCGCCCAGGATCGGCCCTTGATCAAAGACTGCATCCATGATCTGTTTGCCGAACTTTGGCGGCACCGGCAAAACATTGGCCCCACTACGTCAGTACGGTTTTATCTGATGGCTTCCATCAAGCGCAAGCTCGTTCGGCACCTGACCGCCGAGCAGAAAATCAGCAGCCACGACGACGTTCAGACCGACTTGCTGCCCGGTTGCGCCCCCGCCCACGAAGCCACCCTGATTGCACAGGAAGAAGAAACGCACCGGCACGGCTTTTTGCATCAGGCACTGGATCAACTCCCCCGCCGGCAGCGCGAAGCGGTTTACCTGCGGTATTTTCAGAATATGAGCAACGAAGAAATCTCGACCCTCATGCAGATCAATATTCAGTCAGTCTATAACCTGATTTTTGGCGCACTCAACAACCTTAAAAAGACCGTCACCCCCGAAGCTGTGTCTCTTTAACCGCTTTCTCTAAACAGCTACCTCTTACATAGACCAAACGCACAGCGGCCAGATACCGACGTGCGTTTTTTTGTTACTGGCAGGCAGTACCTTACTTCATCGCCCCTTCTGCCAACTCCCCCACAGCCCCAGCAACACGCCGGGCAGCATGAGCCAGAATTGCCAGACCGACGGCCCTACCACACTGGCAAACCAGGCCATTGTCTGAATAGAGATAACGGTAATCGAGAAGCCAATGCAGGTAACGAGGGTCAGCAAACTACCCCGGTTTTGAAGCGGGGCGTTGTTGGCAATCAGCGTGGTAAACTGCGGAGAGTCACCGGCGGCAACGGCACCCCACACTAACAAAAACGCCCCGAATAACCAGCCCGGCCCCAAAAACAGCAACGGAGCCAACAGAATGCACGTTGCCGAGGCCGCCAACTGCCCCCGGCCTACGCGCTCGCTGCCCACCCGCAAGGCCCGGTAGCCCCCGGCCACGCAGCCGACAAACCCGGCAGCAATGGCAAAAAACACCCAGACAGATACGTTGATACCTGCTTCGGGATGTTGACCGGCATAAAGCGTGACGAGTATCGGCAGAAACGCCCAAAGCGTATAAATTTCCCAGAGATGCCCAAAATAGCCCCACAATGCCGGGCGAAACGCCGAAGGCCGGAATAACTCCCGAACCACACCGAGCCGCAGCCGGTTGGTTTGCAACAGCACGGGCTTGCTTGGAATGGTCAAGAATAACACGATACCACCGAACACGGCCAACGCACTCACGGCCAGCAACACCCCCCGAAACGGCAACGTGGCACCAACCCCCCGAATCAGGTGCGGAAAAGCCGTTCCTAACGCCAACGCCCCAACCAGAAAGCCCATTGCCCGGCCCAAAACGGGCCGAAACCAGTCTGCCGATATTTTCATCCCCACCGGATAGACCCCGGCCAGAAAAAAACCAGTCAGAAACCGACTGACCAATACCGTTTCGGCCCGGAGCGGCACGGCCAGCCAGCCGACGTTTGCCAAAGCCGCCAAACTCACCGAAATCAGAAAAACGCGGGTCGTGGGGAAACGGTCGGGTAGGGCAAAGAGGGCGTAGAGCAACGTTCCCGAAATAAACCCAAGTTGCACCGCCGACGTAAGCCAGCCGTTCAGCCCCGGAATCAGGCCGTTGGTTTGCCGGAGGAGGGGTTCCAGATCGGGCAGGATGGCGTTGCCGGCAAACCAGAGTGACGTACCGGCAAACTGGGCAAAAACGATAACGAACAGGTGGGCATTAGACAGCGATTTTGTCACAACTCCCCGCGTTTGCTTTTGGCAACGACGTAGGCGCAGGCTCGTGCGGTGAGGGCCATAAACGTCAGCGATGGATTCACGCACGACCCCGAAGCCATGCTGCTGCCGTCGGTCACAAACACATTCGGCACGGCGTGAATCTGGTTAAAACTGCTCAGGACTGACGTTTTCGGGTCGCGGCCCATCCGGGCGGTTCCCTGCTCATGCACCGTCGAGCGGATTTGGCTGATGGGGTCGGCCACAATGCGCTGGCAACCCGCCGATTCGAGCATGGCGGCACCTTCGCGTAGGGCATCAGCCATCATTGCCCGGTCGTTGTCCTGCCATTCCCACGTGATTTCGGGTGCGGCCATGCCCCACTTATCCACAACGGTTTTGCTCAGGCCAACGCGGTTTTGCGCGTCGGGCAGTTGCTCACCAAAGGCCGTCAGTTGCACACTCCAGTAGGGCGCGGGTTGGGTCAGGCTCTCTTTAAAATCGGCCCCGAAACCCAGGTCAGCATCATCACCGTTGGCACGCGGTCGCCCGGCCCCGCCCTGATAGTTGTAGCCGCGCCGAAAATTGGGGTGCTGTTCGGTCACGTTGCGGAACCTCGGCACGTAGATACCGTTGGCACGTCGTCCGTATGTGTAGCTGTCCAAGAAACCGTCGTACTGCCCGCGAACCGTGATTTTCGAGTGCGTAACCAAATTTCGGCCCAACTCGCCCGAATCATTGCCGAGGCCGTTGGGAAAGCGGGATGAGATGGAGCGCAGGAGCAACATCGTGGATGAAATGGTACTGGCGTTCACGAAGATGATTTTCGAGAAGTACTCGTAGGTCTGCTTCGTTTCAGCATCCAGCACCCGCACGCCTTTAGCCCGTTTTTTGGTCTCGTCGTATATCACCTCGGTAACAATGCTGTGGGGCCGCAGGGTGAGCCGTCCGGTTGCCATCGCAACGGGCAACGTGGCCGCGTTGGTGCTGAAATACCCGCCATACGGGCAGCCCTGATCGCACTGATTGCGAAACTGACACATTCCCCTTCCATTTTTAGGTTGGGTTAAGTTGGCAACGCGCCCGATAATCACGCGCCGGTCATCGTATTTTTTCAAGACCGAAGCCGAGAGGTGTTTCTCGGCACAGTTCATCGGCATCGGCGGCAGAAACTCACT